>NZ_CP134890.1:1227274-1840911 GCF_032098525.1 Flavobacterium sp. PMTSA4
GCCCAGTAGTTACTACAAAATCACTTTGTCCGTCTTTATAGATAATCACTTGATTGGTATTAAATGTAGTAGTTCCTAAAGCACTATTGGTAAACTGTATTTCAAAACGATTTTCAAAAGTTCCTGCCAAAGTGGTAAAACTATAAGGCGAAGCTTTAATATCATGAACAACATTCAATAAATGGTCGACCAAATAAATGTTTTGATTCAAGAACAAGCCATCAAAATTAGACAATTGAATCTGATAACTTCCATCTGCGGAAGATCTGTATCCTAAAGGAATGATATCGCTATCTGCAAACGGTAATGCTCTACCTTGAATGGATAGTTTCAGCGCATCTTGTTTTACATATAAAGTAATAGAATTGCCTATATCTACCATTTCACCATCAAAACCTCTATCAATACCATCAGTAGCATTTTCAATATAAGCTACTAAAAGTTGCTTATAACCACCTGTGGTATTGGAAATATCCAACCAAAAACGATGTGCCTCCAGTTCGTCAGCGGTGTTTTGAGTTGGTGGATTACTCATTCTGAAAAATTGGTCGTTATTGCCATTTATACGCATACTGTTTTTGAAGACCGCATTACCCGAAGACAATCCTTTGATAAAGAATCCTTGACCAGAGGCAATTTTTCCGTTTGGAACAGCATTATTTCCTGAGGTTATTGCACTGCTGCCAGTACCTACTCCACCCGAATAATTATACATAGCATAATCTGCGGCATTATATACATTATTAGTTATAAGTGTATTGTGTGTCCAAAGATAAATGGTGGCATCAATAACTGGTACATTGGCTGCATCAGACAAGAATGAATTAGCGCTTAGCGCACTTGGATATGGATTTCCAATCAAATTGAACTGAAGAGCTCCACCAACAATAGGAATACTGATTGTTCCTGTATTTGGTACCCCTATAAATGAACCAAAGAAATAATTTGCCGTAGTAGTATTGAACGGTGCAATATCTGGTGTTCTGATTAAATATCCTTTTGCCGGTATCATAGGAACATTACTAGGTGCATACACCCAATTTCCTATGGTAGGGTCAAAAATGTAAAACAAAGTTGAACCTGAAGAAAAGTCCATCATGGTTTGAGGTGACACAGGTGTAGACCAATAGGTATAATCGTATTTTCTAACCGGAGTGCTGGTTCTTTTATAAGTAATATTACCCGTGTTGGTAAATTGCACTCCTAGATTGTTTAAAGTGTTTATTTGAACCAAACTTGCATTATTTTGGAACACTAAAGAACCTCCACTAACTTTAACATCGTTGTCAACTATTAAAGTGTGTCCCGAATTAAAAATAACCGTTCCCGAAATGACTTCAACTGAACAAGCTTGTAAAGAAGCTGTCGAACTGTAATTACCCATGAACACTGCTTTAGTACTTGAGGTTGGCACACCATTATTCCACGAAGTACCGTTCCAAGTAGTTTGAGGAGTAGTGATTACCACTGAACCTGTATTGACCGTAGGACAAATGCCATTCTGCAAGACTGCTCTAAAATAGCGAGGACCTGTAAAAGTTCCCATTTGGGCTGCCGTTAAGGTATTGGTAGTATTTGCGATAGTGGTTAATCCGGACGTAAATGCGGCGTCTGATGCATATTCCCAACGAACAATAGCATTGGAATATCCTGTTAATACCAAATCGGCCGGAGCCCAATTGGCACAGATGGTTTGATTGCTTGATAAGGTTCCTAATGTTGGGTTACTATTAACAGTCAGTGTAGATGTACCACTTGCAAAACATCCATTTGCTCCTAAAACAGTACCTGTATAAACTGTGGTTACAGCCGGTTTTGCATAGACAGATGCGGCTGGAGTACCTGCTATATAGGGAGAAGTAGCTGCACTATCAAAATACAACCCAGTAGCTGGAGCCCAAGTTACCTCAACTGCAAGATTTCCAGTTATTTTTACATTATCTACAGCCCATCCATAATCCCATGAAGCATCATAATAAAATCGGATTTTGACAGAACTATTACCCGCATAGCTACTCATATCAATAGTAGCTTGCGTAAAGTTGGATGCTGTTCCTTGAGAGGAGGTAAAGTTTGCAATTTGAGTCCATGGACCAGCATTTACAGAAACCTCAACACGAGCTTTGTTACCTGGTATAAAACGCAAATAATGATAAAATGTTAAGGTAGCGGAAGTATAGCCAGCAAAACTAATGGATGGAGACTCTAAATAGGTTATTGTTTTATTTGTTCCTGGGCTACCTTGCGCATCAGAATTGGTAAAATAAAATTTTGAAGCATCATTACTGCTTAAGGTTGTGTTCCAATAAGCACTAGTGTATGTGTAAGGACTGTTTCTTAAAGTCCAAGAAGAATTGGCAACTATTCCACCAACAGACAAATTAGTTGTAAGCCAGTTGTTGGTAGTATTGTTAAACTTTTCTTCATATATTACTGCAGGTGTAGCTGCTGCTAATGCAGCATTCAATACTTGAACGGTGCCTTGACAAAAAGTTGCACTAGCAGGAACAATAGAGATTCCTGGTGGCTCAGGTTTTACCGTAATATTTATAGACAATTGTGTGCTACATAAACTTCCTGATGTTTGAGAAAGTGTAAGCGTATAATTTGTGGATGTCGTTGGGTTAAAAGTGTAACCTGTAGCAGCCGTACCTGAAACACCTGTTGATGGTGACCAAACAAATGTATTATAACTAGAATACCCTGAAACAGTAACTACAGAAGTTGGAACCCCATAACAAATTGTTGCTGTGGTTTGGCTTAACGAAACTGCTGGAGCTGAAGTTACAGTAGCGGTTACTGGAGTTAAAAGCGAACGACAAATATTTGAAAACTTCCAATTGTAGGCGTACATCAAATAAGTATTGTCATAACCATTTCCTGTTATATTTGCTATTGTAGAAGAATAAGGGTAAGAACTATTTTCATTGTTGATGATTAATCCTCCTGCCGGCAAAGTATCAAAAGAGATTGTATAATTTCCGGCGCCTAAACTTAATCCTAAACTAATTGTTTGGGCTGTGGCTCCACCAGCCGTACTTGTCACAAAGGAATAAGTACCTAAAACAATGTTTGAAGAGTTTTTTATAGTAAATACTCCACTTTGTCCAGAAACTAACGGATATATATCCAGAGATTGAAATACAGTAGAAGAATTGACTGTAAATGAAACAAATGTTTGTAAATTATCAGAACCTAAAGCACCTCCTTGAGTCGTTGGAGATAATGGTCCTACCGAGACAATTCCTCCTGGAGCTCTTGATTGTGCATAATAAGTAGTGGTAGAAAATAAAGTTGGCGTCAAATAATTATTTCCTGTTGAGACTAAATTTGTTCCAGCAGCATCTGAAAACCATTCAATGGTTGCACCTCCACTTGGTGTTGCTTGAAGCGTAGTTGATCCACCACCACAAAGAGTTCCGTTAACAACAGGCAATAAGGAAGGAGCACTACAATCCGTACTAAAGGATTGTATCAAACTCCAAACACTTTGATCAGAACCACCACAATTACCTCGTACCCATACATAATATAATGTAGCAGGACTTAATCCTGATATTGAAGCTGTTGTAATACCTGTTCCTACAGAGCCAGTTGGGGTAACTGTGGAGCCTGGTAAATTACTTGAAGTACTCACATAATATTGATAACCATTAGATGGTGGAGGCACTGCTGCATCCCAAGATATAGACGCTGAGTTACTTGATACCGAATTAACGGTAAGGTTAGTTGGTTCAAAACATGTAGGCGAAACAATGACACTTATATCATCGACGGCTATTTTACTTTGATTTGCAAAACTATACCCTTGGAAACCTATGTAATAAACCCCTGTACTTACGGGTGTAAAATCGACAAAAGCAGTTTGATATACCGTATTCAAAATACTTGAAAGATCAAGAATTGTGATACTCATATTAGCATCAGAAGGCCCATTCCCTAACCTAACTCTTAAATTTTCAGCATATAATCCGGCACTTAAAGTGTTGTATTTAAATTTTAGACGATAGGTAACTCCAGATGTTAAACTTAATCCAGGTAGAAAAAACCAATCATCACTATCAACAGTAGTATTGGTACTAAGATGTATAGCATTAGGAGCTGAAGAAGCAATTGAATTTTTAACCTGCCATAAAACAGAATCTGCATTATAGTTTGCTATAGTGAAACAAGTTGGAGTAATATTAACGGGAGTTCCATCAAAATTTTGAAAATAGGGAATTGGAAAAGCACCGCACAAAGTAGTTAATGATGCGGTAGTACTGTAATTAAAACAATTAGAACCTGCTACTCTAATTCTATAATAATAGGTTGTAGTAGGATTTAATCCCGTAACGTTTATGGTAGTCAATCCTCCTACCAATAAATTATTATAGGCAGGCAAGATTGTGGAGAAATTACTCGTGGTAGATACATCTATTCTATAATCTATAGCTCCAGGAACAGCATCCCAGGATGCTGTGAAAGAATTTCCAAGAATCCCTGATGTAGTTAAACCTGTAGGAGCATCTGAGCACGTAGTGTTAGAATTTGAAGCCATGGCTACTAAATAATACAAAGGTCCACCTAAACAACCACTATTATAAGGTATAACCCAATAATAATAAGTAGTATTGCTTGTCAATCCTGTTTCAGTAAATGAGGTTGCATTTGAAGTACTTATAACAGTATAATTTCCAGAGATAACATCTCCTACTGACCAATAAACTCTATTAGGAATATTACTCGCCGTTGGAGGTGTGTTGGTTAAACTTCTTACTACTAAATAATTAGTAGACGCCGGCGAAGCAGCTGTAAAACTATTTCCAACAAAACTGGATGTGGTAACAGTTGTTCCACCAATAATAAGGTTAGAAGCTGCTCCGGTTGGAGAAACACAAGTAGATGAAGGTGTAAAAGTATATAATAAGCCTGAATTAGGATATTCCGTTACACTTGTTCTTACTGTATTAGAATTTGCTGTTCCCGCAATAGTCTTGTTAAACCATGTAGTATTGACATTTGCACCAGTTTGAAATCTATTCTTTACATTGCCTTGTAAAAAGTCATTCGTATTCCCTCTTATTCCAACTTGAGCATTTAAAACCGTTACATCGTCTGGGGCACAAGAACCGTATGAAATTTGAATTACGTTTGAAGTTTCTGATAAGCGTATTTGAAAATTAAAATTACCTGTTAATGATTTACGTCTGGCATTTTTCCATTCTACTACAAATGTTCTATTTGGTGAAGTTCCAATAGTACTGTAAACTATATTATCAGTAGTTGAAATTAAATCCATACCTAAAGCACTAACAGCACCTCCATTAGTATAGATTGCAGCATCACTCAATGGAATGTAAGTAGTACCTAGTGCTTGCGCACCGAAAGTAATAAATCCGTTGGGACTTATATAACATTGCGTTTGGTTACTACCATCAAAGACAAAATTAAAACCAATATTTGCCAGAAAAGCTGCCCCATTCGTATTATTATCCCAAGGAGTAGCATAGGCTACAGATGGTGTTGGAGTAGTCAACGCAGTATAAGTTCCTAAAGTTTCACTAAAGGAATAAGTGCTTACTTGGGAATAACTAAATAGACTAAAAAATAAGCTGAAAACAACTGCTAACTTTTTAGAAGTAGTTACCAATTCAAAGCATATATTTTCTAAATGTATTTTTAATTTCAAATTGCAATTCTTTTCTAAGTAAAAACTAAACATTTTTTAAAGCGGGTAAATTTATATGAAAACCAAATAATTACAATAATCTTACTGCATTTTTTTTGTATAAATAACAAAATATTCTATTTCCGTATGAATTTTAATCACTTTACTGACCAATAGTAAGTTAAATGATTTTGTTAAACAAAAAAAATACACATAATTCAAAAAAATCAGATGAACTACTAATAATTTAATCAACTTCTGAAACCTCAACTAATTTTAATTATGAATTGTCATACTAAATATTAGAATTCATACTATATTTGTCATAACCATGAATTATCAATTTATGAATCCAAACATCATACTGTCACAAGAAGAAATTGAACATAAAATTCAACGAATTGCCTATCAAATTTACGAAACATTTGGAGAAAAAGAAAGTATCATCATCGCGGGAATTTCTCAAAACGGATTCATTTTAGCCAAAAAAATTCACGAAAAACTGACCAAGATTATGCCTAATGAATTGATTTTGTGTGAAGTTTTTATAGACAAGCAAAATCCTCTTAAATCGATTACAACTTCAATCAGTAGTGACACCTATGAGAACAAAAATGTAGTCTTGATAGATGATGTATTAAACACTGGAACCACTTTAATTTATGGTGTTAGACACTTTTTAAATGTTCCGCTAAAGAAATTCAAAACTGCTGTCTTAGTAGATAGAAACCACAAAAAATATCCAGTAAAAGCTGACTTCAAAGGAATATCTTTATCAACATCAACCAAAGAACATGTTCAAGTTGTTTTTGAAGAAGACAAAAGTTTTGCCTACTTAGAGTAAAAGTGAAGTTATTTCTTTACAAATACTTGAAACATCTTTATCGTCTACCTTAATTTTATGATGTGCATTCAAGTAGTAATAACTTCGTTCAAAAAGATGTTTCCCTATAAACTCTTTTAACTCAATTTCATTTAAATCCTTGATTATAGGTCTTTGATGTTGTTCGTTAACTAATCGATTAAAAATAGTATTAATTGAAGCTTCTAAATAAATAGAAACAACCGATTTATTTTCTAAAAATAAATGATTATTATAATAACAAGGAGTTCCACCACCAGTACTAAGAATGAAACTTTCATTATTATTAATTAACCCCTCAAAAAGCTGGTGCTCTAATTTTCTAAAATAGAGTTCACCCTTTGAACTGAACAACTTTTCAATACTTAAATTTTCTTTTTCTTCTATAATTTCATCTAAATCAAGGTATTTAATTTTAGTTATTTTTCCCAATTCTTTACCAATAGTTGTTTTACCAACTCCCATATAACCAACCAAAATAATTTTACTAAGCATGATAAATCCTTATAAATTAAGCCCTTAAGGACAATGAACAAAAAAAGGTAAATTTATAATAAAATTGCTTTGAAATATAAAGAATAACGCCTTATATTTGCACCCGCATTCAAAAAAGAAAAAAAGACTCGATAGCTCAGTTGGTAGAGCACAACACTTTTAATGTTGGGGTCCTGGGTTCGAGCCCCAGTCGGGTCACAATTTTTTTCTTAATTTTAATGTAAACGACTCGATAGCTCAGTTGGTAGAGCACAACACTTTTAATGTTGGGGTCCTGGGTTCGAGCCCCAGTCGGGTCACAAAAAGTTGTTCGCCATGGCGAATGACTTTTTTTGTTTTAGGCCACGTGGAGAAATTGGTAGACTCGCTATCTTGAGGGGGTAGTGTCGCAAGACGTGTCAGTTCGAATCTGATCGTGGTCACACTTCTATAAAAAGACAAACAATCCGTTTGTCTTTTTTTTATTTACAATTATTTGTTTGACTAATTGCTTTTTTAATTACTTTTGTTTAACTTTATACAAAAAAAGATGAACAATATAAAAAGTGTATTTAGCATCAAAGACTTGGAAAACCTTTCAGGAATAAAAGCTCATACTATTCGTATTTGGGAAAAAAGATATAATATTCTTGAACCTATGCGTACCGATACCAATATAAGATTGTATGATTTAGAGAACCTTCAAAAGCTACTAAACATAACACTTTTACATGACCATGGCTATAAAATTTCAAAAATTTCACGTTTCCCTAAAGAACAGATACCAAAAATTGTAAATGAAATAGTAACCGATAAAACTGCAAAAAATCATGCCGTTAGCTCTTTCAAAATGGCAATGATGAATTTTGATCAATCTTTATTTTTTACAACTTATAACAATCTACTCTCTGAGAAATCTTTTAAGGAAATATTTTTTCAAGTATTCATCCCTTTGATTGAGGAGATTGGAATTTTATGGCAAACCGGCACTATAAGTCCAGCACATGAGCATTTTATAAGCTACTTAATCAAACAAAAAATTCTGATTAACACTGAAAAGCTTCAAGTTCAAGAACCAACAAGAGATGATAAAGTATTCATTTTGTATTTACCCTTAAATGAAATCCATGAATTGGGTTTAATGTACTTGAATTACGAAATATTATTACACGGATATAAATCAATCTATCTTGGCGAAAGTGTACCTGTAGACTCTATTAAAGATGTAAGCAATTATTTTGACAACATAAGATTTATTTGCTACATGACCGTTGAACCCAATAAAGATGACGTAAATGACTATATAAATGAGTTACAGACTGTATTTGGGAATGGTGATAGTGAGTTTTGGTTAATTGGAAGAATGACACAAAACATAAATACAAAATTATTGAACCCAAGATTTAAGTTATTTCAATCAATAGTAGATTTAACTAACAACTTATAATTTCCTTTTTGGGAAAAATTGCATGAAAAAGAAAGTAAACATTATAGGTTCAGGTTTTTCCTCATTGGCTGCCGCTTGTTATCTAGCCAAAGATGGAAATGAAGTTACGGTTTTTGAAAAAAACAATACTATTGGCGGAAGAGCAAGACAATTAAAAAAAGATGGTTTTACTTTCGATATTGGTCCAACTTGGTATTGGATGCCCGATGTTTTTGAAAGATTCTTTAATGATTTTGACAAAAAACCATCTGATTACTATGAGTTGATAAAATTATCGCCTGCCTATCAAGTGTATTTTGGAGTTAATGAATTTGTAACCATTGCAGATAATTTGCCCGAAATTGTAAAAACTTTTGAAAGTATAGAAAAAGGTAGTGGTCAAAAATTGACTTCTTTTATGAAAGAAGCGCAAGACAATTACAACATTGCTATAAAAGATTTAGTATATCGACCTGGAGTGTCACCATTAGAGCTTGTAACTTTAGAAACAGCAAAAAAAGTAAATCAGTTTTTTGGAAATATTTCTAAAGACATCAGACGAAAGTTTAAAAACACCAAACTAATTCAAATATTAGAGTTTCCTGTTTTGTTTCTTGGTGCAAAACCTTCTGACACGCCATCATTCTATAGTTTTATGAATTTTGCAGATTTTGGTTTAGGAACTTGGCATCCAAAAAACGGCATGTATAGTGTTATTTTAGCCATGGAACAATTAGCTATAGAACTTGGAGTTACAATAAAAACAAATGCTAATGTTGAAAAGATAATAGTTAATAATGGAAAAGCTGTTTCTATAATGGTAAATGGAACAGAAGAAAAGGCAGATATTATTTTAAGCGGTGCTGATTATAATCATAGCGAGACGTTGCTAGATAAAGAACATAGAGCATATTCTGAAAAGTATTGGAGTAAAAAAATATTTGCTCCTTCTTCGCTCCTATTTTATGTTGGTTTTGATAAAAAAATTGAAAACGTAGAACATCATTCTTTATTTTTTGATGTTGATTTTGATACACATGCTTCGGCAATTTACGATAATCCAAAATGGCCCAAAGAACCTTTGTTCTACGCAAGTTTTCCATCAAAAACTGATGATAACGCAGCACCACAAGGAAAAGAAGCTGGAATATTTTTAATTCCATTGGCACCAGGTTTAGAAGACTTACCAGAAACTAGGGAAGAATATTTTAACAAAATAATTATGCGTTTTGAAAATCTGACACAACAAAAAATTCGTAATAACATTATGTTTAAGGAATCTTTTTGTGTTAATGATTTTATCAAAGATTATAATTCCTATAAAGGTAATGCCTATGGTTTGGCAAACACATTGCTTCAAACTGCATTTTTGAGACCTAAATTAAAAAGCAAGAGAGTTGAAAACTTATATTTTACTGGACAATTAACCGTTCCTGGACCTGGAGTTCCGCCATCGTTAATTTCTGGAAAATTGGTTGCCGACTTGATTAAAAAAAATAAAAATTAACGCTATGAAATCTATTTTTGACACCGTATCTTTTGATTGTAGCAGGCACGTTACTAAATCCTACAGCACTTCCTTCTCAGCTGCTGTAAAAATGTTAGCTCCAAAAATCCGCCAAGATATTTATAATATTTACGGTTTTGTGCGTTTTGCAGACGAGATTGTAGATACTTTTCATGACTATAACAAAGAAGAATTATTTGCAAATTTTGAGAAAGATTTGGAAGATGCTTTAAAAAATAAAATCAGTTTAAATCCGATTTTGAATTCGTTTCAACATACGGTTCATAGGTATGCTATACCGCAATGGATGATTGATTCTTTCATGAAAAGTATGAAACTTGATTTACACAAGACAACTTATAAATCGTTTGATGAATACAATGAGTATATCTATGGTTCAGCTGATGTTGTAGGTTTAATGTGTTTGAAAGTTTTTGTTGATGGTGATGATAAAAAATTCGAAGAATTAGAACATGCAGCCATGAGATTGGGTTCTGCTTTTCAAAAAGTAAACTTCCTGAGAGATTTAAAAACTGATTTTGAAGATTTAAACAGAACTTATTTTCCAAACACTGATTTATCTCGATTAGACGAACAATCAAAAAATGAAATCATTAGAGAAATTGAAGCTGATTTTGAAGCTGGTTACAAAGGAATTGTTAAATTACCATTAGAAGCTAAATTTGGCGTTTATACTGCTTATATTTACTATAAAAAGTTATTATCCAAATTAAAAAAAACACCTTCACTCGAAATAAAAAACACGCGTATCAGAGTTCCTGATTACCAAAAATTCGGATTGCTAGCGCGTTGTTATATTAATTATCATTTAAATATTTTATAATTATGTTACTTCATATAATTGTTTTTGTACTTACATTTTGTATCATGGAATTTATGGCTTGGTTCAGTCACAAATACATCATGCATGGATTTTTATGGAAGTTACATGCCGATCATCACAAAAAAGACCACGATTCATGGTTTGAGCGCAACGATGCTTTTTTCCTTTTTTATGCAGTAATAAGTGTTGGGTTCTTTTTATTATGGCAAAATGATATTCTGAAAATTGGATTGGCTATTGGATTGGGAATTTTTGCTTATGGTATTGCTTATTTTATAGTTCATGATATTTTTATTCATCAACGATTTAAAATGTTCAGAAACGCTAATAACAGATATGCAAAAGCGGTCAGAAGAGCTCATAAAATGCACCATAAACATCTAGGGAAAGAAGATGGAGAATGTTTTGGAATGCTGGTTGTTCCGTTTAAATATTTCAAAAATTAAAAAAAGTCCTGAGAATTCAGGACTTTCTTCTTTTATAATCAACCTTACCTTAAAGTATATTTTATTTTACCAAACCTTCTAAAGGTTTTAATTGTGCCATATCAACATTTGCATTTTTCATAATAGCCAAAATTGACATAATATTGTTTGGATTCATATCGTCACCCAGAATTCTCACTAAAGCAAAACCTGTATCTTTTCCTTTGGCATAAACCACAAACTCATTAATGTGATCTTCATCACCAACAAAACTAATGGATGCCGAGTTACTACCTGAACCAACTTTCATTAACTCTTGATAGTCTTCTCCTTTTAGAATTTGTTTAATTTTTGCTGTTTCTGCTTCAAATTGTTTCTGCTTCGTTCCGGTGCTATCCATTTTGAAAGCGATGATGTTCATTTTGTCAAATGATTCTAAAGCGTTCTTTTCTTCAGCACTAAGTTTTGCTTTATCTACATTGATAATGTTTGATGAAACATCTACCGAAATAAAATCTTTGCTTTCTGAATTGTCTACAAAATAGCGTTGTAAACTTGGCTCTGAATTGCAGCTTAAAAGCATCGCTGCAATAATAAATCCTATTAAATGTGCTAATTTCATAACTTATTATTTTTTGCCTTTAGATGCTTTTTTCAAATCATCGCCACCAGGTAAATTCATTTTATCGGTTAACACTGAAATGTCATTCAAATCAAAGTCACCTACTAATGATAGTAATACGGTTTGCTCTTTTGGTGCACCTTCCACAAACATGAATAATTCTTTTACCAAAGTGTCTTTGCTACCAGAACGAACGTAAATTTTCACGCTTTTTCCACCTTGATTAACTCGCATTAACTCTTCTAAATTAGCTGATTTTAAATATTTATCAGCAGTTGATTTCATCTCTACGGCTTTTGCACTGTTATCTGTTACAAACACTTTTAAGTTATCTAACTTTTTAATCAAGTTTACATATTGCTGTGTTTCTTTGTCTTCAACTTTCATTTTACTCATCAGTTGAAACATTTTTTGATTCACAATTACTGCAGTTACCTTGTCTTGGTCTTCAAACTTATCAAAAAGTGATTGCTGACCAAAAAACATGTTGGTTGCTAATAATAAAGCTAAAGTTAATAGTGCCTTTTTCATTGATTTATAATTTTTTGTTTTCATGATTTCTTTTTATTTAAAAATTTTGTCTTTTGATTGTTGATACTCGCTAATATAACTCATACTTTCAATACCTGTGTTTACATTTGTTGAAATTAAATCCAATGCTTTTTGGGTTTCTTTGAATGCCAATTCTGGGTCATCAAAGGTTCCTAAATCATCTTTAGAATTTCCAAAAGATGCATTGTAAACATAAAAACTAACACCAAGCATCACCACTACAGAAGCTGCTATAGACAACCAAGTTGTATAATTTCTTTTTTTAGGGGTTAAGGCTACTTTAGCAGTAAACTGTTCTTGTTTTGCTTGAGAGAAATAACCAAACATTGGTTTGTATTGTTCCAAATGCTGCGCAACATCGGATGATGAAAAATAATTTTTCAATTCTTTTTCTTCGGCAATACTTGTTTCTCCTTGAAAGTATTTTTCTAATAATATTTCTATTCTATCCAATTCCATAACGGTGTGTTTTTATCATTCGTTCTTTAATCGTTTTTCGTGCTCTTGATAAAGCAACTCTAACGGCTGTTTCATTCATCTCCAAAACAGTGCCAATTTCTTCAAACTCCATTTCTTCAATATCTCGCATTTGCACTATCAGTTTTTGTTGTTCGGGTAAATCTTGCATTATCTTTTCTACCCAGTTCCAACTATCGCTGTCTTCTACTTTTTGTTGTAAACTCGCTTCTCGGTCAGTATAATTGTTGTGAACAATTTTTAAATTACTTGCTCTTTTTGACTTTAATTGATCCAAACAAAAATTTTTTGTCATGGTCATTGCTAAAGCTTCTACACTATTATACGAACCCAAAGTTTCATTTTTATTCCAAAGTTTTACTAAAACTTCTTGAGTAGCGTCTTCGGCTTCTTCGGTGCTTACGAGTAATCGTTTGGCTAGCCGAAAAAGTTTATCCTTAAAAGGAGAAACGATTTGCATAAACTCATTTTGATTCATTAGTTTAAGTTTGGTTCTATAATGAAGACGAGACACCTATTATTTTGTTACAAATAATATTAATTTAAACTAAACTTACTAAATTTACGTTTATAAAAATAAAATTGCATTATGAAAAAAAACCTTTTATACCTGCTCATTGCCTTCTTGTTTGTTTCAATAACAAGCTGTGAAGATGCTGATGACAATCCGGTACCTTCGGCGTTAGTCGTAAAAGACTTCGTTTGGAAAGGAATGAATTTATACTATTTATGGCAAGCCGATAGTCCCGATTTGGCTGATGACCGCTTTGCTACACAAACACAATTGAATGTTTTTTTAGAAACTTTTGAAACGCCTACTGATGTGTTTAATCATTTAAGAATTGACAACTCTATCGATAGATTCAGTGTAATTTTTAGCGATTACAGAGTGCTTGAAGGTGTTTTAACAGGTAATACCAAAAACAACGGAATGGATTTTGCCCTTAGATATGCCGATGCTTCCGAAACTGCCGTTATTGGTTGGGTGCGCTATATTATTCCAAATTCAGATGCTTCAACTAAAGACATTCAACGCGGAGATATTTTTTATGCCATTGATGGAGTTCCACTTACTGCAGATAATTTTAATTCGCTTTTAGCAAACGATACTTACACTGTTAATTTAGCCGATTATAACGGCACTACATTTGTGCCAAACGGACAATCAGTAACGTTAACCAAAACCGATTTGCCAGAAAACCCAATTCTAGTAAGCTCAGTTATTCCTCAAGGAACACACAACATTGGCTACTTGATGTACAACGGATTTTATTCTGCCTACGACAACCAGTTGAATACTGCTTTTGGAAGTTTTCAATCGCAAAATGTAACCGATTTGGTTCTAGATTTACGTTATAATTCGGGTGGTTCTGTGGCTACAGCTACTAAACTTGCCAGCATGATTACAGGTCAATTTACCAACCAATTGTTTGCAAAACAGCAATGGAATGCCAAAGTACAAGCCTATTATGAAAACAATAATCCTGGTGCGTTAGAAAACAAATTCGTTGGCGGATTAAACAGTTTAAACCTCAACAAAGTATATGTATTGACTACCAAAAGCACGGCTTCGGCAAGCGAATTGATTATTAATTGTTTGAAACCTTATATCAATGTGGTTCAAATTGGCGATGTTACCACAGGTAAAAACGTAGGTTCAGTAACGCTATACGACTCGCCTAACTTTACCAAAACCGATGTTAACCCAACGCATAAATATGCTATGCAACCCATAACGTTTAGAATCGTTAATAAAGATAACTTTGGCGAATACTCAACAGGAATTACTCCTAATTTTTCTTTGGTAGAAAACTTGGCGAACCTTGGCGAACTAGGCAACCCAACCGAGCCTTTGCTTAGCGCAGCCATTACTCAAATTATTGCCAGCGGAAGAATGCCACAAAGTCCTGAAAATATGCAACGTGACTTTAAAGATGCCAAATCAATCAATCCTTTGCGTACCGAAATGTATTTGGACTTGAAGTAATTTTGAAACTACATACCAAAAAAGGAACTCCATTAGAGTTCCTTTTTTTCATATCACTCATTAAATAAGTAGCAGATTATATTTCCAAGATGCATATTAGTATTTCTATTATGTAAGATAGTGTTTCCTCTTTGCAAGATACCGTTTCCAAAGCGCAAGACTTTATTTCTATCGTGAGAGATAGTATTTCTATCGTGTAAGAAAGAGTTTCCATCTCACTAGACTCTATTTCCATTATGCAAGATGGTGTTTCCAAAGTGTTAGATGATGTTTCCAAATTGAAAGATTAAATTTATATCAACCTCTATAAATTTATTAACCTCAAAAAAGAAATAGCGTAGTAGTGTATTACAATATTTGTTATTTTAGCGAGAGTAAATGTTCGAAAAGTTTATGAGAACTTGAGTATGTTTGCTGGTTGGCAGTAACTTAAAAAAGAATGCTCAAATGAAATATATCTTTTTAATGACATTGTTTTTTTGTTTAACTTCTTTAAAGCAAGAAAATAAACTTAATGGAGCATATAATGTCGTTTTTGAAAATTATTTTGATAATGATGGTTATGTAACATTTTATGGTGATAATTTTAAATGGAGACCATTCCATTACTTGCCCTTTGAGGGTAAAATTAACTATCATAAAAACACCATTTATTTGGAAAGTGATTCAAATTTAATTTATGGAATACGTACTGAAAATATAAAAAATGATACCATTGTTTTTTCAGTGCATGACAAAAATGGAAAAGGAAATTGGTTGGATATAGCAATTGGAAGAGGTAAACTTATAAAAGTAAAATAATAAACTACTGCAAAAATCTCCAGCATTTAAGAACTAAAAAAATAAAACATACATAAATAAAAATCACAACCCATGAACACCAAACACCTACTCTGCTCTTTGCTGGTTTTACTAGTTACAGCAACTACCTTTGCCCAAAAATCGAACGCCGAAAAAATATTGGGCTGTTGGGTTTTGAAGAAAATGGAATTCTCAAATCCTGCTAACGATGCACCCGAATTATCGGAAGAAGCCATGAACTCTTATGTGTGTTTTGAAAAAGACGGCACGTTTACTACGCGATTGGGCGGAAACGAATCGGAAGTGGTGAAAGGCAAGTATCAAATTTCTGCCGACGGGAAAACCCTAACCCAAAGCCGAGACATTCAAGACGAAGGCAACGACGAACAAGCTGAAATTTCCGTGCTTGATGATACGAAACTAGAACTCAAACTGGAGTTTGGCGTGATGTATTTTGTTAGGAAAAACTAGTTTTTAGTACAATTCTATTTTAAAATATCGGATAACAAACAGTATTGTTGCTACATTCAGCACCACTCCTAGCCAATAGAATTTATTCCAGTCGTCTTTGTTTATGATAATTTCTGCCACATTAAAAATCAGTAACAAGAAAACCATCACGAATATAATTATCCACTGAAAAGGCAAAGAAGTTGTCAGTATACCATTTGGTGCGCTGCTGGCAAGTATAACAAAAAGTGTAAAAAACAGCGTTAGAACACTTAGACTTAAATAGATTTTATTTTTGGTCGACATTTGCTTCAGTTTTTATTCAAAGCTAAACATTATTATTAAAAAAGGCTAACATCTCTGTTAGCCTTTTCTCCACAATTACAAAACGATGTTTAACCCAACTTTTAATTTTTTTTTGGTTGACAAATTAAACCTGACAGGTTTTTGAAACCTGTCAGGTTTGTCGGTTTTGTTTACAAACTATTATAGTTACAAAACGATGTTTAACCCGATTTTGAAATTTCTTCCTCTGGTGGAATAGCCAATATTTTCTACAAATTCTTCGTTGAAAATATTAGTAGCCGCACCAAAAACAGTCATTCTATTCTTTATCAATTCATATTTTACCAAAGCATTCACCAACTGGTACGAATCTAGCTCAACTGGTAAAACAGAAAAAGAATCATTGTTATAATAAGCATCTTTGCGCGCATCAAAATACTGATAACTTAGATTGAAAAGCGTTCGGCTGGTAGGTTGAAAATCCAAACTTGCATTGGCTTTATGCTTCGGAATCAATCTATCCAAAGCTTCATCAACCTGCGTGAACGTATAGTTTGCATTCAAATGCAACTTGGAAGTAACCACATAGCGCAACGAGGTTTCTACACCTTTGGCTTTGGTTTTTCCATCAATATTAATATAGTAGGCATCAAAAGTGGTTGGATTGAAATAAAAATCAATCGCATTGTTCTGGTCGCGGTAAAAAGCTACGGCGTTTAGCGTTACTTTTTTGCTGAACAATTGGGTTTCAAAACCAGCTTCGATAGTAGCGTTTTTCTCTGGCGTCAAATCGGCGTTGCCATATTCTGAATACAATTGGTACAAACTTGGCGTAACATATGCTGTGCTATACGACGCTAAAACTTTTAAAGGAAAAGCGGTTTTAAAGTTATAAGAAGGATTAAAATTGTACACAAAATTAGTTCCGTAAGCGCTGTGATTGTTCAATCGAGCACCCGCATTTACATTCAAACCAAATTCAGAATTATAAACCACAGTAGTATATCCGTCAACAATGTTGAACTTGGTTGCGTCTTCCTCAATCGTGCTGAAAGGCGTTTGACTCAACATATCGAAATACTGATAATTGGCACCTAAAATAACCGAGAATTGCTTGTTGAAATTGTATTTATTGTACCCATCAACCACAATGCTTCTCGACTCATACAACGAATAATCAACCGTGTTAGAATAGGTATTCAACTCGTCATAATCTCGTTTGATTCGGGTAAAACCAGAGTCTAAAATGAATTCACCTTTACTGTATTTATACTTTGGCACAAACCCAAAACGCACTTGCTCTGAAGTAGTTTCATTTACATCAGTATCCAAAGTAAAATTAGTATCAGAAGAAGTGCTGAAAGCCAAATCATAAGCGTTTTTGATTTTATCATAGTTTCCAAAAAAGTCTAATGATAACTTATCAGTCGCTTTGAAGCCCAACTTTGCCAGGAAGTTTTGTCTCGAAAAAGGATCGTTTTCATAATTCTCGGAATTTGAAAAACCACCAATTTGCGACATACCATCCGTTTCGGTAGAATTGAAACCAGCAAAATAATTTACTTTTTTTACGGTTCCGTTTACCGAAATTCCTTGGTTAAATTCTTGCCCGTTGTAGTGATGATTATCTGCTGTGTTGTTAGAACCAATGTTCATATATACATTACCTTCAATTTCTTTTTTAGAAGATTTTTTCAGTGTGATATTGATAACACCAGTTGCGGCGCCAGTACCATAAAGCGTGCTTGCTGCACCTTTCATAATTTCAATTTTCTCTACTTGTTCTACCGGAAGCAAACGCAAATCGTATTCAAAACTGATTCCCGAAGCATCCGTTACCGGAACGCCATCAATTAAAATCAACACCTGACGGTTTTTTCCACCGCGAATGTAATAGCCTAAGTTTTTACCATTAGCCGATTGGTTTCCGTTTATTTCAACACCAGTAACCTGACTTAAAACCGTGGCCAAGCTTTGACCTGATTTCTTTTCTAAATCAGCCGCCGAAATGACTTCAATTACTTTTCCTGATTTTTCTCTGCTTTGTGAAAATTTAGTGTCAGAAATGACTACTTCGTTTAATGCGTTTACCGCAAGCGAATCTTGTTCCTGTGCAACAGCACACGAACTTATCAATGCAAAAAAAGCACTGATGCGAATTGTTTTTTTCATTTTTTAATTAAACAATAGTTTACTAATAATGGGAGAAAAGCATAGAATTTACCCATACCCAAACCTTTTTTCCCGAAAGTTTGTTACTCAATGAATAAAGGCAGGTTTCCTGGCTTGCGTCTTGTTGTCGACCTTCTCATTCGCCTTGGCAAACAATGGTAATGTAGATGACAACAAGCTTGATAGCTTACAGTTGCGGGAACAGCTTTGGATTTTAACCAAATTCCCTTTTAATGTTTTTTCACAAAAGCGAAAGAACAACCAAAATTCAGGTGCAAATGTAACTTAATTTATTAAAAACAAAAGTTTACTTTTGTAAAAACTTCTTCATATGAAATTCACAATTAAAACCATCTTATTGCTTGCAGTTGTTTGTTTCTTTGTTCAATGTAAAAAAGAAACTTCACAAAAAAATGTATTGTTAGCAAAGAATACTGTGCAACACGCAAAAGGTTTTTCTATTGAAAATTATGAAGGTTACTCGGTGGTTAAGGTTAGTAATCCTTGGCCAAATGCTTCTAAAAGTTACACATACATTCTAAAAAAGGAAAAAGGAATTGTTCCGGATAGTTTGCAAAACAATCCTGTTATCAATGTTCCGATAAAATCAATAGTAGTCACGTCAACCACGCACATACCATCATTAGAAATGCTCGATGTAGAGAAAACTTTGGTTGGTTTTCCGAATTTAAAATACATTTCATCCGAGAAAGTGAGAACCTTAATTAATGAAGGAAAAGTAAAAGAATTGGGCAGTAATCAATCGCTTAACACCGAAGTATTGATTGATTTACAACCCGATGTTATCATTGGTTATAGTATTGACAACGATACAAAATCATTGGACAATTTAGAAAAAAGTGGTTTGAAAGTTCTACTAAACGGCGATTGGAACGAAGAAACACCTTTAGGAAAAGCAGAATGGATAAAACTTTTTGGTGCATTATACGACAAGCAAGATAAAGCCAACGAGTTGTATACTATCATCGAAAAAGATTATTTAAAAACCATTGATATTGCCAAATTGGACAGCATTGTGCCAACAATTTTGGTTGGTGATATGTTTCAAGACAAATGGTATTTACCCAAAGGAACCAGTTGGGGAAGTATTTTATTGAAGCAAGCCAATGCAAATTATTTATGGTCTGAAACCACTGGAACTGGAAGTTTGTCACTTTCTTTTGAAACCGTTTATTTCAAAGCAAAAGACGCTGATTTTTGGATAACTTCGGGTCAGTTTTCTACACTACAGGAAATGCTGGATGCCAATACGCATTACGGACAATTTGAAGCCTTCAAAAAAGGAAACGTCTATTCATTTACCAGAAAAAAAGGAGAAACAGGTGGTGTTTTGTATTATGAATTAGCACCGAATCGACCTGATATGGTTTTGAAAGATTTAGTGAAAATTCTGCATCCCGATTTATTGCCTGGTTATGAACCTTTTTTCTTTGAAAAACTGAAATAGCTTTACTTAATGTTTAAAAACCGAACCTCTTTTCTGTTCTCCATTTTGACTTTGTTATTGCTGCTGTCAATACTGTTGAATATTTCGTTTGGTCAGGTTGCTATACCTTTTAAGGAGATTTTCAAAAGTATTTTTGGTTCGTCAGCCAGCAAAGAAACTTGGGATTATATCATCATCAATTATCGGTTACCAAAAGCAATCACGGCTATTTTAGTTGGAATTTCATTATCCATTAGTGGTTTACTAATGCAAACATTTTTTAGAAATCCATTGGCTGGTCCGTTTGTTCTAGGTTTGAGTTCGGGTTCAAGTTTAGGTGTTGCTTTTGTAGTGCTTGGCAGTAGTTTTTTGCCACTATTTCTAACCGATTTTCTACTTTCTTCTCACGGAATTATTCTAGCTTCTTGTGCTGGAAGTTTTTTGGTATTGCTTCTCATTTTTATAGTTTCCAAATACTTGCGCGATGTTATGTCGATACTTATTGTCGGGCTAATGTTTAGTAGTTTTACTTCGGCCATTGTTAGTATTCTGACCTATTTCAGCACTGCAGCACAATTGCAAAAATTCACCTTTTGGTCTATGGGAAGTTTAGGAAACCTTACTTGGGGAAATTTGACTTTTTTAACTGTAGTCATTAGCATCGGGTTAATTATAAGTATTTCTTCTTTGAAATCATTGGATGCTTTACTGCTAGGTGAAAACTATGCTAAAAGTATGGGATTGAATTTTAAACGATTCAAAAATACTATTATTATAAGTACGAGTTTGTTAACTGGAAGTATCACTGCTTTTGTTGGACCTATTGCTTTTATTGGTTTAGCAGTTCCACATTTGGCAAAATTGCTTTTTCAAACCAGTAATCATCGAATTTTATTTGCAGGAACTTTGTTAATCGGTGCAATAATTATGTTACTTTGTGATAGTATTTCGCAATTGCCAGGAATGGATTTTACGCTGCCAATCAATGCTATAACATCGTTAGTTGGAGCGCCAATTGTGATTTGGTTAATCATCAAAAAAAAGAATTTAATTTAAAATTGAGCAATAAAAGTATCATATCAACAGTTAATTTATCTATTGGTTATTCAACCAAAAAAGGTACTAAAGTAATTGCTGAAAATCTAAATTTATCACTAGCCAAAGGAAAACTAATAACACTTGTTGGCGCGAATGGAATTGGAAAATCTACCTTATTAAGAACTTTAACAGGTATTCAAAAACCGCTTTCGGGTGATGTTTTTTTGGAAGAAAAAAACATTCGAGAACTAGATGATTTAGAATTGGCCAAAAACCTCAGTTTGGTATTAACCGAAAAATTACCGCCGAGTAATTTGACTGTTTTCGAATTGATTGCACTTGGCAGACAACCTTATACCAATTGGTTAGGAAAACTTTCTGAAGATGATTTGAAGATTGTAAACGATGTCATGCAATTGACTCAAACCATAGATTTGGCTCAAAAGAAACACTATCAAATCAGTGATGGACAATTGCAAAAAGTAATGATAGCTCGTGCTTTGGCTCAAGATACTTCTATTATTATTTTGGATGAACCCACAACGCATTTAGATTTATTACACAAAGTTTCTGTCTTTAAACTCTTAAAAAAACTATCACAAGAAACCAATAAATGCATCTTGTTTTCAACTCATGACATTGATTTGGCAATACAACTAAGTGATGAAATGATTGTCATGACCGAAGAAAAAGTATATCAAGATCAACCTTGTAATTTAATTTCAGAAGGTGCTTTTAATCGTTTGTTTGAAGATGAAAAAATATCTTTTGATGGAACGAAAGGGAAGTTTGTTATTTCAAATTAATCTGTCTTTTCGCTTCTCCAACCACGAAAGCTACCGAATTAGCGATATTGTAACTTCGAATTAAATTGGACATCGGAATTTTTAAATGATTTTCAAATTGATCCATAACTTCTTCTGATAAACCAACGCTTTCTTTACCAAAAACCAACCAGTCGCCATCTTGAAAATCCGCTTCATAAATGGATTTATCAACTCTTGAACTCATCAAAAAAACCCTCGATTTGTCTTGAATTTGAGCAATCCAGTCATCAACATTATCGTATTCTTTCCATTCCAAATGTACCCAATAATCCAAACCAGAACGTTTTAAATTAGAATCTGTAATTTCAAAACCATATGGTTTTATTAAATGCAATCGGCTTTCTGTTCCAACACACAAACGACCAATATTTCCTGTATTATTTGGTATTTCGGGTTCTACTAAAACAATGTTTAACATTTGTCAATTTGGTTATTTGGTTATTCAAAAAAAGTATCTACTTCAAGAACTTCTCCTGCTTTTAGATTTTGCAAATGTATGTTTCCTACTCGAATTCTCACTAATCGCAAGGTTGGAAATCCAACTGCGGCAGTCATTTTTCTCACTTGACGGAACTTGCCTTCGGTCAAAGTTATCGAAACCCAAGAAGTTGGTCCGTGACGTTCATCCCTAATTCTTCTTCCTTCACCAATGCATTCAGGTAGTTTATGAGTAATTTTTGCTTCGCATTTTTTGGTTGTATATCTAATGCCTTTGAATCCAATTTCTACACCATTTTTTAATTGTTGAATTGCCTCATCAGTTATAATTCCATCAACTTGTGCGTAGTATTCTTTTGCAACGGATTTACTTCTGACTATTTCACTCATCATTCCATCCGTAGTCAACAAAAGTAAACCTTCTGAATCTTCGTCTAATCTACCAATTGCCATTGTTCCTTCGGGAAAATCAAATAATTCTCCGAGCAATTTTTTGGGTCTCTTCTTTTCGTAGATAAATTGACTCAGATAACCATGTGGTTTATGAATTAGAAAATGGCTGTGTTTCTTCATTTGGCTAAAATAAAAAAGACCATTCAGGAATGAACAGTCTTTCGTATAAATTTTTATTGAAAATTATTGACGACTTTGAACGTAATCAGATAATTCATCTGCATTTGAACTGAATTTGAAAATTCCGTTTAACTTAAAATAGTTTCTTGGTTCAATACAATAATCATAAGCAAATTTTGCAAAATCTAATTTATTGTCTTCAAAGCTAAAAAGATTTGCAATTTGTATAATTTGATCAACATTTAAACAATTTACAGCAATAACTTGTTTAGCCGTTTTTAACTTAGAATCCTCAAAACTTTGTTTTTTGATAGTTGCTAAAGCAGCATTAAAGTTTCCTGGTGTCATGCATGAATTGCCGCCACAACCTCTAACTGGTTCAACATGATTTCCGTGATTTCCATGATTTCCTGAATGAGAACTTGATGAAGTTGTAGTTGTAGTTTGAGTTACGCTACCATTTCCCATATTATCATTAATCGAAACTCCCATATTAATTCCGCCAACATTAACGCCAACACCAATATTTGTTCCTCCTGTTTGTGTAGTTGTAGTAGTTGTAGTTTGAGAAACACCTCCAACTTGCTGAACTATTACTGGTGCAGGTTGTGGTTGCCCATAATGAACAACATGAACATTTGAAGCAGGAATAAAATCAGGAACGACAGGAATTGACGAAAAATAATTCATCTTTAATTTAGTCTTATTGTTTTTGTCTCTTCTGATTTTATACGTCACATCCATAAAAATTCCATCAGCATCAGTAATCATCAAATTGTTTTTTGAAATATCCATCAATGTATTATCTGCAAATTTCACTTTTGCATTGTAATACGGTTGATTTAATTCTTCAACTCTAAGATTTGATTGTGGAGTATCGTTAATGACTTCTCCGTTAAGAATTAATGTAAATTTATCTCCATCTTCAGAGAAAACATTCAAATGTCCATAAGGACCAATTTGAGCAAAGTTAATTGTTGAAACCATCAACACAACTAGTAAAGTAATTTTTCTTTTCATAAAAAATAAGTTAAAAAACGTGGTAAATATAATTTTTTCTTTGATTAAAATGACGATTTCAAAAACGATGCCAAAAAGTTTTCTGAATTTGAAAAATGATTCTTTAATTGTTATTGTTTCTATGTATATTTAAACCTTTAAAAAATATCACAAAAATGAGTGAAAATTTAGTTCTATTAGCTGCATTTGTAATCGCCTTAATCATTGGAATTTTTATTGGAAAAAATCTTTTTGCAGCTAATTCAAAATCTGAAAAATCTTCATTAGAAGAAAAAATAAATGGGTTACTAGCTCAAATCGAACAGTTAAAAAATCAAACGCAACAAATAGTTCAAGAACGAGAAACCATTCGTAATGAAAAAGAAGCTTTAATAATTCAGCTTTCGAAAAAAGAAACTGATTTTGAAAATCTTTGGGAACGTAACAAAGAACAAAAAGAAGAAGTTGAAAAACTTCAGGAGAAATTTACCAAAGAATTTGAAAATTTGGCCAATAAAATATTAGAAGAAAAAACGGTTAAGTTCACCGAACAAAACAAAGAAAACCTTAAAAATATTTTAACTCCATTACAAGATAAAATTCAACTCTTTGAAAAGAAAGTCGAAGATACACACAAAGAAAGTATTGATTATCATGCTGCTTTACGTCAACAAATTCTTGGTTTGAAAGAAATGAACGAGCAAATGAGCAAGGAAACTTTAAACTTAACTAAAGCGTTGAAAGGCGACAGCAAAATGCAAGGAAATTGGGGTGAATTGATTTTGGAGCGTGTTTTAGAAAAATCAGGTTTAGAAAAAGGTCGTGAGTATGAAGTCCAACAAAGTTTTACTACTGATGAAGGCAGAGTTCAACCCGATGTTGTAATCAATCTTCCAGATGGAAAGAAAATGATTGTTGATTCTAAAGTTTCGCTTACTGCTTATGAAAAATATGTAAATGAAACCGATGATGCCGAAAAATCGAATCATTTAAAAGAACATATCAATTCTATAAAACGCCATGTTGAGCAATTGGGCAACAAAAATTACCACGATTTATATCAAATGGAAAGCCCTGATTTTGTTTTACTTTTTATCCCAATTGAGTCGGCTTTTGCAATTGCCTTGAATGACGATAATTCGTTATACAACAAAGCCTTTGAAAAAAATATAGTAATCGTAACACCTTCTACTCTTTTGGCAACTTTGCGAACCATTGACAGTATGTGGACAAATCAAAAGCAACAGGAAAACGCATTAGAAATTGCCCGACAAGCTGGTGCTTTATATGATAAATTTGAAGGTTTTGTTTCTGATTTAGTAAAAATTGGAAAAAAAATGGACGAAGCAAAAGTAGAATATCAAGGAGCAATGAACAAACTTGTTGACGGCAAAGGAAACTTAATAACTAGTGTTGAGAAGTTGAAAAAAATGGGTGCAAAAGCCAAGAAAGCATTGCCTGAAAATATTTTAATTAGAGCCGAAAAAGATGAACAAGAACTTTAAAACTGTAGCTGAATCACAAGTAACAATGTCGTTGTTGATGTTGCCTTCACACTCCAATTTTAGCGGAAAAATTCATGGTGGTTTTATTTTATCGCTATTAGACCAAATTGCCTTTGCAAGTGCTTCAAAATTTTCTGGACATTATTGTGTAACAGCTTCAGTAGATACAGTTGATTTTTTAAACCCAATAGATGTTGGAGAGTTAGTCACTTTAAAAGCGTGTGTCAATTTTGTTGGAAAAACTTCCATGATTGTTGGAATTCGAGTTGAAGCAGAAAACATTCAAAGTGGTGAAATCAAACATTGCAATTCAAGTTACTTTACGATGGTTGCGAAAGATGAATTAGGAAAACCAACTCAAATTCCGGGTTTAAGAATTAAAACAAAACAAGAATACCGCCGTTTTTTAAATGCTTTGAATAGAAAGAAGAAGCAAAAAGAAATTAACAATTATAAAGTTGACATTAATTATAATTCTGAGGATTTAAAAAATGAATTATCACAGTATAATGTTATAGTAGAAAACTTAATTTAATTCAACATTTTTTAATCTTTTAAGTAAAAGATTATCAGATATTCAACTAGCGTTTGATTTTTAGTTTTTTTTTCTATATTTGGATTTCTTTTAAAAAATACAATGAAAAAAATCTACTTTTTATTTTTAACGTTATCCTTAGTAATCGTTGGATTTTATGCATGTTCCG
Organism: Flavobacterium sp. PMTSA4; assembly: GCF_032098525.1. Lineage (NCBI taxonomy): Bacteria > Pseudomonadati > Bacteroidota > Flavobacteriia > Flavobacteriales > Flavobacteriaceae > Flavobacterium > Flavobacterium capsici. The sequence continues at coordinate 1,253,340 of NZ_CP134890.1, forward strand.
ACGATAATGAATACACCGAAATTAGCCCTATTGCAGCTGACGACACAGTTTCAAGCACTTTAACAAATGCCGTTACAATAGATGTTTTATTAAACGATACAACTGGTGGTGTTCCCGTTGCGACAACTGTATCAATAGTTGGCGGAACTGACACGGATTCAAATGGAACTTTAGATAAATTAGATGTTGTTAATGAAGGTATTTGGACTGTAAATAGTACAACCGGAAGCATCACTTTTACACCTGTTGCGAACTACGTTGGAAATCCAACACAAATATCTTATACCGTTAAAAATTCTCAAGGAAATGCATCAAACGAAGCGATAGTTACAATTAACGCAACACCAATTGTAACCTTTGATATTTTAAATGTTCCTTATGCTAAACTTTCTGACTATAATTTTTTCGTTGGAAACATTACAAACCAAATCCCATCTTTGAATGTAGTTGCTTATGAACCTGCAAGTTCTTTGTTTACAGATTATGCTCAGAAAAAAAGATTTATTTGGATGCCAAATGGCGTAAATGCTACTTATGTAGATGATGACAAAATTTTAAATTTCCCAGTAGGAACAGTTCTTATCAAGACTTTTTATTATACTACAATTCAACCAGGAAATCAAACCAAACTTATCGAAACTAGATTAATGATTAGAAAAAGTGATGGTTGGAAATTTTATGAATATTTATGGAATGATGCACAAACTGATGCTGACTTACTTCCCGCAAACGAATTTCTGAATGGAAGTTTTAAAACAATTACATTCACTAAACCAAATAATGAAGTAGTAACTACAAACTACAGAATTCCATCAGATACAGAATGTCTTTCATGTCATAAAATTAATGAAGTTCCAACTCCAATTGCTGTAAAACCACAAAATTTAAATCATAATTTCAATTACTCAGCTGGTAGTATGAATCAATTACAAAAATTGGTTTCACAAGGTTACCTAGATAGTTATCCTTCAAATATTGCATCAACTGTAGATTATCATGATACAACTAAATCTTTGAGTCTGAGAGTTCGTTCCTATTTAGATGTAAATTGTGGTCATTGCCATCAAGATCAAGGCAGATGTGATTATAGACAAATTCGTCTTGGTTTCAGACAAAATATTGAAGATTCAAATATTGGAATTTGTTTAACTGCTGATGAAGAAATTAGCCCAACTTTACAAAAAATAATTACTCCAGGAAATGTTTCAAAATCGATAATGCATTTCAGGATGAGTTCCAATGAAGAAAGTGAAAGAATGCCTTTATTGGGTAGAACTATTGTTCACGATGAAGGTGTTGAACTTTTAGAACAATGGATTAATTCATTAAACCAATCTTGTAACTAACTATAATTAAACCAATCAATGAAAAAAACTCTATCTTTTTTAGTTTTGTTTTTCTGCTCTTCAGTTGTTTTTGCTCAATTAGATTGTGCAAATGCAGTGTCAGTAGCATTAAATTCAACTACAACCGCACCAGCATTTACAAATGAAAATGGTGTTGCTCCAACTCAATTATGTGGATTAAATAATGGTACCGGATCAAAAGGTAAATGGTACAAATTCACTGCAACTCAAGATATAAATGTAACAATAACTACAGTTTTATCTCAAAACAACAATAAAGACACTCGATTAATTGTTTATTCTGGAACTTGTGCTGCTCTGGTTTGTATTGGATCAAATGATGACTACAATGGCAGTTATGGTTCACAAGTAACTTTTGCAGCGACAAATGGTACTACTTATATTTTTGCATTTGACAATCGATACAGCTCAGCTACTTTTGACTTTTCAGTTATAGAAGCTGCTCCTCCAGCACAAGATATTTTGTCATTCACTTCAACTCCAGTTTCAGGAATTGCAGGCAATTTCAATAATTGTATAGTTGATATGAATGGTGATTACCTAGACGATATCGTATCCGCAATCAGCACTACTCAACTTGCTATTACATACCAACAATCAAATGGAACATTTTCTACAGTAACTTTTCCTTTAACCAATACAGTTATTACGCCTTCTTGGAGTATTGCTGCAGGTGATTATGACAATAATGGTTTTAATGATTTGATTTATGGTTCAGGAAGTGGGGTTACTTTCTTAAAAGCAGACAATGATGGTACAGCTTACACAACTGACAGAAAAACACAATCGTATTTAGTACAAAGAACAAATTTCGTTGATATAAATAACGATGGTTTATTAGATGGATTTGCATGCGATGATAATGCTCCAAACAGATACTACATTAATGATGGAACAAACCTAAATCATATTCAAGGTGGAATTGGTGATTTTGCTTCTGGTGGAAATTATGCTACCAATTGGTTTGATTTTGATAATGATGGTGATGTTGATGCCTACATTGCAAAATGTGGCCAAGGTGGTTCTGGAGTTGGAGGTAATATTGACCAACTGTATAGAAATAATGGTAATGGAACTTTTACCAACATTGCAGTTGAGGCCAACATGGCAAACCCTGAACAAACCTGGTCTGGAGCCGTTGGTGACTTTAATAATGATGGTTGGATGGATGTTATTGTTGGTGTAAATTCTCTTTCAGATGGACATTCAAATGTAAAAAGAAATAATGGTGATGGCACTTTTACTAGTGTTACTGCTGGCTCTGGATTTGATACTTTTAATTCTACAGGTAGAGAATATGTAGCTCAGGATTTTAATAATGACGGATTTTTAGATGTATTAGGTGCTGGAAGCACAATTATGTTTGGTGATGGAAACTTTCATTTCACACCAAATCCAAATACATATCCTTTATCGACAGTAGATAGACCAATAGGCGACCTAAATAATGATGGCTTTTTAGACATTCAAAATGGAAATAATATTCTGTTTAATAATGGCAATTCTAACAATTGGTTCAATGTAAACTTAAGAGGAATTTTAAGTAACAGAAACGGAATTGGTGCTAGAATTGAAATTCATGGCGCTTGGGGAATACAAATAAGAGATGTTCAAAGTGGAACAGGTTTTCAAAACATGAGTACTTTAACAGCTCATTTTGGAATTGGTCAAGAAACTCAAATTACACAGTTAGTCATTAAATGGCCATCTGGAACAGTTGATACTATCCAAAATCCTGCTAGTAATCAATCTTTATTAGTAGTTGAAGGTTCAACATTGTCAATAAATGATTTTAATAACACAGCATTTAATTTATATCCTAATCCAGCCAAAAGAATTTTAAACATAAATTCTAACAATGGTATGACTTTTAAATCAATTACTGTATTTGATTTGAATGGTAGAATCGTATTAAAATCTAAAGTAGACAATGCTTCTGTAGATGTTCAACCTTTAACAACTGGAACTTATATTGCTTTATTACTTGACGAAAATGGTAAAACTTATTCAAGCAAGTTTATTAAAGAATAGCTATTAGAATCAAAATATTTAAAGCTCTGTAAAAAACTTACAGAGCTTTTTTAATATTATTTTTTATCGTTAAAGCAATAATTTTTAACCAGTTAATCTAAATAATTTATTATATTTGGTTTTATTTTTTTGAATGAAGAAAAACTACTATTTCTTTTTATTGGCTTTAATAATTATCATTTTCTCATGTTCCCAAAACAATGATGAATCTGAATACATCCCAGTTTCTCCTGTAACTGTTGATTTATCACAAGTGCCATACCCAAAATTATCCGACTATAAATTTTTCGAAGGCGATTTAAAAAATCTAAATCCTAGTTTGAATGTTTTACCCTATCAACCAGCAAGCTCGTTATTTAGTGATTATGCTCATAAGAAAAGATTTGTTTGGATGCCTATTGGAAGTAAAGCAAATTTTAATGGAGACATTAACGCATTGGAACTTCCAGTTGGAGCAGTTTTAATCAAAAATTTCTTTTATGAAAATGTTCAACCAAACAATGAAATTAGAATCGTTGAAACCAGATTAATGATTAGAAAATCTTCTGGATGGATTTTTGCAAATTATGTTTGGAATGCAGAACAAACTGAAGCATTTTTCGATTTAAATGGAAGTAACACTCATATCGAATGGAAAGATGAAAATAATGTTATTAGAACTGTTGAATACCGCATCCCAAATGAAGTTCAATGTATCACCTGTCACAAAACAAGAGCGACAGTTAACGGAGAATCTGTAACCGTTTATACTCCTATTGGAATTAAACCTCAGAATTTAAATTTTAATTATGACTATGGCACTGAATCAAAAAATCAACTTTTGAAATGGGTAGCGCAAGGTTATCTTGAAAGTGATTTTGGTTTACCAAGTGAAGAAAATACAACTATAAATTACGAAGACACTTCAAAATCCCTAGAACTCAGAGCTAGATCATATGTTGACATAAATTGCTCTCACTGTCATCAAAACGATAGACATTGTGACTATAGACCGATGCGTTTTGCTTTTTATGAAACTGGCGACACCACAAATGGTTTAACAAATATGGGAGTTTGTGTTAATACAAGCGATATGCAAGATTTTCCAAGTGAATTAGACAAAGTAGTTACACCACAAGAAATTGACAAATCAATGTTGTTTTACAGAATTAATACAACGAACGAAAGCTATAGAATGCCTTTACATGGTAGAACATTAATACATACAGAAGGTGTTCTACTTATTAAAAACTGGATTAACTCATTACACGAATGCAATTAAAAATCTATTAACCCAAAAAACATGGAATCAAAAAAAGTAAGAATCAAAAAAAATCAACATTGGCTGATTTTTCAAATCAGTTTGATTGTTATGCTATTTACTTGGCAAAACAACTATTCACAAAACACTTGTGCAACAGCTGTACCAATAACAGCTGGATTATATACAATAAGTGTTATTGATGGAACTAATATCCAAACAAGTTGTTCAACAACTCCAACGTTAGCTGAATGGTATGTTTACACACCAACACAAAATTGGAATGTAACTTTAACTTCTGATTTACCTCAAAACATCTGTAAAGACACTAATTTTGAGGTCTATACTGGTAATTGTGGCGCTTTAGTTTGTTATACTGGTGATGATGATGGTGGTGTTATTCAATGTAATTCTGGTGCAAATACTAATTCATATTTATCTACTAAGACATTTGAAGTTACTGCTGGAACTACTTACTACATAAATTGGAACAATCAATGGAATCAAACAGCGGGTTTTGATTTTCAATTAACAGAAGCTGCTATTGTTCCTAATCCATGTAATTCTGCAACAGTCATAACTGCTGGAGTTACAACTGTAAGTGCAATTGATGTTGCTAATATTAGTACAGCTTGTTCTACAGCATCAATGGCTAAATGGTACAGATATACCCCAACTCAAAATTATCAAGTAACCGTAACTTCTGATTTACCTGAAAATATTTGCAAAGACACTAATTTTAGTGTTTATACTGGAGCTTGTAACGCGCTTACTTGCATTGCAAGTGATGATAATTCTGGAGTAATACAATGTAATTCAGGCAACAACTACTCAAATCTTTCTACAAAAACTTTTATTGCAAACGCAGGTACTAGCTATTATATTGCTTGGGACAATAAATGGAGCGCTCAAGGTTTTAATTTCCAAATAATTGAAGCTGTAATTCCTCCACCGAGAATTACCTATAATTCTCAAACCATGACAACTTTAACTAGCCAATACAATCTATGTATAGTTGATATGAATGGTGACCATAAAGATGATTTAGTTGGTGTTAGTGGCAACAATATAAAAGTACATTATCAAAATGAAACTCCTGGAACTTTCTCGATTGTAGATTTTCCAGTAGCAGGAACTAGCTATATGCCATCTTGGAGTATGGCAGCTGGAGATTACAATAAAGATGGTTTTAATGATTTAGTTTTAGGAAGTGGAAGTGGTTTATCGTTATGGAGATCAAATAGTACAGGAACTGCATATACAAACACAACTCCTGGAGATTATATCTTTTGTCAAAGAACTAATTTTGCAGACTTAAACAACGATGGGAATTTAGATGTTTTTTCTTGTCATGATATTGCTCCAAACGTTTACTATTTAAATGATGGTGCTGGCGGCATGACTTACTATCAATCAAACACAACTGCAGGTGCAATGAATCTTGATGCTGGTGGTGGAAATTATTCAACACTATTCACCGATTTTGATAATGATGGCGATACAGATGTTTTCATTTCAAAATGTTCTGGTCCACCTTGTCAAATGTTCAGATATGATGGAGGCAATACTTATACAAATGTTTCAGCAATGACTGGAGTAAGTATAACTCCGATTCAAACTTGGTCATCTGCTATTGCAGATTTTGATAATGATGGAGATATGGATATTATCATTACTGCAAGTTCAGGTGCACATCACTATTTCAGAAACAACTTTGAAACAACAAATACTCTTAGTCCTTTTACCGAAATAACTTTAGGTTCGGGATGGGATACTAATTCATCAACAAATATTGACAATGTTGCTTATGATTTTGATAACGACGGTTTTGTTGATGTTCTTGGTGGTGGAAATAAAATTATGTTTAATCAAGGTAACGGAACTTTTATGCCTACTAGTTACACAGCTATTGGTGTTGGAGCTATTGGTGATTTAAATAATGATGGGTTTTTAGATATTCAAAATGGTTCTACAATCCGTTATGCGGTTCCTAATGCTAATAATTGGTTTAAAGTAACTTTAAATGGCATACAAAGTAACAGCAATGGTATTGGCGCAAGAATTGAAATTTATGGAGCTTGGGGAAAACAAATTAGAGATATTCGTAGCGGTGAAGGCTTTAAATATATGAGTTCGTTAAACGGTCATTTCGGACTTGGAACTGCTACTGCAATTGATCATGTTGTTGTAAAATGGCCTTCAGGAATTGTTGACAATTATTACAATGTTCCAATTAATAGTACATTAAACACTGTAGAAGGTTCTACATTAGCAGTAACTAGTATTTCAAATTCTAACTTTGCTGTATATCCAAATCCTGCAAAAAACACCATTAACATTCAACAAAATAATTCAGCATCAGCTTCATTAGCTAAAGTTGAAATATATGATTTAAATGGTAGAATGGTGTTAGAGAAAAATATAGCTAACGAACAATCTATAAACGTAGAGAAATTATCAACAGGAACTTATATACTTTTATTGATAGATTCAAATTCAAAAAGATTTACTCAAAAAATTATTAAAGAGTAACAAACTAATTAACCTGACCAATAAAAAAAGCCTTGAAAATTTCAAGGCTTTTTTTGTGTAAACAAATATTTTTAAAATACTCTTAGTAAATTAAATCCAAAGAAAATATCTCCTTTTGACCAATCGCCAGTTGAATTTCCTAAAAATCCTGCTTCATGCATTGCCTGAGAATTTGTGAAATGCATTTGGAAAACATGTCCTCCAGTTTCTAAATCAAATCCAACAGATAAAGGATTATTAAAAGGAGAACTTGAAGAGCGATTTAAATGCGCTGCATAATCTACATTAAGCGACCAACGTTTTGCAAATTTATATCTTCCACCCATTCCCAAAGCAAATTGACTATTTTCCTGATCATCAACAAAAACAGTATTTTCATGAAAATAAGTTGGTGCCAATTCTAATGACAAATTGGTATTTACTTTTTTAGACAACAACAACTGAGAAACGTAAATTAATCTGTTTTCAAATTTCAATTTTGGATAATTATTTTCTTTGAGAGTATTATCAATCCCTAAACTTGTAAATGCAGCTATAGTAATAGGAAAGCCATTAACTTCTTGATTTTTAATCAGAAACTTTCCTGAAAAATCATATGCAACTTCACTTCTTGCTCCGCTAACAGTTAACCAATCTGTTAATCCATAAACGAATTTTAATTGAGTTATAGCATTATCTAAACCATAAAATCCTTCAAAACCATCTTTAATAGAACCAAATCTGTGTGCAACAATAAAATATAAATCTCCTTTTGAAGCAAGCTTGGTTGATTCAATATTTACAATTTTCAGACCTTTGAAGGCAGCATCAACTTTAATTTTTGTAGAATCGGCTACATCAATTTCATTGAGCAAATCGTCTTGTGCCCAAATAGATAAAGGAAACAGTAGTAATAAAATAATTTTTTTCATAGTTATATTTGATTATCAATTTTATTTTTTGGTACATTGATCCATTTGTAATTCGTCAAGTAGACTATCAAAACCTACTAATCTTCCTTTTACAATTATTGAATCATTGACGATTATATCTTCGGAAAGTTCGTTTTGAAAAATGGCATTTAATTTTGAATCAATCACCACACTTTTTGTTGATTTATCAACTGAAGTTACCAAACCTTTTACTTCAATAGTTTTATCCAAGTATTTTGAATTTGCTTCACTTTCGTTTGATGAAAATGCAGAATAAATTTGAGAAGTAGTTTCAACAATTGATGCGTTTTCGGTTGAAATATCACGATGTTCTTTATAAATAAATTTGTAAACAAAAAATCCTATTATTAGCAATAGAATTATTAAAAAGTAGATTTTTTTCTTCATAGTTAGCTTTTTTTTTATGTAAATTTACATAAAAATGCTATTTAATACTAAAATTAATCAAAAATGAAAAAGAATAAAATTTATGTTTTTATATTGAGCATTGTATTGTTTTCATCATGTACAAGCGATTCAACAAGCGATTTATTACAAGAAATTGATAATAACGATATAACATATACTTTATTTGTTAAATCAGTTATAGACAATAATTGTATTGTTTGTCACGCAACAACACCTATAAATGGTGCTCCGATGTCTTTAACAACTTATGCAGATGTTAAAAATGCAATTCAAACAAGAGGTTTGTTAGACAGAATATCAAGACCTCAAGGTTCATCAGGAATGATGCCAAATGGAGGCACAAGACTACCACAAGAAACAATTGATAATATTTTTACTTGGGCACAAAATGGTTTCCCAGAATAAATTATAAATTATGAAAAAATATCTCTTATTATTATTTTTAAATAGCTGCATAATTTCTTTTGGACAAACAAAATTAATTGCCAAAAATGGTTCTGTTACTTTTGAAGCATCTGTTCCTGCATTTGAAGAAGTTAAAGCTAAAAACGATGCTGTAACGTTTGTTTTGAATACAAGCAACGGAGAAATTGCTAGCTTAGCACTAATGAAAGGATTTAGATTTAAAGTTGCTTTGATGGAAGAACATTTCAACGAAAACTATGTTGAAAGTGATAAATTTCCGAAAGCTACTTTTAAAGGAAAAATCGAAGGATTTGATTATTCAAAAATAACGTCAACTGCAAAAGAATATAACATCAAAGGCGCCATTGAAATGCATGGAAAATCAAAAGAAATAAATATAAAAGCTAAAATTTCTAAAAAAGATAATGGTGTTCAACTACAATCAAATTTTAACTTGAATTCAGATGATTTTGATATTGAAATTCCGAGTATAGTTAGCTCAAAAGTTTCAAAAAAAGTAGCTGTTAATTTAGATGTTGTTTTAAAATAAATTAGGCAAGGTCTACTTTTTCAAAATCATTTAATTTGTCAATATGCAAAATGGTTTTATTGTCGTCTGTGCTTTTTGAAAACATAGGTTTAAATTTAGCACCATATACAACTTCCTTAAAAGTATAAGAAGTTCTTTTTACAACATTTGAACTGAACATATCGTCAAATGTTTTGAAAAAAACTAAAATTTCGCCTTCGTCATTTTTGAAATTTTCAGCAGTCAGTTTATAAAGCGGACTATTTTCTGTAATTGGATGAACTAATGTCCAACTTAATGTCAAAGCATTTATTTTATCTAATTCTAAGTCAAGAGTATAAAATTTGTTGACAAACTTTCCGTTTTCCTCCAAAACCATTCCTAATGTTACTTTTGCTTCAGCATCGGTCAAATTTGTATTTTTATAAGGCGTCATTCTAAACATCAAAGCGGTTCCATTTCCATATGGAGCAATCAAAGCATTTTCTGAAAATCGAACATGAGCTTTTGGCATACTAAATCTTCCATAGAATAATCCTGTAGCAATGGCAAAACTTAACAATCCTGATAAAGCTTCTATCGAAGCAATCATACTAGTCATAAAACCGCTTGGACTAATATGACCATAACCAACTGTTGTAAATGTTTGGATACTGAAGAAAAAAGCCATTCCAAATTGGTCTAATTTAGTAGTTGCAGAAACGCCAACTAAATGTTCAACACCAACAACGTAATAAACACAAGCGAAAAGAAGATTTACTAAGACATAAAAATTAACCACTATAACCATAAACTTCCATCGAGGAATATTCAACATAGTGTGATCCCAACTAATGCTATCAAAAAAACCAACACCTATTTTTTTAACATTAGCATTACCTGTTTTCTTCAAAAATCTTCCGCCATAACTTGTTGCGTTGGCACCAAATCCTGTAGATTTATCTGTTTTTGCTTTAGTATTTATTTTTTTTTAAAAAACTCATAATTTAAATTGCTTTCTCCATTACGTAATCTTCCATTAAATAACCATTTCCTATATCAATGTCTTCTTCTTTTACAATACTAAATCCAATTTTTTCGTAAAAATATTTAGCCGAATTATACCGATTTACATTCAAAAAAACTGCTTTATCATTTTGCTTCAAGGCTTCATCAGAAATATAATTAATTATCGTTTTACCTATTCCTTTTCCTTGCAAATTGGGTAAAATGTATATTTTATGAACTTTTGTTTTATTGGAATTCTCACAGTTAAACTCATACGAAGCAAATCCTAAAGGAATTAAATCTTCATAAGCTATAATAAAATTATGCTTTTTTATCTGTGATTGTTTTTGAAGCGATTCTATGCTATACATCATTTCAAACATATAATCCAGCTGTTCTTGGCTCAAAATTTTACCGTATGTAACTGGCCAAACAACTTTTGCTATTGTTCTAATTGTTTTAAAATCAGAATCAGAATTTTGATTAATTGTTATCATTTATCTTTTTAAAGCACTTTCATACATCGAAATCCAATCTTCAACTATAACTTTTTGGGTTAATTGTGCTATCAACTCAAAAGGAATGTCATCCATTTTTTTGAAGCGAATACAACTTTTCCCCATGTCTAATTTTGTTTTACAATGCTTTGGATATTCAGAAACAAACCAATCTAACAATTCTTTTTTGCTATAAATTCCCATATGATACAAAGCCACAAAATTCTTTTGCGAAGCGATACTCATAAAAGGCAAAGGTATTTTTGGATCACAATGATAACCTGATGGATAAATAGAATGTGGCACAACATATCCAATCATTCCATAAGCAATTCCTTCTTTGAAGCCATTTGGAAGATTTTCTAAAATTGTATTTCTCAATTTATTCATAACTGATTTTCGTTCCTCAGGTAATTCTAATAAATATTGCTCGATTGTTTTTGCAGAAGATTGCATAGTTGAATTTTTTATATCTCAAAAATAAAATAAATTTAATAGATTTACCTATTGAATATTTATTTGAATAAAAATATGTCACATAATCCAATTCGCGAAGACAAAACATGCTTAAACTGCCATCATGTTGCTGAAAAAAGATTTTGTCCCAATTGCGGTCAGGAAAATATTGATACTCGAAAAACATTCTATCAACTCTTTGTTCATTTTTTTGAAGATTTAACCCATTATGAAAATTCATTTTGGAAAACCATCAAAAATTTAATTTTTAAACCCGCTTCGTTAACCAAAGAATATCTTTCTGGAAAACGAATGAGTTACCTTGCTCCTATTAGGCTTTACATTTTTATAAGTTTTGTTACTTTCTTTTTGTTGAGTGTTATTCCTGACAATGAAGATACACCTGATGTGAATATTAATAAAAAAAATGAATTAAAATCATCAAATAAAAATAAGGATACAATTTATACCGAACAGCAAAAAATTATTGATTTAGAAAAAAGTGGTTCTATATCAAAAACAACATCTGACTCATTACAAAACTTAATAATTAAGGCAAAAAAAGAAGATTTAGAAAAAGATAAAAGTCAATTTACCTTGCTTGGAAGACATTATAAATCTGTTAAAGAATTGGACTCTATACAGAAAAATGGAAAGCCTTCTGAAAAATTAAATTCTTTTGCATATTGGTATACTAGAAAAATGCAACTGGTTAAAGACAAACATGATTCTGAGGATTTAAAAGAAAAATTTGCCGAATCTTTTCTTCACAATTTACCAAAATCACTATTCATTTACATGCCATTATTTGCTTTTATACTTTGGATTTTCCAAAATAAGAAGAGATGGTTTTATTTTGACCATGGTATCTTTACATTGCATTATTTCTCCTTTCTATTACTTGGAATATTAATAATAAGAATCTGCAGTTACTTTTTTGAATTTGTAAACGATTATACTTTTTTCAATGTTCTTGAATATATTTTCATGATTGTTTCAATACTTTACATGCTCTATTATTTTTTTCCAGCACATCATCGATTTTATGAAGAAAAAAGAAGCATTACTATAATTAAAGGAGTTACAATGTTTTTTATAAATTTAATTTGTATTACTCTAATTCTATTTTTTATGGCAATTTATACATTCATCAATATTCACTAAATAATTATGTTAAATAAAACAATCAATATTGCAATTATAGTTTTCCTTTTTATTAGTTGTAGCACAACTAAAAAAATAGACTATCAAAAAAGCACAGAAAAATTTGCATCCTCAATTTCTGAAAGTTCTCTAAAAACTAATCTAACCATCATCGCATCTGACGAAATGGAAGGAAGAGAAACCGGAAGTGAAGGTCAAAAAAAAGCAGGTAGATATATTATTGAACAATATCAAAAAGCTGGAATTTCATATCCAAAAGGAGCAACAAGTTATTATCAAACCGTTCCTGCAGCGTTTTTAAATGCTAAAAGAAATGAAAACCTTCCTGATTCAGAAAATATTTGGGCTTACATTGAAGGAACCGATAAAAAAGATGAAATTGTTGTAGTTTCAGCTCATTATGATCATGTTGGAATTAAAAATGGTCAGGTTTATAATGGTGCAGACGATGATGGTTCAGGAACTGTTGCGCTAATTGAAATTGCAAAAGCATTCCAAAAAGCCAAAAATGAAGGAAATGGTCCAAGACGTTCAATATTAATTCTTCATGTTACAGGAGAAGAACATGGACTTCATGGTTCAAGATATTATTCTGAAAACCCATTATTTCCTTTAAAGAATACTGTTGCCGATGTAAATATTGATATGATTGGAAGAAGAGATGAATTACATAAAGACAGCAACAACTATGTATATGTAATTGGTTCAGATTATCTTTCGAGTGAATTATATACTATTTGTGAAGAGGTAAATCAAAAATATATAGGTCTTAACTTAGATTATAAATACAACGATAAAAAAGACAAAAACCGCTTTTATTATCGTTCAGACCATTACAATTTTGCAAAAAATGGAATTCCATCGGTTTTCTTTTTTAACGGAGTTCATGCTGATTATCATAAAGCTAGCGATGAAGTTGACAAAATTGAATTTGACGCCTTAACTAAAAGAACTAAATACGCTTTTGCTGTTGCTTGGGAAATTGCAACCAGAGATAAAAAATTGGTAGTAGACAAAAATGATGGAATGTAAAATTTAAAAATATCAGTAAACAAAAAAATCCTTTCAATTTCTTGAAAGGATTTTACTTTTTGGGTGAAAGACGGGTCTCGAACCCGCGACCTTCGGAACCACAATCCGACGCTCTAACCAACTGAGCTACAATCACCATTTGTAAAGCGAGTGCAAATATAGTGCAAAAGTTATTTCTCGCAAAAATTATTTTAGATTTTTTATTTCAAATCTGATAAGCTATTGACAGCCAAATACCTTTCAACAGTAAATCCTTCGGCATATTCTACACCAACTAAACGACCTAAATCTTGAGAACGATAGTGAATACTTTCCAAAAAGTTTTTAGTAGCTATTGGTGTTACAGGTTCATTAGAATTTTCAGAATAAAACTGTGAACTATAAGCCAAAATAGACTTTGTTTTAATATCAACAAAATCAGTTATATCAACAACAAAGTCAGGTTCAATATTCTTCCATTGGATGTAATGATAAACAACCTTTGGTCTCCAAGCTTCTTGTATTTCTCCATTTAAACTTGTCTCAATCTTTCTCAAACCTGAAAGAAAACATGAATCGGAAACTAATTTGCTTCCTTTTCCGTGATCAATATGTCTATCTTCAATTGCATTACAAATAACAATTTCTGGCTTATATTTTCTAAGTATTTTTATTATTTCAATCTGATGTTTTTCATCATTTACAAAAAAACCATCACGCATGTCTAAATTTTCTCTAACTGATAAACCTAGTATCTCTGAAGCTTTTTGTGATTCTGAATTTCTAATTTCTACTGAACCTCGTGTGCCAAGTTCGCCTCGAGTTAAGTCAACAACACCAACTTTTTTTCCTAAAGAAACTTCTTTTGCAATTGTACCGCTACAACCTAATTCAACATCATCTGGATGAGCACCAAAGGCAAGTATATCTAATTTCATGCTAATAAATTTTGAACAAAATTAAGCTAATTTATTATGAAACACTAGGCAATAATTTTTTTCATAGTCATCGCCTTATTTACTGTTTCTAAATATTCATCCTTAGGATTACTTTCAGCAGTAATTCCACAACCAACAAATATTTGAGCTGTGTTTTCAACTATTTTCAAACATCTAAGATTTACATACAAATCTGAATGTTGAGTTCTAAAACTGGTAAAATCAATATTTAATTCGCCTAAAAACCCAGAATAATATTCTCTGTTATAACCTTCATTTTGAATAATAAATTCTTTTGCACTTTCTCTTGGCATTCCGCATACAGCTGATGTTGGATGTAATGATTTTATAACTTTCTCAACGGCTTTTTTACTTTTTAACTTTCCTGAAATTTTGGTTTTAATATGAAAAATCGAACCAGCTTTCACTGTTTTTGGATTGGAAACATTCAATTCCTTGGTAAAATCTTTAATACTTTCTACTATAAAATCGGTTACAAGTTGCTGTTCATTTATTTCTTTTTCAGTCCAAACTACTTTTTCAATTGAATCAACTTTTTGTGTTCCAGCCAAAGCAACTGTCTCAAAATTTGATTCTTTTGTTTTCAATAATTGCTCAGGAGTTGCGCCAAGCCACAAGCCAACTTTTGGATGATAAAAACAATAATTAAAAGCTGATGGATAATTTTGTAATGATTTTTTAAAAAAAAGTTCAATATCGAAGTTTTTTAACTCAAAAAGTTCTCTTCTTGAAATGACAACCTTTTCAAACTTTTTATTTTTTATAGAGTCAACTGCTTTAACAACAGTTTCTTCAAAATGGTCATTACCTAAATTAAAGCTATTATTATCTTCAAAAAAATAAGTTGAAAAATTGTTTTTCTCTACATAAACGTCACAAAACTGCAAAGGTAAAAATGGTATAATTTCACTATCAAAAGGAGCAAAAACAAATCCTTTCTTGTCAAATTTTTCCAAAAAATACAAATGGTCATTTTTTTGAAAAAGGCCAACAGTTTTACTAGAATCAGGCTTGCTGAAAATAACAAAAGGTAAATTTTGTTCTTGATGTGTTCTAACTTTTATAAATAAATCAGTCATTTTATCTTCTAGGTAAAATCATATTTGTCAACTTACAGAGCGAAATTAATTTATCATTTTCATCAGTGATTTTGATTTCCCAAAGATGAATACTTCTTCCTTTATGAATGATTCTAGCAGTTCCGTATATAATTCCTTCTCGCTTACTTCTCAAATGGTTAGCAGAAATTTCTATACCGCGAACTTCTTGCTTTTCAGAATTTACAAACATCATTGAAGCTGCACTTCCAACACTTTCTGCTAAAGCAACACTTGCACCACCATGAAGCAAACCCATTGGCTGATGAACTCTTGAGTTAACAGGCATTTTTGCCGTCAAAAAACCTTCACCAGCATCAATATATTCTATCTCTAAGGTTCGCATCAAAGTATTTTTTGACCAATCGTTACAGAGTTGCAACATCTTTTCTTTATCAAATGACATAGCTTTTTTTTGTAAAAATAACATTTATTTGCAACTCCAAAATAATTGAAAAATCAAATTTTCTTTATTCTAATACTAAATTATCTGTTTTAACGTTATACTTAAAGATATTAAATTTGAAATTTCAAAATTTTTCAAATTATTGTCTATTTTTACACAAATACAAAAAAACAAATGCGTAACCTTATTATTCTCCTTTTTATTGGCTTTGCCATTTCATTGAGTTCATGTCGACAAGATTTTGTTTTTGAACCAAGCACAGGCGACTTAACCTTCTCTAAAGATACGATTTATTTAGATACTGTATTCACTAATATTGGTTCAAGCACTTACACTCTAAAAGTATATAACAGGAGTAATAAAGACATTAAAATTCCTTTAATCAAGCTTGGTAAAGACGATTCTAAATACCGAATGACAGTTGACGGAATGACTGGCGAAAATAATAGAGTTTTCAGAGATGTTGAAATGCTTGCCAAAGACAGTATGTATATTTTTGTTGAAGTTACAGCTGATGTTGCAGATTCTAATCCAACAGATTTTTTGTATACCGACCAAATTCAATTTGACACAGGAAGTAATTTTCAAAAAGTTGAATTGGTAACTTTAATTCAAGATGCCTATTTTATTTACCCAAATAGAACTCAAAACCCTGATGAATCGTATACTTATGAAGAAATTAGTTTAGGTTTAGATGGCGATGGAAATCCGATAAACATCCGAGCAAGTATTCTTGACGAAAATGATCCTGTAAATGGAAATGAACTCATTTGGAATAATTCTAAACCCTATGTCGTCTATGGCTATGCTGTAGTTCCCGATGGAAAATCACTTCAAGTTCAACCTGGCGCAAGAATACATTTTCATGCCGATTCAGGACTTATTGTTGGAACTGGTGCTAGTTTGAAAATTAATGGCGAATTATCCAACACTGAAGCTTTAGAAAACGAAGTCATTTTTGAAGGTGACAGACTAGAACCGCTTTATTCTGATGTTCCTGGGCAATGGGGCACAATTTGGCTCACACAAGGAAGTACAGGAAATGAGATCAATTATGCAACTATAAAAAACGCAACAGTTGGTTTGCTTATTGATAGTAATGATGGGAATTTTATGACTATTAAAAACACCCAAATTTATGATTCTTCTAACCTTGGTATTTATGCAAAAACTGCAAAAATAAAAGGAGAAAATATTGTCATCAATACTGCTGGTGTAGCAACATTGGCTTGTACACTTGGCGGAAATTATGAGTTTAAACATTGTACTTTTAATAATAATTGGTCAAGTTCAAAACAAGTAGCTGTTCTATTGAATAATTACTATAAAGACGAAAATAATGCTGCAGTTCCATACGACTTAGTTCAAGCAGATTTTATCAATTGTATTATTTATGGTTCCAACACCTATGAACTAACGTTTGATCCAGCATCAACAAATCTATTCAATTACACGTTTACAAAATGTTTAATGAAATTTGGAAACAGCACAAATACCATTTATGCATCCATATTAAGCAATCCTGAAATTATCAGAAATGAAAGTCCAAAATTTCTAAACATTATTAAAAACAAATTAAATATTGGGGATGATTCTGCCGCTCGTGGAATTGGAATAGATGCTAATGTACCTAATGATATCTTAGGAATGCCACGAACTTCTCCTTATGATTTAGGAGCTTACAATTGGATAACATTTCCTGAAGAAAATTAATTTTTGTAACTTTATTGAATCAACCAATAAAATTTATAAAAATGAAATTTAAAAGTATAACACTAGCATTGGCTATAACATGTTTTATTTCTTGTAAAAAAGAAGAAACTAAAACCGAAACACCAAACACCGAAACACCAAAAGAAGAAGTAGCAGTTACAATTCCAGATTCTGCAACAATTGCAAAAGCTTGGCAAGACTATGCAACTCCCGGAGAACAACACAAAATGCTTGCAAAAGACAGTGGAGTTTGGGAAGAAGAAATGACTTTTTGGGAACATGCTGGAGCAGAACCATCAAAAATGACAATGACTGCTGAAAGTAAAATGATTTTTGATGGAAAGTATCAAGAAACTACACACAAAGGAGATTTTTATGAAATGCCTTTTGAAGGAAAAAGCACACTAGGATACAATAATGCTGAAGGAAAATTTATCTCTACATGGATAGATAATATGTCAACTGGAATATCTGTTTTGAAAGGAACTTATGACCCAACAACAAAAACCTATACTATGTCAGGAGAAGTCTTTGATCCAGTAACCAAAAAACTCAAAACATCTAAAGAAATAGTAACTATCATAGATGATAATACTCAAAAAATGGAAATGTATGATATAGGTTTTGATGGAAAAGAATTCAAGAACATGGAAATAATAATGAAAAGAAAAAAATAAGATTTAAAAGACCGAATATTTCGGTCTTTTTTATTTTGAATTGAGTTGCAAAATCCACCAAATTAAAATAAATTTGCACCTACAACAACACACTAATTAAAACACAATGATTCATTTCTTCGGAAACGAAAGTGCTACAGTTTTTGCCGTACAAACGCAAAACGAACTTTCAGCAGAAACTATCTCAAAATTAAACTGGCTTTTTGGCAACGCAAATAAAATAGAAAAATCCGTACTTACGGATTTTTTTGTTGGACCAAGAGCAACAATGATTACACCTTGGAGTACAAATGCTGTTGAAATTACCCAAAATATGGGAATCGAAGGCATCATTAGAATTGAAGAATTTTATAATGTTTCTGAAGATTTCGCAGATTTTGACCCAATGCTTTCACAAAAGTATTCTGAATTAAATCAAGAGATTTTTACCATTAATATTCAACCGGAACCAATCCTAGAAATTGATGATATTGCTGCTTATAATCAACAAGAAGGTTTAGCTTTAAGTGAGGAGGAAGTTGAATATTTAAACAATCTTTCCAAAAAATTAAACCGAAAACTAACCGACTCAGAAGTTTTTGGGTTTTCACAAGTAAATTCAGAGCATTGCCGTCATAAAATTTTCAATGGAACTTTTGTGATTGATGGTGTTGAACAAGAAACTTCTTTGTTCAAAATGATTAAAAAAACTTCGGCAGAAAATCCAAATGATATAGTTTCTGCTTATAAAGATAACGTCGCTTTTATTAAAGGTCCAATTGTAGAACAATTTGCTCCTAAAAGTGCTGACAAACCTGATTTTTATACTAAAACTAATTTTGAATCAGTACTTTCTCTAAAAGCCGAAACCCATAATTTTCCAACTACTGTTGAGCCATTCAATGGTGCAGCAACTGGTTCTGGAGGTGAAATTCGTGACCGTTTAGCTGGTGGACAAGGTTCATTGCCATTAGCAGGAACTGCGGTTTACATGACTGCCTATTCTCGTTTGAACAATAATCGTTTTTATGAAAATGGAATGGCTGAGCGCAAATGGTTGTACCAAACCCCAATGGATATTTTAATCAAAGCATCCAATGGTGCCTCTGATTTTGGAAATAAATTTGGACAACCACTAATTACTGGTTCTGTTTTAACTTTTGAACATGAGGAAGAAAATAGAAAATTAGGTTACGACAAAGTAATCATGCAAGCTGGCGGAATTGGTTACGGAAAAGCTTCACAAGCAAAAAAAAACAAACCAACTGCTGGCGATAAAATTGTGATTCTTGGTGGTGAAAATTATCGCATTGGAATGGGCGGAGCTGCTGTTTCATCTGCAGATACTGGTGCTTTTGGTTCAGGAATTGAATTAAATGCTATTCAACGTTCAAATCCTGAAATGCAAAAACGCGCAGCCAATGCCATTCGCGGTTTAGTGGAAAGTGAAACAAATCCAATCGTTTCTATTCATGATCATGGTGCAGGCGGACATTTAAATTGCCTTTCCGAATTGGTAGAAGAAACTGGAGGTTTAATCGATTTAGATAAACTTCCTGTTGGCGATCCAACGCTTTCTGCCAAAGAAATTATTGGAAACGAGTCACAAGAACGAATGGGATTAGTGATTGGTCAAAAAGATATCAATACACTAAAGCGAATTGCCGAAAGAGAACGTTCGCCAATGTATCAAGCTGGTGATGTAACTGATAATCATCGTTTTACTTTTGAATCGAAAACTACTGGTGCAAAACCTATGGATTTTAATTTAGAAGACATGTTTGGTAGTTCTCCAAAAACCATCATGACCGATAAAAAAGTAGATAGAAATTATACTGATATAAAGTATAACCAAGAAAATATTCCAGCATATGTTGAAGAATTATTGAAATTGGAAGCAGTTGCTTGTAAAGATTGGTTAACCAATAAAGTTGACCGTTGTGTTGGTGGAAAAGTAGCTAAACAACAATGTGTCGGACCATTACAATTGCCTTTGAACAATGTTGGCGTAATGGCTTTAGACTATAATGGAAAAGAAGGAATTGCAACATCAATAGGTCATTCACCTGTTTCGGCTTTGGTTAATCCATCTGCTGGAAGTAGAAATGCCATTGGTGAAGCGTTGTCAAATATTGTTTTTGCTCCATTAAAAGACAATTTAAAATCGGTTTCTTTATCAGCAAACTGGATGTGGGCTTGTAAAAATGAAGGCGAAGATGCTCGATTATACGAAGCGGTAAAAGCTTGTTCGGATTTTGCAATCGAATTAGGAATCAATATTCCGACGGGAAAAGATTCGCTGTCGATGAAGCAAAAATATCCAAATGATGAAGTTATTGCGCCTGGAACGGTCATTATTTCAGCTGCAGGAAATTGTTCCAATATCACTAAAGTTGTTGAACCTGTTTTACAAAAAAATGGCGGTTCTATCTATTACATCAATTTATCACAAGATGATTTTAAATTAGGTGGAAGTTCGTTTGCCCAAACACAAAACAAAATTGGCAATGATGTTCCAACTATTAAAAATGCTGACTTCTTTAAAAAAGCATTTAACACCATTCAAAATTTAATTAAAGAGCGACAAATAGTTGCCGGACACGATATTGGTTCTGGCGGATTAATTACTACTTTGTTAGAAATGTGTTTTGCTGATACTAATCTAGGTGCAAACATTTCTTTTGATTCATTTACTGAAAAAGATTTGGTTAAGATATTATTCTCTGAAAATATTGGTGTAGTGCTTCAAGCAAAAGACGATGCCACTTTTGAAAAAGCTTTTGAAAGTTTAGAGATTTTTAAAATTGGTTCTGTTCAAAACACTTCAACTTTGACCATTGAAAATTGGAATTTCGACATTGAAATTTACAGAAAGCTATGGTTCGAAACCTCTTTCCTACTTGACCAAAAACAAACTAAAAACAACAAAGCACAAGAACGTTTTGATAATCTCGGTAAACAAGCTTTACAGTATGTTTTCCCAAGTCATTTTTCTGGAAAAAATCCAGAATTAAATAGTTCAAAACCACGTCCTAAAGCGGCAATTATTCGTGAAAAAGGAAGTAATTCAGAGCGTGAAATGGCAAATGCTATGTATTTGGCTGGTTTTGATGTAAAGGATGTACACATGACCGATTTGATTTCTGGTCGCGAAACTCTGGAAGACATTCAATTTATTGGTGCTGTTGGTGGATTTTCTAATTCAGATGTTTTGGGTTCTGCAAAAGGTTGGGCTGGAGCTTTTAAATACAATCAAAAAGCAAATGATGCTTTAAAGAAATTCTTTGCTCGAAAAGATACTTTGTCAGTTGGAATTTGCAACGGCTGTCAGTTATTCATGGAATTAGAAGTTATTAATCCGGAGCACGAAGTTCATGGAAAAATGAAACATAACGATTCGCAAAAACACGAAAGTGGCTTTACTTCGGTAACTGTTCAAGAAAATAATTCTGTGATGTTATCTACTTTAGCTGGAACAACTTTGGGAGTTTGGATTTCACATGGGGAAGGAAAATTTAATTTACCTTTAGCAGAAGAAAACTATAACATAGTTTCTAAATATACTTTTGAAGGTTATCCTGCAAATCCAAATGGTTCTCATTACAACACAGCTATGCTCTGTGATAAAACTGGAAGACATTTGGTTATGATGCCACACATCGAACGTTCTACATTTCCATGGAATTGGGCACATTATCCAATAAATCGAAAAGATGAAGTGTCGCCGTGGATTGAGGCTTTTGTAAACGCAAGAATTTGGATTGACAAACAAAACTCATAAAATCAAATATCATGAACTTTAAAAAAATACTTAGTTCCTTTATAATTTGCTTTTCAGCAATTAGTTTCGCGCAAAATTCAATAACTGAAATTGAAACCGATAAAGGAATTCGATACATAACTACTGATATAGATTATCAAGTAACTGGAACGTATTCTTTTAAAGGAGCTGAACCAATTGTTGTTTTAAACAGTGATGGAACTGGAATTTATCAATTGCACGACCAACCTCAAAGAACAATGATTTGGGGAATGGAATGCAATAAAAATGGCGAGTTAAAGTTTGTAAAAGGTTTTGACAATGTAAAATACTTTTTGTTCTACAAATACAATTCAAGTTTAGATGCTGAAACCGAAGAAAAATGGAACAAAGTTGACTTTACCATTCATTTAAATTCTTTAAAAATGTTTATTAACGGAGAAAGAGCTAAAAACTTTACTCCTAAAGAATAAAAATTAGATTTTTTTTTTGAAACTTTTTCTTCAATAACTCTTTTAATTATTGGTAAATGACTTATCTTAATATTCTTTGCTGCAGTTAATAGAGTTATCATTTCTAAATTTTTAATTTCATTTATAAAATTATCTAATTCAGGGTTTGAAATTAGTTCAGTATAATATTTTTGTTCAAATTCTGAGTACTGATTTTCATTAGAATGATACCAAATTCGAAGCTCATTTGTTGGCGTAATTTCTTTTGCCCAAAGATTAATTTTAGCTTCTTCTTTTTTCACACCTCTTGGCCAAAGTCTATCCGCTAAGATTCTAAATCCATCAGTTTCAGAAAAGGGTTCGTATATTCTTTTTTCTAAAATTTCCATTACTCTATAAAATTAATAAGATTGTTTTAAATGAATACTATTAAGTTTTAGTAATTTTAAAAACATAAATAAAACTATGTCAAAACTTCCACATATTAACACAAGTATTTTCAGTGTCATGACACAAATGGCAATTGAATATAAAGCAATCAATTTAGCACAAGGATTTCCTAATTTTCCATTAGATGAACGTCTTACTTCTATCCTAGTCAAATTGTCGAACGAAAATATACATCAATATGCCCCAATGGCTGGAAACATTTCATTGTTAGAGAAAATTGCAACCCTTACTGCAACTTCGTACAGAAGGAAAGTAAACCCTAAAGATGAAATTTTAGTTTCTGCTGGCGCAACCGAAGGAATTTTTGCCACTATTCAAGCTTTAGTTCATCCAAATGAAGAAGTAATTATTCTTGATCCGAGTTATGATTGTTATGAAACTCCGATACTTTTATGCAACGCAAAACCTATTAGAATCAATTTAAAAAATGATTTTACACCTAATTGGGAATTAATTGGAAATACAATAAATCAAAATACTAAACTTATCATCATTAATAATCCACACAATCCATCAGGTAGAATTTGGAATGAAAATGATTTTATTCAATTGGAAAAATTGCTTGAACTTTATCCAAAATTATTAGTGCTTTCAGACGAAGTTTACGAATACATTACGTTTGAACAAAAACACATTTCTATTCATCATCGTCCAAAATTATGGAACCGAAGCATTAGTGTTTCATCGTTTGGAAAAACGTTCCATATCACTGGTTGGAAAATAGGTTATCTGATTGCTCCTATCCATTTAATGAATGAAATTAAAAAAGTACATCAATTTCTAGTTTTTAGTGTTAACAGTGTTGCTCAAGTTGCGCTTTCAGCTTATTTAGATATTGTTGATATTCCATCATTGGCAAGCTTTTACCAACAAAAAAGAGATTTTTTCAGAACACTTTTAGCTGATACAAAATTCAACCTTTTACCTTGTGAAGGCACTTATTTTCAAACTGTTTCTTATGCAACCATTAGCAATGAAAATGATATTGATTTTACTAAAAGATTAGTAAAAGAAATTGGTGTTGCAACCATTCCAATTTCAACATTTAATGCAGATGGAAAAGATAATCACTGTATTCGCTTTTGTTTTGCCAAAGATGACGAAACTCTAATACAAGCAGCAGAAAAGCTAAAGAAATTATAAATGTTTCAAATACTATGCATGCATAGGAATTATTTTTAGTATTTTTGATAAACTAAAACAAAAACTATGGATTTTTCAGCAAAAATGCTTCGTGATAATGCCTTGTCAGATAAAGTAATTGTTGTAACTGGTGGCGGAAGCGGACTTGGAAAAGCAATGACCAAATACTTTATGGAATTGGGTGCTAAAGTAGCCATTACATCTCGTGATTTAGAAAAATTAAAAAAAACAGCATCCGAATTAGAAGCCGAAACAAACGGAAAATGCTTGCCAGTTCAATGTGATGTTCGTCATTATGAACAAGTGGAAAATATGCTTGAAGAAGTTTTGAAAACCTATGGAAAGGTTGATGTATTGTTAAATAATGCTGCTGGAAACTTTATTTCTCCAACCGAAAGATTGTCAGCTAATGCATTTGACACCATTATTGATATTGTTTTAAAAGGTTCCAAAAACTGTACACTAGCGTTTGGGAAACATTGGATTGAAAAAAAACAAACGAATTGCAATGTTTTAAACATAGTAACCACTTATGCTTGGACAGGTTCAGGATATGTAGTTCCAAGCGCTACAGCAAAAGCTGGGGTTTTAGCAATGACTCGAAGTTTAGCTGTAGAATGGGCAAAATATGGTATAAGAATGAATGCCATTGCTCCAGGACCATTTCCTACGAAAGGTGCATGGGATAGATTATTGCCTGGCGATTTAGCCGACAAATTTGACATGTCTAAAAAAGTACCTTTAAGAAGAGTTGGTGATCATCAAGAATTAGCTAATTTAGCGGCATATTTAGTTTCTGATTTTTCAGCTTATGTTAACGGAGAAGTAATTACTATTGACGGAGGCGAATGGCTTCAAGGTGCGGGACAATTCAACATTCTGGAAAAAATTCCACAAGAAATGTGGGATATGTTAGAACAAATGATAAAAAATAAAGGAAGCAAATAGTTATAAATCATTTGAATTATCTAATTCATTCTTCTTTAAAACTTTACTAGAATGTTAACAAAATTACGTTGGTGAAGCCATAAATAATTGTATTTTTACGGCTCAAAATCTACTAAAAACAAATGGGTAAAATCATTGCTATCGCCAATCAGAAAGGTGGTGTTGGAAAGACAACGACTTCGGTCAATCTTGCAGCATCACTTGGAGTATTAGAAAAAAAAGTGTTGTTAATTGATGCTGATCCGCAGGCTAATGCGAGTTCAGGATTAGGTATAGATGTGGAAAGCGTTGAAATTGGAACCTATCAAATATTAGAACACAGCAACACTCCAAAAGAAGCAATAGTTGAAAGTTCTTCACCTAATGTATTTGTCATTCCTGCTCATATTGACTTGGTTGCTATCGAAATTGAATTAGTTGACAAAGAAAATCGTGAGTACATGCTTAAACAAGCATTGGAAGAAATCAAAAATGAGTATGACTATATTCTAATTGATTGTGCACCATCGCTTGGATTATTAACTTTAAATGCTTTAACAGCTGCCGATAGTGTTATCATTCCTATTCAATGTGAATATTTTGCATTAGAAGGTTTGGGTAAATTATTGAATACCATAAAAAGTGTTCAGAAAATTCATAATTCTGAATTAGATATTGAAGGTTTGTTATTAACGATGTTTGATTCTCGTTTACGATTATCCAACCAAGTAGTAGAAGAAGTTCAGAAGCATTTTAATGATATGGTTTTTAAAACCATCATTCAACGAAATGTAAAATTAAGTGAAGCTCCATCTTTTGGAGAAAGCATTATCAACTTTGATGCAACAAGTAAAGGCGCGAGTAATTATTTAAGTTTGGCGCACGAAATCATCAAAAAAAATAGTATTTAAAAATGGCAAAAGCGGTTCAGAAACAAGCATTAGGAAGAGGTTTATCTGCTTTATTAAAAGATCCTGAAAACGATATTAAATCGGTTAGCGATAAAAATGCTGACAAAGTTGTTGGTAATATAATTGAATTGGATATTGATGCAATTGAAATCAATCCTTTTCAACCTAGAACAAACTTTAACGAAGAATCCATACAAGAATTAGCAAGTTCAATTAAAGAACTTGGAGTTATTCAACCTATTACGGTTAGAAAGTTGGATTTCAATAAATACCAATTAATCTCTGGAGAACGTCGTTTGCGTGCTTCAAAAGTGGTTGGATTAACTACAATTCCTGCTTACATCAGAATTGCGAACGACAATGAATCGTTGGTTATGGCGTTAGTTGAAAATATTCAACGTCATGATTTAGACCCAATTGAAATTGCGCTTTCATACCAAAGATTAATTGATGAAATTCAGTTAACACAAGAACAAATGAGTGAACGCGTTGGAAAAAAACGTTCAACAATAGCTAATTATTTACGTCTTTTGAAACTTGACCCAATTATCCAAACAGGAATTCGTGATGGTTTTATTTCAATGGGACATGGACGTGCTTTGATTAACATTGAAGACTTAGATGTTCAATCGGATATTTATCATAAAATTGTTCTTGAAAATCTATCGGTTCGTGAAACAGAAGCTTTAGTAAAAAACCATCAAGAAAGTATAAAACCAGCGATATCAAAAGCTAAAAAGACATCAAATTTTTCTATTGACGAAAGCAAAAAGAAAGCAATTTCAAATTTCTTTGGCACCAAAATAGATGTAAAAGTAGCTGGAAATGGTAAAGGAAAAATAACTATTCCGTTTCATTCTGAAGAAGATTTGAACCGTATCATCAAATTGCTAAAAAAGTAGTGAATAAGTTTTTCTACATACTTATCTTTTCTTTCTTGGTTGGAAGTCAATCCTTTTTTGCTCAGCAAACTATTGGTGAAACTATTATTGCAAAAGACTCTGTTAAAACATCCAAAACTGTTGTTTACGATCCCTTGCGACCATCAAAAGCAGCTTTTTATTCAGCAATTGTACCTGGTTTAGGTCAAGCATACAACAAAAGATATTGGAAAATACCAATTGTTTATGGAGCAATTGGAACAAGCCTTTATTTTTATCTTGACAATAATAAAAAATATCATCGATATCGCGATGCTTATAAATTAAGACTACAAGGTTTACCTGATCAATTCGATTATTTAGATGATGACCGATTAATCAGAGCACAACGATTTTACCAAAGAAACAGAGATTTATCTTTATTAATTACTGCTGCATTTTATGTTTTAAACATCGTTGACGCTAATGTTGACGCACATTTAATTCAATTTAATGTTAGTGATAAACTCACAATACTTCCTGATTTACAACAAAATGATATTACAGCACGACCAAACCTTGGGTTGTCTTTAAACTTTAAATTTTAGATGAAAATAGCACTTCTTGGATATGGAAAAATGGGACACGTAATTGAACGAATTGCTCTAGAACGTGGTCATGAAATTGTATTAAAAAAAACAAGTTCTACCACTTTTGAAGGTATCCAAAATGCAGATGTTGCTATTGACTTCAGTGTTCCAAGTGTTGCAGTTGAAAATATATCAACATCCATAAACAATGGAATTCCAATTGTTTCTGGAACGACAGGTTGGCTAGAAAACTATCATGAAATGGTTGAATTATGCAACCAAAAAAATGCTGCTTTTCTTTATGGTTCTAACTTTAGTTTAGGTGTAAATTTATTTTTTGAATTAAATGACTATTTAGCCAAAATGATGTCAAAATTTAAAGAATATAATGTTTCAATGGAAGAAATT
Source organism: Flavobacterium sp. PMTSA4 (assembly GCF_032098525.1). Classification (NCBI taxonomy): domain Bacteria; kingdom Pseudomonadati; phylum Bacteroidota; class Flavobacteriia; order Flavobacteriales; family Flavobacteriaceae; genus Flavobacterium; species Flavobacterium capsici. Next base: position 1,281,231 of record NZ_CP134890.1, read on the forward strand.
CATCATACCCAAAAACTTGATAAACCAAGTGGAACAGCTATTACATTAGCAAATTCAATAATCAATCATACAGATAAAAATAATTGGGCAATAGAAAACCCAACACCTACTGACGTTTTTATTGATGTAAAAAGAATAGAAAATGTTCCAGGAACGCATTCAGTACTTTACACTTCAGAAGTAGATTATATCAAGATTGAACACGTTGCCCATAATCGTGAAGGATTTGCTCTTGGTTCTGTAATTGCAGCAGAATGGATTATTGGTAAAAAAGGTGTTTTTTCGATGAAAGACGTTTTAGATTTAAAATATTGTAACAAAATAACTAAGATTTAAACTTATACTCAAATAAACTTTTAAACTCATTATCATGTCAATATATCAATGGTTTGTATTTTTCCTTTTTGTGCAATTAATTCACGGATTAGGAACTTGGAAATTGTATCAAAAAGCAGGAAAAAAACCAATTGAAGCATTCATTCCAATATACAATTCAATTATTTTAATGAAAATAATAAATCGCCCAACTTGGTGGACATTATTATTATTCGTTCCGATTATTAATTTGATAATGATTCCTGTAGTTTGGGTTGAAACACTAAGAAGCTTCGGGAAAAATTCAACATTAGATACTTGGTTGGCTCTTTTCACTTTTGGATTTTATATCTATTATGTAAATTATACTCAAGATGTAAAGCATATTGCCGATAGAAGCCTTACTTCTCCAACAAAAGTTGGCGACACCATAAGTTCATTAGTGTTTGCAATAGTTGTTGCTACTTTGGTACATACTTATGTAATGCAACCATTTACAATTCCATCATCATCTTTAGAAAAAACACTTTTAATTGGTGATTTTCTTTTTGTGAGCAAATTCCATTATGGAGCGCGACCACCAATGACAGCAGTTGCAGCACCAATGGTTCACGATACATTGCCTATAATTCACGTTAAATCGTATTTATACGATGATAAAAATCCGAATTCTTGGAAAAATAAATTGCAATTTCCTTATTTCCGTTTCCCTGGTTTTCAAGACATCAAAAACAATGATATAGTTGTTTTTAATTGGCCTAGAGATACATTATTCCACATGTATAAAAATGCTGATAGAAGATATGACAAGCCAATTGATAAAAAAACAAACTATGTAAAACGTTGCGTTGGTATTCCCGGTGATTCGTTGCAAATTAAAGATGGGATTGTTTTTATCAACGGGAAAGAACTCGTTTTACCAGAAAGAGCAAAACCTCAATACTTTCACATCATTAATACTAAAGAATCAATTAGTGAAAGTTTCAAACAAGATTATGAAATTACTGAAGGAATGCCATTGTTTGAAATACAAAACTCAATTTGGGATAGACAAGATGTAAAAGATTATTTTGTTAAAAATGATGTCAATATAGAAGAATTTGCAAGAGATTCAGTTTCTACAATTTTTACAGGAAATATTACTCAGGATATTTACACTAGACTGAGTTTAAAACAATCTGACCATTATTTCTTTGGCAATCTGACTTTTGAAAAAGCTGAAAAAATGAAAGCTGATTCTAGAGTTACTTCTGTGAAAAGATACATTAAAAAAGGTCCTGAAGATGGTATTTTTCCAGATTTTAAAGACGGAAAACCATCAGTAACTAATAATTGGAGCGGAGATAATTTTGGACCAATTTATATTCCTAAAGAAGGTGTAGCTGTAGCATTAAACAGAAAAACGTTGCCATTTTATAAAATCATTATTAGCGAATATGAAAAAAATGATTTAAAAGTAGTTGGCGATGATATTTATGTAAATGGAGAAAAAGCAACAACTTATACTTTTAAGCAAAACTACTATTGGATGATGGGAGACAATCGTCATAACTCATTAGACGCAAGATATTTTGGTTATACTCCAGAAGACCACATTGTTGGAAAACCAGTATTTTTATGGATGAGTTGGGATTCAAACGGAAAAGGTTTAAATAAAATCCGTTGGGAAAGATTATTTACCACTGTAAGTGGTGAAGGTCAACCCCAATCTTATTTTAAATATTTCTTAGGTTTATTAGCTTTATATTTTGTTGGAGAATACTTCTGGAAAAAAAGAAAAGCATCTAAAGAGTAATTTCTAGTTTAATGAACAATATCATCATTCATCCTAGTTATTTCCCATCAATTAGTCATTTTATTGCAATGGCAAAAGCGGATGTGGTAACTTTTGAAATGGATGATAATTTTCAAAAACAAACCAATAGAAACCGAATGTACATTTATAGTCCGAATGGCATTCAGTTATTGAACATTCCTGTTAAGCATAACAAAATAGGTCATCAAAAAACAAAAGATGTTCGTATAGAAAATGATTTTGATTGGCAAAAGCAACATTTCAAATCATTGGAAGCTGCTTACAGAAGTTCGCCCTTTTTCGAATATTTTGAAGATGCTATTCTACCTATTTTTGAAAAAAAACAATCTTTCTTGATGGATTTAAATCTTCAAACGATGGAAATTGTTTCTAGTTGTTTGAAATTTGAATTCGATTATGATGAAACCACCGAATATTTTCACGAATTAACCGATAAAATAGATTTTCGTGGTTTAATTAACGGTAAAAAAGATCAAACTGTTCTTGGACCTTACACACAGGTTTTTGAAGAAAAACACGGTTTCATCAATAATTTAAGCATACTCGATTTGTTGTTCAACGAAGGAAGATATTCTTTGGATTATTTGAAAAATCAAAAAATATAATTTATTCAAAAGCCAATCGTGTCATGATTGGAAAGTGGTCTGACTTTTCAAACTTATTAAAACTTTTAAAGTTCTTTACTTTAATCCTTTTATCGGTAAAAATATAATCAATTCGGGCAGGATAGTATTTGAAATTATAGGTTTGACCAAAACCTTTTCCTGCTTCTTCAAAGCAATCATTCAAATCTCCTTTAATATTTCGATAGATGTATGAAAACGCGCTATTATTCATATCGCCACAAATAATCAACGGATAATTGCACTCTTTTTTATGGTTCACAAAAATCTCCATCTGAAATTCTTGTCGTTTAAAAGCATCTCTAATGCGTCCGAAAACCATTTGCGATTTCTTTTTGTCAATGGTTTCAACATTGTTAGAAATCTCATTGACATCTGGCGAAATTTTTATCGATTGCAAATGCATATTATATACACGCAAAGTGTCTTTTCCTTTCTTTATATCGGCATAAATGATATTGTTGCCGTCTTGCAGCAAATGTAAATTACCTTGATTAAATATTGGAAATTTCGAGAAAATTGCTTGACCTGTTTTGATTTTATCACCTTCAATAAAAACGGCTTTGTATTTATAAACTCTCAAGTCAATTTTTGCGTTTTCTGAATATTCTTGAATGCAAATAATGTCTGGATTTTTTTCGTTTATGAATGAAAGTATATCATTCCCCACATTTTTATCATCAATCCATTCAAAAAGATTAAACAACCGAACATTATAACTCATTACCGTGAAATCTTTTTCAACTTTGGGCAAATCGGTTGAAGAGAATTTATAAAACTTATTGATAAATGTTATTCCTAACAACAATATTATTCCAGAAAAAATTAGTTGCCTTTTAAGTTGTAACAACCAATAAAGAAAAAATAATCCGTTAAGGATTAAAAATAAAGGCAAAATCAAAGTTAATACAGAAAGTAAAGGAAAAGCTTTGGGTGCTAAAAAAGGTAAAAAATAAGCAACAATAGTCAATACTATCAAAATAATATTGAATCCATAGATTATTTTATTGAACCATGAAAGTTTTTTCACTTAGCTTTATTTACCCGATTTAAACAGAAATTCTTTCTCTTCTTTAGTTAGACTATCATAACCCGATTGACTGATTTTATCTAATATTTCGTCAATCTGTTGTTGGGTTTTGTCTTTCATAACTATTTTACTTTCTCTTTTTGGGGCATTCCTTTTAGATGAAACGTGAACTTTCTTGAAAGGAGTTTTTTGCTTTCTGTCAAATATAGAATAAAAAAAGTTAATCACGTTATTAACAATTTTACTTAAATCGGTTCCGTTTAGCAATAATTTTATATAAATAAATCCAAAAAAAGCACCACTTAAATGTGCAATATGACCGCCAGTATTATTCAGTTGAATTTGCATTAAATCGATAAGAAGAAGTACAGCTGTGATGTGCCATAATTTGACATTACCTATAAGCATCAATCTGATTTCCATTAAAGGTTGATAAGTTGTTGTTGCCACTAATAATGCCATTATAGCAGCAGATGCACCAACCATTGTGGAAGATTTCCCTAGAAAATAAAAACTCAACAAAAAGGCCAATCCAGCAAAAATAGCACTGAGAAAATATAGTCCAAGGTATTGTTTTTGAGTAAAAAAAGTTAAAAACAATCGACTACTAAAGTTCAAAACCATCATATTGAAAAACAAATGCAAGAATCCATTATGAAAAAAAGCATATGTCAATATTGTCCACGGCTTTATAAAAACAACTTTTGGTTGTGAAGAAATAGCTAACCAGTTTGGATAATCAAAAAAACCTAATTTGAATTGGTAGAAAAAAATAATTGACAACAGAAATAAACCAACATTCCAATAAATCATTTTATTGGTAATGCCACCTATTTTGTACTGCAATTTTAAATCATCAATTATACTCATAATCTAATCCCAACGGTTTTTATTAAATTGATTTTTTTTCCAAAACCACATCATAATAAAACCAGTTATTGCACCGCCAATATGAGCAAAATGTGCAACTCCAGTTCCACCACTTCCAAAAAGTGAATTTCCTTTTAGTCCTAAAAATAAATCCAAGGCAATTAATCCTGGAACAAAATATTTGGCTTTAATTGGCACTGGAATAAAAAGCATCATCAACTCAGCATTAGGAAACATGAATGCAAAAGCCGTTAACAATCCATAAATTGCTCCAGAAGCTCCAAGTGATGGAATATTGTATGAAGCATAAAGTTGTTCCAATTTAGACAACGGCACTACATTTAAAATTTCTTGATTATATTTTCCTTCCCTAGAAATTATACCTATAACTTGATCTGAAATTCCTGCTTCTTTTAATGAATTTACAACAGAATTATATTCATAATATGAAAATCCTAAATGCAACAACGCTGCGCCAAGTCCACACGAAATGTAAAAGAATAAGAACTTTTTGGTTCCCCAAAAATGCTCTAATGGCGAACCAAACATAATTAATCCAAACATATTGAAAACAATATGCATTAAATTTGGCATTGGTGCATGCATAAACATACTTGTTATTGGTTGCCAAAATCGGAACAAATCATTTTCTGGATAATACAACGAAAACAAAGGATACGCTAAATCTACAAATTGCGAACCGATGTAAAATATAATATTGATGATTAATAACTGCTTAACAGTTTCTGTCATGCGCATCATAGGGTAAATTTTTTATCTAAATCTTCCACACTCATTGTGATGAAAGTTGGTTTTTGAAATGGAGAAACATTAGGTTCTTTGCAAGCAAAAAGATTGTTAACCAAACTTTCTTGCTCTTTTTCTGTTAAATAAGTTCCAGTTTTAACTGCTAAACATTTTGCCATCGATTGTGCAATACTGTCATTCTGTGAAAAACTATCATTGCCTACTCCATTTTGAAAATCATTTAATAAATCATCAAAAATGATGGAAATTTGACTTTCTGTAATAGTAACAGGCAATCCAGAAACAATGATACTATCATTTTGAATAGCATCAAAAATAAAACCTAAATTTTCAAGTGATGATTGAATTTCTTTAATCAATTCAACTTCATTAACAGAAAAAAACAACTCCAAAGGAAATAATAATCGTTGACTTGATGCTTGATGAACTGTCATGTTTGAAAGAAATTCTTCGTACAAAACTCGCTCGTGTGCACGCTTTTGATTGATAATAACAATCCCTGATTTTATTGGAGAAACGATATATTTTTTATGAATTTGATACGTACGTTTTGTTTCTTGTTCTGTATCTGTTTCCTCAAACAAAGAAGAAGAAACTGCTTCATTCTCAAAAGTAATTTCAGAATGATTAGTATTAATTTCGTCTAATCCAACATACAAACTTTCCCAACTTGGTTGAAAATCTGGTTTTTTAAAACTAAAGTTTGAAGTTGTGCTTTTCTGCTTTTGCTTAGCCGATTCGCTATTGTTCGAGCCATCAGAAAAAGGATTGTAATTTCTATCAACTTGAATCGTTGGATATTCTGCCTCTTTTTGTTGATACTGATACGGTGTATCCAAATTTGGATCACGATCAAAATCAAGTACTGGCGCTACGTTAAATTGTCCTAAACTGTGCTTAACAGCCGAGCGCAAAATAGCATATAAAGCATGTTCATCATCAAACTTAATTTCAGTTTTTGTTGGATGAATATTAATATCAATAGTATTTGGCGGAACATTTAAGTATAAAAAATAACTTGGTTGTGCTCCATCCTTTAAAAGTCCTTCATAAGCAGCCATAATAGCGTGATGCAAATAACCACTTTTTATAAATCTATCGTTAACAAAAAAGAACTGTTCTCCACGATTCTTTTTGGCAAACTCAGGCTTACCAATAAAACCCTGTATATGAACTATTTCCGTTTCTTCTTTTACAGGCACCAATTTTTCATTCATTTTACCTGCAAAAACATTCACAATTCGTTGTCTGAAGTTAGAATTAGGCAAATTGAAAACCTCACTCCCATTGTGATACATAGTAAAATAAATATTCGGATGTGCTAAAGCAACACGCTGAAATTCATCAATTATATGACGTAATTCAACTGTTTCCGATTTTAAAAAATTACGTCGTGCTGGAATATTAAAAAACAAATTCTTTACCGAAAAAGAAGTTCCTTTAGGTAAAACTGCTGGTTCTTGAGAAATAAATTTGCTGCCTTCAATAACAATATGAGTTCCAAGTTCTTCCTGTTCTTGCTTGGTTTTTTGTTCAACATGAGCAATTGCTGCAATTGAAGCCAATGCTTCACCACGAAAACCTTTGGTATGAAGAGAAAACAAATCTTCGGCATGACGAATTTTAGAAGTGGCATGTCGCTCAAAACACAAACGGGCATCGGTTACACTCATTCCAATTCCGTTATCAATAACTTGAACTAATGATTTACCTGCGTCTTTTATAATTAATTTTATGTCGGTTGCTTTTGCATCAACCGCATTTTCAAGTAATTCTTTTACTACCGAAGCTGGTCTTTGAACCACTTCACCAGCAGCAATCTGGTTAGCAACATGATCAGGAAGTAATTGAATTATGCTTGACATTTAATTAAAAGTAACTTGTTTAGTGGTGTAATATTAGAGATTTTTAGAAAAAATCAACGATAGCAAAATTAAGGAAAAACAATGGTTTATTTTAGTTAATCCTTTACTAAAAAAAAAACCTACTTCCAAAAGAAATAGGTTTTTGATAGTATATTATAATCTACTTTTAAAACCCTATAGATTTTCCTTTTTGACTTGACTTTTTCCTTAAATCAGCCATTTTTATGGCAGCTATTGCAGCTTCAGTTCCTTTATTGCCATGTTTTCCTCCACTTCTATCGATAGATTGTTGTTCTGTATTATCAGTTAGCAAACAAAAAATCACTGGAATATCGCTTTTGATATTTAAATCTTTTACACCTTGTGTTACACCTTCGCAAACAAACTCAAAATGCATGGTTTCGCCTTTGATAACACAACCAATAGTAATAACACAATCAACGCTTTGTGTTTCTATCATTTTTTTTGCGCCATAAATAAGTTCGAAACTTCCAGGAACATTCCAACGGATTATATTTTCAGCCTTAACACCACAATCTAACAATGCTGCTTCTGCGCCATTATACAATCCATTGGTGATTTTATCATTCCATTCTGAAACCACAATCCCAAAACGAAACTCTGATGCATTTGGTAATGTATTTTTATCGTAATTGGATAAATTTTTATTTGCTGTTGCCATTTTTTATACTGCTTTTAAATAAAAAAGGATTAAAGATAATGAATCCTTAATCCTTTTAAAATATATTATCTAAATAATTACTGTGCCATTCCAATTAAACCATCAACACCTTGTCCTTCTGGAGTGTTTTCGTAGTTGTCCTTTAAATCAGTAAAATATTTTAAAGCATCTGCTTTATTTCCTAAAGCCAAAGCTGTTTTTCCTGCTTTTAATAAAAATCTAGGAGTTGTTAAATCGTTTTTCTTTGCTTCAGAAGCTTTAACATAATAAGTCAATGCATCTTTTGGCTGATTTTTTTGAGCATAAGCATCACCAATTGCACCAATTGCCAATGTACTTAAAACTTCATCATCCGATTTAAATTTTTCTAAACTTTTAATAGCGTCGTCATATTTACCTGTATTCAAGTAAGCAATACCTGCATAGTAATTAGCTAAATTTCCAGCATCAGTTCCTGAATATTCTTCAGCAATTTTTACAACGCCAAATTTACCTTCAGAACCTTTTAACACTAAATTGAATAATGAATCTGCTTTTGTATCACCATCAACAGCTTTTTGAAAGTTTTGTTGTGCAACAAATAATTCATCTGCAGCAGTTTGTTGATTTGGCTCAGCTACAAATCTTTGGTATAATAAATATCCAATTGTTACTAAAGCAATAGCACCAAGGAAACTTAAAATATATTTTTGATTTTTTTGAACAAAATCTTCTGTTCTTGAAGCTGTTTCATCAAGAGTTTCAAACGCTTTTGCTGTTGCGCTGTCTTTTTCGTCAACATTTACGTTCTCAATATAATTGTTATCTAACTTTTCTTCTTTTTCTTTTGGTGTTCTGTAACCTCTTTTGTTAAAAGTTGCCATTTAAAATTATTTTAGTGTGCGCAAAAATAAAATTTTATTCCTATTTAAAAACGATTTTTATCGATATTTTTCAATAATTTGCACGCTCTTTCAAAATAAATACTAAATTCTACAGTCTTTTCAGCAATAGCAAGCGGTTACCATGTTTTTAAAAAAAATCACTTTATTCAATTATAAAAATTTTTCGGAAGCTACTTTTGAGTTTGATACAAAAATAAACTGTTTTGTTGGAAAAAATGGTGTTGGAAAAACTAATGTACTCGATGCAATCTATCATTTATCGCAAGGTAAAAGTTATTTTAATCCTTTAGCGGTTCAAAACATTAAGCATGATGAAGAATTCTTTGTAGTTGATGGTGAATTTGAAAAAAAGGAAAGAACCGAACAAATTGTTTGCAGTTTAAAAAAAGGACAAAAGAAAATTTTAAAACGAAATGGGAAGCTTTATGAAAAGTTTTCGGAACACATTGGATTAATTCCACTTGTTATAATTTCTCCAGCCGACAGAGATTTAATTATTGAAGGAAGCGAAACTCGTCGAAAATTTATTGATAACGTAATTTCGCAATTGGATAAAAATTATCTACAAGAAATCATTAAGTACCAAAAAATCATAGTTCAACGCAATGCTTTACTTAAATATTTTGCGTTAAATCACACTTTTGATAAAGAAACGCTTTCAATATATAATGAACAATTAAATGAATTTGGACAAAAAATTTTCGAGAAACGAAAACAGTTTCTGGAGCAATTTATTCCAATTTTCAATCAATATTATCAAGAAATCAGTAACAATGCTGAATCGGTTCAATTGGTTTACCAAAGCGACTTGTTTGAAAATAATTTGATTACATTATTGGAAGAAAATCTACAAAAAGACCGAGCATTGCACTACACTTCAGTCGGAATTCATAAAGATGATTTATCGTTTGAAATTGATGGTTTCCAAATTAAAAAATTCGGATCCCAAGGTCAACAAAAGTCGTTTCTTATCGCATTAAAATTGGCACAATTTGATTTTGTAAAAAAACAAAGTGGAGAAAAACCAATTTTATTATTTGATGATATTTTTGATAAACTTGATGAAACAAGAGTTTCTAAAATTGTTTCCATGGTAAATCAAGAAGAATTTGGACAACTTTTCATTTCCGACACACATCCTGAACGAACCGAAAACATTGTCAAACAAACCCATCAGAGTTATAAAATATTTAATCTTTAGTCATTTAAAATTTGTATTTTAGCAATCAAATTTTAAAACATGAAATCAAAAATATTTTCCTTATTACTCATCAGTTTTCTTTTCATCAATTGTCAAGGACAACCAAAAAAAGAAGTTCAAACAGTTGATGTAAAAACATACTCCGAAAAATTAAATAAAATAGAAAACCCACAACTTATTGACGTAAGAACACCTGCTGAATATGCTGTTGACAAAATAAATGAAGCAAAAAACATCAACTGGAATGGAGATAACTTTATTTCTGAAGTTGAAAAATTAGACAAATCTAAACCTGTTTTTGTGTATTGTAAAGTTGGTGGAAGAAGTTCTCAAGCTGCCAATAAATTAGCTGAATTGGGATTCAAAGAAATATACAATTTAGAAGGTGGAATCATGAAATGGAATGCTGCTGGAATGCAAAAACCTACTTCAAAAGAATATATTGGAATAACTAGTTCAGATTATGAGAAACTTATAAATTCAGATAAAAAAGTAATGGTGAATTTTAGTGCTGTTTGGTGTGCACCTTGTAAAAAAATGAAACCTTACATTACTAAAATGCAAGAAGATTTAAAAGATAAAATCAAAATTGTTCGATTGGATGCCGATGAGAATAAAAGTTTATTAGAAAATATGAAAATTGATGGTTTACCTGTTATCATAGTTTATCAAAATGGTAAAGAAACATGGAGAAATATTGGTTTCATATCTGAAGAAGATTTAAAAAAACATTTATAAATGATTACAAAAGAAGCATTGCAATTTCTTGCTGATTTAATTGCAAATAATAATACCGAATGGATGCATACCAACAAAAAAAGGTATGAAAACTACAAAAAAGATTATCATAGTTTTATTGCATCAATTTTAGCGGAAATGAAACCTTTAGACAGAACTTTGGAACCATTAGAGGTTAAAAATTGTACATTCAGAATTAATCGCGACATTCGGTTTAGCAAAGATAAATCGCCTTATAAAACCAATATGGGAGTTTGGTTCACCCAAAATAAAAACCGAAAAAACAGTCCAGGTTATTATATTCATTACGAAAAAAGAAATTCATTTATTGCTGGTGGCGTTTGGTGTCCTGAAGCCACAGAGCTAAAACAAATTCGAAAAGAAATTGAATTTTTCCACGATGATTTAGAGAAAATTATAGCTGATAAAAATTTCAAAAAAGAATTTGGAGAAATAACTCGTGATGAAAACAACATGCTCAAAAAAGCTCCAAAAGATTTTGACCCAAATCATCCTGCTATTGAATTTTTGAAACTAAAAAGTTTTACAGCTTCGGCTAAAATTGATGATAAATTATTTACTGATAAAGATTTCAGCAAACTTGTTGCTCAAAAATTAATTACTCTAAAACCACTAAATGATTTTCTAACTCGAGCATTAGAAACCGAAGAATAAAATGGTAAAAAAAAGAATTCTCTTTTTAGGTGAAACCTATCGAGCTGATGCAATTACATGGATTAATGGATTAAAAGAATTTGGTGATTTTGAAATAGTAACTTGGGAACTAAAAACAAACAACAAAGGATTAAACAGAATTTATCGCCTCTTAGAATTAATAAAATCAATTTTGTTTATAAAAAAAATTGCTAAAAATTATCATCCAGATATGATAATTGCAGAAAGAACAACAAGTTATGGATTCTTAGCAGCAATTTCAGGAATAAAACCAATAGCGATAGCCCAACAAGGAAGTAGTGATTTATGGCCATTAAATTCTCCTTTCTACTTTTTAAAGAAAAAGCTTCAAGATTATGCTTTTAAAAAAGCTGATTTAATTCATGCATGGGGAGAAATTATGGCTGAACACATGATGAAAAGCGGTGTTAACATGTCTAAAGTAATGATTTTACCGAAAGGTATAAATCTAGAATATTTTGAATTTAATGATAATTCCGAATTAAATTATATTGATGCAGTAGTTACTCGATCATTAGAAACGGAATACAACCATGAAACAATTTTGAAAGCATTTTCTATTTTGAAACAAAAAGGAATTCCTTTCAAGTTGACAATAGTTGGTGATGGAAGTAATTTAATAAAGCTTCAAAATCTCACGAAACAATTAAATATAGATAAAGAAGTAAAATTTACCGGAAGAATTAAAAATGATGAAATCCCGTTTTTTTTAAAAAAATCAAATTTTTACATAAGCATGCCAATAACTGAAGGTGTTTCATCTTCACTTTTTGAAGCGATGGCTTGTGGTTGTTTTCCAATTGTAAGTCACATAGATAGCAATGAAAAATGGATTGAACAAAAAGTTAACGGAATACTTGTAGATTCAATAAATGCTTCTAAATTAGCCGAAGAATTGGAGTGGTCTTTTAATCGAAAAGATTACTTAAGAAAAGTGATTATTTTGAATAGAAAATTTATTGAAGAAAAAGCTAACTATAAAATTAATATGAAAAAAATTGCTGACAATTATCAATATTTAATTTCAACAAAAAAGGTTTCAAATTAATTTATGTGTGGCATCAATGGTATATTTCATTTAGACTTTAAGAAAGTTGATCAAAATCAACTGATTAAAATGCGTGATGTTTTAGAACATCGCGGACCAGATGATTCGGGAATTTATTTAAATAATAATATTGGTCTTGGACATAGAAGATTATCAATCATTGACACTTCATCAAACGGACATCAACCTTTTATTTCTAATGATGGCAGATATATTATTGTTTTTAACGGTGAAATTTACAACTATAAAGATTTCTATCCTGAATTAAAAAGTAAGGGAATTGCTTTAAAATCAGGTTCAGATACTGAAGTTTTACTATGCCTTTTTGAGTTATATGGATTAAAGACATTAGAACGTCTTCATGGAATGTTTGCCTTTGCAATTTGGGATAATTTAGAAAAAAAACTCATCCTTTGTCGTGATAGAATGGGTGTAAAACCTCTTTATTATAGCTTTCACCAAAATACTTTATTTTTTGCTTCTGAACAAAAAGCTCTTTTTACAGCTGGTGTTCCTCTTCAAGTTTCTGAAAATGGTTTGGAAGAATATTTTTATAATCGATTTGTAGCAGGCGAAAACACACTTTATGAAAACATTAAAAAACTTTTGCCTGGACATCATATAACCATTGATGAAAATGGAAAAAAAGAAACTGTAAGATGGTGGAATTTAAAAGAACAAATTCAAAATCATCCTAAAATCATAAACCCAAAAGAATGGTTTGAAGAAACATTCTTTGATTCTGTAAAACTTAGAATGGTCAGTGATGTACCAGTAGGAGTTCTATTGAGCGGAGGTTTAGATTCATGTTCTATTTTATCAGCTTTACACCATCAAGATTATAAAAACATAGAAACTTTTAACATTAGTTTTTCAGAAGAAGAACATAATGAATATCATCTAGCTAAAAAAATAACTGAACAGTTTAACTATAATTTCAATCATACAAAACTTGAAAATGAAAATTTGTATCAAAATTTAATTGAAGCTTCTTATTTTCAAGATGAGCCAATAACACACTTAAATGAACCACATCTTTTAGCTATTTCAAAATTGGCTAAACCCAAAGTAAAAGTATTGCTTTCTGGTGAAGGTGCTGATGAATTGATGGGTGGATATGTTAGATATAAAGCACTCAAAAATCAATCTCTACTCAAAGTTATATCTAGTCTCAGTAAAATAGAAGTATTTAATAAAAAACCACGATACGATAAATTATTTCGTTACTCAAAAATCAAAGATGAGTCGGATTTGGTGATTTTTAATGGTTCAAATATATATCCTGAAGATATTAATTTGTTCTATGGTGATAAAAAGAAGCCAACAAATGAATATCGATATCAAATTTTAAAAGAAGCTAAGGAATTATATCCTAAAAATCTTCAAAGACAAGCGCTATATTTTGATCAGCATACTTATTTATGCTCTTTGTTAGACAGAAATGATCGATGCACTATGGGAACATCTATAGAATGCAGAGAACCATTTCTTGATAAAAGATTAATTGCAGGACTTGGAACATTAGATAGTAAATGGTTATTTACAGGAAAAAAAGGGAAGTTTATTTTAAAAAATTCAATGGAAAACAAACTTCCAAAAGAAATTGTTGAATTTAGAAAAATTGGTTTAAGTGCACCTTGGGGAAGCTATCTGTTAAGTTTTCCTAGATTTATTGATGAGTTAGATAACTTTTCAAAAAGTGATATTTTTAACTTTCCTTATTTAACAAATATTGATGGTAAAAAATTAGTTAAGGAAGTACGAAATGGTAATACTCAAATTTTGCCCTATTTTATGCCTTTATTTATGCTACACAAATGGCAAAAAAATTATTATAAAAAATTTGTTTAAAATCTTTGACTTATTTTTGTAATCAATTTGATTTTAAAACATGCAAATCCAACATAATTTCTCTTTAAAAAAGCACAATACATTTGGTATTGAAGTAAAAGCCAAGCAATTTATAGCCGTTCATTCTGTTGATGAATTAAAAACAATTTTAGAAAATCATCAAAATGATAAAAAATTCATTCTTGGTGGTGGAAGCAATATGTTGTTGACAAAAGATATTGATGCTTTAGTGATTCATATTGATTTAAAAGGCAAAAAAATCATTAAAGAAAATGAAAACCACGTTTGGATTGAAAGCCAAGCTGGAGAAAATTGGCACGAATTTGTGCTTTGGACTATTGACCAAAATTTTGGCGGTTTAGAAAACATGTCTTTGATTCCAGGAAATGTTGGCACAACTCCAGTTCAAAATATTGGTGCATATGGTGCCGAAATTAAAGACACGTTTATTTCTTGTGATGCAATGGAAGTTGCAACTCAAAAAATTAAAACCTTCAATAAAGAAGAATGTAAATTTGGGTATAGAGAAAGCATTTTTAAAAATGAAGTGAAAAACCAATTTATCATTACTTCTGTTGTTTTTAAATTAACAAAAAACAACCATAAAATTAGTGTTGATTATGGAGATATTAAAGCCGAATTAGCCAAAAATAATATTGAAAATCCAACCATAAAAGATGTTTCTAACGCAGTAATTACAATAAGAAACAGTAAATTACCAAACCCTAAAGAACTTGGAAATAGTGGAAGTTTTTTTAAAAATCCTGTGATTTCTAAAGAACAATTTTTGAAAGTCCAATCACAATTTCCAGATGTAAAATATTTTGAAGTTTCTGATACAGAAGTAAAAGTTCCTGCAGGTTGGTTGATAGAACATGCTGGATTGAAAGGTTACAGAAAAGATGATGCCGGTGTTCATAAAAACCAAGCACTGGTTATTGTTAATTACGGAAATGCAACCGGAAAAGAATTATTAGAGCTTTCAAAATTTGTTCAAAAAACAGTTTTTGACAAATATGGAATTGCCATTGAAGCAGAAGTTAATGTGATTTAATTCGAAATGTACATACCTGATTTATATAAAAACGAAAATCAAACGGAAATTGAAAAACTTATTCATGAAAATGGATTTGCAGTTTTAGTGAATCAAACCAATGGAAAACTTTGGGCAACGCACATTCCTTTGCTTTTAGAACATAAAAACGACAAGCAATTTCTGGTTGGACATGTATCAAAACTCAACCCACAAGCGGAAAGTTTTAAAACTAATGATGATGTTTTAGCTATATTTTCTGGTTCTCATTCCTATATTTCATCATCTTGGTACGACCATGAAAACGTACCAACTTGGAATTATCTTGCAGTTCATGTTTACGGAAAATTAAAATTACACTCGTACGAAGAATCAATCGAAGCGCTAAAAAGATTAGTTGATAAATATGAAGCTAAATCTGAAAATCCTGTTCGAGTTGAAAACCTTTCCGAAAAAACCATGCGTGAAGCACGAGGAATTGTTTCTTTTGAAATTGAAATTACAGCAATTGAATCTGTTAAAAAACTATCCCAAAATCGTGATGATAAGAACTATAAAAACATTATTTCAGAGCTAGAAAAAACAAATGATAATCAAGCTATTGAAGTTGCAAAAGAAATGAAAAAAAACAGACCTTAAAATGTTAAATTTCCTTTTGATATTTGATGCAAGAATAACTACATTTGCACACCTTTTAAAAAAGTAGAAAAGCACTATGTTACTATCCATTTTTTGTTTGTTTGCAGTCGTTGTACTAATTCAGTTTTTCTATTATATCATCGTTTTTGGAAAATTTTCCTTTGGAAAACCACAAAACGAAACACCAAAAAGAATCCCGATTTCGGTTATTGTTTGTGCTAAAAATGAAGAAGAAAACGTTAGAAACTTTATTCCAATTTTAGCTGAACAAAATTATCCACAGTTTGAAATTGTATTAATTGACGATGCTTCTAGCGATTCTACATTAGATATTTTTGAAGAATTTGAAAAACAATACCCAAACATTAAGTTGGTGAAAGTTGAAAACAATGAAGCCTTTTGGGGAAACAAAAAATTTGCGTTAACATTAGGAATTAAAGCTGCTAAATACGAATATTTATTGTTTACAGATGCCGATTGTTACCCAACATCAAAAGATTGGATAACCAAAATGAGCTCTCAGTTTACGCAACAAAAAACAATTGTTTTAGGTTATGGTGCTTACGAAAAAATTGCAAGTTCATTTTTAAATAAATTGATCCGTTTTGAAACGCTTTTAGCAGCAACTCAAATGTTTTCTTGGGCTAAATTCGGAAAACCATATACTGGTGTTGGACGAAACATGGCGTACAAAAGAGAAGAGTTTTTCAAAGTGCGTGGTTTCATGGATCATATGAAAGTTCGTTCAGGCGATGATGATTTATTCATCAATCAAGCTGCCGAAAAGACGAATACAACCATTTGTTATTTACCAGATAGTTTTACTTATTCTGCGCCAAAAACAACTTTTAGTGATTGGTTTACCCAAAAACGCAGACACGTTTCAACTGCTGGACATTACAAAAGTTTTGACAAAATTCAGTTAGGCATTTTTTATAGTTCACAATTCTTATTCATTATCTTACCCATAATACTACTATTATTCCAATTCCAATGGATTGCAGTGGTAAGTATGATTGGCTTTCGTTATATTTTCGCATGGATTTCATTAGGATTTTCGGCAGGAAAATTAAAAGAGAAAGACGTAATGTATTGGTTTCCTTTTATTGAAATTATTTTGATTTTTATCCAATTAAATGTTTACATTTCAAACACATTTAAAAAACCAGTACATTGGAAATAAACAATTATATAGAAAATGCAAAAAAAGGTGATCAAGTAGCTTTTACTTTTTTACTGGATAGGTTTTGGAATGAAGTATATGGTTTTATGCTAAAACGCACTGAAAACGAAACTGATGCCGAAGACATTACTATAGAAACTTTCTCGAAAGCATTTGATAAAATTGCCACCTATAATTCAGAATACCAATTCAACACTTGGTTGATTGCTATTGCAAAAAATGTTCATATCGATATGCTTAGAAAAAAGAAATCTTCACTTTTTATAGAGATTTCAGACAATGATGATAGACAAGCTTATAATGTTGCAGACAGTTCTCCAACTGCCGAAGACGAATTAATTACTGAACAAAATCTATCTCGATTATTACTTTATATCAAAGAATTAAAACCTCATTATCAAGAAGTTATTCAACTTCGTTATTTTCAGGAAATGAGTTATCAGGAAATTTCAGAACAACTTAACGAACCTTTGAGCAACGTTAAAATCAAACTTCTTCGTGCCAAAAAACTATTGGCAGAAATTATCGAAAATAAATAGTTTAAAAAATAATTATCTTTTTACACAATAATTTGATAGTCTTTTACGTTATATCTTAAAAGACCATTAATTATGCAACAACGATACTTAACAATTAAAAACTATTTATTATGTCAAACGTTAGTATCTATGGAAAAAAATGGATTGATTTGGTTTTTGAAGACAGAAACCAAATGTATGGTGCATACCAATTGCGTCAACAAAATCCGAGAGTAACCCTATTAGCACTTTTTTGGGGAGTTTTGTTAATGGGTGGATTTTTGAGTATTGCATTATTCTCAAACTTCAAAAACCATGATGACCCAGTATTGGATGAGCCAACAGGAATACCATCTCTTCATGTAACAAAATTTACTCAACCAATTGAAGAACCAATAGTGGATAAACCTGAAAAAATAACTCCACCAAACACAGTTACCAATCCTGTTGAACCAGTAATCAATATTTTCTCAACATTAACAGTAACTGCTACGCAAAATGCACAAGATGTTCCAACTAATGAAGAAATAAAAAATATTGAAACTCCAGCAATACAAGGAACAATTACAACTCCTGGTATTGGAACAGAACCTAGAACAAATAACGGAAACCTCAATGGTTCATTAGTTGATACCGGAGCTGGAAATAAAGGCGGAGAAGGCATTTCCAAAACTAATGAAGTAGATAAACTTCCTTCTTATCCAGGTGGAATTAATAACTTTTATCAATATGTTGCTAATAATTTCAAAAATCCAGATTTAGAAACCGGTTCAACAGTTTCTGTTTTAGTAGCATTTGTGGTTGAAAAAGACGGAACAATATCGAACATCAGAGTGATACGAAATTCAGGATATGGAACCGACAAAGAAGCCATCAGAGTTTTAAGTGCTCTGAAAACCAAATGGAATCCTGGTATTAAAAACGGAGAAAAAGTAAGAACCGAATTCACCCTTCCCATAAAAGTTAGATTCGATTAATTCTAAAAAATCCGCTCAAAAGCGGATTTTTTTTATCTTACTATTTCCTTAATAAATAAAAAATGCTTTTCATTTTTAAAAAAAATATGCTATTATTGTAGAGTAGATAATGCTCCGAATTTACCTGAATGATTTATGAACTTGAAATTTTTTACAACATCGTTTTTTACATTTATATTGTTTTACTTTTCCTCTCCAAAACTTTCTTTTGAAGATTCAAAAAGTAAAGATGATGTAAAAAAAGACTCTGCCATAATCAGCATTCCATATTCTCTGAAATTTGGAAAGGTAAGCGACTCTTTCATCTTTGAAAAAAACAAACAAATAGATTCCTTTTACTCAAAAAAAATTGGAACGCCAGGTTTCTACGGAAGTTTTATTGTTGCCAAAAATGGTCATATTATTTATGAAAAATACCAAGGAATGGCAAACCTAAAGCTTCAAAAAACACTAAACGAAAACAGTGCTTTACACCTTGCTTCTGTAAGCAAAGTTTTGACTGCAACCGCTATTTTAAAATTAGTTGAAAATGATAACATCATGCTCGACCAAAAGGTAACCGATTGGCTTCCTAATTTCCCATACAAAAGTACAACTATTAGAACATTGCTCAATCATCGTAGTGGTTTACAGCACTATTCAAGATTTCCTGAGTTGATGAAAAAAAATTGGAACAGAAAAAAAATACTTTCCAACAAAGATATTTATGAGTTAATAGTTAAAAATAAATTTAGATTATTAAGTCCCGACAATACCCGATTTGATTACTGTAATACAAATTATGTTATGCTTGCTTTAATCATCGAAAAAGCAACAGGTTTGTCATACGGCGAAGCAATGAAAGAACTTATTTTCAAGCCTTTGGACATGAAAAATACTTTTGTCTTTGATTATTTCAGAGATAAAGATACCGTTTCAATGTCTTATAGAAACAATCGTCCTAATCCTTGGGACCAATTTGATAACCTAAATGGTGATAAAAACATCTATTCAACCCCAAGAGATTTAGTAAAGTTTGATTTGGCTACTTATTCTTCAGAATTCATAAATCAAAATTTAATGAAAGAAGCCTATGTAGGTTATACTTCAAACATGAAATTGGGTAAAGATTATGGACTTGGAATGCGAATGAAAAAATTAGCTAATGGCGAAACCCAAGTATATCACAACGGTTGGTGGCATGGTAATACTTCTTCATTTGTTCCAGTAAAAAAAGATACTATTTCAATCATTTGTTTGTCCAACAAATATTCAAACAACACCTATGAAACTTTGAAACTTGTAGAAAGTTTGTATCCTCAGACTAAATAAATTCCGTCGTCTTTAATTTCAATTTTATTTTCTTTATACAAAGAACCAACTGCTTTTTTAAACGATTTTTTACTCATTTTCAAAACCGTTTTAATGTCTTCCGGATGGCTATTGTCATTTAATCGAAGAAAACCTCTGTTGGCTTTTAATTCCTTTAGAATGATTTCGGCATTAGGTTCAATATTTTCCAAACCTATTTTTTGAAAAGAAACATCTATCTTATTATCAGGTCTGATAGTTTTGATATAACCTTTATGTTTATCGCCAATTCTCAAATCCTGATAAACTTCATTAGCATACATCAAACCTTTATGCTTATTATTGATAATAACATTGATACCCAAATCGGTCATGTGTGAAATAATCAAATCTACTTCATTACCTTGCTGAAAATCAAGCTCAGTATTATCTAAAAACTTATTGATTCTACTCGATGCCACAATTCTATTCGATTTATCATCCAAATAAACATAAACCAAATAACGCTTTCCTTGTTCCATTGGTCTAGCTTGTTCTCTAAACGGAACAAACAAATCTTTCTCCAATCCCCAATCAAGAAATGCTCCAAAATTATTAGTATAGTTTACTCTAAGAAATGCAAAATCATCAACGGTAACATACGGTTTCAAAGTAGTAGCAACAGGTCGTTCTTCATGATCTAGGTAAATAAAAACTTCAATTTCATCACCTATTTTATATTCTTTAGGAACATATTTTAATGGCAATAACACATCACTTTTAGTATCCGTTAGAAATAATCCAACTTTGGTAAGTCTGTCAATAATTAGTGTATTAAATTGCCCTAAATTCATGATTATTCTACTATTTTTGAATATTGAATGGCAAAGATAAACAATAAGTAACGAATACTTATTAGACAGCTATCTAATAAACTTACTTTGACCATTTGTAACAAAAACAAACAAGCAACTACTAATTTGTCATGAGCGAAACTTTAGAGCAATCTTTTGTAAAACAATTAAAGGAAAATCAGAATATAGTTCACAAGATTTGTCGGCTATATACTAATGATTCTGAAGCTCATAACGATTTATTTCAGGAAATCACAATTCAGTTATGGAAAGCGTTCCCAAAATTTAGAGGAGATTCTAAGTTTTCAACTTGGGCCTACCGTGTTGCGCTGAATACTGCCATTACGTTATACAGAAAAAGCACGCGTTCGGTCTCAACAGTTTCTTATGAAGTTCAAAAACATTTTTTCACACATGAAGAATACAATTTTGAAGAAGAAGAAAAGCTGAAACTCATGTATCAAGCCGTTCATCAACTGAATGATATTGAAAAAGCATTGGTTTATATGTATTTAGAAGACAAAGATTATACTGAAATAGCAGAAACGCTTGGTATTTCCGAAGTAAATGCCCGAGTAAAAATGAACAGAATTAAAGGAAAACTAATTAAAATATTAAATCCCTAAGGAAATTATGGATGAGTTGGATTTATTAAAAAAAGATTGGAAAAAAGAAAACCAAAACTATACCCAAGTTTCGGAAACAGATATTTACAAGATGTTGCACAAAAACTCTTCATCAACTGTAAAATGGATTCTGATTATTGGTATCATTGAATTTATGGTTTGGACTGGTATAGGTTTCTTTTTCAACACCGATGAATATATTAAAAGTATTCACGCCGAGGAAATGATGGTTTATGTTGAGTCATTAACCTATATAAACTATGTAGTAGTATTATTTTTCATCTATAAGTTTTACCAAAACTACGTGAAAATATCGACCACATCATCTACCAAACAGTTGATGAAAGACATTCTTAGAACCCGTAAAACGGTAAACTACTATGTGTGGTATAATCTGGGAATGATTGTGGTGAGCATGGTTTTAGGCTTTATTATGGGGTTACTTTATAATCCAAAATTAACAGCTGTTAAAGATAAAATAGCCAACGATGCCAGCAACGGAATACTTGTAAAAATCATTTGCATCTTAACACTCGCAACAATAATTTTCGTTTTTCTATTCTGGTTGTTCTACAAATTATTATACGGAATTCTTCTCAGAAGATTAAAATCCAACTACAAAGTACTAGAAAACTCCGAAATCTAACATGAAAAAACTAGCCCTATTACTTAGTTTACTACTTGCTTCATTTAGTAATGGTCAAACAGAAAAGAAATCCCTTTTGTGGAAAATATCGGGTAATGGTTTAACCAAAGAATCTTATTTGTTTGGAACCATTCACATATCGTGTGATGCATCTTTGCCTAAAAAAGTGTTAACCGCTTTAGACAAAACCGAGCAATTGTGTCTGGAGTTAGACATGGACGACCCAAACATGCAGCTTGAAATGATGAGCAAAATGATGATGAGAGACGGAGTAACCATTCAAAGCCTGATGAGTGCAGAAGACTTTAAACTGGTTGATGATTTCTTCAAAAAACAATCGGGGTTTTCGTTGAAAATGATGAATACCGTTAAACCATTTGCTTTGAGTGCAATGCTGTATCCTAAAATGTTAGATTGCCCGATGCAATCCTACGAAACCGAGTTAATGAAGGTAGCGAAAGCTCAAAATGAGGAAACCATCGGACTGGAAACCTTCTCCGAGCAATTAGCCGTTTTTGATGCTATTCCCTATCAAACACAGGTGAACGAGCTGATTAAAACCGCAAAAAGCGATTTAGACCGCGATAAAAAAGAACTACAGGAAATGCTCGACCTTTATAAGACCGAAGACGTTGAAGCTTTGATAAAATACACCGAAAAATCAGATAACGAATTAACATCGGGTTTTATGGACGAACTGTTGAACAATCGAAATAGTAATTGGATTGAACGAATAGAAAAAATTGCAAAAGATAAACCAACCTTCTTTGGTGTTGGCGCAGCACATCTTGGCGGACAAAAAGGAGTCATCAAACTACTCCAACAAAAAGGATATAAAGTAGAAGCGGTATTTTAAAATGCCGCTTTTTTTATTGAATCTTAGAAGCCAATAGGTAGATAACGGCCATTCTAACCGCTACTCCATTCTCCACCTGATTAAGAATCACCGATTGTTTTGAGTCGGCTACGTCTGAGGTTATTTCAACACCGCGGTTTATTGGTCCTGGGTGCATGATTACGATTTCTTTGTTTAGCGAATCCAGTAGCGCTTTGTCTACACCATACTGTTGTGCATACTCGCGGGTAGATGGAAAATAGTTCACATCCATTCGTTCGTTTTGCACGCGAAGCATATTGGCAACATCACACCATTCCAGTGCTTTTCTCAGGTTTGGTTCTACCGTTACCCCAAGGCTTTCAATATATTTTGGAATCAAAGTCTTTGGTCCGCATACTTTCACCTCCGCGCCTTGCATTTGCAGTGCATAGATGTTTGATAGTGCTACTCTTGAGTGTAGAATATCCCCAACAATCACCACTTTTTTCCCCGCTACATCGCCCAGTTTCTCTCTGATAGAGTAACTGTCAAGCAATCCTTGTGTGGGATGCTCGTGTGCTCCGTCGCCAGCGTTGATGATGCTTGCTTTTACGTTTTGCGAAAGAAAATAGGCAGCACCAGGATTCGCATGGCGCATTACTACCATATCTACTTTCATCGATAGGATGTTATTTACGGTATCGATTAGTGTTTCCCCTTTTTTAACCGATGATTGCGCCGCCGAGAAGCTGATTACGTCGGCTGAGAGTCTTTTTTGGGCAAGCTCAAAGGAAAGTTTGGTTCTCGTACTGTTTTCAAAAAAGATGTTGGCAATGGTAATGTCGCGTAGCGAAGGTACTTTTTTAATTGGGCGGTTGATAACTTCTTTAAAATGGTCGGCCGTTTCAAAAATTAATTGAATATCATCTGGTTTTAGATATTTTATGCCTAGCAAATGATTGACTGATAATTCCAACGTTCTTTATTTTTAGTTATCTTTTTCTTTTAAATATACCGCATCTTCGCCTTCGTTTTCCTGCCAGCACACTTTTACTTTCTCCTCGCCTATTACGTCTACTTGTCGTCCGCGATAATCGGGTTGAATGGGTAATTGTCGGCTGAATCTTCGGTCTATCAGCACCAGTAGCTCAATATTGGATGGCCTGCCAAAGGATTGAATGGCGGTTAGCGCCGAGCGGATGCTTCTACCGGTAAACAACACATCGTCTACAAACACTACTTTTTTGTCCTCTACCAGAAAGTCTATTTTGGTTTTGTTGGCCTCCAGCACTCTTTCGCCTCTTCTGAAATCGTCTCTAAAGAAAGTGATGTCGAGGAAACCCAGTGATACGTTGTTGATGTTATAGCTGTTCTCTAATATGGATTTTATTCGCTCTGCCAAAAAAACGCCTCTTGGCTGAATACCAATAAGTACGGAGTTCGAAAAGTCGTTGTGATTTTCTATTAATTGACACGCCAAACGGTGGAGTATGATATTGACTTCTTTGGAAGTGAGCAATATTTTTTGTCCCATAGTAGTGTTGTTTGGGATGTAAAAGTAGTATATTTTATTTAATTGGTAAAACTTAGGAGCACTAATAATTAAGGATTGTGGTTTGCTCCTCTACCAATACTAAAACCATCCATCCCACCTTTTCCAACCCATGTAAGTTCCTTTCCAACCCATGAACGTTCCTTTCCAACGCATGTACGTTCCCTTCCAACCCATGTACGTTTCATTCCAACTCATGTACGTTTCCTTCCAACGCCTGTCATTCTCCATTCTACTCATGTCGTTTTCCATTCTACTCATGTAACTCCGCTTTCAATACAATAGAGAGGCATTTCCATTCATGCAGTTCGCATTCCAACCAACGTAAGTACGCTTCCAAAACACACCATTACGCTTCCAACCAACAACGATACGCTTCCAAAACAAAACGATACGCTTCCAACTAACAACGATACGTTTCCAACCAACAACGATACGTTTCCAATCAACAACGATACGTTTCCAAAACGCGCAGACATCGTTCCAACTTCAATCGATAAGTTTCCAACACACACAGACATCGTTCCAACTCATGTACGTTCGCTATTCCCACGCAAACTAACTTTCAAAGGAAATTATCATTATTAATTTTCATAACATTATTTTCCCTAAATTGCCTTTAATCAATTAAAAAAAACATGAAACCATCCAGTCAAAATACTTTCAAACCATTAGCCTCATTTTTAGTCTTTGCACTAACTATTTTCTACAGTTCAGCTCAAACCTTCGACACAGGAAAAACAATCAACGGACACAATTTTACTGGCGACCTCAAAGCCTTTGATGCCGACAATGATGGCGACCTGGATGTGCTCTCCTTTCCCTATCTCTATTTGAATGATGGCACCGGAAAAAAACAAAAAATAATTGAACTAAGCGACCCAAATAAACAATACGAAAGCTTTGCCATCGAAGACATAGACAACGATAAAGACAAGGATTTAGTAGTATTATATAAAAACGGCGATATAGACATTTTAATAAATGAAAAAAAGGGCTTTGTCAAGAAGCAACAAAAAGGAAAAGTGAATTATATGCCTTCCGAATATGCAAAAGTATACCTCTTCGATGCAAATTCCGATGGCATTTGCGACATCATCATTTCAGGACTTTTAGGAGGACCAGCGGCATACATAGCAGATAAAAACCTGCAGTTCGCCTATTCCAGAGAATTCAGCAATCAATTCCCAAAACTCCATGTAGTCTTAGGCCTCGACATTAATAAAGATGGTATACAAGAACTATTAGTCTATAATTATTCAGACAAAAAGGATGAAAAAAAATCGCTAAAAGCCTATACTTTCAAAGACAATAAATATGTAGTTACGGCTACTATAGAATTAATTACAGAAGGCATTGATAAATTAACATTGGTCGACATCGACAAAGATGGCGATAAGGATTTAGTATACTATTACAGATATCCCAATCAGGCTATTTATTGGATAGAACGCAACAGCAAAGGCGGACTTGGCAAAACTAACGTACTGGCAACACAACTCGATTTAGAAGAATTCGAGTTAGCCGATTTTGATTCAGATGGCAATTTAGACATAGCATACATATCCCAAACCAATCAAAACAGAACCATTCATTGGGCAAAAAACACCGGAAACAATAAATTCATCAAAAGCCAGCAAAGCCTGCTTCCTAACAGTAAAGACGCTCAAAAATTTATTTTCGAAGATTTTAATGGCGATAAAATTAAAGACATCCTCTTTTATTACGACGACAATAAAAAAATCAGACATCGTTACAACATGGTGCTACAAGATAAAAACGGACAGATAAAAGAACAAAACACCTGGATGACTACCGCCAACTGCAATGGATTCATCCTTACAGATTTAAACAACAACGGAACAAAAGATATTGTTGGCTATTACAACAACGAGCTATTCTACCTGCTCAACGAAGGCAATGGAAAATACTCCGAAGCAAAAGAACTCGCAATAAGCCCATTCCAAATAAGAAACCTTCAATCCAAAGATGTAAACAACGACGGAAAAGAAGATTTAATCCTATCTACCAACGATAGCAACGATGGCAAACTCGGCTATTTCAAAAACGATGGCAATCTACAGTTCAAACAGTTCACCATGTTGCACGATGAAAAAGACCGCCTCTTAAATTTTGAATTCCTAGATTACGATAACGATGGCAACAACGATTTGATAGTCAACTACTGGAAACCCGATATAAGAGGATTCTACATCTACAAAAACACAGGCAACGGAAACTTCGACAAAAAAAGAATAACAATCACCGAAGTAAACAATTCATTCCCACGCCTCGCACTCTGGGATGTCAATCAAGACGGCACACCAGATATAGTAGATAACGGTTCAAGCAGTTGGTACAAATACGAAGGAAACGATAACTTTACAAAACAACAAAGCCCGTTCACAGAACGATTCATCAAAGGCATATACAAAGCCAATTTAGATAATAACAACACACCCGAATGCGTCATGCTATCCAGTGTCAGCCTAAAATACCTAAAATACAATCCCCAGAACGAATGGCAAACCAATAGCATAACCGTCGATTATGGAATAGACATGCTAAGCATAGCAGACATCAATGCCGATTCTTTCGACGACCTCATATGCCTTGGCAGCAAATACGGTCTAGCCGAAGGATACAATCCAGATTTGGGCTTTAGCTATAAATACGCTATCATCGGTTTAGAAAACAATCAAAACGGAGGCTTTACTGTCAAACCATACTTCCCCATTTCAAACACAAACACTATAGCGCTAGACGACGTTGATAACGATGGAAACCTTGATATAATCACCTCCTCAGCCGCTTGGTTCGAAGGAGGAATTAGACTATGGAGAAACACAACAAAAAAATAACGCCCCAAATTGAGGAAAACCACATTTCTACCCCAAACCTTTTTGCTACATTTGATAAAATTAGGGGGAAATCCCGTAAAAAAAGGGGGAAATCCCCCTTTCTTATGAAAAACCAATTGTTTACTTTTGGTAAAATAAAACGAAACAAACCTTCGTATATACACCTAAAAATGGGTAGATTGGCGAAAGTTTATTTCGCTTATATACAAGTTGAGACGCAATCCGTTTTTGAAAAGTAGCTACGCTTGCCAAAGGCAAACTCTCGCTCCTTTTCCGTATTGCGTCTCAACGGGATGGTCGCTTAACCAAATTTTAACGTCTGCGGACTACGTCTAACTGGACGTTTGACAAAATTTGGCTCCTCTAAAAAAGATTACCGATATTTAAAATAAATTTTAAATCTCTCACTTTTTTTTCGGAACTTCGTCAAGCGACCATCCCGTTATAAGCTATTTACCTCACGATGAAAATAAAAGGTTTAACAATAATATTTTTCCTTGCTCTGACAATTACTGTTTGGATAAACTTTGTCGATTATAAATTTTCTACATTATCACTCTTTATAGGTAAAGAAGATAAGTTGGAAGAAGTTATTGACAACTTCTGCTTGTCTTACATAGCTGGTTATTTTTTTTATTTTATAAATGTTTACTTAGTCGAAAGAGAAGAAAAAAAATCAATTCTTCCTTACATTGCATTTAAAGTAATTTTAATTTTAGGCCGTAATGATCATTTAATTCAAATTTTAAAAAAGGATGGGAAATTGAAAAAACATTATCCATCCAAAGACGAATTTGAAAAACTCCTCGATAAGTCGAATTTGGATGATTTGAAAATTTTCAATTTTGAAAAATATACTTTCGTTGAATATCTAAGATATAATCGAAATTCAATTTTAAAAAACATCAACAAAATATTAAAATCCGGAAAATATGTTGATAACGAATTGAAAGTCATTTTATTTAGTTTAAAAGAATCACTGTTTTTGGAAAAGGATTACGCTTTTAATTCTGCTGATTTTGATTTATCAAAAATGAAAACTTATTATAACGTATTTTATAAATACTCTGAAAATGTCAAAAAATTAGAAAATTATTTTAATAGAAATTTAAAGAAATATTATTATCTAAATTATCCAAAACATTTCCGAAAAAAAGTTAAAAACAGCTTATAACAGCGGTTTGGCTCAATAGCTAAATTTACAATAAACATCACGTTCGATTTTCCGCTGGAAAATCTTATCTTAGCAAGAAATAATCGTTCCACGCAGTCGCTACTGCGCCAAGCCGCGAAACGTTAGCTGCAACCTTACCAGACGAAACTCTAACACTTGATCAAATAAACTTAACAAAATGGAAAATGAAATAATTCTTAAAAATGTTGAATCAGCGATTAATATTTTGTTGAGAGACGACAATTGGTTACTTAAAAAGGATTTAAGTGAAAGAAGTATTTCACATAAGCTTGCTGAATATCTACAACCTCTTTTTAAAGATTATAATGTAGATTGTGAATATAACGGTGACATTGATAGAGAAAATCATCAAGAAAGAGAATTAGGTAGAAAAAGAATCTCAACCTTGAGACAAAATTTACAACATTATAATCTTTTAACAAAAGAGAATGAAAATGAAGCTGAAAAAGAATTAATTGAAAGATTAGTTTACCCTGATATTATAATTCATAGAAGAGGAAGTAATGCTCATAATCTTTGCATAATTGAAGTAAAAAAATCAACAAGTCAAGTTCCATTTCATTACGATCAAATAAAACTAAAAGCATATACAACAAAAAACTACAGAAATCTTAACTATCAAATAGGATATTTTGTGAAGTTTGTTACAGGAACAGAAGATTATGACTATTTAATAAGAGAATTTCAAAACGGTGAAGGCCCAGAACTTGAAGACAAGTAAGGCAGCAGCTAACAGCGGTTTTGCTCCATAGCTGGCTTATCTTTCTTGGAAAATAGGCTGAACTTCAAAATTTCTTACTTATATTTATTCTTAACTTGCCTCAACAGCGTAAAGCCGCGAAACGTTGACAGAGATTTTAACCAACCTTCCATCTTATGACAAAAGAACATAAAATGCTAATAGAACAGATTATTGAAAAGATGAAATTAAAAAAAGATGGAATCTTGTCAATTGATCAATTTACCAGCTTATTCGAAAGCAGAAATCAAAGTCTATCAGTTGGTGGGCTTATGATTGACAATCTAAAATTAGTAGAAAGAGTTAAAGGAGGAACGGCTTTAACTCAACGATATAGATTAAGTAAAGAAGGATGGGCTTTTACTACTTTTGAAGAATTAGAGAAGAAAGAATATCAAAAAGAACTTAAAGAGAATATCGAATTAGAAAATTTAAAAGTAAACACTCAATTAAATAAGTGGCTTTTGAGAACAAAATGGGTTCCGCATATTTTATCTCTAATCGCCATTCTAATTTCAATTTACTTCAGTAATAAAGACAATAACAAACAAGCAGAATTAGAAGAGAAAATTAAGGATAACATTAAATCTATTGATACCCTTAAAATTGAAAACTCAATTTTGATAAAAAAAGTAAATACTTTAGAGTCAAAAACCTCTGCTAACAGCGGCTTGCCGTAATAGCTCAATCCGATTTTCCTTAGCCAGAAAATCCAAAGTCGAACATTTTGCTATCTTTACAATTAATCCGCTAAATTCCAGCCTCTGACGGAAAGCCGCGGAACGTTAGCCATCAGTTTTGAATCCTTAAATAGAAACCATGTGGGTAAAAGCATATATCAAACATAAATCTTCAGAATTAGTAACTTGTAATTTACTATTTAAACATGGTAAAATTCAAGAAGTAGAAATGGAATTCTTTAAAGGAATAACTCCATTTGAAAATAATTCTGAATTGGCCGACAATATTGAAATATTAAGAACTTACAAGCAAGATTCATCAAACAAGTTTTGTAAATATTTCATCAAAAAGTCAATCAACAAAGAAGTACATATAACATATTTAGACATAAGTTGGTTTGAATATTTCAAACTTCAATGGCAGCTTAAAAAATACTTGATTCAATCAAAAGATTTGAAAATGGAGGTTTTAAAATATGTTACTATCGGTTTAATCGGTTTTTTTGCGGCAATGATTTACCAGAAATACAAAAGTGGAAATCAAGCTGAAGAAAAACAAAAAGAACCTACAAAGATTGAGGTAAAAAAACCGAACGGCTAACAGCGGTTTCGAGCTGTTACAGGTTTTGTCTATCTTATTTGGAAATTACTTAAAAGTAAGATTGTATATATTTACAACTAACTATAATGGTTCCGCTTATGCGTGAAGCCGTGAAACGTTACCAGCAAATTTTAAACACATATAAACTAAATTGGAAACAAATAACAATTTCTCATCATTTGAAAGAATTTTATCTGAAATAATGAATTATTATTTTAGCAGAGATTCTATAGAAAGCTACATTCCTGGCTACGAAACAAGAGAGCGAGTTGGAACAGTAAATGGAATGCAAGTTATAATCTACTCTAACGACCATAATCCTCCACATTTTCATGTAAAAACAAATGACAACCGTGTTAATGCAAAATTTAAAATAGAAAATGGAGAATTTATTAGTGGAGAAATAAGCACTAAAGATTTAAAACGCATCGACCTGTTTTATAATGACTTCAAAACAAAAATGGTTATGGAGAGAATTTGGGCAAAAAAGAATAATTAAAACAAACTTGAAATGGCTACAGATTTTCATTTGGGAATGAAAGTTTCCTTAAGCGGAGAATATGGAATTGTAATAACATCAAATCTTGAAGAATTTAATCAATACGGCATAATTCGTTGGGATACTGAAAAAGAAAATGATATCGAAGATTGGAGAGGAATGTTTGGTACTTTTAAAGAAATGGGCGGAAAAATGTTAACGGGAAATTATGAGTTTAAATTTATAAATGATGACGGAAGTTCAAAAGCCAGCTTATAACAGCCGTTTGGCGTAATAGCTGGTTTTGTCCAAGCTCCAAAAGTCTCCTGACTTCGCGTTTCCAAAAAACCCCATCAATAAACACAAAATCAAAAAGTTTGCTACATTTATATAATAAACCCTGCAAATGAAAACACTTGTAACGCTGTTGCTCATTCCATTTTTAGCATTAGCACAAAAAAAAGCACCACCTTTCAATAAGGTAATTAAAGAAACAAACTATTACTTAGACCAGTATACAAGAGTTTCACCTTTCGACAGCTATTACGCACTTTCAAGTTTTAAGGTAACCAACAAACAAATCATGGATTATTTAAAAAATTCCGAAGAGTTTGATAACACCCCGTTAAAATACAAAGATTCAGTAGATGGAAATATACTGATGAATTACTTACAGGACAAAATAATTAACCAAATATACCAGCTAGTAAAACATCCCGATTTTAAAAAAAACGATATCATTAAACTATTAGAACCAACCGATCTATCAATTATAAAATCAGACGACAACAAACTATACAACTTCACATTCGACGAAAAAACAGGCGGTTCCTATCGTTCCCGTATCTCGTTAATGTACTATTCCGATTTTACCCCAACCGATTCAATCACTGACAGCGATTTCCAATCCTTTTTCGCTCCCGACGGATATAATGCAATCTACACACTCAACACCACCGAAGGAACAAAATATGTACTAACGGGTAGCGTAATAGGTTGTAATACTTGTGTACAAACATCTGTTCGGTTAATCTCATTTAGCGATAATAAACCCAAAGAAGATTTCATCTATGTAGTTGAAAACAGAGGCTGGAGTGAAGGCGTAATTTACGACAACGAAACCAAAACAATAACCGTTGATTATCACCTCGACGACCTAACACGCAATTGCATATGCGAAGAAATACTCAACGAAGATAAAATCTACTACGAAGAATCAGTAGAAAAAGACTATTCCATAAATTGCAAATGCCAATACATCTTCAACGGAAAAACTTTCGAATTAATCGAAGCCGGCTGGAAAAGAATCAACAACGAAGAAAGAAAAGAATAAACCAACTTATTAGATACAAATACAACCTTCCTATTAAATTTTCTTTAACTTGCAGTCACATCTTAGTAGCAAGCTTCACTTATGTTTAAAAAGAAACCATATTAACAAAGATGATTTTATCAATTACTAAGCAACAAATTGGTTATTCCTGCGTTTTATATATAGCGATTCACACAATTATAAACTTTGGATTAATCTATTTTACAAAACCTTTTAAATTAGATGATTTACTTGGGTTCTTTTTTTTGCCATTTGGAACGATTCTATTTGTATTGATGTTTGTTCACATAATCAATAAAATAATTAAAATTGATAATTGGTCAACTTTATTTTTTTTCGCATTTTTTGTTGCTATTATGGAATGCTTAACATATCTAATGATAGACACGACTTTTCTTTTAATTTTATTTGATTCGAATACTGAGATAAAATCGGCGGAACAAATTATAGTATTACTTGTTATCTTAAACAATTATCTATCATTAGTTATATCAATGGCTATAGTCAAAATGATATTGCATTTTAAGTCGCAAGCCACTAACAGCCGTTTGGCGCAATAGCTCGTTTATCTTTCTTGTAAAATACGCTGAACATCAGCATTTCTTACAGCATTTTTCTTTAACTTGCAGTTGCTGCACCTAGCCGCGGAACAGTAGCAACAATTATAAAAATCAGAATATGACAAAAATCGAAATTAAGAAAACAATTATCCTAAGAAATATAATTTTGATACTTCTGACACTTCATATCTCATCTTGCACAGGACAAGTGAAAGAGAAACCGGCAAATGATAGTACAGAAAATATAATAAATACCCAACCATTAATTATAAGGCAAAACACAACATTCCCTCAAATTCATACGAACTTAAATGGAATGGTTCGTGAATTTGTTAGAACCATGCATCAAGATAAGAAAGGCAACTATTGGTTTGGAACAAACGGAAATGGAATTATCCGCTATGATGGACAAAAACTCCAAACAATCACAATCAAAGGAGTACATCCAGGGATGAGGGTTTTAGAAATTGTAGAAGATAAAACAGGAAATGTATGGTTTGGAACATCTGATGGACTCATAAAATACGATGGGGAGAAGTTTAGCACCTATTCAAAAAAAGAAGGACTACTAGGCAATGATGAAGAAATTTGGGGATTAATAATTGATAAAAATGGGTTATTTTGGGTTGGAACAATGGAAGGAGTTTGTCATTTTGATGGAGAAAAATTTACACCCTTTGTATTGCCAAATAAAACAGTCAAAAATCCAGAACCCATTCTTTCTATAAAAAGAATTCCAAGTTTTTTAGAGGATAAAGTTGGAAACATATGGATTAACAACGATGGAAATGGGGTTTTCAAATACAGAAATGGAGAATTTATGCATTTTACAACAGAAAATGGACTTACCGATAACAATGCTGCTTTTGCTTTAGAAGACAAAAAAGGAAATCTTTGGATTAGCTCCTATTTTGGCGGTGTAAGTAAATTTGATGGTACCAATTTTATAAATTATACAAAAGACGGAATTGTTGAAGGCATTGAAACGGCAAGTTTTTATGAAGACAGCAAAGGGAATATATGGTTTACCGCAGAAAATGTTGGAGTTTATAAATACGATGGAGCAAAATTCACTTTATACACTACTGAAAACGGGTTAACTACAAATGGAGTTCAATGTATCTTTGAAGATAACAAAGGACAACTTTGGTTTACTACTTGGCAAGGTATATGCATTTTTGATGGTAAAAAATTCGTGAATGCGAACTTGATAGAACCGTGGACAAACTAAGAATAACTGTTGCTAACAACCATTTGCAGCAATAGCTCGTTTGTCTTTCATGAAAAATAGGCTGAACATCAATAATTTCTTATTACATTTATTCTTTAACTTGCTGCTACTTCTCCAAGCCGCAAAAGCTATGTGGCATTTAAATAAATCTTTGCTAAAATGAGAATGTATATTCATGTAATAAGCTAAAAAGCACTCTAAAATAGAGTGCTTTTTTTGTTTTGTTTTGACTTTAAAATGTTGCCATCAAAAAAACTAGTAAATCATTTTCTTGGTAACCATTACACCATCTATGGAAGTAATCTGAACAAGAAGAACATCATTTAATAAATTTTGGTTAACAACAGTTTCATTTTTATTAATATCTTTTTGTTCATACAACAATCTACCGCTAATATCAAATACTTTTATATCCTTAAGTAGTGTATTTCCGGCATCAACAACAAAACCCGAATCTAAATTTTTATAAATAATAACTTGACTGGCATTAAAAACAGGAATATCTAAATTTTGTGGCAACTGATACATAATTTCAAAACGATCTGACGAAGTTCCAGCAGTGAACGAAAAATTATAAGCACCCAAACTAAGGTCATGTATAGTACCAGTTGTTAAATCACGAAGATAAACAGGTTGTCCATTCGCAAAAAAATCATCAGAATGATCAATAACTATAGAATAATTACCCGAGTTCGTAGCACTAAAACTTAAACGTACGATATCACTAGAATCAAAAGGTAAGCCTCTACCTTGTATGGCATATGGGGTATCTTCAATCATCGAAGCCAATGCAATAGAACCATCATTGATATACTTTGCATCAATTCTAGCATCAACACCATTCGAAGCACCAGTCATATAGCCAATCATCGTTTGAGAAAAAGCACCATTATTGCCTATGGCGTTTAACCAAAATCGTTTTTTCTCAATAGTATTAGTTACCTTAAAAAATTGATTGGCATGATTATTAGTCCTCATTTCATTAGTAAAATGAACAACATTAGAAACACCAGTTCCCTCTACAAGAAATCCTTGACCAACTTGTATAACCCCATTCGGATCATATACTTCTGGTTCTCCATTACCAACAAAGCCTAAACTAGACCAGGTGCAATAACTCGGACTTGAACTACCGTTTGATTTCCTCCAAAAGTAAAGAGTACCTGTAATGCTATTACTATTATCTGCATTATCAATAAAACTTAAAGCATCTATTGGCGAGGGATAAGGGTTACCTATGAGATTAAAACGCTGGCCAACTCCCCCATCAAAAAAAGTATAATAGTAGTCCCCATTATTTGGAACTCCACTAAATGTACCAGTCCATACTGTTGGTTCACTTGGATGATTGTTTGGCATTCGTATCAAATAACCTTTTGCAATGTCAAATACAGTCGTCTCTGGGCTACTAATCACATTATACAAATTGGTATCAGAGTTATAACTATAAAACCTGTTTGCCATTGTATAAGGTGAAAAATTAAATAAATTTTGAGATTCAACTGGAGAAGACCATAATGTATAATCTAGTCGCTTAAGAGAAGAACTATCTCTATTAATGCTTATTGTACCTACATTCATACTTTGATTTTGAATTTGAAATAAAGTAGCATTATTTTCAAGAGTAAACGAACTACCAGTTTCAATTGTCAGTCCGCCTTCAAGAGTAACATCATCTCCCGATGATATAATAACAATAGCATTATTGTTTACAGTTAATGTGCAAGCCGAAAAACTATTTCCAGATGTGGTAAAATCTGCCGAAATAACAGCTGCTGTCGTAGACGTTGGATATCCATTACTCCAGGTCGAACCATTCCACGTAGTACTGGTAATACTTATAATTGCATATTCCGAATAGACAATACTAAAATCGGGTGCTTCAACTACTGCTCTAAAATAAGTAGTAGATTCTAAATTGCCAATCTCTGTTCCCAACAAAACCGATGAAGTATTTGCAATACTTGTTGGTGAAGAAAACCCTGCATCATCAGAGCGCTCCCAGTACAATATAGTACCATTATAACTCGCTAAAGTTAAATCGTTTGGAGCCGTTCCAGCACATATCTGTTGATTAGAATTAACTATACCACCATCTCCACTACTATTGAATAACAAAAAATCAAATGCTTTAATCCCTTCAGATTTGGATATAGGAGTACTATATAAAATTGATTTAGCATTCGAGTTAAAATTTATTCCTGTAATTAAGAAAATAAATAATCCACATTTTAAACTTTTAAATAAAATTCTTTGCATGCTCTATAAATTTTAATTAGACATTACGCTTCACTTCAACATAAATTGTTAGTTACAAACGTAATCGCAAAGACAAGTAATTTTTCAGATTTTAGACAAAAAACAATCATCTATAGATGAATATCGTTTTTATATAGACGAATCAAAAAAAATATAAAAAAACCGTAATAAGGGTGAACTAAAAAAAAATAAAAATAACTTGGTTTTTTATTTAAAATTTATAGTTTTGCCAAATCTACAGTTGACCCCAAATCATCTGTTTTCCTTTGTTTTTAAAAGAATTACTATTAGCTTTTTTTTTAGAATTATTGATGATTTATTTATCATTAATTAGAAAAAAAAGCGTTTTTAGGAATGTAATTCAACGACACTTATACGCCATTCAACCTCGATTATTTACCAATAATCGAAATATAGTTATGTGTTAACTAGTTAAAAATATTTTTGTTTACAATCATTAAATGCTTGACATGACAAACAAGACGCTTAAAATATTACTTATTGAAGACGACACAATTGAAGTTATGAAATTCAAAAGAGTTATTCAGTTATTGGAGGGAAATCACCAACTCTTAGAAGCAAAAAATGGCGAAACGGCTCTAACAATCTTAGCAGAACAAACTTGTAAACCTAACATTATTATTTTAGATTTAAACATGCCTAAAATGAATGGTATCGAATTTTTAAGCATTCTAAAAAATGATAAAATTTTAAAATACATACCCGTAGTCATACTAACAACTTCGTCTAACGATAAAGACATTCAGGAATTATACAAAATAGGAATAGCAGGATATTTTGTAAAACCTCTGAAATATGAGGATTACGTCTTAAAAGTTAGAAAAGTTTTAGATTATTGGTGTACGAGTGAATTGCCAGTAGCATTAGCAAATAAAAGCATTTAAAACAAATTTCAATCATATACATGCCCCATTCAACTAGCATAAAAAACTCCATCAGTGACCTTAATTTAAATTTTAAGTTAGACAATTCTAACATAAACAACATTTTTCCATTCTATATTTTATTAGATGAAAATTTAATGATCATAGAAGCAGGAAAAAGTATTTTAAAAATGTTACCCGACCTTCGATTAAATAAATCTTTTACCGAATATTTTTCTGTTATAAAACCCTATAAAGATAAAATAGATGTTAATGATTTTGATTCTTTATGCAATCGATCGTTAGTGTTTTCACCAGTGGGAAAAAATAATTTAATATTGAGAGGTCAAATAGAAAAAAAAGAAAATTTTTTTATTTTTTTAGGCTCACCTTGGCTTACCTCATATGAAGAATTAAAAACAAACAATCTTGAAATTGAAGATTTTGCATTTCATGATCCCATTCAGGATGTTCTTCAATTTTTCAATACTCAGAAAACAAATAATGAAGAATTAAAAAAATTAATCGAAACTGTTGACAAACAGAATTTAAAACTAAAAATTGACCAAGAAGAACTTCAAAAACTCTCACTCGTGGCTAGTGCAAATAAAAATGGAGTTGTATTTACTAGTCCTCAGGGAGATATATTTTGGCATAATGAATCATTTGCCAATTTAACAGGACTTTCTAGTGATGAAATTTTAGGCGTTTCATTGGTCGAGTTCGGTCGTAATAAACTTTTAAATAAAAGTGAAATTTGTAAAATGGTTGATGCTTTTTACAATGAAAATTCTTTTGATTTGCAGTTTGTTTACCACAACAAAATGGACGGTGACTTTTTTGTCAAGATAACCGGGCAACCTATTTTTGATGATTATGGAGAAATTGTTCAATATTTCGCAATAATTGAGGACATCACTTGTATGAAAGACAAAGAAGAACAATTGCAAACATTGTCTTCAATTGCCGAAATAAATATCAATCCCGTTTCAATATTAGATAAAGACGGAATAATAGAATGGGTAAACATTAGTTTTTTAGAACTAAATGAGTTCTCTTTAGATGAAGCAATAGGAAAAAAATCATTCACTCTTTTAAGTGGTTTAGAAACAGACCCAAAAACTGTCAATTACATTGAAGAACAAATTAAACACGGTTTACCTCTTCATTGTGAAATTGTAAATTACACTAAGTCTAAGAAAAAATATTGGGCAAGAATACAAGGTCAAGCAATACATGATCAGTATGGCAATGTAATAAAGTACTTTATCATTCAAGAAGATATTTCATTCGAAATTGAATATAATCAACAATTAATTGAATCTGAAAACAGACTCAACTCACTAATAACTAACCTTCATTCAGGTATTCTCTTTGAAGGCATCAACCGTAAAATCCTTTTAGTAAACCCTGAATTTTGTTCACTATTTGGAATTGAAGCTGATCCTAATTTGTTGAAAGAACTTGATGCCGAATCAGTAAACATTGCCATTAAAGATTTCTTCAAAAAGCCTCAAGAATTTCTGTTACGCTCTCAAGAAATCATTAAAAATAAAGAAAATGTATATGGAGAAGTTATAGAATTGAATGATGGAAGAATAGTAGAACTTAATTATACGGTTATTTTAAATGGCGAAAAAATAGACGGATATCTATGGAGTTATGAAGACATAACGTTCAAGATGAAGTACAGAGAAGGTCTAATTGCCGAAAAAGAAAAGTACAGTAATATAGTCGCAAACATGAATATGGGACTTTTAGAAGTTGATAATAATGATACTATTCAACTGGTTAATCAATCCTTCATAAACATGAGCGGTTTTGCTTATGAAGAACTTATAGGTAAAAAATCAACCGAACTATATCTAAATGAAAACGGCGATTTATTATTTAATGAAAAAGTGATTGACAGAGCAATAAACGCAACAAGCTCTTACGAAATTGTAGTATCCAATAAAGCAGGCGAAAAAAAGTATTGGTTAGTAAGCAGTACTCCTAGTTATAATGTAAATGGAGAAATTATAGGTTCAATCGGAATCCATTTAGACATATCCGAACAAAAAAAGCTTGAATTACACAAAGAAAAATTGTTAAATAAATTAGAGATACAAAATAAGCAACTTAATGAGTATGCTCATATGGTGTCTCATGATTTAAAAGCACCTCTTAGAAGTATACATGCTCTAATTACTTGGATAAAAGAAGATAATGACACAAAATTTAATGAAGACACATTAGAGTATTTTAAACTTATCGAGGATAAAGTTGAAAAAATGGATAATTTAATTCAAGGAATTTTGACCTATTCAAAACTAGATTCAACCAATCAAATTAATGAAGATATAAATCTAAATGAAGTAATAGAAAACATAATTGATATTATTCATCTTCCTTCAAATATTAGAATAATTATTGAAAACAAACTACCAATTTTAAGAACCGATAGTTTTAAAATACAACAACTATTTCAAAATATAATTAGTAATGCAGTTAGCTACAACGACAAAGAAAAAGGTTTAGTAAAAATATCTTTTTCAGAAACCGAAAACAGTTATGTTTTTTCAATTGATGATAATGGACCTGGGATTGAAGAAAAATACCACGCCAAAATATTTGATCTTTTTCAATCATATTCAAATGATGAAAAAGCCTCTGGTATAGGACTTTCAATTGTAAAAAGAATAGTAAACTCCTTTAATGGAAAAGTATGGATAACTAGTAAAATGGGCGAAGGAACAACATTTTTTATTAAACTACCTAAAAAATCATGCAACAGCCTAACATAGAATACTTCGAAAAATTATCTCAAGGTGATGAAAAAATAAAAGAAAAATTTATTAAAGTATTAAAATATGAATTTCCAATCGAAACTGAAGAATATTTTCAAAACCTCCTTTCCAATAACTTGGAGACAACAGCTAATAGTGTTCATAAACTTAAACATAAAATAGCAATTGTAGGGCTCGAAGATGACTACTACATGGCCGATAAGTATGAAGAATATCTGAAAAAAGGCAAAACAAAATATAAAGAATCCTTTGAAGCTACACTGAAGACAATTAATCAGTTTATTTCAAAAATATAAAATCAAATTATGAATTGCATAATTATTGATGATGAGATGATGGCGCGTTCTATCATCAGTCAAATGATCACAACAAGAACTCAAATAACTATTTTAAATGAATTCGACAATCCTATTGAAGCAATAAAGTTTCTCAATAAAAATGAAGTCGACGTAATTTTTCTAGACATTCATATGCCTGGTTTTACAGGTTTCGATTTTATTGATACATTAAAAATCAAACCAAAAATAATTCTTTTCACAAACGACCAAAAATATGCAATCAATGCTTTTGAATATGATTGTATAATAGATTATTTAGTAAAACCACTAGTTGTAGAGCGCTTCGATAAAGCTATGCAAAAATTATATTGGCGTTCAGATGCAGAATTCCCTAGATATGTACCTGAAGATTCCTCTAATGAATTTTATGTTAATATTTCAAATCGTTTAATAAAAATTGATATACCAAAGATTTTGCTTATTAAAGCAAAAGGAGATTATATAACAATTAAAACAGAAACAAACATCTATACAGTGCATACCACCCTAAAAAAGATTGAAGACAGACTACCTTTAAACCTATTTCTAAAAGTACACCGTTCTTATATTATTAACATTAAAAAAATAATAGACATTGAGGACGGTAGTATTTTGATTGGAAAAGATGTTATTCCAATCAGTAGAGCAAACAAACCAGAATTAATGAAAAGACTAAATCTTATAAAATAATAAAAGCATAAATTTACAGAACATTTATGCGATTATTCTTTTACTAATATATGCATTACTATTAAGAAAATTGAGTTGATATATTAATATTTAGCTAAAAAAAAATCAATTCATCTACGCATTAAAACCGTTGGTCTACAGTATAACTCTTTTCGTCTTTACTTAAAAAAGAGTATGATTTAAAAGTAGATTTTTGTTACAGAGTTTAAAATAAATTTAGTAACAAAAATGTAACAATCATGAAAAAAATTACTTTAGTATCACAAACCAAATGGATTCTTTTATCTGCAATTTTGTTTTCATTTCTATCTCAAGCTAAAACAGTACTCCCTATTGAAACCAATCGTATTTGGCTTAATGTTACTGGTGCACAAGGTGCATTTTCACAGACACTATACGGATATCGTACAGGTGCTATCGATGGGTTTGATGAAGGAGTTGACGAGGCATTTTTTTATGATGGTGCTATTGCACTAGCATCACTACTTGGAGATGTTCGTTATGTTATACAATTTAAAGGACTCTCATTTTCAATTGAGGATGTTTGTACCATTAAGTTTTTCTGCAACAAACAGTGGCACATATACATTTGCAATAGGTCATTTTGATTGTTTTTTTCAAATCAAAATTTTGCAGTTTATTTGTTTGATTCGCTAACAAACAAATACACCTATTTAAAAAACTTTAAATTATACTTTTGATTTTAGCGCAGATAGATTTGATAATCGATTTCAAATGAGTTATGGTTATACTTCTTCTCTTATCACTTCAAATAATTCTTTAGTAAAATTAACCTTGATGTGCATAGAGAAAACTACAAAGTAAATATTCTTCAACAATTAACATTTCAAATAAAATGAATAGACAATTAACACCCTATGAATTTTCTAATAGTATTGGTTATGTTTTCAAGGAATATATTTTTCTAACTATTAACGACGAACTATACCGATTTAAAATTGACAGGATAAAAAATATTTCTTTCAAAAAAAATAGATGTTTGATTCTTAATTATCTAATTTTTGCTGTTTCACTAACCATTATTGCTTTTTGCTATAAATTAGATAATCACTTATTTGCCGCTAAAATATCTGGTTTTATTTTCTCATTAATATGTTTTATTTATGCATTCATGAGAAAAACATACCTATATAAAATTCATGTAATCACATTTGATCTCAATCTAACTACTATCATTATTGACGAAAAAATTAAAGACCAAGTGACAGAATTCATTTCAATAATCCAAAAGAAATTAATTGACAATAATCAGTTTTTAAAGGCTGGATAAATCAAGAAAGATATTTTAAGTTGATAGGGATTTTCTGTCTATTAAAAACATTATAATATATTTATAAACCAGCCTTGCGAAGCCTCCTGCCTTCGCTTTATCATTAATTAATTAATTCCGAAACAAAAAAACCTCCCTTTACAGGAGGTCATCTCGGGTTAACCCTTTCATTAAATTTAGGGTCATTTATTGAGTAGCTTTTCTAAATAGGCAACTTTCTCTTTTTCGGCTTCAACTAATCGCTCATACAATTCAACAACTTTGTCTAGAGGATTAAAAGTGCAATTATGATTTAGAAAATTGCTTCCTTGGCTACTGTCATTAAATGTATTAAAAAAGTTTATAGCGGCTTCTTCCGAAAAACTTTTAATTGCCTCTGATGTTACTCCTAATTCTTTAGCAATTAGCTGTAATTTTTCTTCGTCTACAGTTTCACTTCCTTCGATATTAGAAATCGTTTGTTGGCTAACACCTATTGCCATGGCAAGTGCTTCTTGCTTCATGCCTCTTAACTCTCGTATGCGGCTAATGTTGCGGCCAATGTGTTTAGGTTTGGTTGTAGTATTCATATTTCAAATATATAAAATCTTTTAGTATAATAACTATGCAATTTAGGAAAATAAGTTGTCAAATCGGGAAAGTAAAACAC
This sequence comes from Flavobacterium sp. PMTSA4, assembly GCF_032098525.1. NCBI lineage: Bacteria > Pseudomonadati > Bacteroidota > Flavobacteriia > Flavobacteriales > Flavobacteriaceae > Flavobacterium > Flavobacterium capsici. Next base: position 1,324,289 of record NZ_CP134890.1, read on the forward strand.
AATCCCGTTTTGGTACGATACCATTCAATTTAGTACAGTACCGTCATGACGCATAGTAACTTGCTTCAAAATCAAACGCTATGAACACCATCAACGCACCACAACCCGAAACCCAACTAGTAATTGACCACATTCTAAAAGCAGTGGCACCATGCACCATTTTTCTATTAGGCTATCAAAAAAAACAAATAGAAATCAAAAGTGTTTTAAGTGAGGACTTCATTTCAACAGCAGCAACCCATCACTTTTACCTGTTGGTGTTTGCAAACAAAACGAGTTTAGGGCAAGGCACCAACATCGCCAATGCCATAGCCGAGAAATCAAACAAATCAATTACCGCAACAATCCTGCTACACAAACTAACCGATATTGCAACCAAGCAAAACCACCAACAGCGATTTTTCGGTTCCGTCCTGCGCTCATCCCAACGCCTGCATTTTGACAAAGCAATCATTCCATTCAGTCCGAACAACAACCTACCTGAAAGAAACCACGAAGCCACCATTTCCTATTGGCACAAATGCGTAGCCGTGGCTCAGTTCAATAGCAATGCTGCCGCTTCCAGTCCTGAACTCGATGTAGAACTTTGTAAAGTTGCATTACTCCACACAGCTACCGTTCAAATAGCATTGGGCTTACTCCGTGTAATGTTAGAATACACCCCAAACGACTGCAGTCTCAACCACCTGCTACAACTATGCGGTCTATTCACAAACTTACCAGAAGCACTCTTTTTTCACCAAAACCCAACCAACATAAAACGATACAAAATGCTCTGCGCTCCCGCTTCCATGCTCAACCATTGGACAAAATTAAACGCCAGTGAACAAGATTATCTCCATGTACTCAACAGCTGTCAGGAGTTTTTAAAACAAGCCGAACTACTAGTGCAAAACCATTTCCAACAAATAAATAATAACAATACTAAATCCTTAATATCATGAACAACATCATCCTTCCACCAAACCTTCGTGAACAATTACAAAACCGCTTCATACTACTCAATTCGGTAAATGCAGCAAAGAAAAGAGATACCATCGAGCTGAATCTTTCGGGCTACTCCGATGTCATGTACCTAATTGCCGATATTGTCAAAGTATCCATTCTGGCATTAGACGGAGATCATAGCTACGAGCGCATTCCCGAACCAGTAATCAACATCTGCGGTGTCTTAGGCATCATCCTCGATTTAATTCCCTACGAAGAAGCCGATATACTCGATGCGCTCCGTCAAGCCGTTTTAATCCCATCAGAGGAAGAAGAAAAAGCACAAACAAGTGAAAGCCTTGTAATAGAAAACTATTTCCTAACACCACCTTCATCCTTAATCGATAATGAAGAACCAAACTAAAAATCAAAAAAATGAAAAATCAAATAGAACAATTGCAACATCAGGCCGAAATACTGATGAAAACATTAAAAGAGCATCCTCAAAAAGAAGCAACCTGGCAAGTAACAGTCAACTTCTCAGGTTATACCAACCTTATCGGCACAGTATCCGACCTGATGAAATGTTGCTCTTTGCTACTCTTAACAGAAGAAACAAGCATATCACCACTAGTATCCAATCCCACTATTGACCTGGCCAACATACTGGAACTAGCAGTGCAGTTACTCCCAAATCCCGAAGCCGAGTTCCTCGATGAAGCACGTCAAATTCTAAGTCAAAACAACATAGAAATCGAAGAAAATCATTTCGATTTTAATTACAGCACCATCAAAATTATTCCACAGGAAAAATAACCAAATTAGCCCAAATAGATACTGTATAGTTAGTGTATAGGAACTCCCTATCTAATGTATGAAGAGTGTATGAAAAACGAACACCAAATTCTAGTCCATAGCTACTCCATAGGAACTCCCTATTTAGTTCATATTGAGTTCATGAAAAATGCATTATGTCAAATAGAAAAATAACCGTTAATCATTGCCTCTTTAAGAATCCTGTTCCAACCTACTGAACAGGATTTTTTATTTCCACTACTCCAATATCGCTTCCTGAATAATCTTTTGAATATCCTCGCGGATGTTTTCTCTAGACAAACGGTTTGGCGCGTTAGAATCAGGGTAGGTTCTGTTGGAAAGGAAGATATAAATGATATCGGTTTCTGGGTCGGCCCAAGCGATGGTTCCTGTAAAACCAGTATGTCCAAAGCTGAACATGGAAACGCAACCACAGGTTGGACCTGCTGTGCCTAACTGCGGTTTATCGAATCCTAAACCTCTGCGTACACCATTATCGCAATAGTAACAAGTATTAAAATCGGTAAAGGTCTTTTCGGAGAAGTATTGTTTTCCGCCGTAGTTTCCTTTTTGAAGATAGAGTTGCATCATCTTTGCCAAATCCATCGCATTCGAAAAAACACCTGCATGACCACCTACTCCGCCTTCCATAGCCGCTTCCATATCGTGCACATATCCCTGAAGCATGGTGTATCGGAAGTAACTGTCGACCTCGGTTGGCGCAATGACATGGGAGTCAAATTTTCGCAACGGATTATACATCGTATAGTTCATCCCCATTGACTTGTAGAAGTTATCATAGGTCAATTCATCGAGTGATTTTCCTGTTGCTTTTTCGAGGTAGTGTTTTAAAATGATGAACGTAAAATCGCTGTATTTGTATTCTTTCTTAGCCAACAACGGACTGTCGATGATTTTCTTCATAATGGTATCTTCATAATCATTACGAATAAAAAGGTTTTCGGATACTTGTTTTGAAAACTCAGCGCTATAGGTTTTACGATAATATTTCTCTGAAGGTTTCAGGGTTTCGTCTAAGGTTTGCTTGTAAAACGGAATCCATGCCTGCAGTTTTGCATAGTGCGACAACAACTCTTTGAAGGTGATGCTGTCTTTATTTGAACCTCTGAACTCTGGCAACATTTCGCCCAAAGTGGTTTGGAGGTTTACTTTGTTGGTATCATACTGTTGCATCACGTTAGGCAAAGTAGCCACCATCTTGGTTAAAGATGCCACATCGTATAAATCGCTGTTTTTAACTTTGGTTTGCCTAGTATAGGTTTGATAGCCAAATGATTTTTGGTAAATAACCTTTCCTTTTCGGGCTACTAAAACCTGCATTCCTGGTGCCATTTTTCCGTCAATAGCTTTGTTGGCAATCTTCTCAATAGCCGCCAGTTTGATTGCGCTCATACCCACATTTTCGGGAGCTGTAAACCCTAAACGGTTAAGCGTTTTAGTGGTAATTCCTGTTCCGGAAGGAAACTGACTGGTAATAGAAACGGGTAGTTTACCTTTTGCCTGCAATGCGCCAAAGATAACTTGTGCCGATACTTCCTGAGCAATTGGACTGTTCTGATAGGAAACCATGATGGTTTTGATAGCATCATAGTTAGGCAGTTGCAACAAAGAATAAGGCTTAGTAAAGACGTCTAAAATAACGTTATTTTGCTTCGAAATTTCATCAATCCATTGAATCTCTTTGGTATTAAAATCATGATTTTTCCACGCTTTGTCCGACTTGTGGAATCCCATAATTACCGTACTATAGCCTTTCAACTGTTTCTTTACAGTATCGAGATTGGTCTCTTTGATTTCGGTTACCTCGGTATATTTCTTTAGGGTTGAAAGGAATTTGGTATTATCATCGTCGCCTAACTTAATGTAGGCTATCTTTTGGTCTAAATTTTTAACGGGTACTAACTGCTCGGCATTCTTAATGACCGTAACCGCGTTTTCATACAACTGATACGTTAAAGCATTCTTAGAAGTATCATTCAATTCGTTCGTAAGATTGATTACTTCAACTGGTTCATAATGGTTTAACCCTATTTTGTATTTGTATCGTAGAATCTTCTTTACCGACTCGGCCAAACGGTCTTCGGTAATGGTTCCTTCCTGATAAGCGGTTCTTAATTTCTCAACCGCCACAGGAACATTTTCTGCAAACAATAACACATCGTTACCTGCCAAAAATGCTTCTAAATCAATATCACCTGGCTTTTTGAAGTTGCTAGCCGCTTTCATGTTCAAAGCATCGGTGAAGATAAGTCCGTCGAAACCTAATTCGTTTTTAAGCAAATCGGTCACTACGCTTTTAGACAACGAGCTTGGCACAGCAGGATTGCTTTCTAAATTAGGCACGCTCAAATGGGCCACCATAACCGAAACCATTCCTTCATCGAACATGCGTTTATAAGGATACAATTCTACTTTTTCCATGTGCTCTTTTGAAGCCGTTACCAATGGCAACGCATAATGCGAATCGGTAGCAGTATCGCCATGACCCGGAAAATGTTTTCCGGTAGTAAACACGCCGTTGTTTTGAATTCCTTTCATTAAAGCAATGGCTTTTTCGGAAACATTCTTTTTGTTTTCACCAAAAGAACGGAACCCAATAATCGGGTTTTTAGGATTGGTATTGATGTCTAAAACCGGAGAGAAATTAAAATGAACACCCAAACGCTTGGATTCTTTAGCCATGTTTTCGCCTGCTTTTTCAATCAGTTTCAAATCCTGAATGGCACCCAAGGTCATGTTCCAAGGATATTTATAGGTAGAATCCAATCGCATGCTTAAACCCCATTCGGCATCGATTCCGATAAACAAAGGAACTTTGGCTTTTGACTGATATCGATTGGTGAGCTTTGCTTGACGCATTGGTCCGCCTTGAAAAAAGATTAAACCACCTATTTTATAATCGGTAACCAGTTTTTCAACTTCGGCTACGTGTGCGGCATCTTTATTAGAATAGGCAGCTACCATAAACAATTGGCCTACTTTTTCCTCGAAACTCATTTGATTGTAAATACTGTCTACCCAAAAATCTTCGCGTTCTGTTTTTGGGAAGAAATCGCGTCGGTCTTTTTTGATTCTAGGAATGTAAACATCTTCGTCAACCGCTACTTCGGGAGATATAATTTCTGGAGTTTTAGGCGCAGCAGGTACCTTTGTCGCTTGTTTGTTAATGGAACAATTGACAAAAATGAAAAATGCTACGAATAAAGATATTCTGTACGCCTGCTTACTCATCATTAGTTGTTTTTAAAAAAAGCGACTGTGCCAGCTATCACCAGCAGGAACTTCCCAATTTTCGTTAAACTCTTCTATAGTATTTACTAAATTATTGAAGACAATGGTATTGGCAGTAACGGCTTTTTCTTTTGCCATGCGTTTAAAATCAATCAATGATTTGTGTGCAATGTGTTCGCCGTTTTTGAAGGTAACGTTCATTTTATCCAACAAATCTACTTGGTATTTTTGTTCTAAACCTTGAATAAAACTAACGGAAGAATCAATAGAACATCCTGTTGCCTGCTGTACATCCTGATTGACCGCAATGACAATAAAACGATTGTATTTTAATAGATAAGAAGCTTCAAGACCTGTTCCGTGAGCCGACCAATTCTCGATAAATGATTGTAATTCATTTTCGATTTCAGTCATTTCCTCGTCAGAGAATTTTCGGTTGGATTGATAAATCCAAATTCTTGAATATTCTGGTAATGTGTCAAATGGTACGTACATTATTATATTTTTTCTAGACTGGAAATTACTTTAAAATATTTAAAATCTTTGCTAAGAGTATCATAAAGTTCTACTTCATAATAGCCAATTTTAAGATTAGTACCATTTTTTATTTGATTATCAGTAAATAACGAAGCGGTTTCAAAATATTCAAGCAATAAAAAACTATGAACACGATTGTTTTTGTCTTTTATTTTTATCGTTACAAACTCTTTGGTTTCAATAGCAGTTACTTTTCCTTCAAGGAATTGTGCTTGTGTAGTTTCAACCATTTCTTCGTCATCAACATAATTTTTACCTAATGCCATTAAAAAATCAGGACAGTGAGACACCATGCCTAAGGCTACTTTTTCACCTAATCTTTTCATTGATTCTTTATCACTCATTTCAAACCTTTCACTAGCTGGAAACTCATCTTTATGTTTGTTATAGCTAGTAAGCATGCACAATCCTACATTCAACTCAATTGAATCAGCATTTTCAGGCTTTGAAAAATCAATATTTTTTGCTTTTAAACAATCACATGTTTCCTGACCTATAATATCATAAACAACTTGAGCGTTTACTGAACAAGTAGCAACAAAAAATAGCAGACCGAAAATTTTTTTTAATTTCATAAATCCTGAGCATTTGCAATTAGTTCTGCTACGTCCAATACTTTTACGTCAGCTTCTTTTTCTTTATTCTTAACTCCGTCGGTCATCATCGTGTTACAAAATGGACATCCAGCGGCTATAATTTCTGGCTGAGTTTCTAAAGCATCTTCGGTTCTTTCAATATTCACCTCTTTGTTTCCTGGTTCGGCATCTTTAAACATTTGAGCACCACCAGCTCCACAACACAATCCGTTGGCACGAGAACGCTTCATTTCTACCAACTCGGCATCCAGCTTTTGAATTAATTCTCTTGGTGCTTCGTAAATATTATTTGCTCTTCCTAAATAACAAGGATCATGGAACGTAATTCTTTTTCCTTTGAATTGTCCGCCTTCAATAGTTAATCTTCCAGAATCTAATAATGATTTTAAAAATTCTGTGTGATGCACTACTTCATACTTTCCTCCTAATTCAGGATATTCATTTTTTAAGGTATTGAAACAATGTGGACAAGCTGTAACTATTTTTTTGGCTTCATAAGCATTCAAAACCTCAATGTTCATCATGGCTTGCATTTGGAACAGAAATTCATTTCCTGCTCTTTTTGCTGGATCGCCAGTACAACTTTCTTCGGTTCCAAGAACTGCAAACTCTACATTAGCACGATTTAAAATTTTTACGAATGCTTTGGTAATCTTTTTAGCTCTATCATCAAAACTACCAGCACAACCTACCCAAAACAAAACTTCGGGTTGTTTTCCTTGTGCTAACATTTCTGCCATTGTAGGCACATTAATTACTTCTGACATATTTTTAAAAAGTTTAAAGTTTGCTTGGCAAACGGTTTAAAAGTTTAAGAGTTTAAAAGATTCAAATAATTGTAAACTTATTATAATCGTTTATTCGTGGTGTTCGTCGTCAAATACCTGAATAGTCACTTCTTTTTCAACTAAATCAGTAAATTTACCTCTGTAGCGAGTTGCTTTTACCAAGTGATTATCAATCCAATGGTAATTTCCACCACGTGGTTTACCCATTACCATTCCATGGTATTTGAACCCGTGTTGTTTCAACCAACGTTCTGTGTATTCTCTGTGAGCTTCAGTTCTTGAAGTGAAAAAGAAAATGATGTGTCCTTCGTCATACCATTTGTTTAATGTTATTAATGCATCAGGGTAAACTTCTGCCGTTAACATTCTTTCAGGTTCTTCGTTTGGAATATCATCACAGATAGTTCCATCAATATCGATTAAATAATTCTTAATTCCTTCAGGTAAAATTGGACTTAAATGTTTTCCATTTTCACTGATACTTTGCAAGTTCTTGTCAATGTCTTCCGTTTTCATCTTTTACTTATTATAGTTTTCAAATTCATTCGACAAATCCTCAAGCCTCACATTTATGAGAATTTATCATTTTTTATATATTTAATTTTCGTCTTTCCAGTTTAATCTGTCCATTTGGTTGTACTGCCATGGTGCTCCATTGTTTTCAATATTGGTCATCATTGCATTTAATGATTGTGGCGCTGCACTTTGTTCCATCACAAGGTAACGACGCATGTCCATAATGATTGATAATGGACTGATGTTTACAGGACATTCTTCAACGCAAGCATTACAAGAAGTACAAGCCCAAAGTTCTTCGGTGGTGATATAATCATTCAATAATGACTTATTATCGGGAACAAAAACACCTTTATTAGCATCAATATTTTTACCAACTTCTTCTAATCTGTCGCGCGTATCCATCATGATTTTACGAGGCGAAAGCTTTTTGCCCGTTTGATTGGCAGGACATGAAGAAGTACATCTTCCACATTCGGTACAGGTATAGGCATTCAATAGTTGCACCCAATTCAAATCCTGAACATCTGAAGCACCAAATTTACTTGGAACTGCATTTTCATCTACAGGTTGCGCTGCAAATGGGTCAGCATTTGGATCCATCATTAACTTTACTTCTTTGGTAACGCTTTCAAGGTTATCAAATTGTCCTTTTGGATTCAAATCGGCAAAATAAGTGTTTGGAAACGCCAAAAGAATGTGCAAGTGTTTTGAGAAATATAAATAGTTTAAGAACACTAATATTCCAACAATATGCAACCACCAAGCTGTTCTTTCAATTAAGTGTAATTGTGATTCATTGAATCCATTAAACCATGAAGCAACGTGCTGCGAAATTATATTTCCTGAATTCATATCTTGAAAATGAACATCGGTTGCGTTCATAATCAGAAACAATGACATTAATACCATTTCGAAATACAGGATGTAGTTTGCATCATTTTTTGGCCAAGCTTTCATTTCAGAATTCATAAAACGCTTAAGTTTTATAACGTTTCTTCTAATCCAAAAAACAATTACAGCTACTAAAACCAATATTGCTAAAACTTCGAATGAACCAATTAAAACGCCATAAAAACTTCCTAGAAATTTAGAAAAGATTCTGTGTGAACCGAATAATCCATCAATAATGATTTCTAAAACTTCGATGTTGATGATGATAAACCCTAAATAAACAATGATGTGTAAAAACCCAGCAATTGGTCTTTTTACCATTTTTGATTGACCTAATGCAATCATCGCCATGTTTTTCCAACGCTCAGACGAGTTGTCAGAACGATTTACATCTCTACCTAAATTGATGTTGCGAACTAATTTCTTAACGTTTTTAGAAAAATAGCCGATACCAATAACAAGAAGTATTGCAAAAAGTAGGTTGTCAATATACATCATAGCTTAATAGTTTTACTCAGAAATGGTTTCGCTTGTTGGCGCTTTATATGGCTTGTTCTTCTTACCAAATAAAGAAACATTTATATATCGTGTTGGATTTAATCTTAAATCCTGTAATAACAATTCTAATTCTTTTGAAGCTTTAGTAAAGTTATTATACATTGCTTCATCTTTTGCCAATTTTCCTAAAGTTCCTTTTCCTGATTGAATGTCTGCCATTAATTTATCAACAGAAGCTAAAGTGTTTTCTAGTTTTTTTACTGTTTCACCAATATTTGCCTTGGCTAATGAGTCAGACATTTTAGAAAAATTACCCGATGCTTTTTCAACATTGGTCATTGTAGCACTAATTTTTGATTTGTTATCTGCCAGCATTTCATTGGCATTCTGAGAAACCTCTTTAAACTGTGCTAAAGTTGCATTTAAGTTTTCTAAGCTTGCTCTAAGATTTTCTTTTGTTTTAGCATCCAACACCTGATTGATGTTCACCAACATAGTATTGGCATTTTCAAGCACACTGTTTAGTTTATCTTTAATAGGCTTAATTTCATTTGAAACGGTTTCTGTTAATCCAAGCTTGCTAGAAGAAACTAAATAATCACCCGAAACAGCAAGGTCTTTGGTTTCTTTGTTTGGAATCAAAGCAATTTGCTTTCCTCCGATTGGTCCTGGAGAATATAACTCTGCAATAGAATTTTTAGTGATTTTATAATCACCATTGATTTGAAGTTCTACAACAGAAGTCCAATCTTCATCTAACTTAATCGTGTTTACTTTTCCAACTACCAAACCGTTAATGGTAACTGACGCTGACTTTACCAAGCCGTCAACATTGTCATACTTAACGTAAAACGTTGAGTAGTTTGAAAGTAAATCTTTCCCCTTCAAAAAACTATAACCCCAAATAAATAGTAAAATGGATGCTATAACTAAAATGGCTGTTTTGATTTCTCGTGTTATTTTCAAGGCTAATATTTTTTTTACAAAGGTAAACTTTTTTATAAAAAATCTTGTCTATAATTGTTTTAATGCTTCGCTAATATCTATTCTAACTCCATCTTTTAGAGCAATAACAAATGCGGTTTCAAATCCTTTAGCCTTAGCTTCTTGCAATAATGATTTGGCTTCCGAATAACTTTTGGTTTCACCATACATGTATTTATAAAACTTATTCGATTCTAACATCGAAATTGGGCTCAAACCTTTGAAATTGCTTGGTGCTAATTCTAATTTTGTGCTACTTGCTGAAATTTGCACTTTAAAGACAATGCCTTTTGCAACTTCTTTCGGAGTTTCTTTTGGTTTGTCTTCAACTTTTGGCGTTGCCGTTGTTGGGTTATTTGTAGCTGGTTTAGAATCTACAACAGTTGGTTCAATTTTATCTGAAGGCTTCTCATTTGCATCTGAACCAGTTCCATAATATTCTTTTTTGTATCTAACAATCGCTTTAGCAATCGCTTCTGCAATTTCATCTTGTCCTTCTTCTGAATCTAATTTTGAACCTTCAGTTGGGTTAGAAATAAAGCCCATTTCTATTAAAACTCTTGGCATGTAGGCTTTATGCAAAACCATAAATGGCGCTTGTTTTACACCACGACTTTTTTTACCAACATTAATAAACTCTTTTTGAATATTTCCTGCCAATTCAATACTGTTGCTAAGATATTCTTCTTGCTCAACTATCAAACCAAGCATTGATTCAGGTGACTTTGGATCAAAACCTTTATATTTTTGTTGGTAATCTTTCTCAAGAGTAATTACCTGATTTTCTTTCTTTGCCGCTTCAAGGTTTGATGCATTTTTAGACATACCCATTACATAGGTTTCACATCCAGAAGCTTCTCTGTTTTTATTTGCATTACAGTGAATTGAAACAAAAATATCAGCATCTGCTCTATTGGAAATGTTGGCACGCTCAATCAAATCAATAAAAACATCTGTTTTTCGAGTATAAATAACGTCAATATCGGAGCTTTTTTCGAGAATTTTTCCAACCTTCAAAACTACCGCCAGAGCAATTTTCTTTTCAATTCTTCCGTCATAAACAGCACCAAAATCATGGTCTCCATGACCAGCATCAAGTGTTACTTTAAATTTTTTACTTCCTTGAGAAAACATAAAACTGGTAACCAATAAAGTTATTGCCACCATTACAATTTTCAGCTTCTTATCCATTATCATTATTTACTCTAAATTATTTAAAATGACACAACAAATGCATCTTTAAAACCTTTCTCTTTTGCTTCATCACATAATTTTCTTGCTTCATCTTCACTAGCAGCTGAGCCAAAATAATACTTATAAAGTTTATTTTCATAAGTAAAGGTTATCTTTTTTAAGCCTTTAAAATCAGAAGAACGTGTATCTCTTTTTCTTGAAGTTGCAAACAATTGCACTTTGTATTTTCCGTTAGCATTATCATCATCTTTGTCATCATTAGATTTGGATTTTGCTGAATCCTTTACTTCCTTTCTTTCATCTCTTTCTTTGCGTACATTTGATTTTGCTTCATTAACAGCTATACTTTCACTAAAATTCTCTCTTTTATAGCTAATTATTGCATCTGCTATTTGTCTTGCCATTTTTGTTTGTCCTTCATCTGAATTTAAAAATTCGCCTTCTTCTTTGTTGGACAAAAAACCAAGTTCAATTAAAACTCCAGGCATATATGCTGCGTCTAAAACCCAAAGTGGTTGTTGTTTAACCCCACGAGTTTTTCTACCCAAATTGCTTGTGAAATTTTCTTGAATCGATGATGCTAAATTAATACTACTGTTTAAATTCTCTTCTTGAATTAATTTTAATCCTAAAAATGTTTCAGGCTTGTGAGGATCAAATCCTTCGTATGTCTTTTTATAATTGTCTTCTAAAAAGATTACAGAGTTTTCATTTTTGGCAACTTCCATGTTCATATCAGTTCTTGATAATCCCATAACAAAAGTTTCTGTTCCAGCTGGCTCAAAATTCTTAACGGAGTTACAGTGAATCGATACAAAAAGATTCGCATTTATTTTGTTTGCAACTTTTGGTCGGTTAACCAATTCAATAAAAACATCTGATTTTCGAGTATAAACAACTTCAAAGTCTTTTTCATCATTCAAAAAATCACCCACTTTTAAAGTTGTTTTCAATGCAATGTCTTTCTCCACATAGCCATGATAGGAATTTCCAGGATCTTTTCCACCGTGTCCAGCATCTAAAACAACAACAAACTTACCTGATTTTGTTTGCGCAGTTATTGCCAAAATGTTAAACATCAAGAGAAGTAAAGCGGCTATTTTTATATTTTTTAAAAAAAACATTATGTGTAAAAGTTAATTTAAATTAAAACCTAAAGGTTATAAAGTTAATATTTGTTTATTTTTGAGCAGAAATTATGATTAAGTTTGCCGCTTCAAAAACCGAGCCATAGTTATACAAAAATAGTATTAAACCTTTGCAACGAAACTTATTTTATATCGTTTTTTTAACAATCTTCCTAACATTTGGAAATGGCAAAACCTATTCGCAAGAATTGCCTAAAAAAGAAACTTCTTTTCCTGCTAAAAATCAAGACACTAAGCCAGAAAATAAGGAAAAATTAGTTGTAACTGATACTGTAAAAATTGATTCAATCGTTAAAAAGAAACCCCTTTTAGAAGATATTATTAGACGAAAAGCGGTTGATTATGAAAAAATAGACCAAAAGAAAAAGCAAATAACTTTATATAATCAAGCCGAAGTTTATTATCAGGATATTGAATTAAAATCGGGAATTATTGTCATTGATTACCAAAAAAATGAGGTTTATGCTGGAAGAATTAAAGATTCAACGGGTAAATACACACAACTTCCTGTGTTTAAACAAGGTTCAAATGTAGTGGAACCCGATTCCATACGCTTTAATTTTAAAACTAAGAAAGCGTTAATTTGGAATTCAAGAACCGAACAAGGCGAATTTAAAGTAAAAGCAGGAATTACGAAGCGTGAAAATGACTCTGTTTACTACATGAAAGGTGCACGATTTACTACTGCTAAAGACATTGAAAATCCTGAATATTATTTCCAAACCAATAAAGTAAAATTTGTTCCTGGCAAAAAAGTAGTTATTGGTTTAACCAATATGGTTATTGCCGATGTTCCAACACCAATTGCTTTGCCTTTTGCATACTTCCCAATGACTGATAGCAGTAACTCTGGAATTATTATGCCAACTTATAACGATAGTAATCAAAGAGGTTTTTCGCTTCAAAATGGCGGTTATTATTTTGCACTGAGTGATAGTTATGATTTGGCTGTTTTAGGCGATTATTACACGAACGGAAGTTATGGATTACGATTCCAAAGTACTTATGCTAAAAGGTATAGGTTTAATGGTAATGTGAATTTCAGATATGAAAACTTAGTCAATAGCGAACGTGGATTTCCTGATTATATCCGAACAACAATTTATAATATTCAATGGTCGCATTCACAAGATGCAAAAGCAAACCCAAGTTCAAGGTTTTCAGCATCTGTTAATTTAGGAAGTAGCCAATATTTTAGGCAATCCGTTAACCAAATTAATAATGGTTCGCAATTGAATAATACTTTAAGCTCTTCTATCTCATATTCTAAGACATTTAATTCTATTCCTCAAGTCAATCTTTCTTTGACTGCAACGCATCAACAAAATACAAATACACAACAAATCAACATGACTTTGCCTACACTTCAAGCAAGTGTAGATCGAATTTTCCCTTTTGCACCTGCTGATGGAATTAAAAAAGGATTAATAAAAAACATAAACTTTCAATATAATTTAAGAGGCGAAAACAGAATTGCTACAACTGATTCATTATTTTTTAAATCAGAAATGTTTAGAGATGCTAAGTTAGGTTTTCAACATTCAATCCCTTTGAGTACTAACTTTAAATTATTCAAATATTTCAGTGCCTCTTCATCGGTTAATTATAATGAAGTTTGGTATTTCAAAACAATTCAAAGACAATATTCAGATACACAAAATACCGTTGTAGATACTGAAGTTCCTGGATTTGATGCTTATAGAACGTATTCTTTTTCGACTGGAGTCGGAACTACTATTTATGGAACATTTAATTTCAAAAAAGGTAAAAGACTACAGGCAATAAGACATGTTATGCGTCCAAATGTAACTTATAGCTACACACCAAGCTTTTCAAATTATTACGACACTTATGATCCCGACGGAAGTGGAACAATTAGAAAAGATTATACACGTTTTGAAGGTGGAATTTTTGGAGCACCTGGTAAAACGATGTCAAATAACTTAAGCTTCTCTTTAAACAATACTTTTGAAGCAAAAGTAACCGATAAAGATTCTACCAAAACAGAGCCTAAAAAAATAATGTTATTAAACAATTTAAACCTATCAACCAGTTATGACATGACTGCTGATTCTTTAAAATTGGCTCCATTGAGAGTAAGCGCAGGAACGCAATTATTCAAACAAAAACTTGACATTAATTTTGCCACAACACTTGATCCCTATGCCATCAATAATGCAGGTAGAAGAATTGATACATGGAATATTGACAATGGAGGAAGTTTGTTCAGAATGACTAGTGCAAATGTTACCATGAATTACCGGTTTTCAAGTCAAGAACTCGAAGGAAAAGAAAAGGATAATAAAACAGGTAAACAAAATGGTGGAAGAGAAGATGATTTATTTGGAAAAAACACTGACATTGGTGACCGAAGGGAAAGCCAATTTGATGATAATGAAACCGACAACAAAGCGCCAACGGAGTTTTTTAAATACAAATTGCCCTTTGATTTAACTTTTGCCTATTCCCTAACCTATTCAAATGTAAACCGGGAAAGCAAAATCACTGGAAACTCCCTAATGGTTTCTATGAATACCGATTTGACTCCTAAATGGAAGATTGGGGTTTCCTCTGGATATGATTTTGTTCAACAAGGTGTTACTTTTACTCAGCTTCGTTTTGAACGCGATTTACTAAGTTGGCGTATGGATTTTAACTGGTCGCCATTTGGACAAAATGCAAACTGGGGATTCTTTATTGGAATAAAATCAGGAGTATTGAGCGATATCAAATGGGATAAGCGAAACTTACCAGACAGAGTTTTAAGATAATATATTATGAAAAAAATAATTTTTACAACCAAAGCACCTGCACCAATCGGACCTTACAATCAAGCAGTACTAATCAATGACACACTTTATACTTCGGGACAAATTGCGTTACATCCTGAAACGATGGAATTGGTTATGGACAACATTGAAGCTGAAACCAAACAAGTAATGGAAAACATGAAAGCGGTTCTTGAAGCTGCCGAAATGACTTTTGATAACGTAATTAAAACCACCATTTTCATCATGAACATGAATGATTTTGGAAGAATAAATACCGTTTACGGAAATTATTTTGACGAAAAAACAGCACCCGCCAGAGAAACTGTTCAAGTGGCTTGTTTACCAAAAAATGTAAACGTAGAAATCTCTATGATTGCGGTGAAATAATTGTAACTTCGCAATTCTAATTTTATCAAGGCATAAAAATGGAATTCTTTCATCTTTTCTCTATCCTAATTGTACTTTCTGCTGTATTTGCTTATATTAATTTCAAGTATTTAAAATTGCCAAATGCAATTGGTTTAATGCTTGTTTCATTAATTTTTTCTTTGGGAATTTTGTCGCTGAGGAACTTTTTTCCAGAAATGAAAATTCGTATTGCAAATCAGTTAAGTTCCATAAATTTTAGTGAATTATTACTTGAAGGCATGCTTAGTTTTATGCTTTTCGCTGGAGCTATTCACATTAAATATGCAGATTTGAAGTCTGAAAAACTAAGCATTATGCTTTTTTCAACCATAAGTGTTGTTTTAAGTACAGTAATCATTGGTTATGCTTCGTTTTACCTATTAAATGGTTTTGGGTTAGAAGTTGACTTAGTAAATTCGATGCTTTTTGGTGCCTTAATTTCTCCAACAGATCCAATTGCAGTGTTGAGTATTCTAAAAAGTGCTGGTGTTTCTAAATCATTAGAAACAAAAATTGCAGGAGAATCATTGTTTAATGATGGTGTTGCTGTTGTGGTTTTTATAACAATTCTACAATTGAGCAAACCCGAAGTTGATACTTCATTTCTCAGTGTGATTACTTTGTTTGGACAAGAAGCTGTTGGCGGAATTATTCTAGGATTAGGTATTGGATGGCTTGGTTATAGATTGGTTGCAAGCATTGATAATTATCAGGTAGAAGTATTAATTACTTTAGCAGTTGTTATGGGTGGATATACTTTAGCTCATTACATTCACGTTTCAGGTCCATTGGCTATGGTTGTTGCCGGATTAATTACTGGAAATCATGGTAAAACCTACGGTATGTCTGATACCACAGCTGAATATGTAGATAAATTTTGGGAATTAATGGATGAAATATTGAATGCTATTTTATTTGTTTTAATTGGATTGGAATTATTGATAATTGAAACAAATAAAACCTTCTTTATAGTTTCATTTATATTAATAGGAATCATTTTAATTACACGATATATCTCTGTTTACATACCTTCAATTTTCATCCGATTGAAAGAAAAAATGACACGTCATACCTTAATCATTTTAACTTGGGGTGGATTACGTGGTGGAATTTCAATAGCATTAGCTTTATCTATTCCAGTGAATTTAAATCGTGATATTTGGGTAACGATTACCTACGTAGTGGTTTGTTTCTCAATACTCATACAAGGAATGACCATTGGAAAGGTAGCAAAAAATTCAGATTAAATAAATATAAAAACCATTTCGATTTGAAATGGTTTTTATTTTTTAAGAATACATCTTCTTGCGTAATTCTTTTATTTTATCATCTTCAAGATATTCATCAAACGTCATATAACGGTCGATAACACCATTTGGAGTTACTTCTAAAACTCTGTTAGCAACGGTTTGTGCAAACTCGTGGTCATGTGTTGTAAACAATACCGAACCTTTAAAGTTTTTTAATGAATTATTGAAAGCTGTAATTGATTCTAAGTCTAGGTGATTTGTTGGCTCATCAAGCATTAAAACATTCGCACGAATCATCATCATTCTTGATAACATACAACGTACTTTTTCTCCTCCCGAAAGAACTGTACATTTTTTCAAAGCCTCTTCTCCTGAGAAAATCATTTTTCCTAAAAAGCCACGAACATAAACCTCATCGCGTTCTTCTTCGGTTTTTGCCCATTGACGTAACCAGTCAACTAAGTTTAAACTTCCATCTGTAAAGAATTCGCTATTGTCGTTTGGTAAATAGGATTGCGTGGTAGTAATTCCCCAATCAAAGGTTCCTGAATCGGCTTTTAGGTTGTTATTTAATATTTCATAAAAAGCCGTTGTAGCACGTGAATCTTTTGAAAATACAACAATCTTATCGCCTTTTGCCATGTTTAAATCCACATTTTTAAACAATACTTCACCATCAACCGAAGCTGATAGATTTTGAACGTTTAAAATTTGGTCACCAGCTTCACGCTCTGTATCAAAAATAATGGCAGGATAACGTCGGCTTGATGGTTTAATTTCATCAAGATTTAGTTTTTCAATCATCTTTTTACGAGAAGTTGCTTGTTTTGACTTAGCAACGTTAGCCGAAAAACGACGAATAAATTCTTCCAATTCTGCTTTTTTCTCTTCGGCTTTTTTGTTTTGTTGTGCTTTTTGTCTTGCCGCTAATTGACTTGATTCGTACCAAAACGTATAGTTTCCTGAATAATGATTAATTTTTCCAAAATCAATATCTGAAATGTGCGTACAAACTGCATCTAAAAAGTGACGGTCGTGCGAAACAACAATTACTGTATTTTCATAATTAGCCAAGAAATTTTCTAACCACGAAATGGTTTCAAAATCCAAGTCGTTAGTTGGCTCATCCATTACTAACACATCAGGATTTCCAAAAAGTGCTTGTGCCAAAAGCACACGAACTTTCATTTTCCCTTCCAATTCACTCATTAAAGTGTAGTGCATATCAGGTTGAATTCCTAAATTGGATAGCATTGCGCCTGCATCCGACTCGGCATTCCATCCATTCATTTCTTCAAATTGCACTTGCAACTCACCTATTCTATCGGCATTTTTATCATCATAATCAGCATACAAAGCATCCATTTCAGCTTTTACTGCAAACAAAACTTTGTTTCCCATCATTACTGTTTCTAAAACCGTATGTTCGTCAAACATATTGTGATTTTGATTCAAAACTGACATACGTTTTCCTGGTTCAAGAATTACTCTACCAGAAGTTGGGTCAATATCTCCAGCAAGAATCTTTAGAAAAGTAGATTTTCCAGCGCCATTTGCACCAATTACTCCATAGCAATTGCCTTGTGTAAATGTGGTGTTTACCTCGTCAAATAATATTCTTTTACCAAATTGAACTGATAAATTAGAAACTGTTAACATGAAAGTGTTTGTTTTTAAAATTGTGGTGCAAAAGTAGTGAATTGTTATTAGATTTCTAACAACAATTAATTTCCTCCACCTAATGCTTTATATAAAGTAATTACTGCGTTTAGTTGTTTATATTTGTTATCAATATAATTTATTTCTGTATTCAAAGCATTGTCTTTAGCAGTAAGCACTTCCAAATAAGTTACCATACCATATTGAAGTAATTCATCTGAATAGTTTGCTGCATTTTTTAAAGCTTCGACTTGATTTTTTCTGATAGACAATTTTTTTGTTTCATTTTCATAATTAGCTAATGCGTCTGAAACTTCTTTTCCGGCTACCAACAATGATTTTTCAAACTGTAAATATGCTTTTTGTTGGTTTGCTTTAGCAACTTCTAAACGAGTTTTATTTTGTCTTTGATTGAATATTGGTTGTGTAATTCCTCCTATTAAAGTAGCAAATATTGAATTGGTACTGAACCATTCTTTCAATTCTAAACTTTGAAAACCACCCGTTGCGCTTAATGTTAACGATGGATAAAAATAACTTCTAGCAACATTTGTTAATTCAAAAGCATTTCTAAAATTTAATTCCGCAGCAACAACATCCGGTCTTTTACTTAAAAGTAATGATGGCAAACCAGCTTTGATTTCAGCATCAATTGTTTGATTAGCAAAAACTCCTCTTTCTACAGCACTTGCAGGTTTTCCTAATAATTGATTAAAAGAACTTTCTAGTACTTTAATATTATAATTTAAATCTTCAATAATAATCTCAACCGCATATTTTTGAGCTTCAGTTTGTTTAACAGCTACTTCATTTACACTTCCCGATTTTTTTAAAGCCTTAATAACCTCAACACTTGAATTTCTGTTTTCTAATGTTGATTTGGCAACTTTAATTTGTTCATCTAAAGCCAATAATTGATAATATAACGAAGCAACATTAGCTACTAATTCAGTTTGAATAGCTTGCTTAGCCACGGCTGATTCTAAATATTTAGCCGCAGAAGCACGTTTTGTACTTCTAATTTTACCCCAAATATCGGCTTCCCATGATAATTTTGTAGAAAATTCAAATTGCTCAATTGAACCATTAAATATACTTCCAAACTGACTGTTTTTTGCCAATTCTTGATGAGTAGCTGTTGCGGTTGCATTAATACTTGGAAGATAACCCGCTTTGCTTTGCTTTAAAGTTGCTTCAGCTGCTGCCATATTTTGCAAAGCAATTTTCATGTCTAAATTATTCTGAATGGCTTCTTGAATGTAACCTTGAAGCTTTTCATCGGTGAATAGTTTATTCCAAGATAGCATTGCTAAAGAAGTACTATCTGCAACTTGTTCAGTTCTATAAAGATTATCTGTTTTTACTTCAGGTGTTTTATATTCCTTAGCTACAAAACAAGATTGTAGTAACAATGCAGTTAATAAAAGAACACTACCTTTAATTATATTTTTCTTTTTCATGATTCTTAATTATAAAATTTCAACATCATTAATTGAAGGTTTTCCACTAATTCGTTCTTGTAAATTTTGAAAAACAATGAACAATACTGGAATAACAAAAACTCCCAAAATTGTTCCGATTAACATTCCACCAATAGCACCTGTTCCGATAGCTTTGTTTCCAACAGCACCAGCACCTTTTGCTAACATTAATGGTAATAATCCTAATATGAATGCAAATGATGTCATTAAAATTGGTCGTAAACGAGCTACAGCACCTTGAATGGCTGCTTGAGCAACTGTAGCACCATTTCGTCTTGCATTTGCGGAAAATTCTACAATTAAAATTGCATTCTTGGCCAATAATCCAATAAGCATAATCAATGTAATTTGAAGGTAAATATTATTACTCACACCAAAGAAGAAAGCAAATAAATAAGCACCCGCCAAACCAATAGGTAGTGAAAATAATACTGCAAACGGTAAAATATAACTTTCGTATTGTGCTGCTAACAAGAAAAACACAAATACCAAACACAGCATGAAAATAAACAAGGTTTGTCCACCAGCGCTTATTTCTTCACGAGTCATTCCCGAGAATTCATATCCATAACCAACAGGTAGACTTTGACTTGCTACTTCTTCGATTGCTCTAATAGCATCACCAGTGGTATAACCATCATTTGGTACACCTTGAATTTTTACTGAAGTAAATAAATTAAAACGGTCAATAGCTTGCGGCCCAAAAACTTTTTTAAGCGTTATAAATTGTGTGATTGGCGCCATTTGTCCTGAGTTAGTTCTAACTTTTATTTTATTCAACGATTCTGGATCGCTTCTAAAATTTGGATCAGCTTGATAAATTACACGATATTGTTTTCCGAATTTATTAAAGTTCGAAGCATAAACTCCTCCATAATATCCTTGCATTGTTCCGAGGACATCGGAAACAGTTAATCCATATTTTTTAATGTTTGGTACATTCAAATCTATTCTGTACTGAGGATAATTTGGAGAAAATGAAGTTGCCGCATACTTAATCTCAGGTCGACCATTCAAATCAGCTAAAAACTTATTATTTACTGTACTTAATTCTTGAATTGTTCCTCCTTTTTGGTCTTGCAACTGAAACTCAAATCCACTTGTAAAACCAAATCCAACAATTGTAGGACGAGCAAAATAAAGAACTTTTGCATCCTTAACTGCAGCTGAACGTTTGAATAATTCCTGAACTACTGCTGATACTTCTTGAGTTGCATCTTTTCTTTCTGCCCAAGGTTTTAGCTTTACGATAACCATTCCATAATTACTCCCCGTTCCACTGATCAAACTTCTACCCGAAATACGTAGAACTTCTTTTATTTCTGGAATATCTTTTACTTTATTTTCTATTTGTAACAAAACTGATTCTGTTCGCTCCAAAGATGTTCCTGGCGGAAGCGACACATCTGATAATATTGCTCCAGTATCTTCATTTGGCACAAAAGCTTTAGGTGTAATGTTTAACAGTAAAGCAAAAATTCCAGCAAAAAGAGCTATTCCTGCAAAAGCTAACCATTTGCGCTTTATAAAAAATTCAACTGATTTTTTATATTTAGCAGTTGTAGTTTCAAACCCAGTATTAAAAGCGCTGTAAAAACGTTGTACAAAACCTTTTTTCTTTTCTTCACCATGCGGTTTTAGAAAAATAGCACACAAAGCCGGTGATAATGTCAATGCATTTATTGCTGACAAAACAATTGAAACAGCTAATGTTAGTCCAAATTGCTTATAGAAAACACCCGCTGAACCACTAATAAACGAAACTGGAATAAACACTGCTGACATTACCAAAGTAATAGAAATAATAGCACCGCTAATTTCACTCATTGCGTTGTGAGCTGCTTTTTTAGGATTATGTTCACCTGCTTCCATTTTGGCATGAACAGCTTCAACTACTACAATCGCATCGTCTACAACAATTCCAACTGCTAGAACAAGAGCAAATAATGTCAATAAATTTATAGTGAATCCAAATAAATTCAGGAAAAAGAACGTTCCTACAATAGCAACTGGAACTGAAATAGCTGGAATTAATGTTGAACGCCAATCTTGTAAAAAGATAAACACAACGATAAATACTAACAAGAATGCTTCAATTAATGTACGAACCACTTTAGACATTGACTCGCTTAAAAAATCATTTGCATTAATCAAAGTTACATAATTTACACCTTTAGGGAAATTTACTTTTGCACCTTCAATAACTTTTAATGAACCTTCAATAACATCTTGAGCATTAGAACCAGCTGTTTGTGCAACTGCAACGGCTATTGACTGATTTCCATTTGTAGTTGCATTACTTGCATAATTTACAGAACCCAATTCAACCCTAGCAACATCTGACAAACGAAGTACTTCCCCATTTGGTGTAGAACGAATTACTATTTGTTCAAATTCTTCTGTGCTTTGTAATCTTCCTTTGTATTTTAATGCATATTGAAATGATTGACTGCTGTTTTCGCCTAATTGTCCCGGAGCAGCTTCAATATTTTGTTCAGCCAAAAGTGCTGTTATATCAGCAGGAACTAATCCATAAGAAGCCATTATATCTGGCTTAAGCCAAATACGCATCGAATAATCTTTCTGTCCGAATATCATTGCTTCTCCAACACCTGGAACACGTTTAATTTTTGGAATTATATTGATGTTCGCATAGTTTTGAAGAAAAGTTGCATCATAAGTTGGGTTTTCGCTGTAAAGTGAGAAAATCAAAATGTTGTCACTTTGTCTTTTTGCAGTAGTAACTCCAGCTCTTGTAACTTCTTGCGGTAGTAAAGGAGTTGCTCTTGCTACACGATTTTGAACATTAACCGCAGCTAAATCTGGATTTGTTCCTAATTTAAAGTAAATGTTTATGGAAGCTGAACCATCATTGTTAGATGTTGAAGTCATGTAAGTCATGTCTTCAACTCCATTAATTTGTTCTTCTAATGGAATTACAACTGAATTCATAACTACTTCAGCACTTGCACCTTGATAACTTGCGGAAACTGTTACCGTTGGCGGTGCAATTTCTGGATATTGGGAAACGGGAAGCGAAATCAACCCGAGTATTCCCAAAATAACAATGATTATCGAAATCACCGTTGATAATACTGGTCTATCAATAAATTTTGAAAACATATTTATTATTTCAAATGTTAGTTAAAGTCAATTATTTTGTTTCAGGAGTAATAACGGAGTTAAAATCTACGACTTCAGGTTTTATTGGTGTTCCTTCCTGAACAATACCAACACCTTCAACCAAAAGTTTATCATTCACATTCAAACCTTTGTCAACAACAAATAATTTTCCACCTGAAACTGCTCTAACTTCAATTGGAATTGCTTTTACTTTATTTTCATTATCTACAATTAAAGCTATTCTTTTGTCTTGTAATTCTAATGTTGCGTTTTGAGGAATCAGAATGACATCTTTTAAGTTGGTAGGAATTTGAACAATTCCGCTTTCTCCAGAACGTAAAAGCCTATTTGAATTTGGAAAACTTGCTCTCACATTAAACGAACCTGTTTGCGAATTAGCTTGACCACTAAAAGTTTCTATTTTTCCTCTTTGTTCATATTGTATCCCGTTACTAAGAATCAAATTGACTTCTGGCATTTTAGAAACTTTTTCCTGAAATGATTTTCCTTCTGCATTCATTATAATATCAAGTTGTTGCTTCTCATTAATTGAGAAATAAGCATAAACTTTACTAATATCCGAAATACGTGTTAATGGTTCTGCAGTTTGACTACTAACATAACTTCCAACTCTTAAAGGTAATGTTCCAACGATTCCATTTATTGGACTCGTAATGGAAGCATAATTTATTTTAGCTAAAATACTTTGGTATGTACTTTTTGCACTAGCCAAATTAGCTTTGGCAGTTTCTAATTGTACTTCACTGATAATATTTCTTTCTACTAAAGGAATTAAACGATTTACTTCAACTTGAGCAGCGTTTACTTTTGCTTTTGCAGCTGCAGCTTCTTGACTTGTTGTTTGAGTTTCAAGTTTAAATAGTAATTGTCCTTTTTTTACTTCTTGACCTTCTTCTATGTATATTTTTTCTATATATCCATCAACTTTTGAACGGATTTCTATATCAATAACACCTTCTAAAGTTGCTGGATATTCTGCATTTATAGTAGCTGTTGATTTTGAAATCTCTACCACTTTATATGGCATGATTGGCATTTCTTTTTTCTCTTCCTTTTTATTACAAGAAATTAAACTGATTGTTAGAATCAAAATACTTGCAAAAGCTATTTTCCTTTTCATATTTAGTTAAGATATTTATTTATTGGATTGATTTTTTATTTCAATTTCTTCGAATTTTTTTATTGATTTTTTTAAAAGTTCTTCAACATCCAAAATGTGTTCCTTGTAAGCATAACTATTTTGAAGGTTGATGTTTTCCTGAGAACAAGAGATATTTTTTTCTCTATAATTAATTATTTTGTCAATTAATATTTTCTCGTTATCAACTAATGTTAAATATTTTTTTAATCGTTGACTTAATGGCGAAGCCTTAAAATATTTCTTTCTATCACCAGTAACTGTTATATAGTTAATCAAATTCATCTTTTGCATCAAATTCAAATTCGTAGAAACTGAACTTTTACTTGCCTGCATTTTTTCTACTAATTCCTCAAAAGTTAAACCCGATTTACAACCATCAATAATTAATGTACCTAAAATTCTTGCTGCTAAAGGTGGAATATTATATTGTTGCTCAAAGTGAATTCCGAATAACTCAATTAATTCTAGTTTTTCTGTATCCATTCTATTATTTTTTTTGCAAATATACTATTGGTTCGGCAAACACCGAACCAAACGAACATAAAGTTTTGTTAAATTTCAAATTGAATAACTAAAAAAATAATTGCTATTTGTCACTATTTTTAGATATTTGGTGAAAATCAACTTTAACTATTGATTAACACCTATTGTAACAATATCTGATTAAATTTGTTTAAATGATTTAATGTAAATGAAACTTGCCTATAAAATAAAATTACTTTCCTTTTACATATTCCTTCTAAGTTTTTATTCTTGTTTTAATAAGAATGATGATGGAGAATATGTTGCCTATTTTGGCGGAGAAATAGTAAATCCAAATAATCCTTACGTGCTTTTTTGCAAAGACAATGTTGTTATTGATTCTTTGAAACTAGACCAAAACAATCGCTTTTTTATCAAATTTGATTCATTAGCACCTGGAATGTATACTTTCAAGCATGAACCAGAATACCAATATGTTTATTTTGACAAAAATGATAGCATTATGGTTAGAGTAAATTCTAGAGATTTTGATAATTCTTTGGTCTTTTGTGGTAAAGGTGATTTGAAAAACAACTTTCTAATTGATTTATATCTCAGAAATGAAAAAGACAAGAACTCAATGTTCAAAGTTTTTGATTACGGATTAACAGAATTTACTAAAACTATAGATTCATCTAATTTAGCTAATGAAAAATTTTATTTAGCCAAAAAACAAGAAATTAAATGGAGTGATGAATTTGATGTTTTTGCAAAAGCAGCAGTAAATTTTCAATACTACACAAAAAAAGAGTTGTATCCTCGAGTTCATAATATTAGAACTGGAAATGATGTTTTTGAAGAATTGCCATCTAATTATTATGATTACAGAAAGAATATTGATTTTGATAATGTAGAATTAGCAAATTATGCGCCTTTTGTTATGTATTTGTCGCATATGTTAAACAATATGGGTGCAATTAATTATCACAATCATTTTACCGAAGCTGATTTAGCATTGAAGACCAATATCAACAAAATGCAAATTGCCGATACATTAATTAAAAACGAAAAACTAAAAAATAATATTTTAGATAACATTGCTTTCACTTATTTGTTAGAAGATCAAAATATGGTTAATAACAAAGCTTTTTTAGAATCATATCACAAATTTTCGACGGATAAAAGTAAGAAAAATGAAGTCGCAAAAATTGGTAATGCAATTCAGAATTTAAAGGTTGGAAATGATTTACCTGAAGTTGATTTAATTGATGTTAATGGAAATAAGTTTAAATCTACAGCTTTCAAACCCAAAAAGACTGTAATTTTCTTTTGGACTGGTAGGGCAATCGCACACTTTGAAGGCGTTCATAAAAAGATTTTGGATTTCAAGAAAAAATATCCGAGCTACGAATACATCGCTATTAATTTAAATGACTCACAAGAAGATTGGTTGAAATTTTTGAAAAGCTATCAAATTACTGAAATAACCGAATTACGTTGTGCAAATTTTGAAGACATTAAAGCCAAATGGGCAATTAATAAAATTCATAGAACGATTATTTTAGACGAAAACGGCAAAATCAAAAATGCATTTACCAACGTTTTTGACACGAAGTTTGAAGAAAATTTAAAATAAAAAAAAAGGCTTTCTAAATTAGAAAGCCTTTTTTTATTCTCTAATTAATTATTGATTTCCTTTAGCGTAATCGGCTAAAAACTGAGCCAATCCTATATCTGTCAATGGATGTTTCAACAATCCTAGAATTGAAGATAATGGTCCAGTCATAACATCTGCACCAATTTTAGCACAATTAACTACGTGCATTGTATGACGAATTGAAGCGGCAAGGATTTCGGTTTCAAATCCATAATTATCATAAATCTCACGGATTTCTTGAATCAAATATAATCCATCAGTTGAAATATCATCTAATCTTCCTAAAAATGGAGAAACATAAGTTGCACCAGCTTTTGCGGCTAACAATGCTTGACCAGCTGAAAAAACTAAAGTAACATTGGTTCTGATTCCTTTATCTGAAAAATATTTACAAGCTTTAACTCCATCTTTTGTCATTGGAATTTTAACAACAATTTGTTCGTGTAATTCAGCTAATTCTTCACCTTCTTTAATCATTCCTTCAAAATCAGTAGCAATTACTTCGGCACTAACATCGCCATCTACAATATTACAAATGTCAACATAGTGTTTTAAAATATTATTTTTTCCTGTAATTCCTTCTTTTGCCATAAGCGAAGGATTTGTTGTAACGCCGTCTAAAACACCTAATTCTTGTGCTTCTTTGATTTCTTTTAGATTAGCCGTGTCAATAAAAAATTTCATAATGTGTTTTGTGTTTAATGAAAATTAAGTTGTGTGTTTTTTAAAGTTGTGCAAAATTACAAAATCAAATTCAATTGACATTTACAATTTGTAATGATTCATCAACATCGCTTCATAAATTCTATCAGGTAAAATTCTTTTTAAAACTATAGAAAATCGTTGCATAAAAGCACCAATTTTATAGTGAATTTTTAGGTTTTTCTCATTGATGATTTGATAAATTGCAAAAGCCATTTCATCAGGATTACTTCCGCTATCAACATGTTCATTCATTTGTTTCAATGTATTTCCGTATGGAATTTCATAAGCTGAACCTTCAATAACCGGTGCATGATATCTACCCGAAGCTATGTTAGTAGCAAAATCGCCTGGCGCAACATTAACCACATTAACTCCAAATGATTTTACTTCCATACTGATGCTTTCGGTAATAATTTCTAAAGCTGCTTTGGATGAAGAATAAACACCACGATATGGCAAACCCATATAACCAGCAATAGAAGTAATGTTGATAATCAAACCTGATTTTTGCTCACGCATTTGAGGCAAAACCGCTTTCATAACTTCAATTGGTCCGAAAAGATTGGTTTCAAAATTATTTTTGATTTCATCTGTTGGGATTTCTTCAATTGGACCAGTAATTCCAACTCCAGCATTATTAATTACTACATCAACTCTATTCGATTTTTCAATAACTTCAGCAATAGTTTTTTTAATAGTAGAAACATTCCTAACATCTAATGCTAATAAAGGAAATTTTGAGTTTGTAATTTTTTCAGGATTTCTGCTCGTTCCATAAACGATATATCCTTTTTGAAGTAAAAATTCACCAACTGCTTTGCCTATTCCAGATGAACCACCAGTTATTAAAACAACTTTACTCATTGATTAATTTTAAAATTATGGCTAAAGATACTTATATCAACTGAATTCCTAAACCGAAATTGAGACTTAATTTTATTTTACCATTTTCAATTTGAGAACCTTTGGCAATGTCATTTTCGATTAAAGTAGCACCATCCAAATCGGCAAAATCGCATAATGGTGATAAAACTGCTCCAGCAGAAATACCAATAGTAGATTCCGTCATACAACCAATCATGACTTTAAAATTTTGTTTTCTAGCATCTTTAATCATAGACAATGCCGGAGTTAATCCGCCACATTTTACTAATTTGATATTGATACTCTTATAATGTGATTGCAATTTTTCTAGGTCTTCACTAGCTTGACAATCTTCGTCAGCCATCCAATTTGCAAAATTACTATTGCTTAATGAAGCAAAATTTTCTTTTCCCATTGGTTGTTCTAAATAAAGAAATTTTGATGTTTCTTCATTATTTTCCAACCAAAAACAATCCTCATTTGTAAAGCTTCCGTTGGAATCTAAGGCTATTTTTTTATTAGTCTCAAAATAGTTGAAAACAGAATTTTTATTCAATGAATTACATTTCACTTTAAAATAATTCCAATTGGATTCATTGATTTTTTTGATTTGATTTTCAATAGAATCAATACTTATGGTTAATGAAGATTCTGGTAGTTGAGAAGAATTGATTTGGTTCAACTCTAAAAAAGATTTCTTTTCCAACTTTCCAAACAAATCCCAATAAGCACAATCTAAAGCTGAACGCAGAAAACTAGGCAAATTTAATTTCAAAAGAAAAGCATAAAAATCAGTTGGTTCAACAATTTTATGTGATTCTATTTGAAACTTAACTTTTTGAAGAACACTTTCAAACTCTGATAAATTAATATTGTAATAATCTATCGAAGTACATTCGCCATAACCTCTACAACCTTGATGCTCAAGAGAAATAATTAAAGCTTCACGATTGTTATAATTTCCATAAGCAATAACAAAAGTTTCTTTGAGTTTAAATTTTACTATTTGCCATTGAATTTTCATGAATGAAAGGTATAAAAAAATCCGAAACAAGTTCGGACAGCAATTAAAGTTTCAAAAAAAAATGGCAAGCGACCTACATCGCACCGCTACAACCGCATACCTTTGCTATGTTCCCATCCTGGAGGATTTTGCAGGAGCTGGTCGTGTAGGACTTGCCGGTGCAAATATACAATCTTTTTAAATTTTAGCAAGAATTTAAGAGCATTATAAATATATTTGTGAGGATAATTTTTTACTTTAAATATGAGAAAATATAATATACTAGTAACCATTTTATTAGGATTAACAATTGTAAGTTGTGATGACACACAACAAGAAAAAGAAAGCTATTTTAGTATCAACGAAACTATTTTAAAACCAAAATTTAATAGTACTGAGGAAGTAAATTTAGAAATAATCAACAATAAAAATAAAACCATTGATAGTGTTGTTTATTTCATAAATAACGAAAGAGTAAAATCAGTTAAAGGAAGCGGAAAATCTTCTTTTAATTTAAAAGGAAGAAAATTAGGTTATCAAAACTTAAAAGCCTTGGTTTATTTTGACAATGATACAGTTTCTACACGTAAAAGAATTGAATTGGTTGCTGATAATGCACCAAGTTTATTGAAATATGATATTGTGAATACTTATGACCATGATATCAATGCATTTACTGAAGGTTATGAATTATATCGTGATACTTTAATTGAAAGCACTGGACAAAACGGAAAATCATATATAGCTAAAATTGATTATAAAACAGGAAAATCGTTTAAAAAAGTTGATTTAGAGCAACAATATTTTGGCGAAGGAATTACCGTTATAAATGACAAAATTTATCAATTAACGTGGCAAAATGCGACTGGATTTATTTATGATGCTAATACGTTAAAAAAGATAAAATCATTCACCTATGATAAAAAAGTCGAAGGTTGGGGAATGACCAATGATGGTACATTTATTTACCATTCTGATGGAACAGAAAAAATATGGAAAATGGATCCAGAAACCCAAAAGTTAATTGACTTTGTTAATGTTTACACTAATGATAGTAAAATAAAAAGTGTTAACGAACTAGAATGGATTGATGGAAAAATATATGGAAACATTTGGCAAAAAGATGCTATTGCTGTAATAAATCCTGAAACTGGAGCTGTAGAAAGTGTTTTAGATTTATCTGGATTAAGAGCAAAAGTTACTAATAAAGAAGCTGAAGTTTTAAATGGTATTGCTTATAACAAAAAAACAAAAACACTATTTGTCACTGGAAAAAACTGGAATAAGACATTTGAAATTAGAGTAAAGAATTAAAAAAAACTCCCGAAAATTTCGGGAGTTTTTTATTTATTTTTTCTTAGCATCAACATAATCAATTTTTACAGCATCATAAACCCATTTATTTTCTTGGGTTTTATTTTTCTGAGTTATTGAACCATCAGGATTAAGAGTAAAGACAAATCCTTCACGTCTTATTTTTTCTTGCGTTTCTGAAGCATTTTTCAATTTGTCTAAAAAAACTTTTTCTACAATATTATTCGTTTTTTCAAAATTTGAAAACACTTGTTTTTTATTAGTTATTTCATGAACCACAGAGTAAACAGTAGTAATATCTTCCGTTTTCAAATCGGTTTTGGTATTTGTTTTTTCAGTCCATTGTAGTAAATACAATTTAGTTCCATTGGCTGTAAAAGAAGATAGTTTAATATCAATTGGTTTATTGTTATCAGTCAACTCCTTGACATTTATTGCATCAACTGGTTTACCCTTTTCATTGATTGTAACTTGAAATGTTTTTCCTTTTATTTCTGCAGTAAGATTATCAACTTTAGCCGAAGATGATTTTTCGGTTGCAACTTTTTTGACTGCTGTTTTTCTCTTTTGTGCAAAAGAAAAATTAGCAAACAAAACTACCGTCAAAAGGAAAACTATTTTTTTCATATCATTAAAATTTGAATGCCAATATACAAAATAATTATTCTGGTAAATGTTAAATAAAAAAACCGAGCGATTACTCACTCGGTTTTCAATTTATTAACCTTATTATCTAAATTACTTCACTTCTTCGAAGTCAACATCTTGAGTTTGATCTCCAGAAGCATCGGCTTGTGGTTGCGCTTCTTGAGCTTGACCTTCACCTTGTGCTTTATACATTTCTTCAGAAGCATTTTTCCAAGCTTCATTTATTTTTTCCAAAGCTGGCGTGATAGCATTCAAATCTTTTGATTCATAAGCTGCTTTCAATTCAGTTAATGCACCTTCAATAGCTTGCTTATTACCATCAGATAATTTTTCGCCAAACTCAGTTAATTGTTTTTCAGTTTGGAAAATCATACTGTCTGCTTCGTTCAATTTATCAGCAGTTTCTTTTGCTTTTCTATCAGCTTCAGCATTCATTTCTGCATCTTTTTTCATTCTTTCGATTTCTTCTGGAGTTAAGCCAGATGAAGCCTCAATACGAATATCATGAGATTTTCCTGTTCCTTTATCCGTTGCTGAAACTTTGATGATACCATTAGCATCGATATCAAAAGTTACTTCAATTTGTGGAACACCACGTTGTGCTGGTGGAATTCCATCTAAATGGAAACGACCAATTGTTTTATTATCTGCAGCCATTGCTCTTTCACCTTGTAATACGTGAATTTCAACACTTGGTTGATTGTCAGCAGCTGTTGAGAATACTTGTGATTTTTTTGTTGGAATGGTAGTGTTAGCTTCAATCAATTTTGTCATTACATTACCCATAGTTTCAATTCCCAATGATAATGGTGTAACATCTAACAACAATACATCTTTAACATCACCTGTTAAAACTCCACCTTGAATTGCAGCACCAATTGCTACAACTTCATCAGGATTTACTCCTTTTGATGGTTTTTTACCAAAGAATTTTTCAACTTGTTCTTGTATTACAGGAATACGAGTTGAACCACCAACTAAAATTACTTCATCAATATCAGAAGTTGACAAACCTGCATCTTTTAATGCTTTTGCAACTGGATCCATTGAACGTTTTACTAAAGTTTCAGCTAATTGTTCAAATTTAGCACGAGTTAACGTTTTAACTAAGTGTTTTGGACCTGAAGCTGTTGCAGTAACATATGGTAAATTGATTTCTGTTTGAGTAGAAGATGATAATTCAATTTTTGCTTTTTCTGCAGCTTCTTTTAAACGTTGTAATGCCATTGGATCTTTACGTAAATCAACAC
Organism: Flavobacterium sp. PMTSA4; assembly: GCF_032098525.1. NCBI lineage: Bacteria > Pseudomonadati > Bacteroidota > Flavobacteriia > Flavobacteriales > Flavobacteriaceae > Flavobacterium > Flavobacterium capsici. The sequence goes on from NZ_CP134890.1 coordinate 1,356,196, forward strand.
CTTCTTCTTTGTTGAATTCATCTGCCATCCAATCAATAATTACTTGGTCAAAATCGTCTCCTCCTAAATGTGTATCACCATTTGTTGATAATACTTCAAAAACTCCATCACCTAATTCAAGAACTGAAATATCAAAAGTTCCACCACCTAAATCGTAAACAGCAATTTTTTGGTCTTTTCCTGCTTTATCTAAACCATATGCTAACGCTGCAGCAGTTGGCTCATTGATAATACGCATTACTTTTAATCCTGCAATTTCTCCAGCTTCTTTTGTAGCTTGGCGTTGTGCATCATTAAAATATGCTGGAACAGTAATAACAGCTTCAGTAACGGTTTGCCCTAAATAATCTTCTGCAGTTTTCTTCATTTTTTGAAGTGTCATTGCTGACAATTCTTGTGGTGTATAAAGTCTTCCGTCAATATCAACTCTTGGTGTGTCATTGTCTCCTTTAACCACTTTGTATGCAACAGTTGATGCTTCTTTAGCACTTTCTGTATATTTATTACCCATAAAACGTTTAATAGACGCTATGGTTTTAGTAGGGTTTGTTACCGCTTGTCTTTTTGCTGGATCACCTACTTTGATTTCGCCACCTTCAACAAATGCAATTACTGATGGTGTTGTTCTCTTTCCTTCTGCATTAGCAATTACAACTGGTTCTCCACCTTCCATAACTGCAACACAAGAATTGGTTGTACCTAAATCGATACCAATAATTTTTCCCATTTTTATTTTCTCCTTTTAATTTTTAATTTGATTATTACTCTACGAGTGAATAGTACGTTGTGTTGTACGTCTGTTATTTGTCAACTTTTGTGCCAAGGAAAGAATTAGAATAAATTGTCAGTTTTATTGAAATTCGATATGACAAGATGACATTTTAAATTAATACCACAAATTAAGGAGTTAATGGATTAATTATTTTTACAAATATAAAATTCAACCAAAACTATCGATAAATACCCAAAAAAATAAGCCAACATATCATGCCAAGAAAATGAAGTTCCTAAAACAATTCGTGCTATCTTATAATCTTGTAAACCTAAAAAAGTGATACAATCTAAATATTGTAAAAACTCAACTGTAAAAGCGAATAGTAAAACAAAAAAAGCAACTTTATATTTTGAAGAAGATAAAAAACTTTTCAAAAAACAATAAATTAAAATAACCACTAAATAATCCCCAAAGTAAGGCCTGATGAAAGAATCATTCATATAAAGTGCAATGAGAACTTCTGTTAAGAAAAGTAAACAAAAAAGTAAAAAATATTTACGATTGAACTGAATCATATATTTAGGTAAAGAAAAAATCCCAACCTATAGATTGGGATTTGTATTTTAATCATTCATTGAAATTAAAAACTCTTCGTTATTTAATGTCTTTTTGAATCTATCGTTTATAAAATCCATTGCTTCTACTGGGTTCATATCGGCTAGATATTTTCGCATAATCCACATACGTTGAATGGTTTTTTCGTCTAATAACAAATCATCACGACGAGTACTTGAAGAAGTTAAATCAATAGCTGGGAAAATACGTTTGTTGGCAATTTTTCTATCCAATTGTAATTCCATATTACCGGTTCCTTTAAATTCTTCAAAAATAACCTCATCCATTTTTGAACCAGTTTCAGTTAAAGCAGTTGCAATAATACTCAACGAACCACCATTTTCTATATTACGTGCAGCACCGAAGAAACGTTTAGGTTTTTGCAATGCGTTTGCATCAACTCCACCTGAAAGTACTTTTCCTGATGCAGGTTGAACGGTATTGTAAGCTCTAGCTAAACGTGTAATTGAATCTAAAAGAATCACCACATCATGACCACATTCTACCAAACGTTTTGCTTTTTCTAAAACTATATTTGCCACTTTTACGTGTCTGTCTGCTGGTTCATCAAACGTTGAAGCAATAACTTCACCGCGAACATTACGCTGCATATCGGTAACTTCTTCTGGACGTTCATCTATAAGCAAAACTAACAAATATACTTCTGGATGATTGGCAGCAATACTATTGGCAATATCTTTCAAAAGCATGGTTTTACCTGTTTTTGGTTGCGCCACAATCATACCGCGTTGTCCTTTTCCAATTGGTGAAAACAAATCTATAATTCGAGTTGAAATACTTGATTGTCTTCCGGCTAAATTGAATTTTTCTTTTGGAAATATCGGTGTTAAATGTTCAAATGAAACTCTATCACGAACTACTTGCGGATCATGACCATTTATTTTTAAAACTTTTACTAGAGGAAAGAATTTTTCGCCTTCTTTTGGTGGACGAACAACCCCTTTTACGGTATCACCTGTTTTTAAACCAAACAAACGAATTTGTGAAGTTGATAAGTAAATATCATCTGGTGAAGCCAAATAATTATAGTCAGATGAACGTAAAAAACCATAACCATCAGGCATCATTTCAAGAACACCTTCGCTTTCTATAATTCCGTCAAATTCATAATCTGAATCACGGAAATTTTGTTTCTTTCCTTTATAGTTTGGATTATTATTGTTAGCATTGTGATTATTACCGTTTTGGTTTTTATGCTTATGCTCACGAGAATTGTTAGCTTGTTTTGAGTTTTCAGATTCAGTTTCCTCTGATAATTTTTCTTCAGTAGTTGTTGTTTCAGTATTTGCAGGAGCTTTTTTTTCAAAAACGGGTTTCTTAAATTTTGGTTTAGCTTCCGTTTTCTCTTCAACTACTTTTTCAGATTCTGATTCGTTTACAAATAAATCACCTTGCTTTTCTTCTTTTTTAACAATTTCTTCAGCAGAAATTCTATTGCGTTTAGGCTTTTCTAATTTTGGTTTAGCGTTAGGTTTCGGTTTTTCTTCAGATTCCGTAGTTTTTGCTTGATGTTCTAAAATATCCTCGATGAGTTTATCTTTTTTAACACCAGTAATTTTTATAGTTTTTGCCAACTTGGCAATTTCTTGAAGCTCAGCAAGCTTCATTTCTTTTAAGGCAGAAATATCAAACATGAATGTCCTATATTGTATTAAATTAGTTTAATAAGGAAATAAAAAAATGGGTAGAAATATAAATCTTTAATGTTCCGTAGGATGAAGTACTTACGGTTTTGTTATGCAATAATACAAATAAATTTTAAGGATGCAATAGTATTTATTAAAAAAGAAACTTTATTTTTGTGCTTCAATTTTGAAAAATGTTTAGACCTCAAACATATTATTTAATTGGAGCTTTACTTGTAAATGGTGTTTTGCCGTTTGTTTTTCCATTATGGAAAATTAATGACAAAGCTGTTTATTTTATGTCTGAAATAATTTATTCAGCTTTATTTGGATTAAGTACTACGCTTTCGCTATTGAGTATTTTATCACATCAAAAAAGACAACAACAATTTGTCATGGGCAGATTGAATATAATATTGAATTTAATTTTATTAGGATTATTTGTGTATCGAACACTAACTGCATCTGGAGAAACAGCTATTTCTGAGAAAGGTGTTGGGATGTTCTTACCTATTTTTTCTATCGTACTTTTGGTTTTGGCCAACAAAGCCATAAAAAAGGATGAAGATCTCGTAAAATCTGTGGATCGTTTGCGATAAACCTATAAACTTAGTTTTTTAGTGCTGCAAAAAACCCGAACAATTGTTCGGGTTTTTTATTTCTTTCCAATTTCTATAACTTCTAGATTTTGAATTTTATCATTATCAATTTCAAAGCGCAACATAGTTCGCACTTGATGAAAACCATGAATTCCTGCTGCACCAGGATTCATGTGGAGTAAATTTAGTTTTTTATCAAATTGTACTTTTAGAATATGCGAATGTCCGCAAATAAAAAGCTTTGGTGGATTTTGATAAATTTCTTCTCTAATTATTTGATTGTATTTTCCGGGATAACCACCAATATGTGTTATCCAAACATCGACTTTCTCACAAAAAAAACGATTGTTCAACGGAAATTCCATTCTTGCTTTATCATCATCAATGTTTCCATAAACGGCTCGAAGTGGTTTTATTTTTTGAATTTCATCGGTAACTTCTAAATTTCCAATATCGCCTGCATGCCAAACTTCATCTGCAAGACGAACATATTTTAAAATCTTTTCATCTATATGACTATGAGTATCGGAAAGCAAAAGGATTTTTTTCATTCTATAATTATGAATGGCTAAAATATAAATTCTTTACAAGAAAACTTTAACCTTTACACAACATAAAATCTTTGTAACTTTACAACTTTGAAAATTCGCAAATTCTACCTTGAGATACTTTATACATTTAGCATACAAAGGAACCAATTATCACGGTTGGCAATCGCAACCCGATGCTATTTCGGTTCAGGAATGCTTAGAAAAAGCTTTGCAAACTTTATTAAGAAAACCAATTTCTATTGTTGGTGCAGGAAGAACCGATTCTGGTGTTCATGCCAAACAAATGTTTGCTCATTTTGATTTTGACAAAATTATTGATTCCGAAAAATTAGTTCGAAAATTGAATTCTTTTCTACCAAAAGATATTGCTGTTTTTAATATTCTGACTGTTCATGATGATGCTCATGCGCGATTTGACGCTACCAAAAGAACCTATGAATATTATATTCATACACAAAAAAATGCTTTTGAATGTGATGATAGTTGGTATTATTCTCATGCTTTGAACATTGAAAAAATGAATGAAGCTTGTAAAATTTTATTTGATTATATAGATTTTGAATGTTTTTCAAAAACACATACTGATGTAAATACATTCAATTGCAAAATATATGAAGCCTTTTGGAAACAAAATGAAAATCAATTAGTTTTCACGATTTCTGCTGATAGATTTTTACGAAATATGGTTCGAGCGATTGTTGGAACAATGATAAATATTGGATTAGAAAAAATATCTTTAGAAGATTTAAAAAAAATAATAGAAAGTAAAAACAGAAGTCAAGCTGGATTTTCAGTTCCTGCTCATGGTTTGTATTTAACAAAAATTGAATATAACTACATTAATCTATAAGCCAAAAAATTAGTAATGGAAGCAAAAGTATTTGATTCTAATTTATTTAAAAGAATTTTAAAATACACCAAACCCTATAAAGCACGTTTTTATGGAGTGATTGCTTTTGCTGTATTTTTATCAATTTTTGCAGCTTTACGTCCGTATTTATTAAAACAAACTGTCGATGAATATATTGAACCAAAAGACAAATATGGTTTATTGGTTTATGCTATTTGGATGGGAATTGTTTTAATTCTTGAGGTTTTTTCACAATTCTATTTTGTGTATTGGGCTAACTGGTTAGGACAAGATATTATTAAAGATATTCGTGTGAAATTGTTTAAACATATGTTGACTTTCCGAATGAAATATTACGACAATGCACCCGTTGGTCAATTAGTAACGCGTTCAGTTTCTGACATTGAACAAATTGCTAGAATTTTTAGTCAAGGACTTTTTATGATTATCAGCGATTTATTAAAAATGGTAGTTATTCTTGGGTTTATGTTTTATATGAATTGGAGACTTACTTGGGTTGTAATTTTAGCAATGCCAATATTAGTTTATGCTACTCGAAAGTTCCAACAAAAAATGCAAGTAGCTTTTGAAGAAGTGCGTACTCAGGTGGCAAACATGAATACTTTTGTACAAGAAAGAGTAACAGGAATGAAAATTGTTCAACTTTTTAATCGTGAAGAAATTGAATATGAAAAGTTTAAAGCAATAAATGATAAACACAAAACTGCTTGGATAAAAACCATTTTATACAACTCTATTTTCTTTCCAATAGCTGATATTATTTCCTCATTAACACTTGGAGCAGTTGTAATTTATGGTGGTTTTCATATTTTAGATGGAGATAAATTTACCACTTTTGGTGATATGTTTTCATATACTATGTTTATAAGTATGCTTTTTAATCCGTTGCGCCAAATTGCTGATAAATTCAATGAAATGCAAATGGGAATGATTGCAGCCAATAGAGTTTTTGATATTATTGATAAAGATTCCGATGTTCAAAGCAATGGAAACAAAATTGCACCTCATTTTGAAGGAAATATACATTTTGAAAACGTTCGGTTTAGCTACATTAAAGAAGAAGAAGTTTTAAAAGGAATTAATTTAGAGGTAAAATCAGGTGAAACAATTGCTATTGTTGGTTCAACTGGTGCAGGAAAATCAACCATAATAAATCTATTAAATCGTTTTTATGAAATCGATTCTGGAAAAATCACAATCGACAACTACGATATACAAGAATTTGAATTAGAAAGTTTAAGAAAACAAATTGCTATAGTTTTGCAAGATGTTTTCCTTTTCGCCGATACTATTTTTAACAACATCACTCTCAATAATCCTGAAATTTCAAGAGAAGAAGTAATTACTGCTGCAAAAAAAATAGGAATTCATAAATTCATCATGACTTTGCCAAATGGTTATGATTACAATGTAAAAGAACGTGGTGTGATGTTGTCTTCCGGACAAAGACAATTGATAGCTTTTCTTCGAGCTTATGTTAGCAATCCAAGTATATTAATTTTAGACGAAGCAACCTCTTCTATAGATAGCTACAGCGAGGAATTAATTCAAAAAGCTACAGAAAAAATTACTCAAGGAAGAACATCAATTGTTATAGCCCATCGATTAGCAACAATTATTAACGCGGATAAAATAATTGTTATGGATAAAGGAAAAATTGTTGAAATGGGTTCGCATAATGAATTGCTATTAAAATCAAACGGATATTATAAAAATTTATATGAAGCTCAGTTCGCAGTTGAATCCTAATTTTTAAAAAATAATTCCTTAAATTCGCAAACTCAATTAATTTAGAAAATCAATTTAAAATGAAATACGATATTATTGTTTTAGGAAGTGGTCCAGGCGGTTATGTAACTGCAATTCGTGCTTCACAATTAGGCTTTAAAGTTGCCGTTATTGAAAAAGAAAGTTTAGGTGGAATTTGTTTGAATTGGGGTTGTATTCCAACCAAAGCACTTTTAAAATCGGCCCAAGTTTTTGATTACCTAAAACATGCTTCAGATTATGGATTGACTGTAAAAGAATTTGATAAAGATTTCTCAGCAGTTGTAAAACGTTCTCGTGATATAGCTGATGGAATGAGCAAAGGAGTTCAATTCTTAATGAAGAAAAATAAAATTGATGTAATTGATGGTTTTGGAAAAATAAAACCAGGCAAAAAAGTTGATGTAACTTCTGCTGATGGAAAAGTTACAGAGTATTCTGCTGACCATATAATCATTGCAACTGGCGCTCGTTCACGTGAATTACCAAATCTTCCACAAGATGGGAAAAAAGTAATTGGTTATCGTCAAGCAATGACATTGCCTACTCAACCTAAATCAATGATTGTAGTTGGTTCAGGTGCAATTGGTGTTGAATTTGCTCATTTTTATAACGCAATGGGAACAGAAGTTACCATAGTAGAATTTATGCCAAATGTTGTTCCGGTTGAAGATGAAGACATTTCAAAACAATTTGAACGTTCACTAAAAAAAGCTGGAATCAACATTATGACAAATTCATCTGTTGAAAGAATTGATACTTCAGGAAACGGTGTAAAAGCTTTTGTAAAAACTCCAAAAGGAGAAGAAATTCTTGAGGCAGAAATTTTACTTTCAGCTGTAGGAATTAAAACAAATATTGAAAATATTGGTCTAGAAGAAGTTGGAATTGCAACAGATAAAGACAAAATTTTAGTAAATGCTTACAATCAAACCAACGTTCCTGGTTACTACGCTATTGGAGATGTTACTCCAGGTCAAGCTTTAGCTCACGTTGCTTCTGCTGAAGGTATTAACTGTGTTGAAAAAATTGCAGGTTTACACGTAGAACCAATTGACTATGGTAATATTCCTGGTTGTACTTATGCAACACCTGAAATTGCTTCTGTTGGCTTAACCGAAAAACAAGCTAAAGAAAAAGGATACGAATTAAAAATTGGCAAATTTCCATTTACAGCATCAGGAAAAGCAAAAGCTGCTGGTACGCCAGATGGTTTTGTAAAAGTAATTTTTGATGCAAAATATGGTGAATGGTTAGGTTGTCACATGATTGGTGCTGGCGTTACTGATATGATTGCAGAAGCAGTTGTTGCAAGAAAATTAGAAACAACTGGTCACGAAATACTTAAAGCGGTTCATCCACATCCAACCATGAGTGAAGCTGTAATGGAAGCCGTTGCGGATGCTTATGGTGAAGTTATTCACTTGTAATAATTAAGAATAAAATATTTTAAAGACCAACTTTTTAAAAAAAGTTGGTCTTTTTTGTTAAAAACTATTTTATTTTTCAGTAAATTTAAAATTATTATGTTCTAATTTTATAGAAACAACCAAAAAACCAATATAATTTTAAATTTTACTACTATGAAAAAAATAATTGCAAACGGATTCTTAGCACTCTTTTTTATTCTACTAACTGTAAGTTGTAATAAAACCAAAGCATCTTCTGGTTTTGATTCTGCTCCAAAAACCGAAACCAATCTAGAAGAAGTAAAGAATGCTGTAATTGGTGTTAACGAAATATTTGTAATAGCATTTAACAAAGGTGATGCAAACATGATGGCAGATTGTTATACAACAGATGCGAAATTTATGTTACCCAATGGAAAATCAGTTGTTGGAAAAGAAAATATTAAAGCACATTTTGAAAGCATGCTAGCAAAAGGAGTTCCAACCTTTGCATTAAAAACAACTGGAACTTGGGGTGATTCTGAAACTATGTCCGCTGAAATGGAATGGCTAATGGCCGACAAAGAAGGCAATGTAATTGACAACGGAAAAGCATTAGAAATTTTCAAAAAAGAAGACGGAAAGTGGAAAATATTTAGAGATATTTTCAATTCAGACAATCCAGTAAAATAATAAAAAAGGCTCACAATGTGAGCCTTTTTTATTTATAGTTTTTTCTACATCTGCCATTGACGCAATCTATTTAAACGCTCTTGTTCTTCTATTTCTTCAGCAGGAATAACTTTCAAAAATGAAGGATGTTGCTCAATAGCATATTCAATTTTTTCAACAATTTCTTCTATAGATTCATTGTCATAATCAATTTCAAGAGGTTCTTTAATAATAAACGATTGAAGAATATTTTTCTTTTTTACTCTCAAACCTTTTTTATCAAAAGCTCTTCGAAAACCGTCAATTACTATCGGAACAACAATTGGCTTATGTTGTTTAATGATATGTGCCGTTCCTTTTCTAACAGGTTTAAACGATTTGGTTGTTCCTTGAGGAAAAGTAATAACCCAACCATCATCTAAAGCAATTTTTATGTTTTCTGTATCATTAGGGTTTACTTCTCTTTTTTCTTTAACATCTTTTCCTCCTGAACGCCAAGTTCTCTCAACGGTTATAGCACCAACATATGCCAAAATTCTCGGCAATAATCCAGCTTTCATTGTTTCACTTGCAGCTACATAATAAATATTCATTTTTGGTTGCCACAAATAGCCAACGTTTTTAATACTATCAACTCTTCCTGAAAGACTAGCATTAAAGACATGAAACATTGCTACAACATCAGCAAAATAGGTTTGATGGTTTGATATAAAAAGTACATTTTTATCGGGAAGTGAAGTAATAATTTCAGAACCTTCTATTTGAAGTTCATTAAATCCGCGATATCTTCTGTGGGTTAAAACCCCAAAGATTCTAATTAACCATTTTTTGATAAAAAGAATATGACCAAAAGGATTTCTTTTAAATAATCCCATTATTTTTTGAGTTTTTAGACTTACAAAAATAGGAAAACTAATGGTTTACAACACCATTTTTAGGGTTTCTTTTAACTCACTCAATATCATGGCCGTTGCTCCCCAAACAAAGTGTTCATTAACTAAAAAACCTGGAACTTCAAAGTTTGTAGCATAAGAAGTATCTAATCTTTTATTTTGAATTATTCTATCATCCAAAAAATCTACTAGAGGAAATTCAATAATACCTGCGACTTCTTCCTCTTGACGAACAAACTGTAATTCTTCTTTACTGATACCTAAAAAAGGATGGACTAAATAATTACTAGGCGGAATATAAACTTCAGTAAAAGAACGGATAACTTCAATTTTATCAGGCAAAACCCCAATTTCCTCGTGCGTTTCTCTCAAAGCAGTATCTTTTAAATCAACATCAACAATTTCTGGTTTTCCGCCTGGAAATGCAATTTGAGATGAATGAACACCTTTATAAGAATTACGTAAAATAAGAACCAAATGTGTTTGACTATTTTTAGGATAAAAAAGCATCATTACTGCTGCTTTTTTTGCATTGAAATTTTCAGGATTTATTTTTTTAAGCAACTCTATTCTGTTTGAAGGAGCCATTTTTGCATGCGCTTCCGTTGCCGGAAGCCCAACATTTATTATTTTTGGCGTAAATTGTAAAAAATAATCAAATTGCATTTCTCGTTAAAATAAAACATAAAGTTACCTAAAAAAGTATTCAAAATCATTTTTCATAAATAAAATGTATAGTAAAGAAGAAGCTCAAAAAATAAAAAAAGAATTTTGGATAGCGTTTGCAGAAACATATCCGAGGAAATGGATGTTGTATGACACTAAAATTAAAGAAGTTTCTTTTAAGTTCTATGTAGATAATAAAAAAGCTCAAGTTCTACTTGATATTGAGCCTAAGGATGAAGAAAAGCGTAAAATTTATTTCGAAAAAATTGAATCTCTAAAAACTATACTTCATGAAGAACATTTACCTGAAGCAATTTTGGAACGAAATTTTTATTTAGAAAACGGAAAAACAATTAGTAGAATTTGGGTTGAACTCGAAAATGTTAGCATTAATAACAAAAAAACTTGGGAAACTATTTTTGATTTTTTTAATGAAAAAATGAGTGCTTTTGAATACTTTTTTTTAGAGCATGAAGATTACATCAAAGATTTAGAAATCAATACTTAGCGAAGAACAATTTCTTTAACTACTTCTTTACGCAATTCTTCATTAAGCATAACAATAATTTTTTGCTTTCCATAACTCAATTCTTGTCTTAAAACTGCTGAAGACAAAGAAACATATAATGTAGAACCTTTTAAAATTACTTCATTTGTATAGCTATTAACACCATTGCCCATTAATGATTTCCAAGCTTTTTGAACATCAATTTTATCCATACCCGATTGGAGTTTATTAACTTCGATAAACTCTTTTAGGACATCACCAATGGGACTTTCATTGCTTAATCGTTTAGCCATTATTTTATTGAAAAAGGTTTGAATTTTTTATAAGTGTATTTCAAATTTTCTTTGTTTTTTAATACCAAAGTTGAATCTTTAAGTTCTAAAATTTGTTCTTTCCATTTACCATAATCAGTTGAATACTCAACATAGAAAACTTTATTACTATCTATTATTCTAATTGTTTCCTGAATACCATTTGTTTTGAATTTTCCATCAAATTGAGGCATTACTTTCTGGCGAAAACCTACATTGTTGCTTATTTCAAAATAGTCAACTGTTTCATTTACTTTATAATCTTTATTTTCTCCATCAGGTTTTGCAACTTGTTGAATTTCCCAATAACCATTAAGTTTAAATAAATCCTCTTTTTTTACTTCTTTTTGACAGGAAATAAAAAGAAAAGTAATTAATAAAAGAGTTGTTTTTTTCATGGTTTTCTGACTATAATTTCATTATTCACAAATTTAATTTTTATAATCAAAAGAGACTGTTTTTAAAAATTAAAATTATTAACATTAAACCTTTTTATATCTTTAAAGTCCAACAAAAAAACTTTGAAAATGAAATACCTTTATATAATTTTATTATTCCCATTTATTTTAAGCAATTGTAGTTCAGATACAAACGAAAATCCAAATCCAGTTAACGAACAAATGTATTTTCCTCCAATTGATGGAAGCAATACTTGGGAAACAAAATCAATTTCAAGTTTAAACTGGAATCAAAATGCAGTACAACCACTTTTGACGTACTTAGAGGAAAAACACACTAAATCTTTTATGATATTAGTAAATGGTCGAATTGTGATGGAAAATTATTTCAACGGACATACTGCTTCTTCAAATCATTATTGGGCAAGTGCTGGAAAAACTTTAACAGCAACAATTTCTGGAATTGCTGAACAAGAAGGACTAATTAACATAAACAATAAAGTTTCTGATTACTTAGGAACAGGTTGGACAAGTGCACCAATTGCAAAAGAAAATCTAATTACTTGCAAAAATTTACTCTCTATGAATTCTGGATTAAATGATGCGTTAGGCGATAATGTTTCACCAGCGAATCTTCAATATGTTGCTGATGCAGGAACACGTTGGGCATATCATAACGTCTATGTAAAAATGCAAGATGTTGTTGCTCAGGCATCAGGTCAAACATGGAATGCTTATTTCAATGCCAAATTGAGAGATAAAATTGGAATGAATGGATTTTGGTTTAATAGTTTAACAAATGGCGATTTAAGCGTTTATACAAGTACTACTAGAAGTATGGCTCGATTTGGATTGTTAAATCTAAATAAAGGAAAATGGGAAAGTAATCAGATTTTAAACGAAAATTATTTTACGCAAGCAACAAATACATCACAAAACATTAATCTTGCTTACGGATATCTTTGGTGGTTAAACGGAAAATCGAGTTATCATTTACCTCAAAGTCAATTTCAATTTAATGGAAGTTTGATTCCAAATGCTCCAAATGATATGTTCATGGCTTTAGGAAGAGATGACCAAAAAATCTATGTAATTCCTAGTAAAAAAATGGTCGTCATCAGAATGGGTGATGCCGCTGATGAACAAAATTTTGCATTATCTGGATTTGATAATGAATTATGGGGGAAAATAAATGCTTTAATTCAATAGTTTTTAAAACTTAGAGTTAAAGAATTTTATAAACGCATAAATAACCAATATAAAAGTAGTTAATCTTGCAAAAAGAAAAACACTTGGTAGTGATTTCTCGATAAATAATGAAATTAATAGAAAAGGTAATGCTATTAATATCAATTTTAGAGGTGAAGCTTCTCTAAAAAAAGTAGTTATTTTATTCATATATTATTTAAAAAAAGAATCTACAAACTCAACTTTATTAAAAACCTGTAAATGCTCAATTCCTTCACCTACTCCAATATATTTTACAGGAATTTGAAATTGATCTGAAATACCAATTACAACTCCGCCTTTAGCAGTACCATCTAATTTTGTTATTGTCAGTGAAGTTACATCGGTTGCAGCAGTAAACTGTTTAGCTTGTTCAAAAGCATTTTGACCAGTTGAACCATCAAGCACTAACATCACATCGTTTGGCGCATCAGGAACCACTTTTTGCATTACTTTTTTAACTTTTGACAACTCATTCATCAAACCAATTTTGTTGTGCAAACGACCAGCAGTATCAATAATAACAACATCAGCATTTTGAGAAACTGCGCTTTGTAATGTATCAAATGCTACAGAAGCTGGATCGCTTCCCATTTGTTGTTTTACAATTGGAACTCCAACTCTATCAGCCCAAATCTGCAATTGGTCTATTGCAGCAGCTCTAAAAGTATCTGCAGCACCTAAAACTACTTTATATCCAGCACTTTTAAATTGATGTGCTAACTTACCTATTGTAGTGGTTTTTCCAACTCCATTAACACCAACAACCATAATCACATAAGGCTTTGTATCTTTAGGAACAGAAAAAACAGTTTCTTGACCAGAATTTGTCTCCGAAAGTAATCCTGCAATTTCTTCACGAAGTATTTTATTCAATTCTTCTGTGCCAAGATATTTATCAGAAGCTACACGTTTTTCAATTCTTTCAATAATTTTCAAAGTTGTACTTACTCCAACATCAGATGAAACAAGAATTTCTTCAAGATTGTCTAAAACTTCATCATCAACTTTTGACTTCCCAGCAACTGCTTTTGTTAATTTTGAAAAAAATGATGTTTTAGATTGCTCTAATCCTTTATCAAGATTTTGTTTTGCCTCTTCGCTTTTGCTTGGGTCATTTTTTTCAGAAGAAAATAGTTTTTTAAAAAAACTCATTTTATTAAGTTTATTAGTAATAATTTAATCGAACAAATATATAAAATAAAAAAGCTACTTCCGATTGAAAGTAGCTTAGTTATATTGAGTTTGTCTTATTATTTTTTATTTAAGAATTCATCAACTTGCTCTGGAGCCATGATTGCTTCTTGAAAAGTATAAGCACCAGTTTTTGGTGATCTAACCATTTTAATAGCTTTGGTTAATCTTTTTGAAGTAGTTTGTAAAGTTGCTACGGTTTTCTTTGCCATGATTTAAATGTGTATTTGAAATTTTACTTTTGTAAAAATCTCTAATTATTTAATTTCTTTATGAACAGTCATTCTCTTCAAGATTGGATTAAATTTTTTAATCTCTAATCTGTCTGGAGTATTCTTTTTATTTTTGTTAGTAATATAACGAGAAGTTCCTGGTAAACCAGATTCTTTGTGCTCAGTACATTCTAATATAACTTGTATTCTATTACCTTTCTTTGCCATCTTACTATATATTTATTAGGTTATGGAATTATCCGATAAATCCATTAGCTTTTGCATCTTTCAATACTGCTGCTAACCCTTTTTTGTTAATTGTTTTAATTGTAGATGCTGCTACTCTAAGTGTAATCCATCTGTCTTCTTCAGCAAGATAGAAACGTTTTTTCACTAAGTTTACAGAAAACTTTCTCTTAGTTTTATTCATAGCGTGAGAAACATTATTTCCTACCATCGCTCTTTTACCTGTAAGGTCACAAACTCTTGACATTATGCTTTACTTTTATCGTTATTCAAAATCAGGGTGCAAACTTACGCAAAATAAATCATTGTAACAAAAAAATTATTGTAGATTTTTTAAAATTTCTTTTTGTAATAATTCCATGGCTTTATTAGATGCTCTATCAATAACTTTCTCTCTAGGTTGACCAAAATTAAATTCTTCAACTAAAACAATATCAGGTGTTGCAATAGCAATAAAAACTGTTCCAATTTCAGCAACAGAATCACCTTTATTTGGACCAGCATTTCCAGTCGTAGCAATAGCATAGTCAACATTCATAGCGCTTTTGATGCCTAAAGCCATTTCTTTTGCAACTTCAGAACTCACAACAGAATATTTTTTTATTGTTTCAGCATTGACACCTAATTGAGATATTTTAGTTTCGGTTGCATAACTAACAATACTTCCTTTAAAATAATTCGATGCACCAGAAACTGAAGTAATCATCTGAGCAATTTTTCCGCCTGTGCAACTTTCGGCAGTTGCTAATGATTTATTTTGTTGATTTAATAATCTTCCTAAAATAACTTCAATAGTTTCATCCTCATCAAAACCTACAATAATATCATTGATTATTTTAGTTAGTGAATCTACATTTTCAGCTATTGCTTTTTCTAATATTTCTTTGTTTTCTCCTCTTGCAGTCAATCGTAATCTTACTCTTCCTGGATTTGGCAAATAAGCTAATTTAATAAATTCAGGTAAATTATTTTCCCAATCTTCAATCCTTTCGGCAACTAAGCTTTCTCCTTGTCCATAGGTTAATATTGTTTTATGAATAATAAATGGTCGATTATATTCTTTGACTATTTTTGGAATTATTTCATTTTCAACTAAATATTTCATCTCATATGGAACGCCTGGCAATGAAATAAAAACCGTATTCTCTTTCTTCATCCACATTCCAGGAGCTGTTCCCATTTTATTGAAAAGCACTATGCATTTTGATGGAACTAAAGCTTGGTCTTTATTTAATTGAGTAATTGGACGTTTATAAAAACCTTCTATCAATTCTTTAACATGATTTAAAACTTGTTCGTTTTCAACTAACTCATCATCAAAATAATCACAAAAAGTTTTTTTTGTAATATCATCTTTTGTTGGACCTAAACCACCAGTTATAATTACTAAGTCTACTTTGTTTTGAAGATTTGAAAATGTATCTAGAATATGTTTTTTATCATCTGAAATCGAAAGCATTTCGTGGGTTTGAACCCCAATTCTATCCAAAGCTTTTGCAATGTAACTAGAATTTGTATCAACAATTTGACCAATTAAAATTTCATCGCCAATTGTAACAATTGATGCTTTCATATTTTAATAAACTTAGGGAATTTTTTTTGTAGAAAAAAAGTATTAGACTTCGAAGTCTTTTTTAATTTCTTTGATTGCTTTTTCAACTTGGTTCTTAATACTTTCGAAAGTTTCGTTAATTTCTTTTCGTTTTCCTTCTCTTTTGGTCCAAGCTTCAACTTCAAGTATTTCTTGATGAGCCGTTGTCATTCCAAGTAAATCAAGAGTTGGCTTTATTTTATGAGCATAACTGTATGCTAATTTATGGTTTTTGTTTTCAATTCCAATTTCAATTTGTTTCATATCATCTGGAACTTCACTTACAAAAAGTGAAATAATTTGCATCACGAATTCTGGATCATTATCTGATAATTCGTAAACTTTTGCTAGGTTGTAGTTTATTGCCATTTTATTTTATGTGTAGACTAAATAATTTCTTATTTTCAATAAATCCTTCTAAAACGTCATTTGAATTTATTTTTGAAACACCTTCAGGTGTTCCCGTAAAAATAATATCTCCTTTTTTGAGTGTAAAAAATTGAGAAACATATGAAATAATTTCATCAATCTTCCAAAGCATATGACTAGTGTTTCCCTGTTGAACCACTTTTCCGTTACTCTTCAATTCAAAAGTAATATTTTCAACGGAATTAATATCACTTTTTGGAAAAAAATCACCTATAACCGCTGAACCGTCGAATGCTTTTGCTTTTTCCCAAGGTAATCCTTTCTCTTTCAATTTTGATTGTAAATCTCTTGCCGTAAAATCTATTCCTAATCCAATTTCATCATAATATTTGTGAGCAAATTTTGGATTAATATACTTCCCTACTTTCGAAATTTTAACCAAAACTTCTACTTCATGATGAATTTCATTACTGAATTCTGGAATTACAAAAGGCATTTTTTTTGGTAAAATAGCTGTGTCTGGCTTCAAAAAAATTACAGGTTCATCTGGACGTTCATTGTTTAACTCTGCAATGTGATTTACATAATTACGTCCAATACAAATTATCTTCATTTGATATTAAAACAATTTATTATTCAACTTTCTTAATTTGATTCCAGTTAAAACTTTCTTGGTATATAATGGAAAATCTGCATTTTGTATCCAACCAAAATAACCTGGTTCATTCTCTAAAACTTCATCTACTAAAGCATTTTTGTGTTTTCCGAAGGTAAAAATTTCTTGTCCTTTATCATTTAAAGCAATAAACCCAGCAAAATCAACTGATTTTTTTCGAGTAGTAAATTCAGAAAGCGATTTTATATCATTCTCTAAATCTTCATATCTATCAAGTTGTGCTTTTAAAATTTCATAGGTTGCCATTGTATCAGCTTCAGCAGAATGGGCATTTTCTAATGATTGGTTACAATAAAACTTCAATGCTGCGCTCAACGTTCTTTCTTCTTTTTTATGAAAAATTGTCTGAACATCAACAGAAACTCTATTCTTCATATCAAAATCAACATCAGCACGCAATAATTCTTCAGCCAATAAAGGAATATCAAATCTATCTGAATTATAACCCGCCAAATCTGAATCTTTAATCATATTATAAATTTGGCCCGAAAGTTCTTTGAAAGTTGGTTCGTTAGCTACTTTTTCATTTGTAATTCCATGAACAGCTGTAGCTTGAAAAGGAATAGGAATTGTTGGATTTACCAACCAAGTCTTACTTTCTTTATTTCCGTTTGGAAACACTTTGAAAATTGCTATTTCAACAATTCTATCTTTAGCAACATCAATTCCAGTAGTTTCTAAATCAAAAAAGCAAATTGGTCTGTTTAATTTTAACTCCATTATATATTTTTAGTTAACAAAGATAAAATTTTGAACTTAGCTTTTATTGTTAAAATATGTTAATTCATTTTTTATCAAAAAAAATCCCGATTATTAAATCGGGATTTTTATATGTTTTAATAATCTCTATTGACATCAAAAGATTCTAAATATTCGGCTACACGTTTCACAAAACTTCCACCTAAAGCGCCATCAACAACTCGATGATCATAACTGTGTGACAAAAACATTTTTTGACGAATTCCAATAAAATCACCTTCTGGAGTTTCAATGACCGCAGGAACTTTTCTAATAGCACCAAGTGCTAAAATTCCAACTTGAGGTTGATTAATAATTGGTGTACCGAAAACAGAACCAAAAGTACCAACATTGGTAACTGTATATGTTCCACCTTGAGTATCATCTGGTTTTAATTTACCTGCTTTTGCTCTATTTCCTAAATCGTTTACTGCTTTTGCCATCCCAACAATATTTAATTCATCAGCATTTTTAATTACAGGAACAATTAAATTTCCATTTGGTAAAGCCGCAGCCATACCTAAATTAATATTTTTACGTTTAATGATATTTTCACCATCAACCGAAATGTTCATCATTGGGAAATCTTTCAACGCTTTGGCAACTGCTTCCATAAAAATTGGTGTAAATGTTAATTTTTCACCTTCACGCTTTTCAAAAGCTGTTTTTACTTTATCACGCCATTTTACAATATTAGTCACATCAACTTCAATAAATGATTGAACATGCGCTGAAGTTTGTACAGATTCAACCATATATTTAGAAATCAACTTACGCATTCTGTCCATTTCTATAATTTCATCACCGCCATTCACAGAAACAGGAGCTTTTGGAGTTTCAACTTTTGCAGCAGTAGGTTGAGATATTGGTTTTGGAGTTTCAACTTGCGCAGGTGCAGAAATAGTTTCTGGTGCTGGTGTTGAAACTGGTGTTGAAGGAGTTTGTATTGAAACACCATTTGATTTTCTACTTTCAACAAACTTTAAAATATCTTCTTTAGTAACTCTTCCTTCTTTTCCTGAACCTGAAATCGAATTTAATTCACCAATAGAAACGCCTTCTTGTTGCGCAATATTTTTAACCAATGGAGAGAAAAATTTATCTGAACTTGAAAAATCTGTTTTTTCTAAAACAACAGGCGCAACACTTTCTTTTGCTGCTTCAAAGGTTTTTGTGACTTCTGCAACTGCTGCAGGAACAACTGCTTGAACAGTTGGCACTGCTTGAACTGAAGAACCTTCTGTTTCAATATAAGCAATAGTTTGACCAACTTTCACAACATCATTTACTTGAAACAAAATTTCAGACAATGTTCCTGATACTTCACTCGGAACTTCGCTATCTACTTTGTCCGTTGCAATTTCCAAAACTGCCTCGTCAGCATTAATGGTATCGCCAACGTTTTTTAACCAATTGGTAATGGTTGCTTCTGCAACGCTTTCTCCCATTTTTGGTAATTTCAATTCAAACTTTGCCATAATTGTAAACTAAAGTGTGGTTGTATTTCTATGCAAAAGTACTAAATATTGAACTTAAGCGATAATTTACTGGTTTTACTTATTAATAATTTCGAGATAGTTTATCAACATTTTGACTAAACAAAAATAATTTCACCTCTGTCATTACTGCTATTACTTCCTAATAAATAACCACTTTCGGGAACTAAAAATTTGAATGTAAACATTTTAGATTTTTCTTCCATAAACGAAAGTGATTCCTTGAAATTACAGTAATTAACATCAAAAATTATTTCAGTTTTACTATTCTTCGAAATCGATTGCGAAAATACTACTTTTCCATTTTCTAGTGGACTAATTTGAATATTTTTTTGAAGTTTATCAGATAATTTATCCTTTAAAGTTATATTATCAGAAATCAAAACATAGTTTTCTGGGTTTGATTTTGCAGGCTTTTTGGCTTGACTTTTTTTCAAAAAAGAAAACAGAATTGAACCTGTTTTCATAAAAAATGTAAAGAAAAAAGATTTCTTAAAATGTTTAGCATAGAAATAATTCATTGCTTCTTGAAAACGTTTTATATACTTTTCATCTCTAACTGTACTTTCACCTTTAAAATGAACTACAGTTGTATCATGAAAATAATAATTGATTTTCTTTTTTTGCAAAACCATATAACTCAAATCAATATCATCAGCATACATAAAGCATTTTTCGTCAAAACCGCCAACTTCATTATATAAGTTGCGTTCTAAAAACATAAAAGCACCTACTAGAATTTCAATTTCACCCGATTGATTTTTGTCCAAATGTTGTGCATAATATTTATTGAACAAAGTGTTATATGGAAACCATTTATACATCCCAAAAACTTTTGTAAAAGCAACCCAAGGTGTTGGAATTCCACGTTTACTTTCGGGTAAAAATTTTCCTGAGCCGTCAATTAGTTTACATCCAATAATTCCTGTTTTTTGAATTAAAAGATTAGAATTAAATATTTTATGAAAAGTATCTTCTGAAACAATAGTATCAGGATTCAGTATACAGATATATTTGCCTTTTGCTTGTTCAACGGCAATGTTATTCCCTTTTGGAAAACCTAGGTTTTCTTTATTCTCAATGAGTTTGATTTGAGGAAATTTAGCTTTCATCATTGCACAACTATCATCGGAAGAATTGTTGTCAACCACAATAATTTCGGCATCCAAATTTTGAATAGCTTTTTGTACACTCAAAACGCAGAGTTCCAAAAAGTAACGAACATTATAATTAAGTATGATTACCGATAGTTGCATTCGACAAATATAACGTGAAAAAATATCAATTTGAAAATTTGAAACTTTTGTAATGCTTTAAAATAGTACTTTTGCATAAATTTTAGAAATCTCAATTGTGAATTACCTTTCAGTAGAAAATATATCCAAAGCTTTTGGTGAACGAGTATTGTTTAAAGACATCTCTTTTGGCATCAATAAAGACCAAAAAATTGCTTTTATTGCCAAAAATGGTTCAGGAAAAACCTGTGTCATGAAAATCATCAATGGTGAAGATGAACCAGATTCTGGACAAGTTGTAGTTAGAAAAGGTTTGAACATGGCTTTTCTTTCGCAAAACAATAATTTACAAGACGAATTGACTATTGAGGAAAGTATTTTTGCTTCAGATAATCAAATCCTTCATGTGATTGAGCGTTATGAAAAAGCGCTTGAAAATCCTGAAGATGAAGAAAAATACCAATTGGCATTTGATGAAATGGACCGATACAATGCTTGGGATTTTGAAACACAATTCAAGCAAATTCTTTCCAAACTTAAACTTGACGATTTAAAACTCAAAGTAAAAAGTCTTTCTGGTGGCCAAAAAAAACGTTTGTCATTAGCTATAATTCTTATTAATCGTCCGGATTTATTGATTTTGGATGAACCAACAAACCATTTAGATTTAGAAATGATTGAATGGTTAGAAAGTTATTTTGCCAAAGAAAACATCACGCTATTTATGGTTACACACGACCGATTCTTTTTGGAACGTGTTTGTAACGAAATTATCGAGTTAGACAACGGAAAGTTATATTCTTACAAAGGCAATTATTCTTATTATTTAGAGAAAAAAGAAGAACGTATTGCTATGGAAAATGCTACGATTGACAAAGCACAAAATCTTTTTGTAAAAGAATTGGCTTGGATGCGTCGTCAACCAAAAGCACGAACTACCAAATCTAAATCGCGTCAGGATGATTTTTATAAAATAAAAGAAGTTGCTGAAAGTCGCCGAAAAGAAAATGTAGTAGAACTCGAAATCAACATGGAACGCATGGGAAGTAAGATTATTGAGTTGCACAAATTGTATAAAAAATTCAAAGACAAAACGATATTAGACAATTTCAGTTATGATTTTCAACGTGGCGAACGCATTGGAATTATTGGTAAAAACGGAACCGGAAAATCTACTTTTCTAAATATTTTAACTAAAACAACACAACCCGATGCAGGAAAAGTGGTTGTTGGTGATACGATAAAAATTGGCTATTACACACAAAGTGGAATTAATCCAAAACCTGGTCAAAAAGTTATTGATATAATTAAGGAATATGGCGAATACATTCCGCTAACGAAAGGAAAAATTATTTCGGCTTCGCAATTATTGGAGCGATTTCTTTTTGACGCCAAAAAACAATATGATTTTGTAGAAAAATTGAGTGGTGGCGAATTGAAACGTTTGTATTTGTGTACCGTTTTAATCCAAAATCCAAATTTTTTAATTCTGGATGAGCCAACAAATGATTTGGATATTGTAACGTTGAATGTTTTAGAAAGTTTCCTTTTAGATTATCCAGGGTGTTTGCTTGTGGTTTCTCACGACCGATATTTCATGGATAAAATTGTAGACCATTTATTTATTTTTAGAGGTGAAGGAATTATTGAAGATTTTCCAGGAAATTATTCAGATTTCAGAGCTTATGAAGATAGTTCAGAACCTAAAAACTTATCAAACGTCAGTACTGAAAAAGTAAATTGGAAACAAAATAACCCAACAACTGTTGGTTTGAATTTTAACGAACAAAAGGAATTCAACAAAATTGAACGTGAAATTAAGGATTTAGAATACGAGAAAAAGCAAATCGAAAATTTGTTTTCAGAAGGAAAAGTTGCAGACAATGACATTGAGAAAAAAGCTTTGGAATTGCAAAAAATTATCGAAAAATTAGAACAAAAAGAAGAACGTTGGTTTGAACTTTCTTCAAAAATGGAATAATGTTTCAAATAGTAAAATCATATTTAAAATTTCTCTGGAATTCCAAAAACGAACACGGAGTGCATTCGCCGTTTGTATTTGATTTAGTCACCAAATGTTTTTACGACAAAAAGAATTATCCAGAATATTCCATTTTAAAAAACTATAGAAATTCAGTTTTAACCAATAATCAATTCATTGAAGTAACCGATTTTGGTGCTGGTTCAAGAGTTTTTAAAAGCAACAAAAGACAAGTTTCTCAAATTGCTAAAACAGCTGGAATTTCTAGAAAAAGAGCTGAATTACTGTTTAGAATTACAAATTATTTTCAACCATCAACTATTTTAGAAATTGGAACTTCTCTTGGTTTAGCCACTTCGGCATTGTCATTAGGTAACCCAAAAGCAAAAATTACAACATTAGAAGGTTGTCCAAATACATTATCTGAAGCAAAAAAAAACTTTACAATTTCAAAACTTCAGAACGTTGATTTTATAAATACTAAATTCCCATCTTATTTAAAGAATATAAAATCTGAAAATTCAAACTTCAAACTTATCTATTTTGACGGAAATCATTCAAAAACTGCAACTTTAGACTATTTTAAATTGCTTTTGCCAACAATTACCAATGATAGTGTTTGGATTTTTGATGACATACATTGGAGCATTGAAATGGAACAAGCATGGGAAATCATAAAAAAACACCCAAAAGTAACAGTTACGATAGACACGTTTCAATGGGGAATTGTTTTTTTTAGAAGTGAACAGGAAAAAGAAGATTTTGTAATCAGAGTTTGAGAAAAATAAATTTTCTATTTTTATAAAAAATATTCCTTTTGAAATCAATAGATACTTTAAACGTTGGATTAATTGTTCTTTCGTTAATTTTAGCTTACTTCTTGCCTTTTGAGCTTTTTTTATTTTCATATGCAGTCCTTGGACCATTACATTATGCCACAGAAATCAATTGGTTAGATAAAAAAAACTATTTTATTAAATCCAAAAAATGGATTTATACTTTTTTAGTTCTTTGCTTAATTCTTTCTATTCCACATTTTTTTAATCTACCCTATTTTTCGAGTTTAAAAGAAAATTCGTTTGTACATTCATTAATTCGCAAAAGTGCCAATTCGAACAGTTATATTCTGTTGATCAGCTTTCTTTTAGCAATTGGCTTGATTTACTTAGACAAAGCAAAATCAATAATTATTTATGGAATTCTAAGTTTAATAATTGCAAATTTTATAATATCAACTTTCTCAGTAACAGAAATTATATTAACTATTTTTGTTCCAACTATAATTCATGTTTATTTATTTACATTACTTTTCATGATTTATGGAACAATTAACAAAAAAACATTTCCAGGAATTCTTGCAATAGTTTTTCTAATTCTAGTTCCATTTTTTGTTAGTTTCTATCCTATAAATACCAATAATTATAGTTTTTCAGGTACAACTCGTGATACTTTTTACGCTTCAGGAATGCATAATTTAAATTATTATATAGCTACATTGTTATCAAATAATAATGATGGTAAATTTTTGTTAATCTCCGAAATTGGGCTGAAAATTCAAGTTTTTGTGGCTTTTTGTTATACTTATCATTACTTAAATTGGTTTTCAAAAACTTCTATAATCGGCTGGAACAAGAATGCTTCTAAAATTAGAATTTTTGTAATTCTTGCTATTTGGATTGCTAGTATCGGGTTGTATTTTTATAATTATAAAGTAGGTTTGTCAGCATTATTTTTTCTCAGTATGCTTCATGTTTTATATGAGTTTCCTTTAAATGTAACAACTATAAAACTCATTTTTAAAAAACTGTTTATTCCAAAAACAACTTAAAAAAACAATAAAATTGTAACAATTTGAAATGAATTTAGTCCTATTAAATGTATTCCAAAATAAATAATTCGATTAAAAAATGGCAAATCCATTAATAGATATAAAACAAATCAAAAGAGATTTTGTTCTAGGCAGCGAAATTATAAATGTTTTAAAAGGTATTGATTTACAAATCAACAAAGGCGAATATGTTGCATTAATGGGACCAAGTGGTTCTGGAAAATCTACTCTGATGAACCTTTTAGGATGTTTAGACACTGCAACTTCTGGAACATATATTTTAAATGGAAATGATGTTTCACAAATGCATGACGACGAATTAGCAGAAATCAGAAACAAAGAAATTGGTTTTGTCTTTCAAACATTTAATCTTTTACCTCGCACAACGGCTTTAGACAATGTCGCTTTGCCAATGATTTATGCTGGACACGCAAAATCAGAACGAAATATTCGTGCAACAGAAGTTTTAAATCAAGTTGGTCTTGGCGACAGAATGGACCATCAACCCAATCAACTTTCTGGTGGTCAACGTCAACGTGTTGCCGTTGCTCGTGCATTAGTCAACAAACCTTCAATTATTCTTGCCGACGAACCAACAGGAAATTTAGATAGTAAAACCTCAGTTGAAATCATGAATCTTTTCAACGAAATTCATAAAAATGGTAACACAGTAATTCTTGTAACTCACGAAGAAGACATTGCTGCCTATGCGCACAGAATCATTCGTTTGCGTGACGGAATGATTGAAAGTGATAACCTTAACGACAAGCACAAATAATTTGAAGCAAATGGTTTGGGTAATTTTATTTATGTAATTCCTGCTTTTCGTTACAATCTCTTCGAGGATTTCCACTTCAATCAGGGCTAAAAATAATCCATAGCATTTTTTGTATCTTTGAGAATTAAAAAATCCAATTTATTACATCCATGAAAGTATACACAAAAACTGGAGATACAGGAACTACAGCTCTTTTTGGTGGAACGCGAGTTCCAAAACATCATATTCGTATTGAAAGTTATGGAACCGTAGATGAATTAAACTCTTATATTGGATTAATCCGTGATCAGGAAATCAATCAAGATTACAAAAATGTATTAATTGAAGTACAAGACCGATTATTCACAGTTGGAGCAATACTTGCTACACCACCAGAAAAAGAAATCTTAAAAAACGGACAACCAAGACTTCAAAATCTTGGTATTGTTGAATCGGATATTGAGTTTTTAGAAAAAGAAATAGACAAAATGGATGAAAGTTTACCACAAATGACACATTTTGTTTTACCTGGCGGACATACTACTGTGTCATATTGTCATATTGCGCGCTGCGTATGCCGTAGAGCCGAACGTTTAGCAGTACATCTTAACGAAATTGAACCTACAGATGAGCTTGTAATTAAATACCTAAACCGACTTTCTGACTACCTTTTTGTATTGGCACGGAAGTTGTCCTACGACTTGCAAGCCGACGAAGTTCAATGGATTCCTAGAAAATAATTTTTTTGAACAAATTGGCCTATAGAATTTATAGAATCCAATAATTTGAATTCTAATTCTGATATTAAAAAGCCGTTCTTATCTTTTTTTTAAAATAAATCATTTTTTACTTGACTTTTTCAGTAATAAATTTATTTTTGCATAAAATTAAACCCGATAGACAATGTATTGGACATTAGAATTAGCATCATATTTAAGCGATGCGCCGTGGCCAGCAACCAAAGACGAATTAATTGACTACGCAATTAGAGCTGGTGCTCCACTTGAAGTAGTAGAAAATCTTCAATCTATTGAAGACGAAGGTGAAATATACGAATCGATGGAAGAAATTTGGCCTGATTATCCAACTGACGAAGACTATCTTTGGAACGAGGATGAATATTAAAAAATAAGTAAACACTAAGAAAGAAAAGTCCATTTAGGGCTTTTTTTTTGTTTAAATTTGCACACTTTAAAAACATAAAAATAATATGAGTTTCATTAATAGTATTCTTAAAGCTTTTGTTGGAGACAAATCCCAAAAAGATGTAAAAGCAATACAACCACTTGTAAATAAAATTAAAGCGTTTGAAAGCAGTTTAGCTGCATTATCAAACGACGAATTGAGACAAAAAACTGTTGAATTCAAAGAAAAAATCAAAGAAGCTAGATTTGAAAAAGATTCTAGAATTTCAGCTTTAAAAACTGAAGCTGAAGGCACAACAGATATCGATAAAAGAGAAGATATTTATAATGAAATTGATGCTTTAGAAAAAGAAGCTTATGACATTTCAGAGAAAGTTTTAATGGATATACTTCCAGAAGCTTTTGCTGTTGTTAAAGAAACTGCTCGTCGATTTAAAGACAATACTACAATTGAAGTAACAACAACTCCAAAAGATAGAGAACTTTCTGCAACAAAACCATACATCACATTAGAAGGCGACAAAACTATTTGGTCAAATTCATGGAATGCAGCTGGAAAAGAAATCACTTGGGATATGATTCACTACGACGTTCAGTTGATTGGTGGAATTGTATTGCACACTGGAAAAATTGCAGAAATGCAAACGGGTGAAGGAAAAACATTAGTGGCAACACTTCCACTCTATTTGAATGCTTTGACAGGAAACGGTGTTCACTTGGTAACCGTAAACGATTACTTAGCTAGACGTGACAGCACTTGGAAAGCACCATTATTTGAATTCCACGGAATGACGGTTGATTGTATCGATAATCATTCGCCAAACTCTGATGCAAGAAGAAAAGCGTACGAAGCTGATATTACTTATGGAACAAACAATGAATTTGGTTTTGACTATTTGCGTGATAACATGGCGCATGCGCCAGAAGATTTAGTTCAAAGAAAACATAATTACGCTATTGTTGACGAGGTTGACTCTGTATTGATTGATGATGCTAGAACGCCATTAATCATTTCTGGTCCAGTTCCTGATGGTGATAGACATGAATTCAATGAATTAAAACCAAAAATTGAAAATCTTTATAATCTTCAACGTCAAATTGCAGGTGGATTTTTAACCGAAGCTAAACGTTTGATTAAAGAAGGAAACACAAAAGATGGTGGCTTCCAATTATTAAGAGCATATCGTGCTTTACCGAAAAGCAAACCGTTAATTAAGTTTTTAAGTGAAGAAGGAAATAAGCAATTACTTCAAAAAACGGAGAACGAATACATGCAGGATAACAATCGTAAAATGCCAATCGTTGACGAAGCATTATATTTTGTTATCGAAGAAAAAAACAATCAAGTGGAATTGACCGATATGGGAATTAAATATCTATCGCAAGACACTTCAGATGATTTCTTCATTCTTCCAGATATTGGAACCGAAATTGCTAAAATTGAAAAACAAAATTTAGAAAAAGATAAAGAAGCCGAAGCCAAAGAAAAATTGTTTCAAGACTTTGGTATAAAGTCAGAACGTATTCATACGCTTACACAACTTTTAAAAGCATACACTTTGTTTGAAAAAGATGTAGAATACGTTATCATGGACAACAAAATTCTAATTGTTGACGAACAAACTGGTCGTATTATGGATGGTCGTCGTTATTCTGACGGATTACACCAAGCGATTGAAGCCAAAGAACAAGTAACCATTGAAGCAGCTACACAAACTTTTGCTACCATAACATTACAGAACTATTTCCGTATGTACAACAAATTAGCAGGTATGACTGGAACAGCTGTAACTGAAGCTGGTGAGTTTTGGGAAATTTATAAATTAGATGTTGTTGAAATCCCAACTAATAAGCCAATTGCACGTAATGATAAAGAAGATTTGATTTACCGTTCCGTTCGCGAAAAATTCAATGCTGTTATTGAAGATGTAACGCAATTATCGCAAGCTGGAAGACCAGTTTTAATTGGTACAACATCGGTTGAGATTTCAGAATTATTGAGCAGAATGTTGAAAATGCGTGGTGTTAATCACAACGTGTTGAATGCAAAAATGCACAAAAAAGAAGCTGAAATTGTTGCTGAAGCAGGAAAACCAGGAGTTGTAACTATTGCAACAAATATGGCTGGTCGTGGAACCGATATTAAACTATCTCCAGAAGTGAAAGCTGCTGGCGGTTTGGCAATCGTTGGTACAGAACGTCACGATTCGCGTCGTGTTGACCGTCAGTTGCGTGGTCGTGCTGGTCGTCAAGGTGATGTTGGTAGCTCACAATTTTATGTTTCGTTAGAAGATAATCTAATGCGTTTATTTGGTTCTGATAGAGTTGCCAAAATTATGGACAGAATGGGATTGAAAGAAGGTGAAGTGATTCAACATTCTATGATGACCAAATCTATTGAACGTGCACAGAAAAAAGTTGAAGAAAACAACTTTGGAACTCGTAAACGTCTTTTGGAATATGATGATGTAATGAATGCGCAACGTGAAGTAGTTTACAAACGTCGTCGTCATGCATTACATGGTGAGCGATTGAAATTGGATATTGCTAACATGATGTACGACACTTGCGAATTGATTGTAAGTGAAACCAAAGGAACAAACGATTTTAAAAATTTCGAATTTGAATTAATTCGTTATTTCTCAATAACTTCTCCTATTTCAAGTTCAGAATTTGAAAAAATGTCTGAAATGGAAATCACAGGTAAAGTATATAAAGCTGCAATGGCTTATTATACTGAAAAAACCGAAAGAAGTGCTCGTGAAGCATTCCCAATTATTGCTAATGTATATCAAAATGAAGGAAACAAATTTGAGCGTATTGTAGTTCCGTTTTCTGATGGAATTAAAAGTTTAAATGTGGTTACCGACTTGAAAAAAGCTTTTGAAAGCGAAGGAAAACAATTGATTGCTGATTTTGAAAAAAATATCACTTTAGCCATTGTTGACGAAGCTTGGAAAAAACATTTACGTAAAATGGACGAGCTAAAACAATCGGTTCAATTGGCAGTTCATGAGCAAAAAGATCCATTACTTATTTATAAATTAGAAGCATTCAACTTGTTTAGAGCAATGCTTGATGGTGTAAATAAAGAAGTGATTTCATTCTTATTCAAAGGTGATTTACCTCAACAGAACAACAATATTCAAGAAGCTCGTGAAGTTAAACGTAAAGAAAACTACACTGAGTCAAAAGAAGAAATAAATAGTGGTGAAAGTGCTAACAGAGAAGCTGGTCAAGCTGCATCTCAACGTCCGCAAGTAACAGAAACCATAGTTCGTGAAACTCCAAAAATTAATAGAAACGATACTGTGACTATTAAACATGTAATGAGCGGAAAAACCGAAAGCATGAAATACAAAAAAGCCGAAAGTATGATTGCTTCAGGAGAATGGGTTTTGGTTCACGATTAAGTTACTTAAAACCAATAAATATAAATCCTCATTAGTATTACTTTTGAGGATTTTTTATATTTGGAATAATTAATAATTGATTTATGAAAAAATATTTTCTTTTAACTCTATTATTTTCTATTCTTTCTTTCTCACAAACCAAAGAAAGTTTGCAAAAAGCTACCACAAAATTTCATCAAGCCATCTTTTTAATGGATTTTGAAGATGTCAAATCTTTAACTTATCCAAAGATTTATGAAAGTATAGGTGAAACTGCTTTCTTAGAAAAACTAGACCAAGATTACCAAAACTCCGAATACCGAATGCGATTGCAGTTAGAAAAAGTTCCATTCCTATTTAACGAAATCAAAACTATTGGACAACAAACTTTTTGCGTAGTTAGAAGTAGAAATCCGAAACGTTATTTTTTTGAAAACAAATTAAATTCTGTTAAAGCTGAAGAGAAAAAAACTTGGTTACAAGAGAAAGAAAAAACGCAAAACGTAACATTTGAACCAAATAGAAATAGCTTTAATGTTAAAGCAGAAAGCATATACGTAGCCGTTTTTGACCTAGAAACTTTTGGCGAATGGAAATTTTTCAACCTAGACGATGCCTTTCAATTAAACGCTTTCAATAGTTTATTTGACGAAAACATCAAAAACACACTTGGATTGGGTAATTAGTCAGTATCTTTACCTTAATCATCAAATATAAAAAAATGGCAAAAGGTAAAGACATTCAAAAATCGGCTAAAAAAGAACCGCTTAAAACTGCAAAAGAAAAAAAAGAGGACAAAAGAAATAAAAAGAATAATCCGAAAAGAGATTAAAAAAATATCCGTCAAACAGACGGATATTTTTTTATTACTAGTTATAATCTGGAAATATTTTACCCGGATTTAAGATGTTATTTGGGTCAAAAACACGCTTAATACTTTCCATTAATTCTAAATGAACTTTAGAAAACGCAATATTCATAAAATTCTTTTGCACATAACCAATTCCATGTTCGCCCGAAAGTGTTCCTTTTAAAGCAACGGTCAATTCAAAAATTTCTTTGATTCCAATCGGAACTTGCGTTTGCCAATTATCATCAGTCATGTCGCCTTTAATGATATTCACGTGCAAATTTCCATCGCCAGCATGACCATAACAAACCGATATAAAACCATGCTTTGCTCCAATTTGCTTGATGCCTTTTAATAATTCAGGTAACATATATCTTGGCACAACGGTATCTTCTTCTTTATATATTGAATTCGATTTTACTGCTTCAGCAACAGAACGACGCATTTTCCAAAGCATGTTTTTTTGATCTTCTGTATCGGCAAATAAAACCTCATCTATTTCAAAACCTTCTACTACCGAAACTATTTTTTCTGCTTCTTGCATTAAAACTTCAGGGTAATTTCCATCAACTTCAATCAACAAATGTGCTTGATGCTCGGGTTTAATAGATACATTAATTCCATCAACATATTCCAAAGTCCAATCAATCGCATCGCGTTCCATAAATTCCAAAGCACTCGGTACAATTCCTGCTCTGAAAATTGCCGAAACCGCTTCACAAGCTTCGTGTGCTTTATAAAAAGGAACCAACATCAATACGTTATGCGAAACTTTTGGCAATAATTTCAACACAATTTTAGTTATAACACCCAAAGTTCCTTCGCTACCAACCATCAATTGCGTAAGATTATAACCTGTAGAGTTTTTTAATGTATTAGCGCCAGTCCAAATGATTTCGCCACTTGGTAACACCACTTCTAAATTAAGTACATAATCTTTGGTAACCCCATATTTCACAGCTCTTGCACCACCAGAGTTTTCAGCAATATTTCCACCTATCCAACAACTTCCCATACTGCTTGGGTCAACCGGATAGAAAAATCTTTTTTCGGCAACGGTTTCTCTCAATACTTGCGTTATAACACCCGGTTCAACCGTAACTTGCAGATTTTGTTCATCAATTTCAATGATTTTATTGAATCGTTCCATCGAAAGACCAATTCCTTCATAAATAGATAATGCACCACCACTTAAACCTGTTCGTGCGCCAATAGGTGTGGTTGGAATTTTATAGTCGTTAGCAATTAAAAGAATCTCCGAAACTTCTTTTGCGTTGGCTGGTTTCAACACTACATTCGGCGGAAAAACATAATCTTCGGTTTCATCGTGTCCATAATAATTACGGGTTTCAATATCAGTGAATATATAGTTTTCGCCAACAATGGTAGTTAGTTTTTCGAGGATTTCTTTAGATAATTGCATGGTGGTAATTTTAAACAAAAATAAACATTATCTGCAAAAAGTTGTATTTTTACCAAAAGCATTTTCCGTTGAAATCGAACAAAAAAAGCGCACTCAAAGAAAACGATGGTATTCCTCAACCGGAAAGCATCAGCACTTCTTCTTTGCAAAAAATTGTTGCCAAACGTAAAGTACAACCCAGCGTTAACGAATTGATTTCAGGGATTTTACAGCATGACAAAATAGCTTTGAGCCGAGCCATTACTTTAATTGAAAGCACCAATCCTGAACATTTTGAAAAAGCCAACGAAATAATTAATGGTTGTTTGCCATATGCTAACCAATCGGTTCGCATTGGTATTACTGGTGTTCCTGGCGTTGGAAAAAGCACTTTTATTGAAGCTTTTGGAACTTATTTAACTTCCATTGGAAAGAAAGTTGCGGTACTTGCGGTTGACCCAAGTTCTACCATCAGTCACGGGAGTATATTGGGCGATAAAACCCGCATGGAAGAACTGGTGAAAGACGAAAACGCTTTTATCCGTCCGTCGGCATCGGGAGAAACACTTGGTGGCGTAGCGCGAAAAACCCGAGAAACCATTATTCTTTGCGAGGCGGCAGGTTTTGATACGATTATTATTGAAACCGTTGGCGTTGGTCAAAGTGAAACGGCTGTTCACAGCATGGTCGATTTCTTTTTACTGCTTAAAATTGCAGGTGCTGGCGATGAACTGCAAGGCATTAAACGTGGTATCATGGAAATGGCCGATACTATTGTAATTAACAAAGCCGATGGCGACAATGTGGCTAAAGCCAAACTCGCCAAGACTGAATTTAACCGAGCGTTACATTTGTTTCCTGCTAAAAATAGTGGTTGGATTCCAAAAGTTACCACTTGTAGTGCTTATGAAAAAACGGGTATCGACAGTGTTTGGAACATCATTGCTGAGTATTTAGAACTTGTTAAAAACAATGATTATTTTAACGCTAAACGCCAAAACCAAAACCAATACTGGATGCTCGAAACTATCAACGAGCAGTTGAAAAACCATTTTTATACCAATCCATCCATTGCTTCTTCATTAGAAAAT
The DNA here is from genome assembly GCF_032098525.1 of Flavobacterium sp. PMTSA4. Classification (NCBI taxonomy): domain Bacteria; kingdom Pseudomonadati; phylum Bacteroidota; class Flavobacteriia; order Flavobacteriales; family Flavobacteriaceae; genus Flavobacterium; species Flavobacterium capsici. The sequence goes on from NZ_CP134890.1 coordinate 1,389,226, forward strand.
TATAAAACCCAAGTAGCAACTAATCAAATATCGCCATTTGCTGCGGCGCAGGAGTTGTTGAAGAAGTATTTCGAGTAATTTTTTTTAAAAAATCTTTTAAAAAAACCTAGTTATTTACGTTGAAAATCTAGTTTAACTAGGTTCTGAACCAGGTTTACCAGGTTATTAACCAGGTTTTAGCTGGTTCTAAACATAATAAAATAGGTTATACAACCTAGTTTTTGGCGTTAATTACCTAGTTTAACTAGGTTCTTAACCTAGTTTTTGGGGTTATATAACCTAATTAATGGGGTTAAAGACGTAGTTTAATTAGGTTTCGAACCTAGTTTTTGGGGTTAACAACCTAGTTAATGGGGTTAAAGACGTAGTTTAATTAGGTTTCGAACCTAGTTTTTGGGGTTAACAACCTAGTTAATGGGGTTAAAGACGTAGTTTAATTAGGTTTCGAACCTAGTTATTGGGGTTGTGTAACGTATAAAACATAGTTTGGAACCTAATTAAATACATTAATAAACGTAGTTTATCCGGGTTCCAAACGTGTTTTATGGGGTTTATGCCTATTCTTCGGCTGGTGTTGGGTTTGCTGGTGGTCTTCCGCCTCCAAAAAATTGACTTAGCTCGTCAACTTTTGTTTGAAAACCTATTGATTGAGTTCCTAATTTGTATTTTGCATAATCATAATCCATCAAAGCGGCAGAATAGTTATCATAATCGTGTAGAATTTTAGCGTTTTCTAATCCGTTAATTAATCCTAGCATTCTTAGAATGGTTTTTTGAAGAAATATACGAGTATCGTGGTCTTTGTTAAACTCTCCCCATTCAATATCTGGGCTGCTTAAGGATGGTTGACTATCGTTATACTCTTTTACTTTATTAATTATCAGCTTGTTTTGCTCGTTAACGCTTCCAAATTTTTGGCGTTCTTCGGGAGACAGAACGGCTAGTTTATCAACTAGTGCGCTTTCTAAACTAACCAGCGCATTGTTTACATTTTCTTTGTCGGTATCATCAAAATGACGATTGCCTAAATTGTTGAATGGCATAATAGATATTTTAAAAATTGGCCTACTCTATGTTCCCTTTTCGGCTTCCTGGTTTATAGTTTAAAAACAATATATAGCTCGCAGGCTATTATTGCTAATGCAACAATTACTAGTGCTGTAATAATGCTTTTGGCTTTTTTTGTGGAGTTTATCATAAAATAGTTCATAATTATCGTAGTGAATAGTTAATAGTTGCTAAAAAATTTCGTCTAACTACTGGTGTAGTTGTTCTTTTTATCTCTCTATCAAGAATTGAAGCAATTCTAATTCTTGGTATTTCGGGACATTCTTCTGAAATTACCTGTATAATAGTTTTGCGGATTTTTGGGGTAATTTCAAAAATGACTTCGTTTACATACATTAAACTGCATCTTTCGTTGATAACATCTACTCTCATAATTTGATATTTTTTAATTACTACTATTTTTAAAAAAAACCTGCTCTAGTATTATTAATCAATACCACAAAAAAATTAATTAAGAGCAGGTTTAAAACAACTAACCCAATAATTCAGGTCTTTTAAAAATCTCTATCAATCAGTTTACATTGCCTCAAAACTTTATGATGAAACAAAGTTCTAACATTGAAATGAAAAAAAAAAGGGGGATTTCCCCCTATTTTAAGGGGGATTTCCCCCTATTTTTTTAGGGGGAAATCCCCCTTTTTTTATAAACATAACTTCTGTTACTTTGTTTTGATTAAATTTACTTCACTAACCAATAATAAAACACATGCCTAAACACACCTTAAACATGGAACTAGTTGCCGAAATGATTAAAAATTATAGAACACGTCAACTAAAATCAATAGAAGATTCAAAAACTTGGCCAATGGCTTTTGATGCGCACTCGGTTTGGTTTTCTTTAGATGAACTAAAGGATTTTATAACCGAAATTGAAACTGAAATAGCTAGTCATCCTGAAAAACCAGTTGGCAATTTAGGTCTTCGTATTTATTATGCTGCCTATCCAACAGAGGAAGATTGGAATCCAGATTTGGATACTGTTCCAAAAGATTATGAAAAATTACATACCGTTATAGCGTTACCTACCAATGAAATAGATGGTGAAAATTTTGATTTTGATCCATCAGATGTAAACACTTATGATGGCACAAAACCAACTGGAACTGGAATTGCTATTATGGCGGAGAATCATGGATTTTTGACTCCTCCTTTTTCAACAACAGGTGAATGGTTTTAATTATTTATAATAATGATATTTAAATCAAATGGTAAATCTGGTTGTATTTTTGGCTTATTCATTAATTTACATTGAGTTAATTTCATTTGTAGCAGGCATTTATTACTTCAAAAAATTTAAAGATTCCTATTGGAAATGGTTCATTTATTATCTAGGTTTAATTTCTCTTTTAGGATTCTTTCAATTACATGTAATAATTGAATATTTCGAAGAATACAACAATTATTTTGGTAGCTACTTGATCATACCAATTGAATTTATGTTTTTTTTCTGGTTATATGCCTATAAATCATTAAAGAAGAAAAATCTTTTTTGGGTTTTTAGCTTTCTATACTTGCTTTCTTTTGCAATGCATTCCTTTATTAAAAAGGAAATCAGTTCTTTTTATTCATTCAATTATGTCATTGGTGCATTTCTATTAGGCATATTAGTTTTTTTAGAATATATGAAACAAATCAAATCTGATGATATAATAAAATTCAAAGAAAACATGATGTTTTATATTAATCTAGGCGTAAGTATATTATACATTGGAACGTTGCCTTTTTTTTCCTTTTATGGAATAATAATTAAAGATTTAGATTTAAGAATGAACTATTATCTGTTCTTTCTAATTGTTAATAATTTTATGTATATCCTTTTTACCTTAGCATTCATATGGAGCAAACCGAATACATATTAATAGTATTAGTTTTTAATTTATTTTTTATTCTTTTTATGGTGGCTATCATATCCTATATGTGGCAATATAATAGGAAGAAAAAAGAAAATGAAGTACTACTACAAGCCGAAAAAGACCGTCATCAAAAAGAACTTTTTGCTACTCAAATTGAAATGCAAAAAAGAACCATGCAGGAAATAGGTAGAGAAATACATGATAATGTTGGTCAAAAGTTAACTTTAGCAAGTTTGTACATCCAACAATTAATCTATACTAATAAAATTCCAGCAGAGGACGAAAGCATGAACAATGTCAATTCAATATTAAATGATTCTTTGAATGATTTAAGACAATTATCAAAATCTTTGAGCGATGATTCTATAGAAAACAACTCGTTACCTGAATTATTGAAAAAAGAAATTAGCAAAATCAATTCGATAATTGATTCTCAATTAGTCATTGATAATGAAGGAAATTATAAATCTGTTGATTATCATGCTAAAAGTGTTTTGATAAGAATATGTCAAGAGTTTATTCAAAATTCTTTGAAATATGCAAATTGTAGCTTAATCACAATTACCTTAAGCTATGAAAATGAATCAATTACACTTTCACTTTCAGATAACGGAACTGGTTTTAATATTAATGATACTAAATCAGAAGGAATTGGTTTAAAAAACATGAAAAAAAGAAGTGAAATAATTGGCGGAGAATTTTCTTTATCAAGCGATAGTAACGGAACAAAAATTATAATAAAATTACCTATAACTATTTAAATTTTATTAAATAAAATAGTACTTTAGCTTTTGCTAACCTATTTGTATTTATGAAATATTCTATTGCAATTGTTGATGACCACACACTAATTGCAAAAGCGCTTAGTGGCATTATATCCACCTTCAATGATTTTGAAGTGCTTTATGAATGCGAAAATGGCAAAGAACTTCAAGAAAAATTTCTTGATAAAAACAATCATCCAAAAATTGTTCTTCTTGATGTTAGTATGCCAATAATGAATGGTTTTGAAACTGCAAAATGGCTGACTGAAAATCATCCTGATGTTTATATCATGGCATTAAGCATGCAAAATGAAGATCAAAGTGTAATTAAAATGGTCAAAAACGGTGCTAAAGGATATCTTTTAAAAAACACTTATCCTGCAGATTTAGAAACAGCATTGTTAACTATGGTAAAAAATGGATTTTATTATCCTGAATGGGCCGCCAATAAAATATTTAATAGCATAGGTCAAAAAACCGAACCATCTAAAAAAATTGATTCCTCACTTACTGAAAGAGAATTGGAATTCCTGAAATATGTAGCTACTGAGTTAAGCTATAAAGAAATAGGTGAATTAATGAGTTGCAGCGCAAGAACTGTTGAAAACTATAGAGATAGTGTTTGTGAAAAACTCCAAATGAAAACCAGAATAGGATTAGCCGTTTATGCAATTAAAAGTGGCTTGATTGTCCTTTAAATTATTCTTCGTATTGTTCCATTTCTTTGTCATAAAACTCACCTGCTAGTGTGATTAAATGTTCCATCTCACTTTCAAGTTCAGTTTCATCTTCGCCTTCTAAATCTTCTAAAAATTCTACCTCATCATCTTTTAAATTAATAATAAAGCGAGGAAAATCTAAATGGATAACAAAAATATCTTCTGGAAATTCGGAGTTATCAGCTAAAACAAATTTTGGTAATTGCATTTCAGTAAATAGTGATTAGTAATTAGTGATTAGTTTTTTGGTCAAATAATTAAAGCGAAGATACAAAAATAATGCGGCAGCAGATAATCCTGAAAGCAATCCAATCCAAACTCCAACTGCTTTTAATTCTGTGTAAAGTCCTAAATAAAATGAAACAGGAAAACCAATAACCCAGTAGGCAACAAAAGTAATATACATTGGTATTTTTACATCTTGTAATCCTCGTAATGCTCCAAGAACTACAACCTGCAATCCATCTGAAATTTGAAAAACAGCAGCTACCAAAAGTAACTTGGCAGCGATAGAAACCACTTCGGCATTTTCAACTAAATGGATAACATCATTGTTTTTTACAAACACTTTTGGAATATATTCATGGAAAACAATAAATAGCAGTGCAAAAACTATTTCAAGCAAAACGGCTAGTAAAAAAATAGAAAACGCTATTCTTCTTAATGCAATAAAATCAGACTTCCCTTTTTGATTTCCAACTCTAATCATTGCCGTAACACTTAAACCCATAGCAAACATAAAAGTTAATGAAGCTACACTCAAAGCAACCTGATTTGCCGCTTGACTGGTTACTCCAATAATTCCACAAAGCCATATTGCTGCCGTAAATAAAACGACTTCAAATAACATTTGCATCGCTGATGGAGTTCCTAATCGGATGATTTTTATATTGATTTCCTTTTTTATTTCTTTTAGCGTAAATCCTTTAAAGTAGGGATGAAATTTAGTTTTAGTATTCATCATGTAATGCATAAATATGAGCATCACAATTCTTGATGCAATAGTACCTATTGCTGCTCCGACTATTCCAAGTTTAGGAAAAAACCAAATTCCATAAATTAATAGATAATTTAGAACTACATTGACAACATTGGCCAAAATAGTAGCCCACATTGAATATTTGGTTTCACTCAAACCGTCAGCAAATTGCTTGTAGGCTTGATACATAATCAAAGGAATTAATGAAAAACCAACAATGTCTAAATAAGGTTTTGCCAACTCAACTACTTCTTCTGATTGACCCATATAAGCAATTAATGGTTTGCAGAAGTAGATTAAAGCAAACAAAACACTACCTAAAATGGTACACAAATACAAACCATGATGAAAAGCCAATCTGCCTTCTTCGATGCTTTTTTTACCATCGGCTTCAGCAACAAGTGGTGTAATTGCTGTTGAAAAACCAATTCCTAAAGACATGGCAATAAACACAAAACTGTTTCCTAATGAAACTGCTGCCAATTCAGTTGGACCTAATTTCCCAACCATAATATTATCTACAATACTAACAACTGTATGACCAATCATTCCTAAAATAATTGGATACGCTAGTTTCATATTGTATCTAAACTCTTTTGTATAATTAGTTAATTTCACTTAGCAATTTTTCGATGGCAAAGGTAATTGAAATTTTATTCTAACTGCTTTTTGTATACATCAAAGTTAGCTTTCACTTTTTCATCAAGTTGTGGCTCTATTATGTCTTTAAGTTTATTGAGTTCTTGCCAAATTGTCTTTGCTACTATGTATCTAGCAACACCTTTATCATCTGCGGGGATAATATACCAAGGTGCATAATCAGTTGACGTTTTGTTAATTGCTTCTTCATAGTATTTCATATAATCATCCCAACGTTCACGCTCTTTTAAATCGCCTGTAGAAAACTTCCAATTGTCTTCTGGTGTTTCTAATCGTTTTAATAATCGTTTGCGTTGTTCTTCTTTACTCATGTGAAGATAGAACTTTAAGATTTTAGTTCCGTTTTGAGAAATATGTTTTTCAAAGTTTTTTATTTGATCCATTCTGTTTTCCCAAAACTGTGGTGTAATATCTTCTACTTTTTCGACACCTGGAAGATTTTCAAACATAATATATTCAGGATGAACACGTGTTACCAATACATTTTCATAATGAGTTCGGTTAAAAACCGCAAACTTTCCTTTTTCGGGTAAAGCGATGTAATGACGCCAAAGATAATCGTGTTCCAATTCATTAGAAGTTGGTGTTTTAAAACTATGAACCACTACTCCACGAGGATTAAACTCCTTAAATACTTCTCTTATCAAACTATCTTTTCCACTGGTATCCATTCCTTGCAAACAAATCAGAAAAGCATAACGATTATGAGCATACATCGCATCTTGTTTTTTACTCAATTTTATTTGCACTTCATCTAATGCTGTTTCTTCTTCTTTTTTTGAAGTGTCAATATCTAATTCCGTTGGGATTTCGTTTAATTTTATTTTAGTGGTTACTTTAAAATCATCTGGATTAATATGTTGCATAGTTTGAATTTTTATAATTGTAAACTTATGGAAAAATTTCAACTTAAGCTATTGCTGAATCGTAGCTATGGTAAAAAATGAATTCATTAAATTTACTTTTTAAAAAAAAATTTCATTTCCTTCCCAACCTTTTCTATTAAATTGTGCTCTATATAAAAAACACCTTTTGTGATTAACGATTTTCAAATACAAGGATGCAGAAAAAAACAGCGCGATGCGCAAAGACAGGTCTATGAATACCTGGCACCAAAGCTATACAGAACCTGCAAACGCTATTTGAAGAAAGAAGAAGAAATAGAAGAAGTATTAGCTGATGCCTTTTATACAGTATTTACTAAAATAGAACAATTAAAAGAAAACTATGCCTTTGAAGCTTGGGCACGAAAGATAACAGTAAACCAATGTTTACTACAATTAAAAAGGAATGTAAACTTTAATCTCTATCTCGAAGACACATCGGTTTATCTGCATCCTGAAACGGTTGCCGCAACACAACTGGAAGAAGAAGATTTATTAAAGCTCTTAGACTTAATTCCCGAAGGATGCAAAACCATTTTCAACCTTTTTGTAATTGAAGGCTACGGACACAAAGAAATAGCAGCTATGCTTCAAATATCGGAAGGCACATCAAAATCGCAGTTGAATGTTGCCAAAACAAAATTAAAAGAACTCATCAACAAGTTCTATTATCAAAACGCAAAGTAAGAATGGACCACAAAGACGACATATTCGAACAATTCAAATCGGCGGCTGAAAATGCAGAAACTAAAGAGTTTCCAGCTATGGAAAGTGTTTGGAATCGTGTGGAAAGTAAACTCGACAACAAACAACTTACCAAAGAAACCAAATTGTGGAAGAAATTGGCTGTAGCAGCTTCGCTCCTATTGGTGGCAACGCTGGGTTATCAATTCTTGAAAGAGGATAAAACTGTTATTTCGCCTACTAATGAAATGGTTGCTGTTGATACTCTTAAAACCGTTACCGATAGTGTTTCAAACGAAGCCATAGTTTCAGCAGAAGAAAAAAGCAATCCGGTTATTAAACCAAATGCCGAAATGATTTTAGAAGAGCAAATTGGCACAACTAACAACATTGTTATGCAGGACACTATTAAAAGTTTAGTTCCAAAAATGGCGGTTGCTGCAAAAGAATCTCAAATAGAAAGTGATGCTCTTGAACTTCAAAAACCAGCTGCAGCTTCTTTAGTTGCCAATGGTTATACCAAACAAAAAGACAATGCCCGTGGTGTAAGACGTAGCGAAGGATACTTCAATGCAGAAACAGTACAGTCTAATGATTCCAAACAAGTAGAGAAAAAAGAAGAACCTTTGCTAGTAATTGACAATAAAGTTTCCGACCAACAAACCGTTGGAAAATTAGATGCAGGTGAAATAGATAATATCCTAGTATTACCCGATCCACTATACATCATTAATGGTGTTGAATATACCGAAGTTGAACTCTTTGGTCCAAATCCAACGAGTCCTTATGCGCCACTTAACAAACAAAACATTGAATCGCTCTCGATACTGCAGAACGAAAAAGCGACTTCAATTTATGGTGACAAAGGCAAAAAAGGTGTCGTCATCATCACTACCAAAGATGGTAAACCCGCTGCCAAAAAGTAGCAAATCAGTACTAACATTTTAAAAATCAACGTCATGAAAAATTTCAAAACATTTTCATTAGCCATAACTATGCTTTTTTGTATCGTTAGTTTGGCACAACAAAAAACCATTACCGGAATAGTTTCTGATAATTTAGGTCCATTACCTGGTGCAACAATCGTAGTCAAAGGTACCACTCGTGGCACTCAAACCGACTTTGACGGAAAGTATTCCATCAAAGCTACAAAAGGCGAAACTCTGGTATTTAGTTATGTAGGCTACAATTCTAAATCCGTTAAAATCGGCAATAGTTCTAAAATTAATGTAGAATTAAACGGAGTACAAACGCTGCAAGAAGTTGTGGTTACTTCCTATGACATAAAAACAAAAGAATCTTATACTGGCTCTGTTTCAAAACCTCTGAATGGAAAGGTAGCTGGAATTCAAGTTGGAACAACCAATTCAAGCATTCAAATCAGAGGTTATGCGACTTTAAAACAAGAGGACAAAAGTCACAATCCAATTTATCCTTCTAAAAATGATACTGTTATTATAAATGAAAGTGATGAAGATTATGGTGTATTCGTAGAAAACGTTTTTGAAAGCCCTAGAACTTCGCCTCTTTCTACTTTTTCTATCGATGTCGATAACGCTTCTTATACCAACATTCGTCGTTTTATCAACAACGGACAAAAAGTACCAAAAGACGCAGTGCGTATTGAAGAAATGATGAACTTCTTCAAATATAAATATCCACAACCAAAAGACGAGCATCCTTTTTCAATCAATTCTGAATATAGTGATTGCCCATGGAATTCTAGTAACAAATTAGTTCGCATTGGGTTGCAAGGCAAAAACATTGACGATTCTAAACTACCTGCTTCAAACTTAGTATTCTTAATTGATGTTTCGGGTTCCATGAGTTCGGCTAATAAATTGCCTTTGTTGAAAGAATCAATGAAAGTATTGGTAAACCAATTACGTGCTGATGATAAAGTAGCCATAGTGGTTTATGCTGGTGCAGCAGGATTAGTTTTACCTCCTACTTCGGGCGATAAAAAGATGACAATTATTGATGCGTTAGACAAATTACAGTCTGGTGGAAGCACTGCTGGTGGCGCAGGCATTATGCTGGCTTATAAAACCGCAAAAGAACATTTCATCAAAGGTGGAAACAACCGCGTTGTATTGGCTACTGATGGCGATTTTAACGTGGGTGCATCTTCTGATAATGACATGCAACGTTTGATTGAAGAAGAACGCAAATCGGGAGTGTTTTTAACTTGTTTGGGGTTTGGAATGGGGAATTATAAAGACAGTAAAATGGAAACTTTGGCCAACAAAGGCAACGGAAACTATGCTTATATTGATAACATTCAGGAAGCGAATCGTTTCTTGGGCAAAGAGTTTAAAGGTTCAATGTTTGCCATTGCTAAAGATGTGAAAATTCAAATTGAGTTTAACCCAGCGTTTGTTCAGGCATATCGATTAATTGGTTATGAAAACAGAAAACTGCGTCCAGAAGACTTTAAGAATGACGAAATTGACGCGGGCGAATTGGGTAGCGGACATACCGTAACGGCATTATACGAAATTATTCCTGTGAATGTAAAATGTGACTACTTTCAACCGATGGAAGCTACCAAATATTCTAAAGTAGAAAACAAAGGCAACAATTATCAAAACGAACTGGCAACTATCAAATTCCGTTATAAAAAACCTGATGGTGACAAAAGCATCGAAATGATTAATACTATTGCTTCGAGTTCAAAAGCTTTAAACAATGTATCAGATGATTTTAAGTTTACGGCTGCTGTGGCATGGTTTGGATTAAATCTTAGAGATTCAAAATTGGTTAAAAACAAATCATTAACCGATATCAAAAAACTAGCAAAAGAAGGTTTAGCTAACGATGATGAAGGCTACAAAGCCGAATTCATTAGATTGATTGAAGGCGGAAATACGTTTATTGCTTCTAAAAATTAAAGGTTTATTCATAGTTGGGTGTTTTAAAGTGGAAAACCTAATGAGTGTAACAGCTTGTTAGGTTTTTTTAGTTCAACTGTTCCTGAAAAACTTCTAATAAAAATTCAGGAGAAATCATTTTATTTGGTGATTGTTCCATCGCTTTCAAAACACGTTTTATAGCATGCGGATTTAAACCCATATTAATTCCTATTTCATGAATTTTGATAGTTTCTCGTTCGTGTAAAACGCCATCACAATGCATTAACAATGCCAAACGGTAAAACTGTTGAATTCTTTCAAATTCAGACTTTATAACTACTGAATTGTTTTCTTGATGGAACAAAGAATTTAAATCTTCTTTCGATATTTCTAATTCTTCAGCAATCATCGTTAAAAAAAGATATTCTCTTTTATGCAATTGACCGTCGACAACAGAAAAAGAAATCATCTCTGATAATAGTGCTAATTTTTCTTCGTAATTTTCCATCTTTAAATTTTAAGTTTAGCTAAAATATAATTTTTTGTTAAAAAAGTAAAACAAATACCTTGAAAAAGAATTTACTCTTACTGTTGCTTTTAAATATGTTTGTTGGATTTTCTCAAGAAAGTACAGCTTCAAAAAACGTTTCAACCTTCACAATTGAAGCAAAACAACTCAATACAACAAAGAAAATTTGGGTTAATTTACCTGAAAACTATGCTAATTCTTCCAAAAAATATCCAGTAATTTATATGCATGATGCTCAAAATATTTTTGATGCAAAAACTTCATACATTGGAGAATGGAATGTAGACGAAACATTAGATTCAATTAATGCGCAAGTAATTGTTATTGGAATAGAACATGGAGGCGAAAAACGTATTGATGAACTAACGCCATGTAAACATCCAAAGTATAACGGCGGAAATGCTGATGCATATTTAGATTTCATAGTAAATACTTTAAAACCTAAAATCGATAGTATTTACAGAACTAAAACGAATGCCAAAAACACAGCTATTTTTGGAAGTTCTTTAGGTGGTTTAGTTTCTTTTTATGCAGCTTTAAAATATCCCAATGTGTTTGGAAAAGTAGGTTGTTTTTCTCCATCATTTTGGTTTTGTCGAAATGAATTGAATGCTTTAATGGAAAAAACTAAAGATTTTGATACTAAAATCTATTTCCTTTGCGGTGACAATGAAGGCGATGATGATGTGATTCGAGATATGGGAAATGTAGAAAAATGGGTGAATACTAAACGTTGTGAATGCAAAAAGAAAAACAAAAAAGTTATTGTAAAAGGCGGACAACATAACGAAAAATTATGGCGCGAAAATTTTAAAAAGGCTTACCTTTGGTTATTCTAAACACACCAATATTTCATAAAAAATGACAAATAACGATATATTCAAAAAACTAAGAGTAGCACTTCAATTGCGCGATGACCAAATTGTCGAAATTCTTCAATTGGTTGATTTCAGAATGTCAAAAGGTGAACTTGGTAATTTTTTTCGAGATGAAAAACATCCAAAATATATGGAATGTGGTGATCAAGTGTTACGTAATTTTTTGAATGGATTGGTTATTCACCTTCGTGGAACAAAAGAAAATCCAAAGAATCCACAAGAAGTAATTAAAAGTCATAAATCAAATACTGATAACAATAAAAAAATAGACGAAAAACCAAAAACTGTATTCCCGAAAAAGAAACCTATTCCAAAAAAACAAACTCCAAAAACACCAGTAATTGAAAAAGTAAATTACAAAAACGGGAAAAAGAAATAGTTTCGCAAATGAAAGAACTCAATCAATATTTGACCATTTTAGAAACTAGAATTTCATTTTACGAAAAGGAAAATTTAAGTATTTCTAAGAGCAATGTTGGTTGGCATATTGACCATAGTTTAAAAGTATTAATTGGCATTATTAATATTTTAAAAAATTCAAATCCTGAAGAATACAAATGGAAATTTAATAAATCTAGACTTTTTGTTTACACTTTAGGTTTTATTCCGAGAGGAAAAGGCAAAGCTCCAAAATCAGTTCAATCATTTGAAGCTATCGATTTAAATGATTTGAATTCTCAGCTTGAAACAACAAAAAAGATTATATCAGAATTAAATAGTTTAGATAAAAACGCCAATTTTAATCATCCATATTTTGGAGTGCTTAATTTAAAGCAAAGCATCTATTTTTTAAAACTTCACACAAAACATCATCTAAAAATTATAGATGATATCTTAAAAAAATAAATATCTAGAAATGTGATATTTATCATGATAAAAGTTAATTTCAAAGGTTAATTTTGATTTTATATTAACCAACAAATTGTTTTATCATGAAAAAAAACATGGGTTCAGCTGATAAATTAATTAGATTATTAATTGCAGCAGTAATAGCTTATTTGTATTATAACGAAACTATTTCAGGAACTTTAGGACTTGTTTTGCTAGTTTTTGCAGTAGTTTTTGTTTTAACTAGCTTAGTAAGTTTTTGTCCTTTGTATGTTCCTTTTGGAATTTCAACTTGTAGTAATGAAAAAAACAAATCCTGATTGATTCAGGATTTATTTGATTATTATTTTAGTTTTTTCTGTTCGCGTGCTAAAAGTGTATTTTTCAGCAGCATTGCAATTGTCATTGGTCCAACTCCACCAGGAACTGGAGTTATATAAGATGCTTTTTTGGAAACAAATTCAAAATCAACATCACCTGTAATTTTATAACCTCTTGGATCATTTTCATCAGGAACACGAGTAATTCCAACATCAATAACTACAGCATCATCTTTTATCATTTCGGCTTTCAGATAATTTGGAACACCAAGTGCTGTAATAATAATATCGGCTTGTGTTGTAATTTGAGCAATATTTTTGGTATAACTATGAGTTAAAGTAACAGTTGAATTTCCAGGAAATCCTTTTCTTCCCATTAAGATACTCATTGGTCTACCAACAATGTGACTTCTACCAATTACAACGGTATGTTTTCCTTTGGTTTCAACATTATAACGTTCCAATAATTCAAGAATTCCAAATGGTGTTGCTGGTATAAAAGTAGTCATATCTAATGCCATTTTACCGAAATTTTCAGGATGAAAACCATCAACATCTTTACTTGGATCAATTGCCATTAATACTCTTTGTGTATCAATTTGTTCAGGTAATGGTAATTGCACTATAAATCCATCAATATCATCATTTTCATTCAACTCTTTGATTTTTTTAAGCAATTCCGTTTCCGATGTTGTGCTTGGCATTTTTACCAAAGTAGATTCAAATCCAACCAATTCACAAGCTTTAACTTTGCTACCAACATAAGTTAAACTTGCGCCATCATTCCCAACAATAACTGCCGCTAAATGAGGAACTTTTTCGCCGTTGGCTTTCATTTTATCTACTTCAGCTGTGATTTCTTTCTTGATATCACTAGAGATTTTCTTTCCGTCTAATAATTCCATTCGTTGTGTGTTGTAGTTATATTTTATAAAAAAATAAGACGCGAATATTCGCGTCTTTATATTATCTCATTCCTTTCATTCCGCCCATCATGCGCATTAAATTCTTTCCTCCAGAACCTTGCATCATTTTCATCATTTTGCTCATTTGGTCAAATTGTTTCATCAATTGATTGACTTCTTCAATTTTTCTTCCAGAACCTTTCGCGATTCTGTTTTTTCTTTTCATATCAATGATAGAAGGCTTACTTCTTTCTTGTGGAGTCATTGAATATATGATTGCTTCAACATGTTTGAAAGCATCGTCTTCAATTTCAACATCTTTCAAAGCTTTTCCAGCACCAGGTATCATTCCAACTAAGTCTTTCATGTTACCCATTTTCTTTACTTGTTGAATTTGAGTTAAGAAATCATCGAAACCAAATTCGTTTTTAGCAATTTTCTTTTGAAGTTTTCTTGCTTCTTCTTCATCGTATTGCTCTTGAGCTCTTTCTACTAAGGAAACAACATCACCCATTCCAAGAATTCTATCTGCCATACGAGCAGGATAAAATACATCAATAGCTTCCATTTTTTCACCAGTTCCGATGAATTTAATTGGTTTATCAACTACCGATTTAATAGAAATTGCTGCTCCACCACGAGTATCACCATCTAATTTGGTTAAAATAACTCCGTCAAAATTTAATTTATCATTAAACGCTTTTGCTGTATTGACCGCATCTTGACCTGTCATCGAATCCACCACAAATAATGTTTCTTGTGGTTTAATTGCCGCATGAACATTAGCAATTTCGTTCATCATTTGCTCATCAATAGCTAAACGACCTGCTGTATCGACAATTACAACATTAAAACCATTAGATTTTGCATGATTGATTGCGTTTTGAGCAATTTGAACTGGATTTTTATTTTCTGGTTCAGAATAAACTTCAACACCAATTTGGTCACCAACTACATGCAACTGATTAATTGCCGCAGGACGATAAATATCACAAGCTACTAAAAGTGGTTTTTTACCCTTTTTAGTTTTTAAATAATTAGCTAATTTTCCAGAAAAGGTAGTTTTACCTGAACCTTGTAAACCTGACATCAAAATCACAGATGGATTTCCTGAAAGATTGATACCTGTTGCGTCTCCACCCATTAATTCGGTTAATTCGTCTTTAACGATTTTAACCATTAATTGTCCTGGTTGTAACGTAGTCAATACGTTTTCACCAATTGCTTTATCTTTTACACGAGTAGTAAAATCTTTTGCAATTTTAAAATTCACATCGGCATCCAATAAAGCACGTCTTACTTCTTTTAAGGTTTCGGCAACGTTTACTTCTGTAATTTTACCATGACCTTTTAAAACGTGTAATGCTTTATCTAACTTTTCGCTTAAATTATTAAACATAATTTTCTTTTTTTAAGAAGTGCAAATATAAGTTTTAAGTTGCAGAGTTGCAAAGTAGAAAAAAGTATTTTCAATAAAAAAACCAGCTTTGAAAAGCTGGTTTTACTAACTATCATTAAACGAACAAAAAAATTAATTTTTAGTAAAAACTAAAATATCCGTACCTCCATTTCCTCCACTAACATCAATCAACGATATGGTGTTAGAACTGTAAGTAACTATATCCCAATCATCTGTTAAATCGGCGAAATCAGCAGGAGAAGAAAATAAAATATTAAAGTCTAAATCACTACTTGGATTATCGTCATTACTATCATCAGAAGAAGTAACTGACCATGTTCCTGAATATGAATTTGTTCCATTAGTTGCAGTTAACACGTTATTACTTCCAAAAGTAAAATTATAACCTGTAAAATGATTTGTTTCATCATTACCTGAATCTATGTAACTTGTTACTCGCCAAGTTCCTTGTGAAGCAGCATTTATTACTGGTGTTGGATCTTGTGAAGATGAGCTTGAATCATCATCTGAAGAACACATTGATGCTACATTTAGCATAAAAAGACAAAAAAGCATTGGGATTAAAAATAATTTTTTCATGATTTAAAATTTAGAATATTAATTTGATTTAAGTTTTACTATATAAATGGTTAATCCTAGTATTACAGTCCAAATTATTAATTGGATAATAGGATAATGTGTTTTATTTTTTTTGTTAGATTCAATCATGATTTAGTTTTTTGTAAACGTCAAATAATCAGTTCCGCCGTTTCCGCCACTAACATGTTTTAGTTTAACTAAAGTTGGTGTATATTCAATTATTCTCCAATCATCTTCAATTTCATCAAGCAATGAACCATCAAAACTCAAAACTATTTTTTCGGTTCCGCTATCATTATATATATTCCATGTACCGTTTATATTATTTGAATTTTTAACAGCCAATGAGGTTCCGTTACTGTTAAATGTAAAATTGTATCCATTAAAATAATTGGTTTCATCAACATCATCAAAAAAATATGAAATGTACCATGTACCAGATGTAAAAATTTCTGTTAGAGTTGTATTATTGCTTCCACCGTTAGAATCATCATCACAATCTGATATAGAATCTTCAATGAAATTCTCGAGTTCAGAATTATTATTTATAACAACATTTTGACCATTGGAATTTGTTACTGAAATTGGAAAAACAACTGCCAATAAAGTGCTTGAATTTGTATTAGAAAGAAAATTAAACAACATTGAATTGCTTGTGATTGTTATTGTATTAGCAATTTGATTGTTACTGTCGTAAATATTTATGACTATCGGGTAATTGATGTTAATACAATCTATTTCATCAAAACCATCATCTTCATCACATTCATCAAGAACATCATCTAAATCATTTGAATTTTGAAGAACTTGAGTTTGAAAATTTTGATAAACTATAGTTATTGGATATACAAAGTTTACAATGTCATCATCGTTTGAAAATTGGTTGATAGCATTTTGAACCAATTGATAATCTGATTGATTTGAAACAAGAATTTGCTGATTATTAACTATCACTGTAACCGGAAGCTGAACACTAAAACAACTCGAATTATCCAAAACATTATCAAAAGCAGTTGGAAATTGAGAAGTTCTTAAAAGTAAACCCGATAAAGTAGAACTGCTTGTAAAAGTTTGAGTATCGTCTTGAATGATGGTTTCTTCTTCTTTTTGGCAGCCAATTATACTTATCAGCATAAAAGATATTAGTATTGTACTATATTTTTTCATTTTTTAAATTGATTGCTTTTATCTATTAAACAAGTTATTTGTATTTTTCCCTACCAAAAATTTAAAAAAAAATTAACTTTACATAACAAAGTCAAATAAATTAATGGAAAACAATTCATTTTCAAATACTTGTGAAGAAAGTATATTTTCTGATTTTTTTATTAAAAATATAAAGTCGTTGCGTAATTTTTTATTTTACAAATTTGGAAATGAAAAACACGCAGAAGATTTGGCTCAAGATGCTTTTATAAAATTATGGCAGAATTGTAAAGATGTTCCAATAGAAAAAGCAAAATCATATGTTTATACTATTGCCAATAATGCTTCGTTAAATGTAAAAGCGCACGAAAAAGTTGCTTTAAAATATTCTCAAAACTACGCTCAAAAAAGTTCTACAAATGAATCACCTGAATTTCTTTTAGAAGAAGAAGAATTCAAAAATAAATTATTAAAAGCCATCGAAAATTTAAACGAAATTCATAGAACTACATTTTTGATGAATAGAATTGACGGAAAAAAATATAACGAAATTGCAGAAGAACTTAATATATCAGTAAAAGCTGTTGAAAAGCGAATTCACACAGCTTTAGTTGAACTGAGAAAAGAATTTTCAAATTTCAAGTAGGGTAAAAATGTACAAAACTGTTTTATAAACGTAACTTATAGACAAATCTATGGAGGAAAATTATCCATTAGCAGATTGGCTCAATAATGAAACTTCAGATGAAACATTAAAAAATGATTTCAGCGAGGATGATATTTCTATTTTTTCTAAAATTAAAAAATATTCAGCTCAACTTGAAACTCCAGCTTTTGATGAACAAAAAATTTTAACCAATATTCTTTCATCTCCAAAACAAAAAGTTGTTCATCTAAATTATAATTGGATTTTTAAAATAGCTGCACTATTTATTATTATCTTAGGGTTGTATTTTAGTTTTACCTTTTTATCAAATACTAATTTCACGGCTGAAAATGGTTCAGAAACCGCTTTGATTTTGCCTGATGAATCTGAAGTAATATTAAATTCAGGCTCAAATTTAAGTTATAAAAAATGGAATTGGGAAAACAATAGATTGATAGAATTAGAAGGCGAAGCTTTTTTTAAGGTTGCTAAAGGGAAAAAATTTGAAGTTAACACAACAGCTGGAAAAGTTACCGTTTTAGGAACTCAATTTAATGTCAAACAACGTAATAATCGTTTTGAAGTTACATGCTATGAAGGAAAGGTAAAAGTAACACATCGTGACAAAATTGTTATCCTAACTAAAGGAATGAAAACAATCTTTGAAAACGATAAAAGCTTAGATGTTCCTAATACATATATTAATCAACCCGAATGGATAAATGATGAAATTGTATTTTATAAAGAAAATTTAAAAAATATTATTTCGGAAATTGAACGAAAATACAATGTCACAATTGAGTTAAACAGCAGCAACAACCAACAGGTTTTTTCAGGAAATATTCCATCGAATAACCTAGATGTAGCTTTAGGAATTTTAACTAAAACCTATCACTTAAAAATTGCAAAAAAGACAGCTAATAAAATTACTTTAACCGAAATCAATGTTCAGAAATAGAACATTTCATAGTGTATTTTGCATTTTAATTTCTCTTTTTTACTCCTATGCTCAAGTAGAAAAGCAGGCTATTCCATTGAAAGAAGTTTTATCCGAAATTTCAAAACAACATGATGTTAAATTCAATTACATTGAAGATGAAATTATTCTGTTTGCATTAATTTCTCCAAAAAAAGAATTAAATCTTGAACAAAAATTAAATTATTTATCAAACGAAACGAAACTCACTTTTCATAAAATTTCAAGTAAATATTACACCATTTCCAATGATAAAAAATTAGACAAACCATTGTGCGGTTTTTTAATTAATGATGAAACAAAAATTGGTATTGAAAATGCCTTAATAATTATAGAAAACACAAATACTAGTACTTTTTCTGACGCTAATGGATATTTTGAATTGCCAAAAATTTCATCTAATACTATTAAAATTGAACATCAAGGATTTGAAAATTTTGAAATAAATCCTGAAGATTTATATGTTGTAAATTGTCCAAATTTTTATTTAAAACCGATCATTCAAACATTAGAAGAAGTAAAAACAGGTTTATATTTAACCACAGGTATTTACAAAAGAAATGATGGTTCGATAATTATAAAACCACAAAACTTTGGAATTCTACCCGGATTGACTGAACCGGATGTTTTGCAAACTATGCAGCAAATTCCTGGCATCCTAAGTATAGACGAAACTATTTCAAACATCAGTGTTCGAGGCGGAACACACGACCAAAATTTATTTCTATGGAATGATATTAGAATGTTTCAAACTGGACACTTTTTTGGATTAATTTCGGCATTTAACCCTACATTATCGCATACCATTTCAATTACTAAAAATGGAAGTTCAGCATTTTTTGGAGAAAGTGTTTCTAGTTTAGTTATCTTATCATCAAGAAATGAAAATGACGAAAAACCATCTACAACTATTGGTTCAAATATGATTAGCGCTGAGTTTTATAAGAAATTAAAATTATCAAAAACTACTTCGATTACCATTTCTGGAAGAAGATCATTTACTGATTTTTTCTATTCCCCAGCTTTTAAAAATTATAGCAAACGTATTTTTCAAAATACTGAAATCACCGATTTAAGTACTAATCAAATTATTGATTATAACAACAATGTTGACTTTTATTTTTATGATGCGTCAATTCAGTTACAACAAAAAATTGGCAAAAAAAATGAATTAAATCTAGATTTAATAACCATAAAAAATCATTTGGATTTTGAAGAATATTCGGCTACTGATAGTTCTAGAAGTGAATTGAAACAAACAAATTTTGGAGGTTCACTGTCTTGGAAAACTAATTGGAATAAAAAAAATTCGACACAAATTATTTCTAGTTTTTCTAATTACAATCTGATTTCTGAAAATCAAACTTTGGAAAGCAATCAAACTTTAAACCAAGAAAATAAAGTGTTGGATTTAGCATTAAAACTTCAGCATAACTATGAAGTTTCAAACAAATTCAAACTTGGTTTTGGTTATCAAATAAATGAAATTGGAGTTACCAATTTTGATGAAATTAACCTTCCAATATTTTCAAGAAAAATTACAAACGTATTAATTTCTCATGCAGGAATTACCGAAAGCACATTTCAATCGAACAATAAAAAAAGCATATTGAAACTTGGTGTTAGAGGAAATTATTTTGAAAAATTTAATGTAGTTTTAATTGAGCCAAGATTACAATTTAATCAAAAAATCAGCAGTAATTTTAACCTAGAAATTCTAGGAGAATTTAAAAATCAGACGCTTTCACAAATAATTGATTTACAACAAGACTTTTTAGGCATTGAAAAAAGGCGTTGGACATTGGCCAATAATGAATCAATTCCTATTCAAAAAAGCAAACAAGTTTCAATTGGGTTTACTTTTAAAAAGAATAATTGGTTAATAAATCTAGATAATTTTTATAAAGAAATTGATGGAATAACCACTAGCAGTCAAGGATTTCAAAACCAATTTGAATTTATAAAATCAACTGGAAGTTACGCTGTTTTTGGAAGCGAATTGTTGATACAAAAGAATTTTGGAAACTTTTACACTTGGATTAATTATACATTTAATGAAAATAATTATTCATTTGAAGCCTTAACCAATGGAGATTTTCAAAATAATTTTGAAATCATGCATACAATAAATTGGTCTGCTATTTATGAATGGAATAATCTGAAAATTGCTCTTGGTTCAAAATATCATACCGGAAGGCCAATTACAACTCCTTTAAATTTGGTTGTAACCGAAGCTAATCCTAATATTATTTACGATTTACCAAACAGAAGTAAACTTGATGACTATTTTCAAATGAATTTTTCGGTTTCTAGAAAGTGGAATTTTAATGATGATTTTAATTTACAAACAGCTTTTTCTATCATTAACGTTTTGAACACGAAAAATAGCATCAACCGATTTTACAGAGTAAACAGCAGCAATAATTCCATTGAAAGTGTTGATACTTATTCAATGCAGTTTACGCCTAACTTTAGTTTTAAACTAAGTTTTTAAATTACATTCTTTCAGGAACTTCAATTCCAAGTAAACTAAAAGCTAACTTAATTGTTTCGCCTACTTTTTTAGAAAGTTGTACTCTAAAAATTTTCTTTTCAAGGTTTTCTTCTCCTAAAATTGAAACCGATTGATAAAACGAATTGTATTCTTTAACTAAATCATACGTATAATTAGCAACTAAAGCTGGACTATGGTTATGAGCAGCATTTTGAATCACTTCAGGAAAAAGCTCCAGTTGTTTTATCAATTCTTTCTCTTTTTCGTGTAAAACTTCAAGTGAACTTTTAGCACTAAAATCAAAATCTGCTTTTCTTAAAATCGATTGGATTCGAGCATAAGTATACTGAATAAACGGACCAGTATTTCCAGCAAAATCAACGGATTCTTCAGGATTGAAGAGAATTTGTTTTTTTGGATCAACTTTTAAAATATAATATTTTAAAGCACCGAGTCCAATTGTTTTAAATAATTGTTCTTTCTCGGTTTCCGAATATCCATCAAGTTTTCCTAATTCTTCAGAAATTGTTTTTGCAGTAGAAGTCATTTCTTCCATCAAATCATCAGCATCAACAACAGTTCCTTCACGAGATTTCATTTTTCCAGAAGGCAATTCTACCATTCCATAACTTAAGTGGAATAAGTTTTCTGCCCAATCAAAGCCTAGTTTTTTCAGAATCAAAAACAATACTTTAAAGTGATAATCTTGTTCGTTACCAACTGTATAAACCATTCCGCCAACATCGGGAAAATCTTTTACACGTTGAATAGCTGTTCCAATGTCTTGTGTCATGTAAACTGCTGTTCCATCTGAACGAAGAACAATTTTTCTATCTAAACCTTCATCGGTTAAATCAATCCAAACTGAACCATCAGGATCTTTTTCAAAAATTCCCTTTTCAAGACCAAACTGAACCACTTCTTTTCCTAATAAATAGGTATTGCTTTCATAATAATAGGAATCAAAATCAACGCCAAGATTTTTATAGGTTTGTGCAAAACCATCGTAAACCCATTGGTTCATGGTTTTCCAAAGTTCAATAACTTCAGGCTTTCCAGCTTCCCAATCTAAAAGCATTTGTTGAGCTTCAATAATAACTGGAGCTTGCTTTTTAGCTTCTTCTTCTGTTTTTCCTTGAGAAATTAATTCTGAAATTTCTTTTTTGTATTGCTTATCAAATTCAACATAAAAATTCCCAACCAATTTATCACCTTTCAATCCCGTAGATTCAGGTGTTTGACCATTTCCTAATTTTTGCCATGCTAACATTGACTTACAGATATGTATTCCGCGGTCGTTAATAATTTGTGTTTTATAAACTTTTTTACCAGATGCTTTAATAATTTCAGCAACCGAATATCCTAAAAGGTTATTACGAACATGCCCAAGATGCAAAGGTTTATTAGTGTTTGGCGAAGAATATTCAACCATAACAGCTTTATCATTTTCACTTGTAGAAGCAAATCCGAAAGTAGTATTTTGGTTTATATTATTAAAAAAGTTTACATAATAATTATCAGAAATTACAATGTTTAAAAATCCTGCAACCACATTAAACTTATCTATTTCAGCAACATTTTCAACTAAATAATTACCAATTTTAGTTCCAATTTCTACTGGATTTCCTTTAATAACTTTCAATAATGGAAAAATAACCATTGTTATATCGCCTTCAAAATCTTTCCTAGTATTCTGAAACTCTATCTTTTCGATTGAAACATCAAAAATAGTTTGAATAGAAGATTTTATATACGGTAATAAAAGTGTACTTAGGTTCATAATTACTGAATTAAGCGGCAAAGATAATCATTAATAAAAATATTTTTAGCTTTAAAATATAAAAGCCAAACTTTAAAAATAATAAAATGTAAGTTTTTTATATGTTAATTATAAATAATAATGCATTTTGTCGATTTATTTTGCTTTTTAACGATACTTTCATTCATATTTGTACTGTCAAAATCCCCAAATTATGAAAAAGTTAATACTATTATTAGTTCTTTTAAATTTTAGCCTTGGTTTATCTCAACCAATAACGGTAAGTACTTCTACTTACACTGTGCCACAATTAGTAAATAATGTTTTAATTAATTCACCTTGTGTTAATGCAACAAACATTACCTGGAGAACAGGAACAAATTTTGGTTCATCCAATGGAATTGGTTTTTTCCAAAATTCAAATCCAAATTTCCCAATGCAAAGTGGAGTTGTATTAAGCACAGGAAATGCACTTAACACTCCAGGTCCAAATACATCTTTATTAAATGATGGTTCTACAGCTTGGACAGGTGATACTAGTTTAGAAGCAACATTAGCTGCAGCTGGAATTCCAATGACATCAACCAATGCTACAGTTTTAGAATTTGATTTTTTACCAATATCATCAAACTTTAGTTTTGATTTTGTATTTGCTTCCGAGGAATATGGAAACTTCCAATGTCAATATTCAGATGCATTCGCTTTCTTACTAACAAATATGAATACTGGCGTTACCACTAACTTGGCAGTTGTTCCAAATACAACCACACCAATTTCAGTAGTAACAATTAGAGATTTTGTATATAACTCATCTTGTCCATCAGCAAATGCTCAATTCTTTGGAAGTTTTAACGGTGGTTCTAATGCAAATAATGCTGCAATAAATTTTAATGGTCAAACTAAATTGTTAACCGCAGCTTCTGTTTTAACACCAAATGTACCATACCATATTAAATTAGTAATTGCAGACAGATTGGATCCACAATCTGATTCATCAATTTACATATCATCAAATAGTTTCAACATTGGTCAAAATGTCCTTGGATTAGACTTGACTGTTGCAAACTCAACTGCAATATGTTATGGTTCAACACATTTATTAGAAACAGGATTAAACCCTAGTGAATACACTTTTGTTTGGAAAAAAAATGGAGTAGTAATTAATGGCCAAACAGAACCAAGCTTAAATGTAACACAAACTGGTACATACAGTGTAACTTATACAAGTATATTTAGTAGCTGTGAACCTTTTACCGATGAAGTTTTAATAGAATTTTATCCCCAAATTTCATCTCCAAATCCTAACAACTTATATAAATGTGATATTGGAGCTGCATCATATACTTTTGATTTGAGTGCTAATACTACTAGAGTTAAACAAGGACTAGATCCAGCAACAACGGTTACTTACCATAGTTCACAAAGTGATGCTAATAATAATATAAATCCACTTCCATTACAATATGAAAGTGCTGGTAATCAAACTATCTATGTTAGAATACAGTTGCCAAATAGTTTATGTTTTAGAGTAAAATCATTTCAATTATTATTATCGCCGCCACCAGTTGCAAACCAAGCTCCTGATTTAGTTAAATGTGAAAAATCATATGGCTCAAATAATGCAAACTTTGATTTGAGACCTCAATCTCCAATTATTTTAAATGGACAATCTGCAAATATATATACTGTAAAGTATTATACTTCTTTAAATGATGCTAATAATGCAACAAACCCTCTTAGTAATGGAAACGTTGCAAATGGTTTATATACAAACACAACAATATATGTTAGAGTTTATAATACAAATGATCCTTCATGTTTTAGTATTACTAGTTTTAATTTAATAGTCAATCCTATTCCTAATGTGGATGTATTGGAAAATGTGATTGTTTGTGATAGCTATACATTACAACCTTTAGTTAATGGAAACTATTTTACAGAACCAAACGGAGAAGGCACACAAATGTTTTCAGGAGATATCTTAACAGAAACTCAAACTATATATATATTTAACCAACCAAATGGTCCAAATACATGTAGTGCATCGAGTTCGTTTACAGTTACTATAGTTGATGTTGATCAATTAACTCCTGAAGATATAACAAGTTGCAATAGTTATACATTAAATCAACCTACATATGGTAAATATTATACACAACCTGGAGGCAATGGCTCAGAAATTCCATCAGGAACAGTTATAACAAGTAATCAAACTATATATTATTATTTTACAACTACAATTGACCCTATTTGTGTAGTAGATACAAGTTTTAATGTAACTATAGTTCCTGGATTAGATGTAGGAGACAGAAATGATGTTTTTGAATGTTCATCTTATACATTACCTTCTTTGAGTGTTGGCAATTATTTTTCAGGTCCAAGTGGTACTGGAAATCAATTATCTCCTGGAACAGTAATAACATCAACCCAAACTATTTATGTTTTTGCAACTACATCTGGAACAACACCTTGTTCTGATGAAGATGAATTTAAAGTTGTAATAGGAATGCCTCAGCCTGCAAATATTGATCAATGTAATGGTTATACATTACCTCAACTTCCAATCGGAAATTACTTTACTGGTCCGATGGGAACAGGTCAACAAATTCCTGCTGGAACTGTTATCAACAATAATTCAACAATTTATGTTTATGCTCCAACAACTAGCGGTGGCGCAAACTGTACAGATAATATGTTTTTTACTCTAACTTTTGCTCAACCTCAAATAGATTCTTTAAATGATATTTCAGTATGTGAAAGCTATACATTACCAACATTAACCAATGGTGAATATTTTACAGAACCTGATGGAAATGGAACAATGTTATATGCAGGGGATGTTATTATTTCTACGCAAACTATTTATATTTTTAAAAGACTAAATGCTAGTTGTGCAAACGAAAATAGTTTTACTGTTACCGTAATTGGGTTACCAGAAATAGATTCAAGGTCTGATATTGATATTTGTGATCAATATGTATTAACTCCTTTATCGGTTGGAAACTACTATACAGGACCAAATGGAACAGGCACATTATTACCTGCAGGAACTGTTATTACAACAAGTCAAAGAATATACATTTACGCAATTTCAAATACCACTCCAGCTTGTAGTGCTCAAAATAGTTTTGATATAAATATTTTTTCAACAAGTGCGGATCAACCTGATAACGTAACGGCATGTGATTCTTATATTCTACCTTCATTAACTGAAAACAATAAATATTATACTCTAACTGGTGGACCAAATGGTTCTGGAGTTGAATTACTTCCTGGAACAGCCATAACTACTAGTCAAACAATATATGTTTTTAAAGAATCTGAAATTAGAACTGCTTTTTCATGTCTTGACGAAAACTCGTTTACTGTGACTATTAATAATACACCTGTCGTTGCTCCTATATCAAATGTAACTGCATGTAATAACTATCAATTGCCTGTGCTTACCGTTGGAGATTATTATACAGGACCAAATGGAAGTGGAACTTTATTAAATGCTGGGAGTCAAATAACTTCACCTCAAACATTGTATGTTTATGCACATACCAACACTACGCCTGATTGTTCAAGTCAACAAAGTTTTTCAGTAAATGTATTTAATGTTGATGAACTTCCAAATATTACAATCTGTGTAAATTATACTTTACCAGTGCTTAATGTTGGAAAATATTACACAGGACCAAATGGAACTGGTACAATTTTAAATCCAGGAACAGTACTAAATACTAGTCAAACGATTTACATTTTTGGGCAATCAAATTTTAATCCAAGCTGTAGTGATGAAAGTTCATTTGTTGTAACTATTGTTCCGGCTCCTTTAGCAAATGCAGTTCCTGTAAGTTCAAGAACAGTTTGTGATGAAGATGGAACTAATGATGGAATAACATCTTTTAACTTAACAAACTTAAATTCTATAGTTTTAGGAACTCAGACTGGTAGTGAATTTACAATCAATTATTATTTAAGTCTTTCAGATGCTTTAGCTCAAACTAACTCTGTAACTTCTACAACAGCTACAACAGTTTATGTTAGAGTAAATAATACTTTAGCTCCAAGTTGCTATGATATAAAATCGTTTACTATTATAGTTAATAAACTTCCGGAACCTACACCTAGAGATGGTTTTGTATGTATTGATAACGAAACAGGTACTTTATTAAATTCATATACCATGTATAGCGGTTTAAGCAATGCTGGTCATTCATTTATTTGGAGAAACGAATCAGGTCAAATAGTTAGTACATATAGCGCTTACACTGCAACAGCTCCTGGAACTTACACTTTAGTAGCAACAAATAATACAACTGGTTGTACATCGGAAGTAAAACAAGTTGTAGTTCAACAATCAGAACCAGCTGAAATCACTTATGAAGTTGAAGATGATTTTTCTAGTCATCAAAATATAATAGTAACTGCAACAGGAGTTGGTGGTGATTATGAATATCAATTAGACGGTGGATTATTTCAAGACAGTAATATATTTGAAAACGTAACATCTGGTTTACACACAATTACCGTTAGAGATAAAAATGGTTGTGGTATTACAACGTTAGAAGCTATTGTTATCAATTATCCTAAATTCTTTACTCCAAATGGAGATGGATATAATGATACATGGAACATTACTGACTTAAGTAATCAGTCAACAGCAATAATCACTATTTATGACCGATATGGTAAGGTATTAAAACAAATTAAACCAAGCGGTCAAGGTTGGGACGGAACTTATAATGGAAAATTATTATTTTCTGACGACTATTGGTTCGCAGTTTCTTATACCGATGAAAATTTAATTCCAAGAGAATTTAAAGCCCATTTCTCTATGAAGCGATAACCTACATAGCTACTATGTATAAAAACTCTCAAAGGACTTTCTAGTTTTTTTGGGAGTTTTTTTATTTCATATGTAACATTTAAAACAAAAGATAGTCTTATGGGTAAACAAAAATTTATAATGTATTCTTACAATCATCTAAATCATCAATCAATGAAATTAAAATTATTTTTAGTCTTATTTATTTCTCAATTTGCTTTGTTCGCCCAAAATACAGGAACATTGAATGGAATAGTTGTAGACAATACTTTAAAACAACCAATGCCATATGTCAATGTGTCTATCTTCGATAATGACAAATTAGTAACGGGTGGTATCACAAGAGAGAATGGAAGTTTTGCACTTAAAGACATTCCATTAAAAAAATTAAAAGTTGAAATAGCATTTATTGGTTATAAAAAAATAACTCGAGAAATTACTTTTTCAGCAGACAATCAAAATGTTAATTTGAATACTATTTCATTAGAAGAAGATGCTATTCAATTAAAAGGTGTTGAAGTTATCAGCGAGCGTTCAACTATTGAACAAAAAATTGATAGAAAAGTAATCAATATTGGGAAAGATATTATTGCATCGGGTAATACTGCTTCCGATATTTTGAACAATGTTCCTACGGTTAGTGTTGATGCACAAACCAAAGAAATCAGTCTTAGAGGTAACACCAATGTTAGAGTTTTAATTGACGGAAAACCATCAAACATTGACGCTGCTCAATTGTTACAACAAATTCCTTCTTCGTCTATTAAA
This sequence comes from Flavobacterium sp. PMTSA4, assembly GCF_032098525.1. Taxonomy (NCBI): domain Bacteria; kingdom Pseudomonadati; phylum Bacteroidota; class Flavobacteriia; order Flavobacteriales; family Flavobacteriaceae; genus Flavobacterium; species Flavobacterium capsici. The sequence goes on from NZ_CP134890.1 coordinate 1,417,750, forward strand.
CAAGTAGAATTAATAACCAATCCTTCTGCAAAATACAATCCTGAAGGAATGAGCGGAATTATTAATATCATACTTCATAAAAACTCAAATGAAGGTTTTAATGGTAGTATTAATTCTGGTGTAACTTTTGGTGTAACGCCAAAAACAAATCAAGCATTAAACTTAAACTACAAAGTTGGAAAGGTTAATTTTTATGCTAACTATGGTTTCAATCATGGTAAAAACAGAAACTTTGGTAATGTAAACAGCGAGCGACCAAATTTTGAAAACCGCCAGGATTTTAATTCATACAATAAAAACACTTCTCATTTATTTAAATTCGGAGTTGATTTTTATATGGATGAAAAAAATACATTTTCAATCTATACCAACCAAAACATATCACTTTCAAGTGGTGCTGGAGTAACATCAGTTGATTATCAAAATGCTGCTCTTAGAGATTCTAATCAATACACAGATCAACATAACGAGAACAATACTCAAACGTATGACTTTGTATACAAACACGATTTTACTAAAAAAGGTGAAACTTTAGATTTTCAAGCCAACTACTCAAAAACGGATAATCCTGATGAATCACAATTTAATTACATTCAAGAAAATCCTATTACAAACACTTTAACTTTTAATGACATTCAAAGAGATATTAATTATCTTCAATTAAATGTTGACTATGTTAACCCATTAACTGAATCTGTAAAATTAGAATTAGGAGCTGAAACGCGTCTTCAAAACATCAAAAACAACTTTGATGAAAATGTTTCGGAAACTTCAAGTTCATACAATCGTGTTGGAAATTCTAACTTCGATTTTACCCGAAACATCCACTCTTTTTACACTAATATTGGTAAACAATGGGAAAAATGGAGCGCGCAAGCTGGTGTAAGAATTGAACAATATGAAATTGATGGTGATTTTGAAAGAGTAGTTACTTCTTCAGATGCTTCTGAAAACATCAATGATAAAAGCAATATTACCGACAAAATATTTACTGCTTATCCATCTGTGTTTTTGAATTATAAAGCAAACGATAAAGATTCGTTTAACTTTAATTATTCAAGACGTGTTGACCGACCAAGTATCGGACAAATTAGTCCAATCAGAGAATGGACAACGCCGCTTATTGAATCAAGAGGTAATCCTTCTTTAGAACCACAATTTACCAATTCTTTTGAAGTAAACTATACTCGTATTACTAAGATTGGTTCAATTACCGCTGGTACATTCTATCGTTTGATAAATGATGAAATTGGAAGAATCGTTTATAAAAACCCAGATAATCCTGCTCAAGACATTATTTCTTACAACAATTTTGACAATAATAAAGCTTATGGCGTTGAAGTTTCTGCTAATTTAAAATTTGCAAAATGGTGGTCAGTAAATGCCAGTTCAGATGCTTATTTTAAAACAGTTCGTGGAACAGTTGAAAATGGAAATACTGGCGTACAAGAACGTGCACAAGTGGATGTAACTGTTTTCAATATTAGAATGAATCACAATTTTGTAGCAACAAAAGAACTTCGTTTTAACCTTTTTGGAATGTATCGTGGTGCTGATTTAGGATTACAATATGAAAGAAAACCAATGTACAGAATGGATTTTGGTGCTTCATATAACATCTTAAAAGGAAAAGGAACTATTACTGCTCGTGCAAATGATATTTTCAAAACCATGAAATTTGCATTTGACGGAAGCATACCTTACAAACAAGAAGGTTCTTTCAATTGGGAAAGCAGAACCATTTATGTTGGTTTCAACTACAACTTTGGTGGTGGAAAAAACAGAGCTTTACAACGTAAACAAAGAGATGCCAACGAAACTCAAAGTAGTGGCGGAATGATATAATCATAAAAAAACCGAAGATGTTCTCTTCGGTTTTTTTTATTTCTATTTCAAAATTCTACCATTTGATAATAGCACTAGCCCAAGTAAAACCAGAACCAAAAGCAGCCAGAACAACAACGTCGCCTTCTTTAATTTTTCCTTTTTCCCATGCTTCGGTTAAAGCAATTGGAATGGATGCCGCGGTAGTATTTCCATATTTTTGGATGTTGTTGTACACTTGGTCATCGGTCAACTTAAACTTCTGCTGAATGAATTGTGCAATTCTCAAATTGGCCTGATGTGGAATCAACATATCAATATCCGAAACTTGAAGATTATTCGCTTCCAAACCTTCCATAATCACTTCGCTAAAACGAACTACAGCATTTTTAAACACAAACTGTCCGTTCATATAAGGAAAATAACTTTCATCATCAGGATTGTTTTCGGCAATAATATCGGTAACCCATCGTTTTCCCATTCCTGGTGCTATTAATACCAATTCTTCGGCATGTTGCCCTTCTGAATGCAAATGTGTAGAAAGTATTCCTTTGCTTAAATCTTCCTCTCTTGAAAGTACTGCTGCTCCTGCTCCATCTCCAAAAATTACTGAAACACCTCTACCTCTATCGGTCATGTCTAAACCTGTTGAATGAACTTCGGAACCAATCACTAAAATGTTTTTATACATACCGGTTTTAATGTATTGGTCGGCTACTGAAAGTGCGTAGACAAATCCCGAACATTGATTTCTAACATCTAATGCTCCAACTGTTTTTAATCCTAATTCTTTTTGAACCAAAACTCCGGGTCCAGGAAAATAATAATCAGGACTCAACGTAGCAAAAACAATAAAATCGATATCATCTTTTGAAACTCCCGAACGTTCTATTGCAATTTTGGCTGCTTTTACCCCCATTGAAGTGGTTGTATCTTCGCCTCTAACAACGTGTCTACGTTCCTGAATACCGGTTCGCTCTTGAATCCAAGCGTCATTTGTATCCATTAATTTTGATAAATCGTCGTTAGTAACAATATTTTCAGGAACATAGAAACCAAGTCCTGCTATTTTTGAGTGGAACATATTTTTAATAATTTAATAAAAACAGAAAGGCAAAATTAAGTATCTTTTAAAAATTAACAATACAAGGTACTTATAATTTAAGAATTGACAATTTATTATTTTGAAAATAGACCAAAAAAAAACCGATTTAAATAAATCGGTTTTTTTTTCTTCTTTTAAAAAGTTTTAAGCGGTTGTATCTTCAACAGTTGCATCAGGAGCATTTTTCTTTACTGATTCAATTCCGTTGTCTCTTGAAGCTACACTTTCATACATTTCACTAGTTCCAATGATTTGTCCGTTTGTCGCTTTAAGGTTAAAATATGGTTTTCCGTTTTTAGCTTCTAGTCTATCAAAACGTTTGTCTTCTTGCGAATTTTTTCTAACCGATTCTACACCGTTTAAACAAGCTGCTTTGGTAGTATAGCCTTCGCTTCCTAAAATTTCCTGACCATTTCCTGCTTTTAAGCTGAATTGAAACTCACCATTTTTTCTAGTAGAAATTACAAATTTTCCCATGTGTATAATTTTATTTTATTAGTTAACCTCATAAAGTTAGTAATTTTTACCAAAACTTGTAGCATTGACAGACTATTTTATTAATCTCTTAACTTAAATTTAAGATTGTAAATAGTATCTTCGGGCTTCTAACCAAAGAATATCATTAAATATGAAAAAAGCACTCCTTTTACTCTTATTTGTTTCTTGTTTTAAGCTTTCGGCTCAAGAAAATTTAACCTATCAAAAACCATCTGTTGAAATTCTTGCTTTGGCCGATTACGAACGCGCACCAAGCGTTAGAATGGATACCAAAAAAGAATACATGCTGTTTATGTATCGCAACACCTATAAAACTCTGGACGAATTGAGTCAGGATGAAATGCGTTTGGGTGGTTTGCGTATCAATCCTACTACTAACATTTCAAGCTCTGTTACTTATATTAATAACCTGAAAGTTCGAAAAATAGCTGATAAAACAGAAACACAAGTAACAGGATTACCTGCAAACCCTAAGATTACCAACATTTCGTGGTCGCCAAATGAAAAGAAAATTTCGTTTACCAATACTACGGCTACTGGCGTTGAGCTTTGGGTAATTGATGTTGCCACTGCAACCGCTTCAAGAATTACCGATGCCATTTTGAATGCTAACTTAGGAAACCCAATTAGTTGGATGAAAGACAATGAAACACTTTTGGTAAAAACATTACCAAAAAACCGTCCGGCATTAATAGACGTTAAAAAAGATTTACCAACCGGACCAACGGTTTCAACCAGCGATGGAAAAGTATCGCAAAACAGAACCTATCAGGATTTATTGAAAAACCCAACCGATGAAGCAAATTTTGTATCATTGGTAACTTCTGAATTGTATAAAGTTTCGCTTTCGGGCAAAATGGAATTATTCAAAAAAGCCGATATCTATGCCGGTGAAGACTTTTCGCCTGATGGAAATTATTTAATGATAACCACCATCCACAAACCGTTTTCATACATCGTGCCTTTGAGTCGTTTTCCTCAAAAAACTGTGGTTTACGATTTAAACGGAAAAGAAGTTAAAGTGGTAAATGAAGTGCCTTTAACCGAAGTTCAAGCCAAAGGTTTCTCTTCTACCCGAAAAGGAAAAAGAAGCATGAACTGGCGTGCCGACAAACCTTCCTCGTTACAATATGTGGTAGCACTTGACGAAGGCGACCAAGCCAATCAGGTGGAATATAGAGACGAATTGTTCTCTTGGGATGCGCCATTTGCTGCAAATCCTACTTCATTGTTAAAAACAAAACAACGTTATGGCGGAGTAACTTGGGGTAACGAAAACTTGGCTGTTGCTTATGACAGTTGGTACGATACCCGAAACATGAAAGCCTATATGTTCAATCCTTCAAATCCTGCTGAAAAAGCAACCGTGATGATGGATAGAAACTATCAAGATATTTATTCTGATCCGGGGAATTTTGAAACCAAAAGAAACCAATACAACCGCAATGTTTTGGCTATCGAAAACGGAAATATGTATTTAATGGGCGATGGATTTACCAAAGAAGGTCAGTTTCCTTTTATTGATGAATTCAACATCAAATCTATGAAAACAAAACGCCTTTATACTTCTAAATTAAATGATAAAAAAGAAGATTTATTATCGATAGAAGACTTCAAAAAAGGCGAAGTTTTGGTTCAAATTCAATCTAAAAACGATTATCCTAACTACTATTTCAGAAACATCAAATCGGGTAAATTAACCCCAATTACCAACTTCAAAAACCCTTTTGAAAGCATCAAAAATGTATATAAAGAAGTTATTAAATACAAACGTAATGACGGCGTGGAACTTTCGGGTACGTTGTACTTGCCAGCTGGTTATGACCGTGTAAAAAAATCTGAAAAACTTCCGTTGTTAATTTGGGCTTATCCAGAAGAGTTTAAAGATAAAAACTCGGCTGGTCAAAGCAACAAAAACCCTAACGAGTTTACGTTTCCTTACTATGGTTCGTTCGTATATTGGGTAACCAAAGGTTATGCGGTGCTTGATGATGCTTCGTTCCCTATTATTGGTGAAGGAACTACCGAGCCAAACGATACTTTCATCCCACAACTGGTTGCCAATGGTGAAGCAGCTATTAATGCGGTGAATGCTTTGGGGTACATCAATCCTAAAAAAGTAGCGGTTGGTGGTCACTCGTATGGTGCGTTTATGACGGCTAATTTATTGACGCATTCTAATCTGTTTGCGTGTGGTATTGCCCGAAGCGGTGCTTATAACAGAACCTTAACGCCATTTGGTTTCCAAAGCGAGCAACGCAATTATTGGGATGTGCCAAATGTATACAACACCATGTCGCCGTTTATGAATGCCGATAAAATGAAAACACCTTTACTATTGGTTCATGGTGATGCCGATAACAACCCAGGAACCTTCACGCTACAATCGGAGCGCTATTTCCAAGCGTTGAAAAATTTGGGTGCTCCAGTTCGATTGGTGTTGTTGCCAAAAGAAAGCCACGGCTATGCTGCCAAAGACAACATTTTGCACCTGCTGTGGGAACAAGACCAGTTTTTGGAAAAATATCTTAAAAACTAGTTTTAAGTTTCAAGTTCAAAGTTAAAGACAGGTTTTTGCCTGTCTTTTTTTTGTTTAATAAAACACTCCATATCTCGAGAAATTTATTCCTGATATAAAAACATTTTATCTGTCCGTAAAATAGTTTTTTCTTATGGAAAAGTTATTTTACCATCATTCCCAATTATTTTACGCGCCCGTAAAATTATTTGTTCTGCTCGTAAAATTATTTGTTCTGCCCGTAAAATTACTGGGAACGCTGAACAAATGATTTTTTTAGTACTACTACTACTTTTCAAAACGCAACAAATAGTTTTAAACTATGGTAAAACTATTTTACCTCTATAAAAAACTATTTTACCGACTCGAAAAGTAGTTTTTCATGCACGAAAAGTAATTTGTGGAGCAGAACAAATTATTTGTAATGGAGAACAAATTATTTGTAACGGAGAACAATTAATTTGTTCTCGAGGAAAAACTTACTTTTTTGGAGGTGAAAATGAATAAAAAAGTGAATTGATTAATTGGTTATTTAATAGATAGTTAATCCATTTTGCGTTAAGTTAGCAACGTTTTCAATTTGCTCGGCAACCCGCTCTATTTGATGAGAAACTTTAAAAAAAACTATTTTATACTTTTACTGAAATTAGGGGGATTTCCCCCTTTTTTTATTGGAACGGATTTTTTAGATTTGGAAATAATAATCAGTAAAACTAATGCTAGAATTAAATCAAAAAAAATTTAATGAAAAGCGCAGATTCAAGTTAACAGAATCTGGCATTGAAACATATACTAATGATCTAGATGTAGAAACAAATACGTTTTTTAGTTATGATGAATTTTCAAACGAAACTCGAATTTATACAGAAAAATTTCCAAAAATATTATATATAGGATTAAGTATGTTTGTATTGGCATATATTAGAGTTGCATTATTATTTGATTCTTTAAATGATTCTTCAGCTTCTGCAACTTTATTGATTTTATTAGGTTCAGCATTGACTGCATTTTATTATATATATCAAAAAAAATACAAACTTTTATGCCTAGATAATGACCAACAAGTTTTTATTTTTTCTGATAGTCCTAATGAAAAAAAGGTTGATGAATTTATAAAAACTTTTTATGAAATGCGAAAAGCAGATTATAGAAAAAGATATTTTAAAATTAACTTTGAGAATGATCCAAAAAAAGAAATAGAACGAATGAACTGGTTACTCAAAGAAGAAATTATTACTCAAAGCGAATATGATTTTATGATAGAAGAAATTCAAATAAAATTTCTTTAATTTTATTTTTTTAGATTATTTAATTTTATCCTTTCTTCACATTCAACCTTACTTCCATACCTTTTTCTAAAGCAGTATCGTTTTCAAAATAAATCAAGTTGCCGTTATGGGTAGCTTCAATAAGGTAATTGGTTCCTCGGTAATAGGCATTGGTTACGGTTACGGGTATAGCGCCATTTTTATCAACTACCAACTGATGCGGATAAAGCAACAGGTTTTTACCGTCATGAGTAATGGTATTTACATCGCCAAAAAGCGAAGCTACATAATGATTGCTTGGGTTTTGATATAAATTTTTGGGTGCTGCTTGCGCTAGCAAAGTGCCGTTTTGCATCACCAATACTTCATCGGCAAAAGACAATACATCGGTGCTATCGTGCGTGGCTACTATGGTAGTGATTTGTTGTTCTTTGAGGTAAGCAAAGAGTTTGCGGCGTAGGCTGTTTTTTCTAAAATTATCAATGTGGCTAAAAGGTTCGTCAAGCAACAGTACTTCGGGTTCTAATGCTAACACGCGAGCCAAAGCTACGCGCTGCATTTGTCCGCCGCTAAGGTATTTGGCTTTTACGTTGGCAAACTCGCTCATTTCAACTATCTCGAGCAGTTCGGCTACGCGTTGGTCTTTTTTATCTTTATAAATATTAGACAAGTATTTGCCCACATTCTCGGCTACGGTAATAAACGGCATCAAATCGAAATCTTGCGCCAAATATTTCATGAACTCCATACCAGGAATGAGGTTGAATTTTGGTCCTAGTACTTCGGTATCGTTCCAGTAGATAGCACCTTGGTCAAGATCATACAACCCGTAGATGAGTTTCAAAAGTGTGCTTTTGCCACAACCGCTTTCGCCGATAACAGCCAAAGTAGTTCCTGGTGTCACCGAAAAATCGATGCCACTTAAAGTAGGTTTGTCTAAATAAGCGAAATGAATTTGTTGAACGCGAAGCATACTTTTATTTATACTGCAAACATACGAAGTTTATAAAAAAACAAGAGCGATATTCTCAAACGTGGAGAAATCGCTCTTGCAACCTAACCAATAAACTTTAATCATGAATCATTCTTTTAAAAGAAGTGCTGACTAAACTTTTCTCAAAAGCATGTAATAAATTAAATCAGTTAAATTACTGATTATCATGATTATTAGTCTAATTTTATATAACAAAGTTACGATTGATTTATCAATTCTAATAATTACAATAGACAATGTTTTGTTAAATTTTTATTTAACAAATCGTTACATTTTATAGGTAAACTACTTAAAATCAAGAGTCTATAAACAAAGTAAGAGCACTATTCTCAAAAGATGAGGATGTGCTCTTACTGACTTAACCTAATTAACTAAAAAATTAAATAATATATTTTTCAAACGTTTTGGTGTGAACTCTGGCTTTCAAATCGTGAAGCAAATTATAAAGCCCAAAAAACGTTCGGTTGATGTATAAAAAATGTTTGGAACCGCGGTTGCCGTTCATTTTTCGCAATTGTGTATCTTTTGAAAACTCTTCGCCCATTTGAGCAATCTTACCAAAGAAATCTTCATCTGAAAAATCAAAATAATCGCCGTGGAAAGGTTGTGTAAACAAGCTTAACAACTCATGGAATATTTTGGTAAAGTATTCAATCTCTTTAGGCGAATCGTCTTCACGCAAAATTTCTAATTCGTATAATTTCTCATTAAACAACGCCGGATTGTCAATAACTTCGGGTTTTGCCAATTCAAAATAGGGAACGTAAAATTCCTCGGGAACCTGCTTGATACAACCAAAATCAATAGCTACCAATTGACCGTTTTTATCAATGATAAAATTACCCGGATGCGGATCGGCATGCACTTGCTTTAAATGATGCATCTGATACATGTAGAAATCCCAAAGAGCTTGCCCAAGTTTATCGCCCAAAACGCTATCGGTATTATGAGCTGCAAACTCCGATAAGTGTTCGCCTTCTATCCATTCCATAGTCAATATCTTCTCTGAAGAATATTCAGGATAATATTTTGGAAAACGAAGATTTTCGATGTTTTTACACCAATCAGAAACCTCAACACTTTGCTTTAATTCCAGAGTATAATCAGTTTCTTCTAATAATTTATTTTCAACTTCTTGAAAATATTTCTCAGAATCTTTACCACGAAGATTGAACATTCGGGTAGCAATAGGTTTTACTAAAGCCAAATCAGAACTTATGCTATCAGCCACACCAGGATATTGAATTTTTACGGCAAAAGTTTTATCGTCTTTAGTGGCTTTATGCACCTGACCAATGCTTGCGGCATTCACCGCATCGGGTGTAAAGGTATCGTAGATTTCTTCGGGATATTTACCCAAATATTTTTTAAAAGTCTTTTTAACCAATGGCGCCGACAATGGTGGTACTGAAAATTGTGAAAGCGAAAATTTTTCCACATAGGCTTGCGGCATGATGCTTTTATCCATGCTCAACATTTGAGCAACTTTCAATGCGCTGCCTTTTAGGTTTTTTAAACCATCATAAATGTCTTCGGCATTGTTTTCGTTGAGTTTATCACGGTTTAAAGATGGATTTACTATTTTTTCGCCATAATAGGCAACATAGTTTCCTCCTACTTTAATTCCGGTTTTCACCAATTGGCTGGCACGTTCAATTTTTCCCGTTGGGATTTTATCTAAAGTTTTCATGGGCAATTACATTTTTTCTTTCCACAAAAACTTTCCTAAATCGAATAAGTTTTCAAATTGTTTTGTATCCAATAATCCCACAACTGTAGTTACCGATTTTTCGATTAAAACATCTGTTTTTTCAAATCCTTTGGAAGTATCGTCTATCCAGAATTTTAATAAAAATAAAAATTGCAACCATGCGCCTTCTGAGTACGTTGGTTCTTTTATTTTGTTTAATTTACCCAGAACAGGATTATCTTCTTTACTGATTATTTCTTTCACAAAATCTTTAAAATGAGTTCTGAAACGTTTTAAATCTTTTAAATTTTTCAACCCATTTCTATTTTCTTTCAAGTAAAACATCACATAAGTTCTGTTTAACGTAAGAATTTCAAAAAGAGTGAAATATAAAGTCAGTAATTTGTCTTTATCGCTGAAAGAAGCATAATTTTTATCTTTCTTTATAGTTGTCAAAGCATTTTCTATAAACTTTTCCCAAACAAATTCTTTCAAAGAATCAAAGGATCCAAAAAAGGAATAGAAATCAGTTTCTTTTATTTGGTGCTTTTGACAAAAGGTATAAACGTTTTTTGGTTCTTCGTTGTTTTGAAGTACATCATCCATAAAATGGGTAATGATAAGTAAATCATCTACGATTTCTTTTTTTGTATTTGCTTTTTTTGTTGCAGTCATAACAAATTGATTAGTAATGTAAAATTACAAACCAATCTTCTATTTAAAGATTAACTAATTAGAAAGTTTTGTTAAAGTTCTTTCAAAAAAAAAGACACCCTAAAAAGGTGTCTTTTACTATATATAGATAAGCTTTCGCTGTTAGTTTCCAGCTTCTTTTTTAGCATCCTGAATCATTTTTTCATTTGCCGTAATAGCAAACTCAACTCTACGGTTTTGACTTCTACCTTCTACGGTTTCATTAGTAGCAATTGGGTCAGCAATACCTAAACCAGTAGTTACAAAACGAGAAGAAGATAATCCTTTACCTGATAAATAATTTTTAACCGATTCGGCTCTTTCTCCTGATAATTTTAAGTTATACTCAGGTGTACCTGTGCTATCTGTATATCCATAAATATTAATATTCGTATCTGGATATTGATTAAACACCGGAACTAATTTGTCTAAATTAGCTTTAGCAGTAGCTGTAAGCGTAGATTTGTTAGTATCAAAACGCACGGCATTTTCACCCAATACTAATTTAATACCTTCACCCACACGTTCAACTTGTGCACCAGGTAAAGCTGTTTCAATTTCACGGGCTTGTTTGTCCATTTTGTTACCAATAACTCCACCAGCAACACCACCAACAACACCACCGATAACTGCTCCAAGAGCACCGTTTCCGCCTTTTCCTAAGTTGTTACCTAATACTCCACCAATTACAGCTCCGGCAACAGTACCTATGGCTGCACCTCGTTGTGTTTTATTTGTGTTTTTAACGGCTTCACAACTAGTAAATGTGTTTCCTAAAATAAAAACACTTCCTAATAATATAATAGTAAACTTTTTCATGATTCTTAATTTAATTTTACAAATTGATACACAACATCGGTCATTTTTCCGGCAACATCTATTCTATCTATTAATTGAAAAGATGTATCGGTTTGATTGGCAACTTTCAAGATATAACCTGCCTTAACGGTTTTAGCTTTAGCTTCATCTAAAATTTTCATAACAAAATTTCCCTCTTTATTAATATACCAAGTAATTGGTGTAGAATAAGCTGTACAACTAGCACTGTTTAAAGAAAAGTTACCCTTGTTATTGTTAGAAACAAATTTCCAAGTACTTCCAATAAAACATTTAGAATCTGCCAAATCAAAAGATGTTACTTTGATAACATCTGAACCTGGATAAGTAACACTGGTAATACTCCAATTACCTTTAATTGCTACTTCTGACTTAATATCCAATTTGGTATTGGTTACCGATTTCGATTTACAACCTACAAAGGCAATCGAGAAGATTAATAATAAAATAACTTTTTTCATACGGGTTGAATTTAATTTTACTCTACAAAGATAATAGCAATTCTAACAATCCTTTTACAATATTTACAAGAAATGTTGTAGAATTGTTACTACGTCAATTTGTCATATCGAATTGTATTGGTATTGGTTTTGCTAGTCAAGAGTAAACAATGTTTAATTATTAAAAATAGTATAATTATGAGTTCAGGAAAAATTAATGTTTCGGTAGAAAACATTTTCCCTTTAATCAAAAAATTCCTTTATAGCGACCATGAAATCTTTCTTAGAGAATTAGTTTCAAACGCAACAGACGCCACTTTAAAATTAAAACACCTTACCAGCATTGGCGAAGCCAAAGTAGAATATGGCAATCCGATGATTGAAGTTAAAATTGATAAAGACAATAAAAAACTTCACATCATTGACCAAGGTTTGGGTATGACTGCCGAAGAAGTAGAAAAATACATCAACCAAATCGCTTTTTCGGGTGCTGAAGAATTTTTAGAAAAGTATAAAGACTCTGCCAAAGATTCAGGTATCATTGGACATTTTGGTCTTGGTTTTTATTCTGCGTTCATGGTAGCATCAAAAGTAGAAATTATTACCAAATCTTTTAAAGATGAACCTGCAGCACATTGGTCTTGTGACGGAAGTCCTGAGTTTAGTTTGATTGAAAGCGACAAAAAAGAAAGAGGAACCGAAATCATTCTTCACATTGCTGAAGATTCTTTAGAGTTTTTAGAAGAATTTAAAATTCGTGAATTGTTGACGAAGTATAACAAATTCATGCCAGTGCCAATAAAATTTGGAACTAAGCAAGAAGCGCTTCCAAAACCTGAAGATGCAGGCGATGATTATAGAACAGAATACAAAGAAGTTGACAACATCATCAACAACCCAAATCCAGCTTGGACCAAACAACCAACAGATTTAAAAGAAGAAGATTATAAAGCGTTCTATCATGAATTGTATCCAATGCAATTTGAAGAACCTTTATTTAACATTCATTTGAATGTAGATTATCCGTTTAACTTGACCGGGATTTTATATTTCCCAAAAATGTCTGCGGATTTACAGATTCAAAAAGATAAAATTCAATTATACCAAAATCAAGTATTTGTCACAGATAATGTAGAAGGCATTGTTCCTGAGTTTTTAGGAATGCTACGCGGAGTAATTGACTCGCCAGATATTCCTTTGAATGTGTCACGTTCTTACCTTCAAGCAGACGGAAATGTAAAAAAGATTTCGAATTACATCACTCGTAAAGTAGCTGATAAATTGAAATCATTATTTAACGAAAACCGTGAAGATTTTGAACAAAAATGGAACGATATCAAAATTGTTTTAGAATATGGAATGCTTTCTGAACCTAAGTTCTATGAAAAAGCAGGAGATTTTGTATTATATCCATCAGTAGATGATAAATATTACACCTTAGCCGAATTAAAAGAAGCCATAACTCCAAACCAAACGGATAAAAACGGAAAGGTTGTTGTTCTTTACGCTTCAAACAAGGAAGCACAACATGGTTATATCGAAATCGCTAAAGAAAAAGGATATGAAGTTCTATTATTGGATTCACCAATCGTATCGCATTTAATTCAAAAATTAGAAGCAGACAACGAGAACTTAACGTTCACTCGTGTAGACTCTGACCATATTGATAAATTAATCCAAAAAGAAGAAGAGCAAATTTCAAAACTTTCGGAGGAAGAATCAACTAAGTTAAAAACAGTTTTAGAAGAAATAGTTCCAAAAACAACCTATACGGTTCAATTAGAAGCTATGGATAGCAAAGCGGCTCCATTCATTATCACACAACCTGAATTCATGCGAAGAATGAAAGAAATGAGTCAAACTGGCGGCGGTGGAATGTTCGGAATGGGTAATTTCCCAGAAATGTATAATTTGGTGGTAAACTCTAATTCTGAGTTAGCTTCTACAATCTTAAACACAGAAGACAAATCGGCTCAAGAAAGTTTGGTAAAACAAGCGCTTGATTTAGCCAAAATTTCTCAAGGATTATTGAAAGGCGAAGAATTGACGGCTTTTGTAAAGAGAAGTTTTGAGTTGATTAAATAGTAAGAAAGAAACAAGAGAAAAGAAAAAAGACCTGCTAGTGAAAACTTGCAGGTTTTTTATTGGAATAAATTTACGAACTTCGTAACTCACAATTTTCAATAAAAAATGACTCTAGAAATACAAACTCCTGCTTTACTCTTTTCTGCAACATCGTTAATATTATTGGCATATACCAATCGTTTTTTGACTATAGCACAAATCGTTCGTGGCTTGAAGAAAACGTATGACCAAGAACACAGCAAAGACATCTTTCTTCAAATTAAAAACCTCAACTTACGCCTTTCTCTAATAAGATACATGCAGCTTTTTGGAGTGTTATGTTTGTTTCTATCTGTTTTTGCAATGCTTGTGTTATTTTTAAATTTTCAAGTAGTTGGAATCTATTTATTTGCTGGAAGTTTGTTGTGCTTATTAATATCGCTTGGACTTTCTTTTTGGGAAATTAGCATTTCTGTAACTGCACTGAGATTACACTTGAAAGATTTGATGGAAAAATAAACCTCAAATTAAATTTGAGTACCTTTAAAGACTATTTTCTAAAAATAACACATGGAAACCAAAAAAGACCTAAAACTTGCCGTACTAATTGATGCCGATAACGTTCCTTATGCTAACGTAAAAGAAATGTTTGAAGAAATAGCAAAGTATGGAACGCCAACTTTCAAGCGAATTTATGCCGATTGGACGAAGCCAACGGTTTCCGGTTGGAAAAATGTACTTTTAGAAAACGCGATAACACCAGTACAACAATACAGTTATACTTCAGGCAAAAACTCTTCGGACAGTGCATTGATTATTGATGCTATGGATATTTTATACACAGGAAATGTTGATGGTTTTTGTATAGTTTCTAGCGATTCTGATTTTACACGTTTAGCAACACGTTTGCGTGAAGCAGGCATGAAAGTTATCGGAATTGGTGAAAAGAAAACCTTAACTCCATTCATTACGGCTTGTGATAAGTTTATCTATATCGAAATTTTAAAGAAAGAAGAAACGGAAAGTATAAATGATAATGATGCTAAAAGAACTTCCCGAAAACCAAAAGCAAAGACTAATCCATTAAGTAAAATTGACCCAAAAATCATTAAATTATTTTCAGATAGCATCAATGATTTAGAAGACGAAAACGGTTGGGCATTTTTGGGTGATTTAGGAAACTTAATGCTCAAAAAGAAACCTGATTTTGATCCAAGAAATTATGGTTTTCCAAAACTTTTACCACTAATAAAAAGCATAAACAAGTTTGAAACGGATATTAGAGAAACTGGAAATTCAAACATTAAACACATTTATGTAAAAAAGAAATAGCAATTTATGAGTTTATTTAAAAAAATATTAAAATTTTTAGGATTAGAAGTTTATACTATTTCCTTGCAAAGCTTCAAAGAACAATTTGGAAATATGATGGAAATGGAATGGAAAGAAGTAAAAGTTAAAAGTCCAGATGGGATGATAAGTAAATATAAAACATTCCCTATTAATGAAATTAGATGTAAAAATGATGAAGGAAAAGAAGTGATTTTAAAAATAAAACCCTCAATAGAAATGAGAGTTACTTATTCAAATAACAAAAAATCAGTATTCTATTTTGATAAAATTAAAGTTGAAAACAATACTATTTCTGGGAGCCAATCAAGAATATTCGGATTTATTACAAAAGAAATACATTTTAGAGACATTACTAAAATTGAAATTCAAGACGGAAGAAAACAATTTAAATATGTTTAACTTATTAAACTTTCAACTTAAAAAAGAACCGCAACAATTGTTGCGGTTCTTTTTTATTATTTACTCAAATACATTTTTCTCCTTGAATACAATTCATAGAATTGATCGTCTTTTAAATCATCAATAAATAAAATACTTTCACCTGTAGATTTCATTTCTGGTCCAAGTGCTTTGTTTACATTTTTAAATTTACTGAAAGAGAAAACCGGTTGTTTTATAGCAAATCCTTTTAATTTTGGATTGAATGTAAAATCGGTTACTTTGTTTACTCCTAACATTACTTTGGTTGCGTAATTTACATACGGTTCGCCATATGCTTTTGCTATAAACGGAACCGTTCTCGAAGCTCTTGGATTGGCTTCGATGATGTAAACAGTATCATCTTTTATGGCAAACTGAATATTGATTAACCCAACAGTTTGTAAAGCCAAGGCAATTTTCTTGGTGTGATCTTTTATTTGTTGCATCACAAATTCGCCCAAATTAAATGGCGGCAACGTTGCATTACTATCACCAGAATGAACTCCACATGGTTCTATATGTTCCATAATTCCGATGATGTACACATTTTCTCCATCGCAAATAGCATCGGCTTCTGCTTCAACTGCACCATCTAAATAATGGTCGAGCAACAATTTATTTCCAGGAATGTTTTTCAACAAATCGATGACATGTTCTTCCAGTTCTTGTTTATTGATTACGATTTTCATGCCTTGACCACCTAAAACATAAGAAGGACGAACTAGCAATGGAAAATCTAAAACATCGGCTAAGGCAGAAGCTTGTTCCGCATTTTCTGCTACCCCAAATTTTGGAAAAGGAATATTTAATTCTTCTAATAATTCTGAAAATCTTCCTCTATCTTCGGCTAAATCCAAAGCATCAAAAGAAGTTCCAAGAATTTTAATTCCATATTTTGATAATTTTTCAGCTAATTTCAAGGCAGTTTGTCCACCTAATTGAACAATGACACCTTCAGGTTTTTCATGTCTGATAATATCATAAATGTGTTCCCAGAAAACAGGTTCAAAATATAATTTATCAGCCGTATCAAAATCGGTAGAAACGGTTTCAGGATTACAGTTAATCATTATCGTTTCATAACCACATTCTCTAGCCGCTAAAACGCCGTGAACACAAGAATAATCGAACTCAATTCCTTGTCCAATTCGGTTTGGTCCTGAACCTAAAACCACTACTTTTTTTCTATCGGTTACTATACTTTCATTATCTACGTATCGTTTTCCATCAGCCGTTTCTATTTCAGCTTCAAAAGTAGAATAGTAATAAGGTGTCATTGCTTTAAATTCGGCAGCACATGTATCAACCAATTTATACACTCGATTGATATTCATTTCTTCACGCAACTTGTACACCTGACTTTCTAAACAACCCAACATGTGTGCTATTTGTCTGTCGCCATAACCTTTTTGTTTGGCTTCAAGCAATAATTCTTTAGGTAAAGTATCAACTTTATATTTTGAAATTTCTTTTTCTAAATGATATAATTCTTCATATTGTTTCAAAAACCACATATCTATTTTAGTGATTTCATGAATTCTACTTAATGGAATTCCAATTTGTATGGCATCATAAATTACAAAAACTCTATCCCAACTTGCATTCGTTAGTTTTTCTATAATTTGTTCGTAGTTTTTATAACTTTTCCCATCAGCACCAAGTCCATTTCGTTTAATTTCTAATGACTGTGTCGCTTTGTGCAACGCCTCTTGAAACGAACGACCAATTCCCATTACTTCACCAACCGATTTCATTTGAAGTCCTAACGTTCTGTCTGCGCCTTCAAATTTATCGAAGTTCCAACGTGGAATTTTTACAATTACATAGTCTAAAGTTGGTTCAAATAACGCTGAAGTTGATTTAGTAATTTGATTGGATAACTCATCTAAAGTGTATCCTAAAGCCAATTTTGTAGCTACTTTAGCAATTGGATAACCCGTAGCTTTTGATGCTAATGCCGAAGAACGAGAAACACGTGGATTGATTTCTATCGCTACTATATCTTCTTTTTCATCAGGTGAAACTGCAAACTGAACATTACATCCGCCAGCAAAATTGCCGATACTACGCATCATCAAAATGGCCATATCACGCATTTTTTGAAAAGTAGTATCGCTCAAAGTCATTGCTGGAGCAACAGTTATCGAATCTCCAGTATGAATACCCATTGGATCCATATTTTCAATCGAACAAATGATGACTACGTTGTCATTTTTATCACGAAGTAATTCTAATTCATATTCTTTCCAACCTAATAAAGCTTTGTCAATCAACACTTCGTGTATTGGTGACATTTCTAAACCATAGGTTAATTTTTCATCAAATTCTTCCTTTGTATGCACAAAAGCAGCTCCAGTTCCACCAAGAGTAAACGATGGACGAATTACTAACGGAAAACCAAATTCCTGAGCTATTTCTTTACCTTTTAAAAATGAAGTTGCAATTTTAGCTGGTGCTGCGCCTACACCAAGTTTGACTAGAAGTTGTTTAAATTGTTCTCTGTCTTCAGTGATGTTGATTGCATTAACATCAACGCCAATCATTTTTACATTAAAGTCGTTCCAAATTCCTTTTTCATCGGCTTCCAAACATAAGTTTAATGCGGTTTGTCCACCCATTGTTGGTAAAACGGCATCAATTTGAGGATGTTCTTTTAAAATTTGGATTAATGATTTTGTGGTTAATGGCAATAAATAAACATGATCAGCCATTGATGGATCAGTCATAATTGTTGCTGGATTAGAATTTATAAGTATAACTTCTATTCCTTCTTCTCTTAAAGAACGTGCTGATTGTGAACCTGCATAATCAAATTCACATGCTTGACCAATTACGATTGGACCTGAACCTATAATTAAAACTGATTTGATTGAATTGTCTTTCGGCATTGTAGTTAGTTGTTGTAAGTTGTATTCTTTTAGTTTTTATGATTGCTTCAAAATTAATTCGTTTGTTATTAATGATATAAAAACGAGTTTGAAACTTATCAATTTTTATAAACAAGTTATAAAAAAAGCCGTTACTAATAAAAGTAACGGCTTGATATGTGATGAAATAAATTCATTATTTTTTGTGTCTTGGTTCACAAGATACAGTCAATTTATGTCTTCCTTTAGCACGACGACGCGCAAGGACTTTTCTTCCATTAGCAGAAGCCATTCTGTCCATAAATCCGTGTTTATTTCTTCTTTTTCTTTTCGATGGTTGAAACGTTCTTTTGCTCATTGTTCAGTATCTTTAAAATCGTATATAAATCTTTGTTGTAGGTTCTTTCAAAACCGAGTGCAAATATACAAACCTTTTTTTTTCTGGCAAGTACTTTTTTAAAAATATTTTTAATTGATTTTATTACCTTTGCGGACTAATAAATTTTTATCATGTTTCACAAAAATATTAAAATAGTTTTAGCCGTTCTAATCTTTGCTGCTGCCATTTGGCAATTTACAGAAAGTAATATTGGTAATGGGATATTTCTAATTCTTTTAACTTTCATCCCAATTTTTCTTTATTATAAAAATGAATACATCTTATTAGCTTTTTTAAAACTAAGAAAACAAGACTTTCCAGGTGCGAAAATTTGGTTAGACCGAATTAAAAACCCAGAAACTGCATTAGTTCGCAAACAACAAGGTTATTATAATTACCTTAATGGTTTGATGTTATCGCAAACAAATTTAATTCAAGCTGAGAAATATTTCAAAAAAGCAGTTGAACTTGGTTTGAATATGGACATGGATTTAGCAGTTGCAAAATTAAACTTAGCAGGAATTGCAATGTCTAGACGAAGAAAAATGGAAGCTACTGCTTTATTAAACGAAGCAAAAAAACTTGACAAACAAAATATGCTTAAGGACCAAATTACAATGATGAAAGAGCAAATGAAGAAAATTTAATTGATTTCAAAGTTCAAATAAAAAATCCCGACTCAGTTGAATCGGGATTTTTTTATTTTTAATAACCTTCTAATGGAATTTCAATTTCGTATTTTTTCTTAGACGGATTAACTAATTTTTTATCACGCAACCAAGGATTGTGAATTTTAAGAATTTTATAATTTATACCTTGTCCCAAAGCAAAAGTTGCTAAATTATTAATCGTTGAATCTACTTCTATCTTCTTAGTTGGAATTTTAGTATACAATTCATTTGGAAAAAGTGTAAAACCATATTTTCCTGCATTTTGCATAATTTCTTTCAATGCTAAAATTCTAAAAACATAACGTGAAGTTTCATCCGTCAGAGCTAAATCATAATAATTCGTTACTTGTTGCTCTTCTATTTTTTTGTTAACTCCACTCATTCCACCATTATAAGAAGCTGCCGCCAAAGTCCAAGAACCAAATTTATCCTTTGCCGATAATAAATATTTACAAGCTGCTTCAGTAGATTTTTCTAAATGATAACGTTCGTCTACGTAGTCGTTAACTTCCATTCCTTTTTCCTTTGCGGTATCAGGCATAAACTGCCAAACTCCACGTGCGCCAGCAGAAGAAACTGCGTTTACAAGTCCGCTTTCAATAACTGCTAAATATTTAAAATCATCTGGAACTCCATATTTTTGAAGAATAGGTTCAATTACAGGAAATGCTCTATTTGCTCTCTTTAAAATCAAAGTGGTTGATGAATGAAGATTAGCATTTATAACTAACTCTTTATCCAATCTTTCTTTTACATCGGCAATTTTCAATGGTGTTTGTTCACCAGCAAAATCAATTTCAGTTGGAAAATACAATGCTGTTCCTTCGCGAACTGCTTTTTGTTTATCGTTACCAGAAATAGCAAAAATAAACATTCCAGAAATCAATATAATTCCGATAGTTGTTAGTACTGCATGGTTCTTTTTCATGAGGCAAAATTTTAATAATTATCTAGGTAAAACTACAAAAATCGGTCCAAAAAAGCTATTCATCTAACATAATTTTAGGCAAATTTTCATTTAACCATTTATAACGATTTAAAATCATAATATGTGTTCCGCCTTTAACTGGAATATAGTCTTTTATATACTTAACAGGAAAAACTTCATCTTCAAGTCCATGAATATGAATAATTTCTTTATCAATTTCTGTTCGTTCCCATAGAATAACATTTTCAATTGCCCAACTCAAATAATTTTTATCTCTTACTGAAAGAAATTTTTCATACAACTTTACTCTTTGTTTGATAAAATCTCCAAATGCATATTTGGCCAAATTTTCAATATTTTGAAATAAAGACATTGGAATTAATTTATAAGCTTTAGTTGTTTTTGCAATTTTCATTCTTCTTGGAAACTCTTTATTTGACTTTACACTCGAAATGATAATTACTTTTTGAGGATTCAAAAACTGTTTCATTTCCTGCACTAAAATTCCACCAAATGAAACTCCTACTAAAATTGGATTCTCATGAATTACTTTATCAGCCATTCGTTTAGCATAATTTGACAGACTTTCATTTTCATTAGGTAAAAACCATTCTAATAAATGTATTTCAAATTGGTCTTCTGGCAATTTTATTCGCTCAAAAATATCAGGACTTGCTGCTAAACCTGGCATAAAATAAACCTGTGTTTTTTTCATTTTAAAAATTTTCATAAAAATAAAGATTTGTAATTCTATTTTAAGTTTCCAAATGATTAATTTTAGTTTTAACTTTATTTGTTTTGATTTACAACAAAATAGCCGTAACTTTGTGGTTCATTCTTATTGGAATTTTTTCAATTAAAATTCTTTTTTTAATCTGATGATGAATATGGAAGTACAACAAATGATGGAAATTCACGACAACGCTTTCGCAAGACAATTTGAAACTAATTTAAATGGAAATTTAATAACTGTAGAGTATTCATTTCAAGAGCGAAAAATCTTTTTAACCCGAATTAATTTGCCAGATGACTTTGATAACGAAGAATATGTAGATGAATTAATTAAAAACATTTTAGAAATTGCAGAGGAAAGAAAACTAAAAGTTGTTCCTATTTATCCAAGAATAACAAAGTTTTTTAGAAAATATAAAGCCTATAAAGATTTACTTCCGCCGGGAATAAGAATCTAATTAACATTAAAAAACCATTTCAAGATACGAAATGGTTTTTTTTATTCTTAGGATTGATTTACTTTTATCAAATGAATAGAGAAGAATTAATAGCAACAATCCTTTTGTTTTTTGAAGATGTAAATAAATATTATGGTTCCAAAACCGAAATTACCGAAGGAATTGTAACAGACATACATCATATTGACGCCAATTTAACTACTTGGAATTTATCTGAATTTACATTAGTTCGCTCTGCATATCGTCATACTGGAAATAAATTCATGCTTGAAGGCAAAGGTTTATACTATGAAATGGCTGCCGAAAAAATTATTAGTCTAAATCAATTGGGTAGAAATAATTTTGAATTTATTGAACAATACAGCGAAGGAGTTTATAGAATCACTAAATTGAAGTTTCAGTATAAATACTAACTACGCCTCAACATTCAAAAACTCCAAACGAACACTTCCATCTTCATCAATTCTGGTTAGATTAATTTCATGTAAAGTATTTGCCAATTCTGGATTCCAAGGTGTTTTTACTTTTACATAATTTTCAGTAAATCCATGAATGTATCCTTCTTTATTTTCGCTTTCAAACAAAACGGTTCTATTGGTTCCTATTTGACTTTCGTAAAATGCTCTGCGTTTTTTTACCGATAAACCTCTAAGCATTTTGCTGCGTTTGTTTCTCACATTCATCGGAACAACATCTGTCATCAATGCTGCTTCGGTATTATCTCTTTCAGAATACGTAAAAACATGTAAATAAGAAATATCTAATTCGTTTAAAAAATTATACGTTTCTAAGAAATGCTCATCGGTTTCACCAGGAAAACCAACAATCACATCAACTCCAATACAAGCATGAGGCATTACTTCACGAATTTTTGAAACTCTATCCACATACAATTCCTTCATATAACGACGTTTCATTTTTTTCAAAATATCGTTACTTCCCGATTGTAAAGGAATGTGAAAATGAGGCACAAAAGCTCTTGATTTAGATACTAGTTCTATGGTTTCATTTTTCAAAAGATTAGGTTCGATAGAAGAAATTCTTAAACGTTCAATTCCTTCTACTTTGTCTAATTCGGTTACTAAATCTAAGAAAGTATGTTCGTGTTTTTTATTTCCGAATTCGCCTTTTCCATAATCGCCAATATTAACTCCAGTCAAGACAATTTCTTTAATTCCTTTAACCGAAATCTCTTTGGCATTTTTTAAAACACCTTCCATCGTATCACTTCGAGAAATTCCTCGAGCCAATGGAATGGTACAATACGTACATTTATAATCACATCCATCTTGAACTTTCAAAAAAGCGCGTGTTCTATCGCCAAATGAGTAACTACCAACATAAAAATCGGCTTCTTCAATTTCACACGAATGCACTTCACCCATATCATTTTTGGACAAATCATTGATGTAATCTGTAATTTTGAATTTTTCGGTTGCACCAAGAACCAAATCAACACCATCAACTGCGGCTAATTCTTCTGGTTTTAATTGAGCATAACAACCAACAGCAGCAACAAAAGCTTTATCATTAACTTTCATTGCTTTTTTTACAATTTGTTTGAACTGTTTATCTGCATTTTCGGTTACTGAACATGTATTTATTACATAAATATCAGCTACTTCTTCAAAGTCGACTCTATCGAATCCTTCGTTTTGAAAATTTCTCGCAATAGTTGAAGTTTCAGAGAAATTTAATTTGCATCCTAAAGTGTAAAATGCTACCTTTTTTTTGTTTTCCATAAGCTTGCTCAATTGATGAAATCGTTGTCAAAAAATTGAGATTGCAAATTTACATACAATTAGTTAATAAAAAAAGCCACAATTACTTTTGCAATTATGGCTTAATAATTTTAGAAAATTATATTATTCTTTTCTCCATTTTTTTGTTTCTTCAAAGACATGTTCTAAAATTCGAGCATCTTGTTCAGTAAATTCAACATGACGACGTGACATTACTACTTTAGCCACTTCAAACGCTTTTTTGGTTAAATAAGTTGTAAAACCAGAACTTCCACCCCAAGAAAAACTTGGCACAAAGTTACGTGGAAATCCAGAACCGAAAATGTTTGCTGAAACACCAACAACAGTTCCGGTATTAAACATAGTATTGATTCCGCATTTTGAATGATCGCCCATCATTAAACCACAAAATTGCAAACCAGTTTTTGCAAAACCTTCTGTTTCATAACTCCAAAGGCGAACTTCTTCATAATTATTCTTTAAATTTGAATTATTAGAATCGGCACCAATATTACACCATTCGCCTAAAACAGCATTTCCTAAAAATCCATCATGACCTTTGTTAGAATATCCAAACATAACGGAATTATTTACTTCACCACCAACACGACAATGTGGACCAATGGTTGTAGCTCCATAAATTTTAGTTGCTAGCTTAACTTGTGCTTCTTCACACAATGCAAATGGACCGCGAATGACTGAACCTTCCATAATTTCTGCATTTTTTCCAATGTATATTGGTCCAGTTGAAGCATTTAAAGTCACAAACTCCATCTTTGCACCTTCTTCAATAAAAATATTTTCTGGCGCAATTACATTAACTGTTTTTGGTATTGGTTGTGACTTTCTATCTTCTGTTAATAATTCAAAATCTTCACGAATTGCAGCATCATTTTTCGCGAAAATATCCCAAGTATTTTGAACTGTTAGACATTCATCATCAAATTCAAGAATTTCATAGGAATCAAAATCAACTTCTTCTTGAGCATCATTTGTATAAAAAGCAATAACCTCATCACCTTTAAATATGGCTTGGTTCTTTTCTAAATTGATTACCATTTCAGATAAAACCTCATTAGGTAAAAAAGAAGCATTAATCATGATATTGTCTTCCATCTCAACCATTGGAAATTTTTCAGACAAATATTCTTCAGTCAATGTTGTTGTTGTATAACCCAAATATTTTTCCCATTTTTCTCGAATAGTTAAAATTCCAATTCGAATATCAGCAACAGGACGAGTAAAAGTAAAAGGAAGTAATGTATTGCGAACTGTCCCGTCAAAAAGTATATAGTTCATTTCGGTTTGAGTTATAAGTTTAGAGCCAAAGTTACGAAAGATTGTTGCATAAAAAAACCATTCAATAACTGAATGGTCTTTCTAAAATTTGAACACTGAAAACTCTTATTTAGCGTGTTTAGCGTATTTTGTTTTAAATTTATCAATACGTCCTGCAGTATCGATAAGTTTAGATTTACCTGTGTAAAAAGGATGAGATGTTCTTGAAATCTCCATTTTAAAAACTGGATATTCAACACCTTCGTGCATAATAGTTTCTTTAGTTTCTACTGTTGATTTTGTAATAAATACATCTTCGTTACTCATGTCTTTGAAAGCTACTAATCTGTAATTTTCTGGGTGAATTCCTTTTTTCATTTTGTAAATCTTTTTATTTTTTGAAGTAGTTTGTCTTGATGCTTTCTTATTGTGAAAGGTATCAACTCGCTACAGCTTTTGTTATTACTATTTTTAAATAAGTGTGCAAATTTACAACTATTTTTCAAATATCAAGTATAACTGTAACTTTTTTTAAATAAATGTTACTTAGTAATAGTAATAACGGAATTACTATATTTGTTAAAATTAATTAAAACCAATAAAATTATGAACGCTATCTTTAAAAAAAATGCAATTAATTTTGGATTAATTTCTGGATTAATTGGAATTACAGTAACTACTTTAATGTATTTAGTTGATTTAAAATTATTTGTCAACATGTGGATTGGATTTGGAATGCTTGCTGTATGGATTATAATTGGAGTATTATTACTTTCAAAATCTAAAAGAGAAAATCAAGGAAGTATGACTTTTAAAGAAGCTTTTACTACTTACTTTCTTTCTGCAGTAATTGGAATTTTAATATCTACAGCTTTTAACATATTTTTATTTAACTTTTTTGATACTGAAGCTAGAGAAGTTGTAACACAACATATGTTAGATATGCAAGTTGGTATGATGGAGAAATTCAACACGCCACAAGAGCAAATAAATGAAGCCATAACTAAAATTAAAGAAAGCTCACAATTTTCTGTAAAAGGTCAATTATTTGGAATTATGCAAGCAATGGTTGGGGCAATAATTTTTGGATTAATTTTGGCTGCATTTTTCAAATCAAAAAATAAAGAAGTTTATTAATGAATCTATCCATAGTTATTCCTCTATTAAACGAACAGGAATCATTACCCGAACTACATCAATGGATTGTCAAAGTAATGACAACTCACAATTATTCTTATGAAATTCTTTTCATAGATGATGGAAGCACTGATGATTCTTGGAACATAATTGATGGATTATCCAAAGAAAATCCAAATGTAAAGGGAATTCGTTTTTTAAGAAACTATGGAAAATCTCAAGCATTACATGCTGGTTTTGCCCGAGCAAATGGTGATGTAATCATTACTATGGATGCTGATTTACAAGATAGTCCAGATGAAATTCCAGATTTATATAATATGGTAATAAATCAAGATTATGATTTAGTTTCTGGTTGGAAAAAGAAACGATACGATTCTGTTGTATCAAAAAATTTACCTTCAAAATTATTCAATTGGGCAGCCAGAAAAACATCTGATGTTCAATTGAATGATTTTAATTGTGGCTTGAAAGCTTACAAAAACATAGTTATAAAAAACATAGAAGTATCTGGTGAAATGCACCGATACATTCCTGTTTTAGCAAAAAATGCTGGTTTTGGAAAAATTGGCGAAAAAGTTGTTCAGCACCAAGCAAGAAAATATGGTGAATCAAAATTTGGAATGAGCCGATTTATCAATGGATTTCTAGATTTAATAACCATTTGGTTTTTATCGCGTTATGGAAAAAGACCAATGCATCTTTTTGGCGCATTTGGAGTATTAATGTTTCTGATAGGTTTTATTTCTACAGCATTAATTATTATATTTAAGTTGGTAAAATTGTACTCGGGTTATCAAACAATATTAGTAACCAATAATCCATTATTCTATATTGCGTTAACGACCATGATTATTGGAACCCAATTGTTTTTAGCTGGATTTCTTGGAGAAATTATTCTAAGAACAAAAAGCAACGAAGAACGTTATAAAATTTCTAAAGAAGTTTAAAAATACATTTAAAAAATATAAAATGCATATCGAACAATCCATTTTAGACAAAGTCAACGAATGGCTAACACCAACTTTTGACAATAAAACACAAGAATCAATTAAAGAAATGATGACTTCTTCTCCAAAAGATTTGGAAGAGAGTTTCTATAAAAATCTTGAATTTGGAACTGGTGGAATGCGAGGAATTATGGGAGTTGGAACCAATCGTATTAATAAATATACTTTAGGGAAAAATACGCAAGGACTTTCAGATTATTTGAAAAAATCTTTTCCAAATGAAAATTTAAAAGTTGTTATTGCTTACGATTGTCGTCATAATAGTGATACTTTGGCAAAAGTGGTTGCCGATGTTTTTTCGGCAAACGGAATTAAAGTTTATCTTTTTTCTGAAATGCGTCCGACACCAGAATTGTCTTTTGCTTTAAAATATTTGAATTGTCATGCCGGAATTGTTTTAACCGCTTCTCATAATCCGCCAGAATACAACGGCTATAAAGTGTATTGGCAAGATGGCGGACAATTAGTTCCACCACAAGATGCTGAAATCATTCAAGTTATTGAAAATTTAAAATACAGCGAAATAAAATTCGATTCAGACGAGAACTTGATTGAATATATAGATTTAGCAGTTGACGAAGCTTTTGCAGTATCAACAGTTGAAAATGCAAGTTTCAACACTTCGGCTGAAGCTAGAAAAAATTTAAAAATCTGTTATACATCATTACATGGAACATCTATTAAAATGGTTCCAAAAGTTTTAGAAAAAGCAGGTTATTCAGATGTAAATATTGTTCCTGAACAAGCTATTCCAGATGGAAATTTTCCAACAGTTGTATCTCCAAATCCGGAAGAACCAGAAGCTTTAACGATGGCTTTGGCTTTAGCAGATAAAATTAATGCTGATATTGTTTTTGGAACTGATCCTGATAGCGACCGATTAGGTGTTGCTGTTAGAAACGATGAAGGAAAAATGATTTTACTTAATGGAAATCAAACCATGGTAGTAATGACACATTTTTTATTAGAACAATGGCAAAAATCTGGAAAAATTGATGGGAAACAGTTCATTGGTTCAACCATTGTTTCTACTCCTATGATGTTGGAATTAGCTTCGGCTTACGACGTAGAATGTAAAGTTGGATTAACTGGTTTTAAATGGATAGCTAAATTCATCAAAGATTTTCCTGAATTAAAATTTATTGGCGGTGGCGAAGAAAGTTTTGGATACATGGTTGGTGATGCTGTTCGAGATAAAGATGCTGTAGGCGCAATATTATTAATGTGTGAAATTGCAGCTCAAGCTAAAGAAAAAGGAAATTCAGTATATAATTATTTACAACAAATGTATGTTGATTTCGGATTCTATAAAGAACATCTAATTTCATTAACTAAAAAAGGAATCGAAGGCGCCAATTTAATCAAGCAAATGATGATTGATCTAAGAGAAAATCCTCTTTCAGAAATCAATGGTCAACGTGTGGTTTGTGTGGAAGATTATCAATCGTCAGAAGGAAAAGATTTCATGAATAACATTACTTTTGATTTGACTGTTCCAAAATCTGATGTGCTAATTTATTATTTAGAAGATGGAAGCAAAATTTGTGCTCGACCAAGCGGAACGGAACCTAAAATTAAGTTCTACTTTAGTATAAACACAGAAATTAATTCTGTTGAAGAAATAAAGTCAGCAGAAACTTTATTGAATTCAAAAATTGAAAATATAATAGCAGAAATGCAACTAAACTAATGGATGAAAATCTCAAAAAAATAATTCCTTTTGCCTTAAAGTTTAAAAGTCACATTATTTGGAATGTAATTTATAATGTGCTTTATGCATTATTTGCAACCTTATCATTTGTTGCTTTATTTCCTTTAATGGAAGTACTTTTCAAGATGAATGAAGCAGTTACAAAGCTTCCTGTTTATTCAGGAATTGATAAAATTGGCGAATATGGAAAACAATATTTACAATATTACATCACTAAACTTTCTAATGAAAACGGTCCGCAATATGCTTTGTTGCTTACTGTTGCATTAGTTATCAGCACATTTTTATTTAAAAATCTTTTCAATTATTTAGCCTCACAACATTTAATGAAAATTAAAAATGGTGTGCTAAAAGATTTGAGAGATAAAATGTTTGCAAAAATCATTGAATTACCTGTTTCTTATTATTCTGAAAAAAGAAAAGGTGACGTAATGGCAAGAATGCTTGGAGATGTAAATGAAGTAAAAAATTCTTTCTTTTTAATTTTAGAATTAATTGTAAAAGAACCACTTACTATAATTTTTGCTATCATAGCAATGTTAAAAATTAGTCTTGAGTTGACACTTTTTGTATTTATTTTTATACCTATTTCTGGATTTGTAATATCCAAAATAGGCAAAAGTTTAAAAGCAAAATCCACCAAAGCGCAACAAGAAAACGGTTATTTAATTTCTGTTGTAGAAGAAACTTTAAGTGGATTAAAAGTGGTGAAAAGCTATAATGCCGAAAACTATTTTAAATCTTTGTTCAACAATTCTATAACACGATTATTAAAACTTGACAACAGCATTGGTAAAAAAAATAATTTAGCTTCGCCAATGAGTGAATTCATGGGAATTGTTGTTATTGCAATCCTACTTTGGTATGGTGGAAATTTAGTTTTAGTTGATAAAACATTAAACGGAGCATTATTTATTGTTTATTTAGGCTTAGCATACAACATATTAACTCCAGCAAAAGCAATTTCAAAAGCATCATATCAAGTTAAAAATGGTTTGGCAGCTGCCGAACGTGTTTTTGAAGTTTTGGAAGTCGAAAATGTTATTACTGACAATCCTAATGCATTAAAAAAAGAATCATTCACAGATAAAATTGTTTTAGAAAACATAAACTTCCGATATGAAGATGAAAATGTTTTGAAGAATTTTTCATTAGAAGTT
Source organism: Flavobacterium sp. PMTSA4 (assembly GCF_032098525.1). NCBI lineage: Bacteria > Pseudomonadati > Bacteroidota > Flavobacteriia > Flavobacteriales > Flavobacteriaceae > Flavobacterium > Flavobacterium capsici. The sequence goes on from NZ_CP134890.1 coordinate 1,447,527, forward strand.
CCAAAAGGTAAAACGGTTGCTTTGGTAGGTCAATCTGGTTCAGGAAAAAGTACAATTGCAAATCTATTGACGCGTTTTTATGATGTTAATGAAGGTAAAATTTCTATTGATGGAATTGACATTAAAGAGATTGAAATGAAGTCATTACGCGATTTGATGGGATTAGTTACTCAGGATTCTATTCTTTTTAACGATACTATCAAAGCAAATATTTCATTAGGAAAACCAGATGCAACCGATGAAGAAATCATCAATGCCTTGAAAATTGCCAATGCCTATGAATTTGTAAAAGATTTACCTGAAGGAATTAACACCAATGTTGGTGATAGCGGGAACAAACTTTCTGGTGGTCAAAAACAGCGCTTATCAATTGCTCGTGCTGTTTTGAAAAATCCACCTATTATGATTTTGGATGAAGCAACTTCGGCTTTAGATACAGAAAGCGAAAGATTGGTTCAAATAGCTTTAGAAAACATGATGCAAAACAGAACTTCAGTTGTAATTGCTCATAGACTTTCAACCATTCAGAAAGCAGATGTGATTGTTGTAATGCAAAAAGGAGAAATCGTAGAACAAGGTTCGCACGAAGAACTTTTAGCTAAAAATGGAATGTATTCGAAGTTAGTTTCGATGCAAAGTTTTGATTAAAAGCTTATTCTGCAGGATTATAAGTTTCAACTTTCCATTCTTTGTCTAACAAATTAACTTTAGAATAGTAAATTTTATCGCTACTATCCATTTCGCCATTTTTATTAGTATCTTCAGCTGTTCTGAAATAAATTGAACTGTTAGCTTCTAAGTATTTCCAGTCTATCAGTTCTTGAAAATCGGTACTTAATTTGGTAAAGTTTTTACCATCAATAGAACTGATATATAGTGATTTTATATCGCTTTCATCAAGTTTAGCATCTTTATTAGTATCCATATCTTCTAAAACATAAACCAACAATTGTTGCTTATTTTTAGTAGCATGATCTTTCAAATAGGTTGCAGATTGGATAATTACTGGCTTATCAGTTAAAGCATAAATAGTGTCTTTCCCTATTTCTTTGAACTTTATGTTATTTAAATATCCAGTAATTTCATATTCTCCATAATTTGAAACCGTATAACTCACGGAATTATTTCTAGAGCTAGAACCATAATTCATGCGTTTTGAAAAATTCAAATCTCCAATTGGAAACAACAAATAGTTTGTTCCATCCATATGAATTGGTAAATCAGCAACTAAAACTTTTGTAGTATCAACAACCACTGCAGATGTTGTTTTTTGGGTAGTTTCATAAATTACTTTTGGCTTTTCTTCTTCTTTTTTGCAACTTGAAAAAAATGCAATTGAAACAAGCAAAATATATAAAGTGTAATTTTTCATTTTGAATAATTTATACCAAAAATAATGATTTATTTCTACAATCTAGCAGACAATTTGATATTGAAAACACGTGTAGTCATATAATTTGGAATTCCATATTGGTTTTTAGTATATACATCGCGAACCCAAGTATTAGTAATCGCATTTTGATTGTTGAATAAATTGAAGATTTCAAAACCAACTGACAAATCTTTGAATTTTTTCAACCAATGTCCATCAGGTCTTTCATTGTTTCTTTCTGTCAACACATATGAAAAACCAACATCTGCACGACGATAATCGCGAAGACGCAACTGATAATCATATGGATTAGCATAAGAAGGCGAACCGCCAGGCAAACCTGTATTATAAACCAAATTTAGATACAATTTCATGTTTGGAAGATTTGGCATGTAATCTTGAAATAATACTCCAAATTTTAATCTTTGGTCTGTTGGACGTGCAATGTATCCTTTGTCATTCAGGTTTTCCTCTGTTCGCATATAACCAAAACTTAACCAAGATTCTGTTCCAGGAACAAATTCTCCATTCAAACGCATATCCAATCCATAAGCATATGCAACTGCATCATTATCTGCTCGGTATCGGATTCTAACATTTTCTAATGTATACGTATTTACGTCAGTCATCGATTTATAATAAGCTTCTGTCACTAACTTAAACGGACGATTATACATTTGAAATTTAAAATCATTACTTAAAACATAATGTATTGATTTTTGTGCTTTTACATTAGGTCGAACCATACCAAGCGAATCTCTTAACTCACGATAAAATGGTGGTTGATAATAATAACCTAGCGATAATCGGAACAACATATTTTTTTTCCAATCTGGTTTTAAAGAAAATTGTGCTCTCGGACTGAAAACAGTTTGATTTTTTCCATCAGCGATATTTTTTCCTGTTACTTGCCAATTATGTGCACGAACTCCAAAATTTAAGGTATAGTCAGCTGAACCAATCTGATCTTTAAAACTCCATTGTGCATAACCCGAAATTCTATTGATATCAACAAAATTTGTAGCTCGAATATTTTGATATGGTACCAATGGTCCAGTATATGGATTATACGGTTGGTCGTTTGGAATATCAATAATTGGTGGATTTATAGAAAATCCTGCTGAATCAATTACTTCCCATTCTACTACTCTATCTCGAAAATTTTCTCTGGTGTATTTAATTCCCCAATCGATAAAATGTTTTTTGTTGCTTAAAACATGTGACCCTTTTACTTCAGCATTAACAATCAAAGCATCTAAATCGTTTCGAGCATGGTTTAATTGAGTTCCAATACCACGATTAAAAGTTACTTCGCCTAAAGTTTCTGAACCAATATTTGTATCAACTTCGCCTAAAAAATATTGTGCATAAATATCAAAATATTCTTGTTCTTGTGTATGATAAATAGAACTTATAAACTTGAACGCATTGTTTTTATCCAATTCATAAACCGTTTTAAAAGCACCAAAAAGAGTTTGATATTGGTCATTTTCCTGACCTTCGTAAAAAACTTGTAACGCTATTGGTTCATCAATTGTTCCAAAATTAGTTTGACGCGTTAATGGTTGATAATTGTACTTATTTTTGGATGCATTTCCTAAAAAACTAAACGACCATTTTTCATTTGGTTTGAAATTGACTATTGACTGCACATCAATAAATGTTGGTCTAAAGTTGGTTTGAGTTTCCTGACTATTCACCAAAAGTGAGTTATCTCGATAACGAATTCCTATTATATTTGACCATTTTTTATTTTTTGAAATAAAATCGGCGGTTAAACTTCCTCCAAGAAAACTAGCTTCGGCTGCTAATGCAAATTTCTTTGGCGTTCGATAAGTAATATCTAAAACTGAAGACATTTTATCACCATATTTTGCTTGGAAACCACCAGCAGAAAAATCAACGTTCTGAACCATTTCGGTATTGGTGAAACTTAAACCTTCTTGTTGACCAGAACGAATTAAAAAAGGACGATAGACTTCAATTTCATTGACATACACCAAATTTTCATCATAATTTCCTCCACGAACAGCATATTGTGTACTTAGTTCACTATTAGAATTTACACCAGGTAAAGACTTTAAAACACTTTCAATTCCTGCATTTGCGCTAGGATTTAAACGAATTGATTCGGGAGAAATTATTGTAATACCTTCTACTCTTCTTTTATCGTTTGTTATGATAACTTCATTCAGTTGATCTGATTTATCATTCATCATTACATTAAACTCAAATTCTTCATTAGTTTTTAATTGAATAGAAGCCGTGATACTTTTTAAAGAAACATGAGTAAATATTAAAATGACTTTTTGGTTGGCTGGAACAGATATTTCATAAAACCCGTTTTTATCAGTAATAGAAGATTTTGATTGGTAACTTACATTGACATTTTCAACAGGTTTGTTGTTTTCATCCAAAACAATTCCAGCAACTTTTGCAGTTGCATTTTGAGAAAAAACAGAGAAACTATTTAGAATTATAAAAAGCGAGAAGATTAAAAATTTTGTTTTCAATTGATTACATTAAGGTTTTTGACTTCGGTAAAATTGTGTTTCAAATATAGTAGAATTTCCAACATTATCGGTAACAATTACTTTTAAATCATTTTTCCCTTCGGCTACAATTCCGTCGTCAAAACAATGTCTTAATCGTTTCAATTTACTTTCATATTCAAATAATATCCAATTTCCGTTTAGATAACCTTCATAAGTTTTTATACCTGATAAATCATCTGAAATCGTCAAATCAATATTTTTTTGATTGGAAATCCATTTTCCTTCAATACTTTTTACAATAGAAATTTTTGGAGAAATAGTATCTTTCATCAATTTGTATTGACCTAAAGTTTTTGAATAAATAGAGAACGTATTTTTATACCTTTTTGTTGTGTAATGAATGTATTTTTTTCCATCAAAATACCCAATAAACATTTTTTCTCTGTCTTTTTCTGATGAAATTGTATCTTCAATTCTTAAATTGAAACTATTTTGAACGGCAACAATGTCTTGATGTAAAAAGATTGTTCCGTTTTTAACTTCAAAATTCATTGGAAAATCTTCATAAAAAGCATTCTCAGGAAAAGTTACAGTTACATTTTCAAGAGAAAAAATATTTTCACGATTGGCTTTCACAAAATATTTTGATGTTTTTGGAGATTCTGTAAATTTTATTGGCAAAGAAGAGTAATTTATGGGAACACAAATTTTTAGAATATTACCTTGAAAATCGGAAACTTCAATTTTATATGACTTATTTTCATTTTGATTGACATTAATTACACCAAAATTTTCATCAGACTTAATAATACTTAACGGATATGGATTTACAGCAAAAAGTTTTTGAATTCTTATTCTTTCTGTTTTATACATTTTATAATCAATCAAAGCATTTACATATTTGCTTTCATCAAATGCAAAAGTGTCAAATTGATAACCAAAACTGAGTTTTCCATTTAACGATGCTTCAATTTTATAAGCACCATTTGTATTCCAAGAAACATTATCATAATCTTGAACAACGACGCCAAAACCAATTCTTCCCGTTGCATTAATTTTTTCAACAACATAATCACCGTTTGGCAATTGATCGTATGTTAAAAGCAAAGTTCTTTTTGTTTGATTGATAATTGAATTTTCATCAATTGGATAGGCATACAAACCCATTATGAAAGGCTTTTTTGTATCGGTAATAACAGAATCAAATCCAAAATATAATGGATTTATTATTTTTTCAGATTTTGTATCTCTAATTTCAAAATGCAAATGTGGACCATCTGATCCTCCAGTATTTCCAGACAAAGCAATTACTTCACCTTGCTTTACAATCAATTCTGATGGTAATGGAAAAACTTCTATTTCATAAGATTTTGCCTTGTATTGTTCTTTTTTTATAAACTCTTCAATTTTACCAAAACCCGATTGCAAATGCCCATAAACAGTTGTAAAACCATTTGGATGAGTAATATAAATTGCTTTTCCATAACCGCCATGAGTAATTTTTATTCTGGAAATATATCCATCTGCTGAAGCAAAAACCAGTAAACCTTCTTTTTTTTGAGTTTTCAAATCAAACCCAGCATGAAAATGATTCGGACGAAGTTCTCCAAAGTTTCCAGATAATTGCAATGGAATATCAAGTGGTGCTTTAAAATAATCTTTTGGATAATTATTCTGAGCGATCAATGAGGTTTGCAGCAATAATAAAGTAAGAAAAAATTTCATAACTTAATATTTTAGCTAAAATAATAAAAAGTACGTAAAAATTTACATCAAGATCATATTTTTATAACTAATTAAATAATAAGCAATTAATTAATTCAAAATAAAAAGTAATAAAAAATATTGCATTACTAAAATAGAATACTAACTTTGTGAAATAAGAAATGGATTCTATCATTTAATGAGTGAAATAGCCGAAATATTTGGTTCTGTTGAAATTAGAATAGAAAAACTGTTAAAGAAATTAAATAGTTTGGAAAATGATTTAGCACAACACAAAGAAGAATTAAACAAAGCTGAAACTATCATTAATAATCAAAAAAGTGAAATTGACGCCTTAAAAAAGGAATGCGAATCACTCAAAATGGCAAATTCATTACTTGGCAGTGAAGAAAACAAAAGAGATACAAAGCTTAAAATAAATTCATTAATAAGAGAAATTGATTACTGCATAGCACAGCTATCCGATTAAATATGAGTGAAAAGCTTAAAATAAAAATATCAATTGCTGACCGAGTTTATCCGCTAACAGTGGAAACATCGCAAGAAGAAGGACTGAGAAGTGCTTCTAAAAAAATTGATTTAATGATTAAGCAATTCGAGGAAAACTATGCCGTAAGAGATAAACAAGATGTTTTGGCCATGTGCGCTTTACAGTTTGCTTCTCAAGTAGAACAAAAACAACTGGATAAGACGATTGACGGAACTGAAACTCTTGAAAAATTGAAAAAAATTAATGATTTATTAAAAGATTTTGCTTAAAATAAAAAAACACGTTCTTACACATAACATTAAAACACTGCCTACATTAGATTTTATTTGGTAAACTCAACACTAACAAATTAGAATGAGCAAATCATCGCTACTAAAGCATGCCTCTTTTATCGGGGAAACTTGAACAGTGAGTTAGCTCAAAACTTGTCTTTACGAGTTTATTCATTCACCTAATGTAGGCTTTTTTTATATCTAAACTATAACAAAAAAAATGGAAATTACATTTATTATACTCGCCGCAATTATTGGTATTGCTTCTGGATTTGGAATTGCAAAATTCCTTGAAAAGAGCAATGTTTCTAATCTTATTAAAAATGCAAAAAAAGAAGCAAGTTCAATTTTAAAAGAAGCAAATCAAGAAGCTGAAAGCATAAAAAAAGATAAGCTTCTGCAAGCAAAAGAAAAGTTTCTTGAATTAAAATCTGAGCACGAAAAAGAGATTTTAAACAAAGACAAAAAAATTGCTGAAGTAGAAAAAAGAATACGCGACAAAGAATCACAAGTTTCAAGTGAATTGGCAAAAGCTAAAAAAGTAAATGATGACTTTGAAACAAAAACCAAAGAATACGAAAGCAAAATTGAATTACTTGATAAAAAGCATCAAGAACTAGAAAAACTTCATAAAAGTCAAGTAGAGCAATTAGAAGTCATATCTGGTCTTTCTGCTGACGATGCAAGAGAACAATTAGTAGAAAGCTTAAAAGCTGAAGCTAAAACTAAAGCAATGGCGCATATTCAAGATACTATTGAAGAAGCTAAACTGACTGCGCAACAAGAAGCCAAAAAAGTAATTATCAACACCATTCAACGTGTTGGAACTGAAGAAGCTGTCGAAAATTGTGTGTCAGTATTCAATATTGAATCTGATGATGTAAAAGGAAGAATTATTGGTCGCGAAGGAAGAAATATTCGTGCACTTGAAGCTGCAACTGGAGTAGAAATTATTGTTGACGATACGCCGGAAGCAATTATTTTATCATGTTTTGATCCTGTTAGAAGAGAAATTGCTCGTTTATCATTACATAAATTGGTTACAGACGGAAGAATTCACCCAGCGAGAATTGAAGAAGTTGTAGCAAAAACAACTAAGCAAATTGATGAAGAAATAGCTGAAGTTGGTAAAAGAACCGTTATTGATTTGGGTATTCACGGTTTACATCCAGAATTGATTAAAGTAGTGGGAAGAATGAAATTCCGTTCTTCTTATGGTCAAAACTTGTTACAACACTCGAGAGAAGTTGCAAAACTTTGTGGAATTATGGCTGCTGAACTTGGCTTAAATGTCAAACTAGCTAAACGTGCTGGTTTACTTCACGATATTGGAAAAGTTCCTGATACAGAAAGCGATTTACCACACGCATTATTAGGAATGCAATGGGCTGAAAAATATGGAGAAAAAGAAGAAGTATGCAACGCAATTGGAGCACACCATGATGAAATTGAAATGAAATATTTGATTTCTCCGATTATTCAGGTTTGTGATGCTATTTCTGGAGCGAGACCTGGAGCGAGACGTCAAGTTTTAGATTCATACATACAACGTTTAAAAGATTTAGAAGATATTGCCTTTGGATTCAATGGTGTGAAAAATGCTTATGCAATTCAAGCAGGAAGAGAATTGAGAGTTATTGTTGAAAGTGAAAAAGTATCTGATGAAATGGCTTCAAGTCTGTCATTTGAAATTTCACAAAAAATACAAACTGAAATGACTTATCCTGGACAAGTAAAAATTACTGTTATTCGTGAAACTAGAGCAGTAAATATTGCGAAATAAAATAAATAATTAATACAAAAAAAGGGATTTCTTGTGATTAGAAATCCCTTTTTTTAATTAGAAAACATTGCTTTTAAATCTTCGGAAGTCATAGGTTTCAAATAATAATCTTTTACCTCATCTTGAAAAGTTTTAGCTTTATTTAAATCGGATTTGTTATCTGAAGAACTCACAATATAAATTATAACATCTTTATTTAGTTTACTTTTCAGGACTTTGAATTCTTCTAAAAATTGCCATCCATCTAAAACTGGCATATTAATATCCAACAATATTAAATCTGGAAGATTTTCACCTTGAATTATCTTTTTCTTTAAACCATTAATAGCCAATAATCCATTTTCAAAAAAATCAGGTCTGACATTTATATTATTGTTCTCTAAAAGTTTTTTGATAATAAAATGAAAAACCTTATCATCGTCAACTACATAAATATCGTTAAACTTCATTATTAAAATAGATTTTAAAAGTTGTTCCTTGATTTGCTTTACTCATAACTTCAACGCTTCCGCCCATTGATTCAATTTGATTTTTTGTGATAAAAAGACCTATTCCTCGTGCGTTTTCATTATTATGAAACGTTTTATACATTCCAAATAATTTTTCTCCATATTTATTTAAATCTATCCCTAAACCATTATCCTGAATCTCAAGTATAGTTGAACCATTTTGGTTATAATGACTATAATTTATTTCAGGAATTCGATCTGGATGCGCATATTTTATAGCGTTAGTTGTAAAATTAAGTAAAATACTTTCAAGGTATGATGGGTTAAAAGAAATATAACATTCACTTGGTATTTTCTTAAATATTTTAACTTTATTTTTATTAATATCTTCGCTCAATATGTCTAAAACTTTATTTAAATATTCATCTAAATTTAAATTTTCCTTTTTGTGAACCATATTTGTATTAACATCAACTAATTCTTTTAAATGTTCAATAGTTTGACTTAATGCGTTAGAAGAAGTACGTAGATAACCAAAAACTTCTTTTAAAACACATTCGTCTTCCTCATCTTCAACCAAATCCAAAAGCATCTTAAAATTACTGGTGTGTGAGTTTAAATTATGAGAAACTATATGCGCAAAATTGAGCAACCTTGAATTTTGTTCACCTATAATTTCTAAACTTTTTAAAAGTTTTTTCTCTTCTTCTTTTTGATGTGTAATATCGATATCTGTACCAATTATTCGCAAAGGATTTCCATTTTCATCTCTTTTAATAATCTTTCCACGACTTAAAATCCACTTATACTTTCCTGATTTGGTTAGCATTCGTTTCGCATTTTCATAAAATGGTGTTTTGTTTTCTAAATGAAGTTGAAACTGAGATTTATATTCTTCAATATCATCAGGATGAATACGTTCATCCCATTTTAAATGTGTAGAAATTATATCTTGTTCCTCCAATTCTAGCATTTTCATTGATTGAGAAGAATAAAATACTTTGTCGGTAACCATATCGATATCCCAAACTCCATTAGACGATGCTTCCATGGCAAATTGAAAACGTTCTTCTGAAATTTTTAGTTCAATTTCACGTTGTTTCTCTTCAGTAATATCAGATAATCTTCCATATAAAGAAACAAACTGAAAGCTATCAATTTCAACGTTAGCAACAGCTTTGAACCATCGAAGTCCTTTTGTTGGCAAAATGGCCCTAAATTCATGAGTCCAAATAGTTGTTTCGTTAGGAATGTTTTTTATTGAATTTAATAAGTCAACAAAGTCGTTTTCAAGAATACGTTGACTTAAATCAAAATTTCTTAATTCATCTCTGGATAATTCAAAATATTGAATTACTGCTTTATTTAAAAAAGGTGAACTCAAATCACCATTTGGTGACAACGAAAGTTGAAATAATAAATCTGGTATTTTTGAAACTAGTTTTTTAAAAAACAAACCAGAAATATCCTTGGTTTTTTCTTCATAAGGTTTTCGTAACATAATTTCATAGTATGGTTAAGTTTATCTTATAAATTTCAAATTTCACTCTTTGGGAAAGTAAAATTCGTACCAAATATATAAAAAATATCGATTAACTACACTTTTCTCGGATGAAATGCATAAATTGTTTTTTTCAAATGACTTCTATCTAAATGAACATAAATTTCTGTAGTAGTGATTGATTCGTGTCCTAACATCATTTGAATTGAACGTAAATCAGCACCATTTTCGAGCAAATGTGTTGCAAATGAATGCCTTAGAGTGTGTGGTGAAATGTTTTTTTGAAGATTAATTTTAAGAGCTAATTCTTTTATGATTGTAAAAATCATTGCTCTTGTAAGTTGATTTCCTCTTCTGTTTAAAAATAAAGTATCTTCAAATTTTTTGTTAATTTGCAAATGGTTTCTTATATTATTTTTATAAGAGTTAATAAATTTTTGAGTCAATGGAGCAATTGGAACAAATCTTTGCTTGTTTCCTTTACCTGTTATTTTGATAAATCCTTCCTCAAAAAACAAATCAGAAATCTTCAAATTTATTAATTCAGAAACACGAAGACCACAACTATAAAGTGTTTCTATAATGGCTTTATTTCTCTCACCTTCTGGCTTAGATAAATCGATTGCTTTTATCAAATTATCAATATCCTGAATGGATAATGTATCGGGTAACTTTCTACCTAATCTAGGCGATTCAATCAACTCTAAAGGATTGTCTTTTCTATAATCTTCAAAAATTAAATAATTAAAAAAACTTTTTAAACCTGAAATAATTCTTGCTTGAGAACGAGCATTTACAACTTTTGAAATGGAATATATAAATTGTTGAATAGTTTCGTCACTAATACTTATTGGGGAAACATTGATAGAATTTGTTTCTAAATACAATAACAGTTTTTCTAAATCAAAAGTGTAATTATCAATAGTGTTTTTTGATAATCCACGTTCAATTTTAAGATAGTTTTGAAAACTTTTGATGTAACTGTTCCAACTCATTTGACAAAGAAACAAAATGATAAGCAATAAAAAAACCTCTCAGAAATGAGAGGTTTTACTAATTATAATAGATTTTATTAAAATCTATATCCTAATCCAATTAAAAAATGACTAACTTTAACATCACCTGTTAAACCTAAAGAATATCTTGGGTCAACGAAAAGATTTTCAGTGATATCATAAGAAGCTCCTAAATCTAAATTAAATCTTGTTTTATCATTATCTTCTGAATCCATACTATAGAATAAAGATGGACCAGCTAATAAATTGAATTTTTCAGCAACATTGTATTTTGCTAAAACAGGAATACTGATATAATTAAAATCAACTCCCTCTTTTGAAGCTGCATGATAATTAACCCCTGGTTGCAAAGCAAATTTGTCAGCTATTCCAAATTCTACAAAACCTCCAACATAGAAACCTGTAGCAGATACACTACCTGCACCATCATACTTAGCAGAAAGCAAGTCAAGACCAGCTTTTGCTCCATACTTTAAATCTTGTGCGCTAGCAACACCAAAAGCGAAAACAGCAGCAATTGTTAAAATGATTTTTTTCATGTTTGTTATAATTTTAAAATTTATAAACACAAATTTATAAGATTAGTTTAATAAGAATAATAACTCACTTTGCAGTTATTAACAAGGTTATTAACAAATAATACCAACAAAAAAACCTCTCATTTCTGAGAGGTTTTAAAAAAATTTACTTTAGATTATAATTTGTAAATTAAACCAAAGTTAATAGTTGACATATCAAGACCTAAGCTAAAACCTGAAGTTTTGTCAGCTCCGTTACCTCCATTATCATTTGAAGAATAACCTAAACCACCCCAAGTAGATGTTAAAGCAAAACTATCTGAAAGGAAGTAGTTTAAACCAACTGGTACATTAACACCTATTTCTTTAAACGTTGCATCTCCCGCTCCATTATCAACTTTAGTTGACATATAAGAAATGTTACCTCCAATAGAAAGAGAAAATTTGCTTGCTGGAGTCCAGAAATATTTAACACCTGCAGCAATACCAAAACCTGTAGTTTTTAATTCATTACCTGCGCCGTCGTCATCTTTACCAGAATTGAACATTAATTGACCTTCTAAAGCTAAATTTTCAGATAAAAAATAACCAAGTCCTGGAGCCAAAGTAAAACCATCTACTTTTGCATCACCTGTTTTTTCAGAACCAAAAGCAGCAGTACCTGTTAAGTACAAATCTCCTTTAGCAAATCCTTCTGAACTTTCTTTTGAATCTTGAGCGTTTGCAAATGAAATTGCAAATACCGCTGCCATAGTTAAAATAATTTTTTTCATGTTTGTTTAATTTTAAAATTAATATAAACAAAGTTATAAGTTTACTTTATTGAGAATAATAGCAGTTTTTGTAGTTGTTAACAAGGTTATTAACAATTGTGTTTTTATATCTTGTTGAAAATGTATTATTTATCATGTAGACAACTCTAAATTAACAATTCCCTTATTTTTAGAAAACACAACGATTTGGAGTCAAAAATCCAATTTTAACCTTTAATTATGATTTACAATCACAATAAAATTGTCTATGAGACGTTAATTAAAGAACATAAATAATACTATATGAAAAAATCAATCTTATTATTAGCAGTAGTGTTTAGCTTTGGAAGCATGAACGCTCAAATGTTTCAGTTCGGTTTAAAAGCTGGTGCCAATTTTTCAAATCTAGAAGGAAATGATATTAGTGGTTCTACCTATACCAGTTTTCATTTTGGTGCTGTAGTTGAACTCAAGTTATTAGAAAACTTATCGCTTCAACCTGAATTACTCTATTCATCACAAGGAACAAAAATTGATGAGGCAGGATTTAAAGACATTAATTATAACTATTTTACGGTTCCGGTTTTGGCAAAGTTTTATTTAATTAGCAAAAAATTAAGTCTAGAAGTTGGACCACAGTTTTCATTCTTAGTTAATGAAAGCGTTTCGGATCAATTTGAAGGTGAAACGTTTGATTTTGCTCTTGCTGGCGGTTTAGGTTATAATATTACTGAACACTTTTTTGTTCAAGGCAGATATGTTCTTGGATTGACTGAAGCTAATAAAGATGCCGAAGTTACCAATAGAGTTATACAATTTTCTGTTGGTTACAAATTTTAGCCCCATACTTTTATATACTTTAATTTAAAAACCGTTGTCAATATGATAGCGGTTTTTTACTTTTACTAAAAATACTCACAATGAAGATAATTATTATCAATGGTCCCAACTTGAATTTATTAGGAAAAAGAGAACCTGAAATTTATGGAAACAAAACTTTTGATGATTTTTATCAAGAACTGAAATTAAAGTATAACACATTTGATTTAGACTATTATCAAAGTAATATTGAAGGCGAACTGATTGATAAACTTCAAGAAGTAGGTTTTAGTTATGACGGAATTATATTGAATGCTGCTGCTTATACTCATACTTCTGTTGGTATTGCTGATGCAGTGAAAGCAATTACAACACCTGTGATTGAAGTACATATTTCAAATACTTTTGCTCGTGAAGAGTTTAGACATCATTCGTTTTTATCTCCAAATGTTAAAGGAATAATAATTGGTTTTGGAATGAAAAGTTATGAATTAGCTTTACAATCGTTTATCTAAATAATCAAAGCCATATGAAATTAAAATTTACGCTATTACTTTTCTTTTTTTCGTTAGTTATTCATTCTCAAATAAAAGGTGTTGTTAAAGACGTTGATGGAAAACCATTGCCTTTTGTAAACATATTTGAAGAAAACACATATAATTCAACAACTACTAATGATTTAGGAAGATTTGAACTAAATATTAAAACTCCGGGAAAGCATGTAATTCTATTCCAATATTTAGGTTACAAAACTTCAAAGCAAGTTGTTGAAATTTCAAATATGCCAATTGATTTAGAAGTTACCTTATTTGAAGAAAACATTACACTAAATGAGGTTATTATTGACAAAGGAATTAATCCTGCTGACGAAATCATTAGAAATGCTATAAAAAATAAAAAGATAAACACCGAAAAAGCATCAAGATATACTGCTGATTTTTATTCAAGAGGAATTTTTAGAGTTAAAAATTTGCCTAAAAAAATATTAGGTCAAAAATTAGATTTCTTTGATGAAGTGATAGATTCAACTCGTAGTGGAATTTTGTATTTATCAGAAACTGTCTCAAAAGTAACGTTTCAAAAACCAGACAAATTGAAAGAAGTAATTATTGCTTCAAAAGTCAGTGGAAATGATAATGGTTTTAGTTTTAACAACGCAGCTTCAGCCAACTTTGATTTTTATGACAACTATTTAGAATTTGACACCAATGTAGTATCGCCAATTGCAGATAATGCCTTCAATTATTATAAATATACTTTTGAAGGTTCATTTTTTACCGAGAACAGACAACAAATTAATAAAATAAAAGTACTTCCAAAAAGAGCTACAGAACCTGTAATGTCTGGATACATTTATATTGTTGATGATTCGTATGCAATTTATGCTGTTGATGTAACATTTACTGGAAAGCAAATTCAAAATCCTGCATTGAATACTTTGACTCTAAAGCAAAGTTTTAGTTATAACAACAACACTAAAATTTGGACAAAAAACACTCAAACCTTAGATTTTGATGCTGGAATGCTTGGTGTAAATATATCGGGAAGATTTACTTATGTGTTTTCTAATTTTGAGTTTCCTGAAAAATTTGAGAAAAAAACTTTTACTGCCGAAGTTTTGCGTTTTGAAGAAAATGCAAACAAAAAAGAAGATTCTTTTTGGAATACGATTAGACCAGTTCCTTTAACCGAAGAAGAAATTACAGATTACACTAAAAAAGATGCTTTACAAGAAAAAAAGAAATCGCAAGTGTATTTAGATTCTATTGATGATAAGAGAAATAAGTTTCATTTTATGGATGTTTTAAATGGATATACTTATTCAAATTCATTCAAAAAATGGAGAATAACGTATGATGGACCAATTATGAATACCTCATTTAACACAATTCAAGGTTGGAATACAAGTGTTGGTTTATCGTTCTTTAAAAGAAATGAAGATAAAAATACGTATTATCAATTTGGTTCAAATGTTGCCTATGGTTTTTCAGATGAAGCTTTTAGACCAACTGCTTATTTTTCTGCTAAACTAAACAATAAATCGAAGTCGTATTTATCTATTTATGGCGGAAACATTGCTACACAATTTAATAGAGAAGAACCAATTTCTAAATTGGTAAATACAGTTAGCACGCTTTTCTTCAAAAACAATTTCATGAAATTATATGAGAAAAATTATATTGCTGCTAATTTTTCAAGAGAAGTTTTTAATGGGTTGAATATGAGTTTAGGTTTGGAATATTCCGAGCGAAAACCTCTGTATAACACAACCGATTATACCGTAATTAAATCGGATGATTTATATACTTCAAACAATCCTTTATTGCCATTTGATTTTTCTATTCCAGCTTTAGAAAAACATAATTTAGCAAAACTAACTGTTGGTGCGAGAATAAAATTTGGACAACAGTACATTACTCGTCCTGACGGAAAATACAACATTAGCAACGATAAATATCCAACACTTTCTTTAGGCTACGAAAAAGGTTTCTCTGGAAATGAAAGTCAATACAATTTTGATAAAATTGCCGCCAGAGTTACTCAAAACTTAATATTAGGTAACAAAGGCGAACTTTCGATTAATATTAAAGGTGGAAAGTTTTTTAATGCCGATGGAATTTCGTTTGTAGATTATAAACATTTTAACGGAAATCAAACGCATTTTAATCGCGGTGATATGACAAATTCATTCAATTTATTGCCTTATTATTCGTCAAGTACTAATGATAGCTATTTTGAAACTCATTTAGAGCATAATGATAAAGGATATATCATGAACAAAATTCCTTTGCTAAACAAACTCCAATCAAAATTAATGCTTGGCTTTAAAAATCTAGCCATTCCGGAGCGAAATCCATATCAGGAATTTTCAGTTGGTTTTAGTAATCTAGGTTTTGGTAAATTCAGAATTTTTAGAATTGATTACATTCGCGCCTATCAAAGCGGTTATCAAGGTGATGGTGTTATGTTTGGCTTAAGTTTTTAAGCAAAGAAAACATCATAACCAAATCGTAGTAATGCCAAAATAACTACTGCTAAAAAGAAAATTCTAATAAATGAATTTCCTTTTTTGATGGCTAATTTTGATCCTAAAAAACCACCCAAAGCATTGCAAAAAGCCATTGGAATGGCGATTGCCCAAATTATTTTTCCTTTAGAAACAAATAAACATATCGAACCAAAATTAGTGGCAAGGTTTACCATTTTGGCATTTGCAGAAGCATGAAGAAAATCGAAGCCTAAAACAGAAACAAAAGCTAACACTAAGAAACTACCGGTTCCTGGACCAATAAATCCATCATAAAAACCAACAAGCATGCTTATCAATAAAGCAAAAAACAACTGTTTATTAGCTGATAAATTTTTATGCCTGAATTGTCCAAAATCTTTCTTTCTGAACGTGTAAATTGCCAATCCTACTAAAATTAACAGCAACAAAGGCTTCATGAAATCATTGCTTACAATAGTTAGTAAATTTGAGCCTAAATAAGCAAAGCAAAACGATACAATTGCCATTAATAAAAGTAATCGCCAATTTATATCAACTCTTTTTAAATATTGGTAAGTTGCAAAACTAGTTCCGCTAAAAGCAGGAATTTTTAAACTACCAATTACATTAGCTACAGAAAGATTTGGAAGCATAATCATTGTTACTGGAGTTTGAATTAATCCGCCGCCGCCAACAATTGCATCAACAAAACCAGAGAAAAAAGAAGCAATACAAAGAATGACAATTATGTAAGTTTCCATAAGTTATTAAAGTCCAAAAAAAATCCAAATTTCAATCTTTAAATTGAAATTTGGATATAGATACATTTTACATTTTATAATTATACTCTAACAATGTTGGCTCCAAGTGCACGAAGTCTTTCATCAATGCGTTCGTAACCTCTATCAATTTGTTCAATATTTTGAATAGTTGATGTTCCTTTTGCAGAAAGCGCAGCAATTAATAATGAAATTCCAGCTCTAATATCAGGAGAAGACATAACTGTTGCTTTTAGTTGAGATTTAAAATTATGTCCCATAACCACAGCTCTGTGCGGATCGCAAAGCATAATTTTTGCGCCCATATCGATTAGTTTATCCACGAAGAATAAACGACTTTCAAACATTTTTTGATGAATTAACACATCTCCATCAGCTTGTGTAGCAACAACCAAAACAATGCTCAATAAATCAGGTGTAAATCCTGGCCAAGGTGCATCGGCAATGGTTAAAATTGAACCATCAATATCTGTTTTTATTTGATAACCTTTTGTATGTGCAGGAATATAAATATCATCATCTCTTCTTTCAAGAGTAATACCTAATTTTCTAAAGACATTTGGAATAACTCCTAAATTATCCCAAGAAACATTTTTAATTGTAATCTCACTTCTTGTCATAGCCGCAAGACCAATCCAAGAACCAATTTCAATCATATCGGGTAAAATTCTGTGAGTACAACCACCAAGTGATTCAACTCCTTCTATAATTAACATATTAGAACCAACACCTTTTATGTTTGCACCCATTGAGTTCAACATTTTACACAATTGTTGCAAATAAGGTTCACAAGCAGCATTATAAATTGTTGTTGTTCCTTCTGCTAAAACAGCAGCCATAACAATGTTAGCTGTTCCAGTAACTGAAGCTTCGTCAAGCAACATGTAGGTTCCATTTAATCTTCCTTTATTTTCAACGCCATAAAAATGATCTTCTCTTTCGTATCTGAACTTTGCTCCAAGATTAATAAAACCTTCAAAATGCGTATCTAAGCGACGACGTCCAATTTTATCTCCACCAGGTTTTGGAATATAACCTTTTCCAAATCTTGCTAACAATGGTCCAACAATCATAATAGAACCGCGAAGACTTCCGCCTTCTTTTTTGAAAGCTTCTGTTTCAAGATAACCAACATTTACTTCATCTGCTTGAAAAGTTAAAGAACCATGTCCATTTTTTTGAATTTTTACTCCAAGATTACCTAATAATGTAATTAATTTATTTACATCGATAATATCTGGAATATTGTTTATTGTTACTTTTTCATGAGTTAATAAAACAGCACACAATATCTGTAATGCTTCATTTTTTGCTCCTTGTGGTTGTACTTCACCTTTTAATTGAATTCCACCTTCTATTTTGAATGTACCCATTTGTTTAAAGAAAATTTCTGAGTTTATTAATTGTTTTTACGTTGAAAGGGTTTTTTACTTTTATTCTTGTTCTTTGTATTTTGAACATTACTTTTATTAGAAGTTTTTTTATTTGTTCGCAACAAATCAGATGTATTTAATAATTCTTCATCGCTTTGCAGTAGATTTATTTTCCCTTTTGAAAGTTCATAAAGGTGTTCAAAAATCACTGAATCTGTTACAGTATCTTTGTTCCAACTAAGGAAAGATTTTTTCATATGATTTGCAATAACTTTTATTAAAGCACTTTTCATATCGCCATCATCCCAACTGTTAGCCACATCAATCATGTAGGTAATATTATTACCATAGAAGCGGTATTTTGGGTTTTTTTGTGGATAATCTAATTTATCAGGCTTTAAATTTATTACCTCTCGAGTTGGAACTGGATATGGAGAATCTACATCCAATTTAAAATCAGACATAATAAATATCTGATCCCATAATTTATGTTGAAAATCAGGAACATCACGTAAATGAGGATTTAAACTTCCCATTACCTGAATAATATAATTTGCAGCTTTGTTTCGCTCATCTCTATCTTCAATAACAGTTGCCTGATCAATCAATTTTTGTAAATGACGACCATATTCAGGAATAATTAAATGTGGACGTTCTGCATTATATTCTAAATGATGAACTACATCATTAGCGTTTTCTTTTATATATTTTTGATTCATCTTTAAAGTGAAATTATACCATCAATATTAGAAACTTCAATATACTTTTCTACAACATCATCAGGTGTTTTCATTGTAACATTTACTGATAAACTTGTATATTTTCCAGTTTTTGATTGATGTGTTTGTATTACAGCACCCATATTATCGAAAGCGTTTTCTACTTCTTCAATTTTTTTGGGATCTGTTGGAACTATAAATTTATATAAATATTCACTTGGCCAATTGGAAGTATTATTTAATTCTTCTTTAAGTCTAATGTAAAATTCTTCTGTTTTCTTATCCATTTGAGGTAATTATACGCAAATATACTATTTTGGAATTACAATTAATAATTACTCATTATTTACCTAAATTAATTTCTTTAAAATATATCGATGTATTAAAAAGGTTATTTTAAATACTTTCAATAAATTTGCGGCTTATTTCAAAATTTTGGAAAAAGAAATTATTGTAATTACTGGCGGACCAGGAACTGGAAAAACAACTATAATCGATGGACTAATCGAACAAGGTTACTCATGTTTTCCTGAAATTTCTAGACAAATTACTATGGAGGCCAAAAAACAAGGAATTGAACAATTATTTCTCGAAAAACCACTTTTGTTCAGCGAACTTTTGCTTGAAGGAAGAAAAAAACAATTTGAAAATGCCATTCAAGATTCAAATGATATTGTTTTTTTAGACCGTGGTGTTCCTGACATTTTAGCTTATATGCATTATATTGGTGACAGTTACCCAGCTTTTTTTGATCAAGCTTGTATTGATATTAAATATTCCAAAATCTTTGTGTTACCGCCATGGGAAGAAATTTATATTAGTGATGAAGCTCGTTATGAAAATTTTGAACAAGCAAAATTGATTTTCGACCATCTGAAAGAAACTTATAAAAAATACAACTACGAATTAATTGAAGTCCCAACCGGCACTATTGAAGACAGGATTCAATTTATTTTAAATAAGTTGTCTTAAATTTTATTCTTTTATTTATTTTAAATTTCATTAGCTTTGATAAACTCAAAGAAATTATCTTTTATAAATGTCTAAAGCATTAGAAATCCTTAAACTTTATTGGAAACACGATTCTTTTAGACCACTTCAAGAAGACATTATCAATTCGGTTATTGAAGGAAAAGATACTTTTGCATTAATGCCAACTGGCGGAGGAAAATCGATTTGTTTTCAAATTCCAGCAATGATTAATGATGGATTATGCTTGGTGATTTCTCCTTTGGTAGCATTAATGAAAGACCAAGTTCAAAATCTTCAAAACAAAGGAATAAAAGCAATTGCTTTGACTGGTGGAATAAATGAAAACGAAATTATAGAATTACTGGATAATTGTCAGTATGGAAATTACAAATTTCTATATATTTCTCCTGAACGTTTGCAAAGTGATTGGATTTTGGAACGCATTAAAAATCTACCTTTAAATCTAATTGCAATTGACGAAGCACATTGCGTTTCACAATGGGGACATGATTTTAGACCTGCATATTTAAAAATAAACCAATTAAAAGAGTATTTTCCAAGCATTCCTTTCTTGGCTTTGACTGCTACTGCTACTCAGCGAGTTCAAAATGATATTATTGAAAAACTTGAACTTAATGATTGTCAAATATTTTCAAAATCATTTGCAAGAGAAAATTTGGCTTATATGGTTTTTGAAGTTGAAGATAAAATATATTTGGCTCAACAAATCCTAAAAAAAAATCCAGAATCTTCTATTATATATGTAACCAATAGAAAATCATGTATTGATATTTCAAACCAATTAGATAATCTTGGTTTTACTTCTACCTATTATCACGGCGGATTAACTCCAAAAGATAAAGAAAACCATATGAAACTTTGGATGAATGAAAAAGTTCAAGTTATGGTTGCTACAAATGCTTTTGGAATGGGAATTGACAAAGCCAATGTAAAAACAATAATTCATTTACATTTACCAAGTAATTTAGAAAATTATTATCAAGAAGCAGGACGTGCAGGCAGAAATGGAGATAAATCATTTGCAGTTTTATTAGCAAACCCATCTGATTTAATTCATGCTGAATCACAATTCATTTATGTTTTACCGGATAAAGATTTTCTAAATTTGGTTTTCAACAAATTATGCAATTTTCTCAGAATAGCTTATGGTGAAGGAATTAATGAACAATTTAATTTTAATTTTCATCAATTTTGCATCCAATATGATTTACCTTCTTTGAAAACTTATAATGCTTTACAATTTTTAGACAATCAGGGAATCATTACTTTCAATCAAGAATTTTCAGAAAAAATAACAATTCAATTTCTAATATCTTCAAAAGAATTAATTCGATACATTAGTTTGAATTCAAATGATGAAGAAATCATTTTAACAATTTTAAGAACCTATCCTGGCATTTATGATCTGCAAACTAATTTTAATCTTAAACTGATTTCAAAAAAATCAAATTCATCAGAAGAAAAAGTTCTAAGACTTTTAGAAAAATTAAAAGAAAAAAACATCATTGAATTAATTTCCAAAAAAAATGATTCAATAATTACTTTCAATGAAGTAAGAGAAGATGAAAGAACGATTAATCGTGTTACCAAATCATTAGAGCAAATTAATTCTTTAAAAATTCAACAGCTTAAATCTGTAATTGAATATGCAACCAATAATAAAGAATGTAAAAACAAAACACTTCTCGCCTATTTTGGTGAAACTGTTGAGCAAGATTGTGGTATTTGTTCCTATTGCATAAACAAAGAAACCCATAAAAAAGATAATTCAAATTTGATTACCAAAATCATTGAATTTTTAAAAAAAGATGATTTAAGTTCAAGAGAAATTCAAAAGAATACTAAATCAAAAGAAGATGATGTTATTTTTGCACTACAAACTTTAATGGAAGAAGACATAATAACGATTAAACCGAATAATTTATATTCGTTAAAAAAGAAATAGATGGAAAAACTACGAATAGTTTTCATGGGAACACCCGAATTTGCTGTTGGGATTTTAGAAACAATCAT
The DNA here is from genome assembly GCF_032098525.1 of Flavobacterium sp. PMTSA4. Classification (NCBI taxonomy): domain Bacteria; kingdom Pseudomonadati; phylum Bacteroidota; class Flavobacteriia; order Flavobacteriales; family Flavobacteriaceae; genus Flavobacterium; species Flavobacterium capsici. The sequence goes on from NZ_CP134890.1 coordinate 1,469,585, forward strand.
CAAAAATAATTATGAAGTTGTTGGTGTAATTACTGCTGCTGACAAACCTGCTGGTCGAGGACAAAAGATAAAATACTCAGCCGTAAAAGAATTTGCTCTTGAAAATAATTTGAAGTTATTGCAACCAACAAATCTAAAAGATGAAAGTTTTTTGGAAGAATTAAAAAAATTGAATGCAAATCTTCAAGTTGTTGTTGCTTTCAGAATGCTTCCTGAAGTAGTTTGGAGAATGCCAAAATATGGTACATTTAATTTACACGCGTCTTTGTTGCCAAATTACCGTGGAGCTGCGCCTATAAATTGGGCGATTATTAATGGCGAAACAAAAACTGGGGTAACAACTTTTTTTATTGATGAAAAAATTGATACTGGCGCAATGATTCTATCAGAAGAAATTGAAATTACTCCAAATGAAAATGCTGGAGAATTACATGATAGATTAATGTTATTAGGAAGTGATGCTGTTGTAAAAACACTTTCATTAATAGAAAATGGAAATATTGAAACTACAATTCAAAAAGATACTGTCGGAATAAAAACTGCTTATAAACTCAACAAAGAAAATTGTAAAATTGATTGGACTAAAACAGGAACTGAAATTCATAATTTAATTCGAGGACTATCTCCATATCCATGTGCTTGGTGTTTTTTTGTTGATGGAAATAATGAATGGAACGTAAAAATTTATGATGCTAATTATATTGAAGAAAAACATCATTTAGAAATCGGCAAAATTATTTCATCTAAAAAAGAAATAAAAGTTGCCGTTAAAAATGGATTTATTTTTATAAACTCATTACAATTTCCTGGGAAAAAGAAAATGAACACTTCAGAATTGCTAAATGGCATTCAATTTTCTGGTCTAGCACAAGCAAAATAAGGCAGTCAAAGCAAAATCATCGACAAAAAGCATAGGTTTATCAACAAATGTTTTAAGTTATCAACAAAAAAGTCAAAAAAACCCCAAATCTCTTGCGTGGTAAGGAATTCCTATTAATTTTGTTTATTATAACTTAATGTTTAACCAACAATTAATAACTATTATTATGAACAAATCAGAATTAATCGATGCAATTGCAGCTGACGCTGGTATCACAAAAGCTGCTGCAAAATTGGCTTTAGAATCATTTTTAGGAAATGTAAGTGGAACTTTGAAAAAAGGAGGAAGAGTTTCTTTAGTAGGTTTCGGATCATGGTCAGTATCTAAAAGAGCTGCAAGAGATGGAAGAAATCCACAAACTGGAAAAACTATCAAAATCAAAGCTAAAAATGTAGTTAAATTTAAAGCTGGTGCTGAATTAGATGGTGCAGTAAACTAATATTAGTTTCACTAAAAATATTTTAAAACCACATCAATTGATGTGGTTTTTTTGTTTTTTTTAGGTATTGATTAGCTTTTACAAATACTTTTTCCTAATTTTAATCAAAATTTGATGGAAAATGATTTCAGAAAAATTAAAAAAAGGCACTCTACTTATATCAGAACCTTCAATAATTGGTGACTTATCTTTTAATCGTTCTGTTATATTGTTAGCAGACCATAATAATGATGGCTCTGTGGGTTTTATCATTAACAAACCATTGGATTATTCTATACATGATTTGATTCCTGAAGTAAATTCAAATTTCACCGTTTATAATGGTGGTCCAGTTGAACAAGACAATTTGTACTTTATTCATAATGTTCCTGAACTTATACCCAATAGTATTGAAATTTCTAATGGAATATTTTGGGGTGGTGATTTTGAAACTACAAAAAATTTAATCAACAACAACGAAATCAAAAAACACAATATCCGTTTCTTTCTTGGATACTCAGGATGGGAAAGCAATCAATTAGAAAATGAAATGCTTGCTAGCTCATGGATTGTCATTAAAAACAATCACGGAAACAAAATTTTAAAAAAATCTGTTAGTGATTTTTGGAAAGAAAAGATTATTGAACTTGGTGGTGATTATTTAATATGGTCTAATGCTCCAGAAAATCCTATACTTAATTAATAGATATTGATTGGTTTAATTTTTCCAATAGCCTTTCTGAAAAAACACTTCCAAAGTCTTTTTTTCTATATTTTGAAATAGGTTGAATTCCTGCAATCACATTTGTAATAAATAATTCGTCTGCCTTTTGCAAATCGAAAGGCGAAATGCTTTCTTCTTTGAATTCAATTTCAGGAAATAATTTCAATAACTGAATAATTTGTTTTCTCATAATTCCATTTAGACAACCATCTGAAATTGGTGGAGTAATTAATCTGTAATTAGTGAGCATAAAAATATTTCCAGAAATTGTTTCAATAACATTCTTTTCGTCGTTTAACATTATACAAGAATCAAATTCATTTTCCTTAGCAAAAACGCTAGCAACAACTTGAGTTATTTTACTTGTAGTTTTAAGAGTTGATAATAGTTGTTTTGGAATGTGATTATCTTTATATAAATCAACTTCAAATTTTTTATCTTTAATAAAATAGGCTTTGCTTTCTAAATCAGTTGCCTGAATAACAAAAGAAATTGAGTTAGTTTGCGGACTGTAAAAACCTCCTTCATTCCTATAAACTGTGAATCTAACACGAGCAGAATTATTCAAATTTAATTCATTCACTAAAATCATAATCTGATTTTCTAAATACTCTAATGTAAAACTCATAGGAATTTCCATCCTAACAATTCTCATTGAAGCCATTAATCTAAAATAATGATCTTCAAAAAAAAGTATTTTCCCGTTTACAACTTTCATCGTCTCAAAAACACCATCACCAAATAAAAAAGAACGATTGGAATTTGAAATTTGAAAATCTGAATCAACTAATGTACCGTTAAAATTTACCATAAAAAAACCGCTTTGCAATTAATACAAAACGGTGCAAATATAAGTTATTCTTATAATTTAGTTTGAGCCTATCACGTGTTTTAAATCGGAAACTTGATTTTCCCACAATAATTTTGCTTCCTCAATTTCATCTTCAGGAGCGAAATCAACAACCAATAAAGAAACATCTTTAGTAATTTCATCCTCTAATATTCTCAATTCAAAATAAAAGTCTGTATCTTTTTTATCCTCATCAACCCATTTAAATTTTACTTTTTCGCCACTTTTTTTAGAAGCCAATCTTGCAAATTCTTCAACATCATCCCATATAAAAGTGAAAAATTCTCCTCTCGAATTCACTTTATCAGCAAACCATTCTTGTAGACCTGAAGGATTTGAAATATATTGATATAATAATTGAGGTGATGAATTTATTGGAAATTCTAACTCATATCTAATTTTAGTTTCCATACTTTGATTTAAATTTTGGGAAATATATAGAATTATCTATCAAAAAAAAAACGTTTTTTAAAAATAAAAAAAATACACAATTAATGTTTGCAACCATTAATAATAATTTTATATTTGCACCCGCTAACTAATGGCGAGGTAGCTCAGTTGGTTAGAGCGCAGGATTCATAACCCTGAGGTCGGGAGTTCAAATCTCCCTCTCGCTACATTAAAACTCCATCTTAAATTTAAGGTGGAGTTTTTTTATATCCATTTTTTACTTACTATTTATCTTATTATAATACATTAACGATGTATTTTGTCGATTAAATTTGCATTTAATCTATATTTCTTTCAAAAAAAATATTTAATTATTGTAATATTTATCATAAATATTTTAATTAAAAGTGCATTTCATCGATTTTTTAATGCTTTTTGTCGATTTTTTTAATGTTTTGTATAAATTTGAAATGTCAAAACAAAATAAAATAACATATCTTAAAATTTGAGTTATGGAAAAAATGCAAATTAGATTGGAAAATTGGTATATAATGTTGATTACATTATTTGTAATTAATATTGGATACACACAAACACAAAGAATATACACAACTTCAGGTACTTTTACTCCTCCTGCAGGAGTTAGTACAATTCAAGTTGAAGCTTATGGAGCTGGCGGCGGCGGCGGATATGGCGGCACATCAAATAAAGATGGCGGCGGCGGCGGCGGCGGCGGCGGATTTTCAAAAAATACTTCAATCTCTGTTTCAGCCGGAACAACCTACACTATAACAATAGGTACATTAGGATTAGGTTCTACATCTAGTGTGTCTCCAAATGGTGGTAATGGTGGTAATACAACTGCTACTTTTGGCTCAACAACAATTACTGCAAACGGTGGAATTGGTGGATTTGGCTATTCAAATGGTGGTGCTGGAGGAACAGGAGGAACAGGATCTACTTTTAATGGTGGTGCTGGTGGTGCTGGACTTAACGGCCAAGGAAGTGGTGGTGGCGGTGGAGCTGCTGGTACTTCAGGTAATGGTGGAATTGGATCTGTACCAACTGGTGGAAGTGCTGGAGGTGGAAACGCTGGTGCTGGAGGTAATGGAACTACTTCGCCGACAGGTGTTGGTTTATCATCATTGACAAATTATGGTGGTGGTGGTGGTGGTGGTACCAAAAATTCTTCTGGAGGAAATGGTGCTAATGGATATATGATTATCACTTATACTTGTCCAACATATTCTTTAACAAATGCAACGACATCAAATAGTCCTATATGTGTAGGTTCATCTGCATTAGTAAATTTAAATTCATCAAATTTAGGAACAGGAACTTACACGGTAACTTTTAATTTAAGTGGAGCTACAAATTCAACAGGAAACACTTCAACAATGAATTTCGTAGCAGGAAACCCTGGGTCAGGTACTTTTTCTACTCCTATTTTAAACATTGGTGTAACTAACATAACTATTACTAATCTTTCATCATCAAATTGTAGTAACAGTATAAATTCATTTAATACTACAAGTGTTACTGCTAATCTACCTTCTACTGCAAATGCAGGAAATAATATAGTAGCTTGTTCGTCAGATTTATTAATTCCAATTACATCTGGTTCAAGTGCTTCAAATTATATTTCTGTTACATGGACTTCAAATGGAACTGGAACTTTTACAAATCCAAATTCATTAACAAATTGTTTCTATACCCCAAGTTCAGATGATATAATTGCTGGGAATATAACTATAACTCTGACTTCTACAAGCACAGGTTGTGCGGATGCAACATCCAACAAAAACTTAACTTTAGTTAATGCACCTGTAGCAAATGCAGGAATAGAAATGAGCACATGTTCTTCGAACGGATCAATTAACGTAACTGATAACTCGAGTGCCTCAAACTATACATCTTTAGAATGGACATCAAGTGGAACTGGAACTTTTACTAACTCAAATTCATTATCTGATTGTTTTTATACTCCTAGTGCTGATGATATTACAGCAGGAAGTGTTACTTTAACTCTAACAGCTTATGGAAACGCTCCATGTTTAAGTTCTTCTGCTTCTAAAAATTTAATTATCAGTCAACCTATTGTTGCCGATGCTGGTGCTAATTTTTACACCTGTTATACATCAGGAGATTTTGACATTGCAACAGATGCAACTGCATCTAACTTCACTTCAGTAACATGGACTTCAGATGGGACAGGTACTCTAACAAATGAAAATTCATTAACTACTTGTACTTATTTACCAAGTGTAACAGATATTTCAACAGGTTACGTAACTTTTACTCTTACAGCTTCAAATTTAGGTTGTTCAGACATAACTTCTACAAAAACAGTCATTATGATTTCATCTCCAACAGCTGATGCTGGATCTGAAATTAACACATGTTCCTCTACTGGAGCTGTTAACATAACAGCTGGTTCAAATGCAACTAACTATTCTTATGTTGAATGGTCTTCTAATGGTACTGGTAGTTTTACTGATTCTAATTCTTTGACTGATTGTACCTATACTCCAAGTGCTGATGATATTACAGCAGGAAGTGTTATTTTAACTCTAACTGCTTATGGAAACTCACCTTGCGCTAGTACAACAGTTATTAAAAATTTAATTATTAGCCAACCAGTTGTAGTTGATGCAGGTATTGATTACACAACTTGTTACTCTTCTGGGGATTTAAATATTGCAACTGATGCAACTGCATCCAACTATACTTCAGTTATATGGACTTCAAATGGAACAGGTATATTCACAAATGAAAATTCATTAACTAATTGTAAATATACACCAAGTCCAACTGATATATCAACAGGTAATGTAACTTTTACAATTACAGCTTCAAATTCAGGTTGTTCAGACGTAAATGCTACTAAAACTATAACCATAATCCAATCTCCGACTGTTGATGCAGGTACTGAAATTAACACATGTGCGTCTAATGGTGCTGTTAATATAACCGCGGGTTCAAATGCAACCAACTATTCATCTGTTGAATGGTCATCTGATGGTACAGGTACTTTTTCTGACTCTAATTCTTTAACTGATTGTACTTATACTCCAAGTGCAGATGATATTACAGCAGGAAGCGTTGTTTTAACTCTTACAACTTATGGAAACGCTCCTTGTGCAAGTATAACTGCTACTAAAAACTTAACTATTAGTCAACCAATTGTAGCTGATGCTGGTGCTGATTTCACAATTTGTTACTCTTCTGGAGATTTTAATATTTCTTCAGATGCAACTGCATCTAACTATATTTCTGTTACATGGACTTCTAATGGCACAGGTACTTTTATTAATACTAATTCATTAAATAATTGTTCATACACTCCAAGTGCAACAGATATTTTAACAGGCAATGTGACTTTCACTCTTACAGCTTCAAATTCAGGTTGTTCAGACATAAATGTTAATAAAACTATTACTATTATTTCAGCTCCTACAGCTAATGCTGGAGCTCAAATAAACACTTGTTCATCTTCTGGTGCTGTTAACATAACCGCTGGTTCCAGTGCTTCTAATTATACGTCTGTTTTATGGACTTCTAATGGAACAGGTACCTTTACAAATGCTACCTCTTTAACAAATTGTACCTATACACCAAGCTCTGCTGATAATTCAGTTGGAACTGTTATTTTGACTCTTACAGCTTTTGGGAATGCGCCTTGTTCAGATGTGACTGCAACTAAAAACTTAATCATTACACAACCACTTGTTGTGTATGCAGGAGCAAATTTTACAACTTGTTACACATCAGGAAATATCAATATTGCTACTGACGCTTCTGCATTAAATTATACATCAGTTACATGGACTTCAAACGGAACTGGTACTTTTATTAATGCTAATTCATTAAATAATTGTTCATACAATCCAAGTGCAACAGATTTATCAACAGGAAATGTAATTTTTTATCTTACAGTTTCAAACCCAGGATGTTCTCAAGCAACTTCAACTAAAACAGTTATTATTAAATCTCCTCCTACAAGTCTAGCTGGAACACAAATAAATACTTGTTCGACAAATGGTGCTGTAAATATAACAGCAGGTTCAAGTGCTGCTAACTATACTTCTATTTTGTGGACATCTAGTGGAACAGGTTCTTTTTCAAATGCTAATTCTTTAACAGCATGTACCTATACTCCAAGTGCAGCTGACATTACAGCGGGTATAGTGACTTTAACACTTACAGCCAATAATTCTCCATGTACTTCTGTAAGTTCAACTAAAAACCTAATTATAAATCTTGGTCCTACAGCAATAGCAGGTTCAAATTTTTCAAATTGCTATTCAACAGGTTCTATAAATATTACTACTGGTTCTAGTGCTACCAATCAAACAAATGTTATTTGGACATCTAATGGTTCTGGAACATTTACTAATCCAAATTCTTTAACAGCATGTACTTATACCCCTAGTGCAACTGATGTTTTAGTTGGAAGTGTTTCTTTTACTCTTACTGCTTCAAATGCAGGTTGTGCAGATGCTACCTCTACTAAAACCTTAACTATTAGTTCTCAACCTACTAGCATTGCGGGATCAACTATAAACACCTGTTCTACTAGTGGTGCAGTAAATATAACAACTGGTGCAAGTGCTTCAAATTATAATTCAGTTATCTGGACTTCAAACGGTTCAGGCACATTTTCAAATGCTAATTCATTAACAACATGTACCTATACTCCTAGTGCTGCTGATATTTCAGCTGGAACTGTAACGTTAACACTTACTGCTAATGGAAACGCTCCTTGTGCTCCAGCAACTTCTACAAAAAATCTAATCATTAACCAAACTATGACTGCCCTTGCTGGTGCATCATTTACAGAATGTTCCTCAAATACATCAATAAATGTAACATCTGGAGCAAGTGCAACAAATCAAAGTATAGTTACTTGGTCTTCTAATGGTACAGGAACATTTGCAAACCAAAACTCATTGACAACTTGTACCTATACGCCTAGTGCAGCTGATATTGCTTCTGGAAGTGTAATAATTACTCTTACAGCTTCAAATTCAAGTTGTCCAAATATTACTTCATCTAAAACAATAACATTAGTATCTGCTCCAATGGTTGATGCAGGTTCAGATATTGCTACTTGTTCAACTTGTGGTACAGTAAATATTACAGCAAATTCTAGCGCTTCTAATTATACTTCAATTGTTTGGACTTCAAGTGGCACAGGAACTTTCACTAATGCAAATTCATTGACTGCATGTACTTATACACCTAGTGCTGCAGATATTACTACTAGTTTAACTCAAGGAGGTATTACATTAACTTTAACTGCTACAGGAACATCACCATGTACAACAACTATAGCTACTAAAGTTTTAGCAATTACTTCTCAAACGTTTACTTCTTCTGGCACATTTACTGTTCCTGCAGGTGTTTATCAAGTTACTGTTGAAGCTTGGGGCGGTGGTGGAAAAGGTGGTGATGGATTAAACATAGGTAACGTTGGCGGAGGTGGCGGAGGTGGCGCTTATTCAGCAAAGTCAATACCAGTTATACCTGGCAATACTTATACCGTAAATGTTGGATTAGGAGCAACAACTGTTTCGGACGGTGGTGATTCATGGTTTATTAATCAATCTACATTTTTAGCAAAAGGGGGGAAAACTGCACTTAATAATGTTACAACAGGTGCAATTGGCGGTAGTGAATCAAGTTCTATTGGTGATATTACATCTAGAGGTGGAAATGGAGCAAACGGCTTAAGTGGATCTTATGGTGGTGGTGGTGGTGCTGGTGCAGAAGCTGGTGAAAATATGGGTGTTGATGCTGTTACAAGTTTAGGTGCAATAGCGGTATGTAGTGGTGGAAATGGCGGAAATGGATACACAAATCCTAATGGTGATGGTTCTCCAGGAATTGCTCCAGGCGGCGGCGGCGGCGGCGGACGTAGAAATGGTAACAATGGTGTTAACCAAGGAACTGGCGGACGCGGTGCTGATGGAAAAGTTATCATTAAATGGCCAGTAAATGCTTTACCTTCTACTCTTACAAATGGTCCAGGTGGAGTAACATCTGATTTACAACTATGGTTACGTTCAGATTTATTAAACGGAACAACAACAGTTGCCGATAATACTCCTGTAACAACTTGGTATACACAAGCGAAAGGTGCAAATGCAATAAAACCTACAGCAGTTGGTGCTCCAGTATATCGTAACAATGCAAATTATAATATTAATTTTAATGCCGTTGTTGATTTTACAAACCCTTATAACAGTCCATCTCAAGTTTATACAGATTTAAGTAGCTCAAGACAATATTTAAAAGGAACTAATGGATACTATTCAGAAGATACTTTTGTTGTGGTTATTCCAGATGTTACAGTAACATCTGCATTAAACAGTATGGATGTTTTTGGAGGAAAAAGTTCACCATGTGCTCAAAACGCAAAATCTGGAATTTCATATGGTAATGTTGATACTAGATTTACAAACGAAGTATTGTCATATACCTCAGGAACAACTACATCATATGGTACTGCTCAAGTTAGTACAACTACTCAATACAATAGTCCTGGAATTATTAACATTAGAAATAATTCCGGTAATACAGGGATGCAGTTATATTATAACTCTAACAATATTGCAACTACTGAAGTTAACGCTTCTAAACACAGAAATATTTATGATAGTCAATATTGGATAGGAAGAAGTGAAGCTTGGGATGGAAGTTTAGATGGTAGAGTTGCTGAAGTTATCACATTCAGTTCTAGAAAAAATGATGCAACTGAAAGAACTAAAATTGAAAGTTATTTAGGAATTAAATACGGAATAACTTTAGGAGTAAATGGTACTTCACAGAATTATCTTGCTTCTGATGGAACTATAATTTGGAATGCATCAACAAATGCTGGTTTTAACAATGATATTGCCGGAATTGGAAGAGATGATGCTTCAAAGCTTAATCAAAAACAATCAAAAAGTGTTAATGCAAATTCAATTGTAACTATTGGATTAGGAACTGTAGCTACAACTAATACAGCAAATACAAATGTATTTGATACTGATAAAAAATATCTTGTTTGGGGTGATAATGGTGCAAACATGAACAATTCAGGAACTCCAGTAATATTCACATTTGGTGGTACTTCAGGTGTTACAACTTCAACTGAGGTTTTAAACAGAAAATGGAAAATTGTTGAAACTGGTGGAGACGTTGCTACTACAAAAGTTTCAGTATTAACTTCAGCTCTTGCAAATTTACCTGCTCTTTCTGGAAATGACGCCTATGTAATGGTTGTTGCTAGCGATGCTTCATTCACTACAGGACTTGAAATGACATTTTTGAAAACTAATAGTACTAAACAAGAAACTGATTATGACTTTGATGGAACCAAATATTTCACATTTGGAATTGCTCATGAAAGTAAATATACAAGACATGCAACATTTGATGGAACATCAAATATCATGAAAATGGAAGCTGTAAACAATTTAAGCAGTCCTTTTACAATGATGACTTGGGTTAGACCAACTGGAGCTAATTCACTTTCAAATGATAGAACTATTGTTTCAAAATTCAACGGAACCACTGGTTATAGAGTATTTTTGTCATCAAACAATAAAGTAAACGTTTCTTGGAGTGGTGGAACAACATTAACTTCAAATACTGTTTTACCAAATAATGAATGGCATAACGTAGCTATCATTTACTCTAGTGGTTCAATAAAATTATATATTGATGGTGTTTTAGATTCAACTGTAGCATCAACTGCTCCGGCTTCTAACACAAACTATATGTCGATTGGTGCAGAATACAGAACTAAATCTGATACAAGAAATTACTTTAAAGGTGATATTGATGAATTCAGACTTTGGAACAAAGCATTATCAATAACTGAAGTAAGATTTATTATGAATCAAGAAATACTTCAAGATGGAAGCGTTACTAAAGGAACAATCATACCAAATAGTATAACTAAAAATGATGTTAGTACTTTAAATTGGAGCAATCTTCAAGCATATTATTCTATGAATTCATTTATAGGAACTCATATAAACGATGATTCGCTAAGCAAAAATAGAGGAAATGTATTTTTACCAACTAAAACTACAATCACTATACAATCTTCTCCTCAGCCTTATGAAAGCGCTGCTAACGGATTATGGTATGATACAACTAGTTGGTTAAATGGAAGTATCCAACAAATGCCTTACAGTTTATCAATTGTTAATAACACAACTCCGATTGATTGGAATATTGTAAAAACAAATCATAACTTAGATTCATCTGGAAACAAAGTAGTATTAGGATTATTAGTCAACTCTAACACCATTAGCGCCACAAATGACTCTAAAATTGAAGTTTCACATTATTTAAAACTTGATGGAAAAATTGATTTAGTTGGAAAATCTCAATTAGTTCAAACTACTGATAGTGATTTAGATGTAACTAGTGCTGGTTCTGTTGAAAGAGATCAACAAGGTCAATCTAATAAATTTAATTACAATTATTGGTCTTCACCTGTAAGTTCAATCAATAACTCTACTATCAATCATGGTTATACAGTAGCAGGTGTTATGAAAGACGGTACAAACCCAAATAATATTCAAAATTTATTGTGGACAACTGGTATTAATAGTTCTGCGACATCACCAATCACATTAAGTAGTTACTGGATTTTTAAATTTCAAAACATCAGTAATAACTATGCAAATTGGTCTGCAGTAGGTCAAAATGGAAGTTTATTAGCAGGACAAGGATATACTTTAAAAGGAAGTAGTGCTGCTACATCTAACCAAAATTATACTTTTGTTGGTAAGCCAAACAATGGCACAATAAATTCTCCTGTGGCTGCAAATAACTTGAATCTATCTGGTAATCCATATGCTTCTGCAATCGATGCTAATAAATTCATTGATGATAACGCTTCAAGTATTGTTGGAACATTATATTTCTGGGAACACTATAGTACAAATAGTTCTCACAATACAGTTGAATATCAAGGAGGATATGCAACTTATACCAAAACAGGCGGAACTGCTCCAGTTGCTCCAGCTGGTGTAAGCGGATTAGGTTCTAGCTCAAAAGTTGCTAAAAGATTTATCCCAGTTGGACAAGGTTTCTTTGTAACTGGTTCTGCAGCTGGTGGTACAATTACTTTCAATAACTCTCAACGTTTGTTTGTTAAAGAAGATAACGCGAACTCGTTTAATTTGTTTAGAACAAATAATACAAATTTTGCTAACGCTGATGTTGCTAATAATAATTCTGAAGATAATTTCACAGAAGAGCAATTCATGAAAATCAGATTAGGATATAACTCTGCTGACAACTATCACAGACAAATATTATTAGGTTTTATGAATGATAACGCAACTAGCGGATATGATAATGGATATGATGCTTTAAGTATTGAAACTTTATCAAATGATATGTACTTCCTTAATGGAACCAATAAATTAAACATTAGCGGTGAAGGTTACTTTAATGTTGACAACATTTATCCATTAGGAGTTAAAAATGCTGTAGCTGGAAATGTGACTTTCATGGTAGACCAAAAAATAAACATAGATAACAATCAAGAAGTTTACATTTTTGATAACGTGACTAACACTTACAACAGTATTAAAGATCAAAATTTCCAAATTAATCTTCCTGCTGGAACATATGAAAATCGTTTCTCTTTAAGATTTACTGACGGAAGCTCATCTTTAGGAACTAATGATAACGAACAAACAAGCGAAATTGTTGTTTCAAACTCAATTGTTAACAATACAATTAACGTTAAAAACAACTCATTAGAATCAACTGTAAAAAGCGTTTTAGTATTCAATATGATTGGTCAACAAGTAAAAACTTGGAATGTAGAAAACCAAGACCAAAACAACATTGAATTCTCTACAAAAGGTATGAGCACTGGTACTTATATCGTGAAAGTAATTACCGATAACGGTAACATTAGCAAGAAAATCCTAATCAAATAGTATTTTATAATTTTTTTTGACGCCCCAAATCTAAAAAATCCCTGCCATGGCAGGGATTTTTTTATTTTAAACTCGAAGATAATTCTAAAATAGAAACCTCTTTTTGCTCTCCATTTTGGAGGTTTTTTAAAACACATATTGAATCATTAGTTTCTTTCACTACATATTTTATTCCTCTGCGCTCTGCGTGTTTAAACTGCTTGTCCATTTTTGCAGGATCAGGATATAATTCTGCTTTGATATTTTCCTTCCTTAAGGCAGTAATAATTTTCATTGCTTGAAAAGCCTCTTTTTCACCATAATTTAAAAACAAAACTTGCGTAGTATTTGAAACTGTTTCTGGGAATAAATTCAGTTCTTCCAAAACCAAATAGATTCTATCCAACCCAAAAGAAATACCAACGCCACTCATGCTTTTTAAACCAAAAATCCCTGTCAAATCATCATATCTTCCACCACCACCAATGGAACCCATTGCTACTTCTTTTGGTGCAGATACTTCAAAAATTGCACCTGTATAATAATTTAACCCGCGTGCTAAGGTTACATCTAAGTCTAAATTGGCTTGCTGTAAACCTAATTTTGAAACGTTATCACATATAAATCGCAACTCTTCAACTCCTTTCATTCCTTCATTTGAATTAGAAAGTAATGCTGAAAGTTTTGCTAATTTTTCATCAATTGTTCCAGTGAAGTTAAACAATGGCTGCACTTTTTCTAAAGCTGTTTCGGATATTCCTTTTTCAAGCATTTCTTTTTTAACTCCTTCCTCGCCTATTTTGTCCAACTTATCCAATGCCACCGTAAAATCAATCAACTTATCAGAAGCGCCAATTACCTCAGCAATTCCAGATAAAATTTTACGGTTATTAATTTTTATGGTAACACCTTTCAATCCTAAATCGGCAAAAACAGCGTCGTATAATTGCACCAACTCTACTTCTTGCCATAACGACGTAGAACCAACCACATCAGCATCACATTGATAAAATTCTCTGAAACGTCCTTTTTGAGGTCTATCAGCACGCCAAACGGGTTGAATTTGATAGCGTTTAAACGGAAATTCAATTTCGTTTTGGTGTTGCACCACATATCTAGCAAACGGCACCGTTAAATCATAACGAAGTGCTTTTTCAGAGATTTTACCGGTTAGTTGTTTGTAGTTTATTGTTTGTAGTTCTTCAAAAGGAACTTTATCTAAATAATCACCAGAATTCAATATTTTAAAAATTAAACGGTCGCCTTCTTCACCATATTTTCCCATCAAGGTATCAGAGTTTTCAAAGCTTGGTGTTTCAATAGGTTGATAACCATAGTTTTCAAAATGCTTGCGCATTACAGCAATAATATAGTTACGTTTTGAAACCTCAATCGGTGAAAAATCTCTTGTCCCTTTAGGAATACTTGGTTTTTGTGCCATTTTTTACATTAGATTTTAGATGTTTGATATTAGATTTATTACATCTGACATATAACATCTGATATTGACTGTGCAAATATCTTATTTTTTACTCCTTTTTAAAATTGATTTAAGATAAACTTGTAACAAAAACATTATTTTCGTGTCAAATTGAATTATGAGAGGAGTTTTTATTGAAAATATTAAAATTGCTTTTAGTTCCATCAAAACCCAAAAACTGAGAACTTTTTTGACGGTTTTCATCATCGGAATTGGAATTACAGCATTGGTCTGCATCCTGAGTGTTGTTTCTGCATTAGAGTATAACTTAAATTCGAGTTTTGCTTCAATGGGTTCAAATACCTTCAACATCAATAGGTATGAGTTTAACACCAGAAGAAATGGTGGTGATGAAAATCAAAAAATAAACCCTATTATTTCTTACCCTGAAGCAAAAGCTTTTAAAGAAAACTTTAAATTTCCCTCTACTAACACTTCGTTGTCTTTTTATGCAACATCGGCTGCCGAAGTAAAATTTGAAAACGAAAAAACCGATCCTGAAATATCTGTAGTTGGAATTGATGAATTTTTTATTCCAAATTCAGGTTTAGAAGTTACACAAGGTAGAAATTTCAACAAATTTGACATTGACAATAATACTTATAGTTGTATTGTAGGTTCTGATTTTGCATCAAAAGGACTTTTGAAAGATATTAATCCTATCGGAAAATTATTGTCTGTTCGTGGTGCAAAATTTAAAGTAATTGGTGTTTTAAAAGAAAAAGGTTCCACTTTTGGCAACAGTCAAGATTTGAGAATGATGATTCCTATTCAAGTAGCACGTTCTATGTTTTCTGCACCAAATATTAATTATACCATAAGTTCTATGGTACAAAACAAAGAATTTCTTGAGTCAGCAATAGACCAAGCATTGATAACAATGCGTCAAATAAGAAAACTAAATCCAGTTGAAGATAATAATTTTGGAATTTCAAGAAGCGATGATTTAATTAATAGAATCGGCGAAACTACAGGAGTTTTAAACATTTCCGCTTGGGTAATTGGAATCATAACCATACTTGGTTCATCGATTGCTTTAATGAATATCATGGTAGTATCTGTTACTGAAAGAACACGAGAAATTGGTGTTAGAAAATCTTTAGGCGCTAAAAAATCTACTATTGCATGGCAATTTTTTGTTGAAACCTTAATCATTGGTCAACTTGGCGGAATATTGGGAATAATTTTAGGGATAAGTTTTGGTTATTTACTTTGCTCGCTTTTTGGATGGACATTTGTAATTCCTTGGATGGCTATTTTCGCAGCTTTTGCAACTAGCTTTGTTGTGGCCGTTGTTTCTGGCTCATATCCAGCCATTAAGGCATCCAATTTAGATCCAATTGAAGCTTTAAGATATGAGTAAAATTAGTTTATAACACAACTAATCATTCTATCGTTTCCGTAAATATCTTTCAATAAAAGTATATTTTTAAATCCTAAATTTTCTAGTAACTCAACAGTTTCTTTTCCTAAATATTGATTGATTTCAAAAAAAAGACTTCCGTTTTCGGTTAAATTTTTCTTTGCCAATTGAGCAATCTTTCTGTAAAAAAGCAGCGCATCGTTGTCTTCAACAAAAAGCGCCAAATGAGGTTCAAACTCTAAAACATTAGGCTTAATTTCTTCTTTTTCCAACATTCTAACATACGGTGGATTTGAAACGATAACATCAAATTGTTGTTCTAAATCATTTGTTTCTAATATATTTTTTAAAATGAAGTTCACTTCTACTCCATTCAACTTTGCGTTTTTCTTGGCAATTTCTAATGCATTTTCAGAAACATCAATGGCAAAAACTTCAGCATTTGGTAAATTCTTTTTCAACGAAATAGGAATACAACCCGAACCAGTTCCAATGTCCAAAATTCTCAACTTTGAAGTTTGTGATTTAAAACTTGAAACTATCAAATCAACCAATTCTTCAGTTTCAGGTCTTGGAATTAAGACATTTCCATCAACCATAAATTTCAATCCATAAAATTCAGTTTCGCCTAATATGTATTGAATCGGTTTTTGAGTTTTTAATTCAGCAAGTATGTTTTCCCATCTAACCATATCACTCTCAGAAATTTCAAAATCAGGATTTATTGCTAAATCAATTCTTTTTAGCTGATGAAAATGTTCTAAAATTAAATAGAAAAAACTCTCTGCTTCCATTTCATCATTAATGGATGAAAGTTCTTTAATAAAATTTGATTTATATTTTTTGAGTAACATTTTATTCGTTTAAATCTTTTATCATCCAAACAGGACAACTTGTGTGACAAGTATTTCCCATTGGTGCATCAATATATTCAAAACCTGATTTTTGATACAAATGTTGAGCTGTTTTCATCTCAGGCAAAGTTTCTAAATAGCATTTTTCAAACCCAAACTCTTTTGCTTTTTCTAAACACATTTGAATAATTTTAAACCCCAATCCTTTTCCTCTGGCTTCGTTTAAGAAATACATTTTCTGCAATTCGCAAATGTTTGAATCAGCATTATCAAGTTGAGAAATTCCTGCACCACCAATTATTCTTCCATCATTTTCTATTACAAAATAAATTGCCTTTTCTTTATCGTAAGTTTCAAACATAAAATCCAATTGCTTATCAGCAAAAGCAGTTCCAGTTTTTGGATAATTATCATTAATAAAAACTTCTCTAATAACAGCTGCAATTTGCTGGTTGTCTTTAGATTGTATTTCTCTAATTACGATTTTACTCATTATCGTTGTAATAGTTTATTTTTGTGATGTGAAAATACACGAAATTTATATAAAACGTTGCATTCAATTAGCTAAAAATGGTTTTGGAACAACTTATCCAAATCCATTGGTTGGTTCTGTCATTGTTTACAACGGAAAAATTATTGGTGAAGGTTGGCATAAAAAAGCTGGTGAAGCACATGCTGAAGTCAATGCAATCAATTCCGTAAAAGATAAATCACTATTATCAAAAGCCACAATTTATGTTTCACTTGAACCTTGCAGTCATTTTGGAAAAACTCCTCCGTGTTCAGATTTAATTGTCAAACACAAAATTCCAAATGTAGTTATTGGAACAGTTGACCCAAATCCTAAAGTAGCTGGCAACGGAGTGAAAAAATTAGAAGAAAATGATCTTTCAGTAACAGTTGGTATACTTGAAAAAGAATGTCAGGAATTAAACAAACGCTTCTTTACTTTTTACAATAAAAAACGACCTTATATCATTTTAAAATGGGCAGAAAGTGCTGATGGATTTATTGCGCCAATATCAAAAGAAAAAAAAGAACCAGTTTGGCTAACCAATGAATTTTCGAGGCAATTGGTGCATAAATGGAGAAGTGAAGAGCAAGCAATTTTAGTTGGAACCAATACAGTTTTAGAAGACAATCCAAAATTGAATGTTCGTGATTGGAAAGGAAAAAACCCAATTCGAATTGTTTTAGATAGAACAGGAAAGATTTCTAAAGATTATTCTGTTTTTGATAATCAAACAAAAACAATAATATTAACTGAACAAGAAAATTTAACTTCTAGTGAAAATTGTATTTATGAAAATACTATCTTTGATTTTAGACTGGCTGAAAAGATTGCAACTATTTTATGGAAACATAACATTCAATCAGTTATTATTGAAGGCGGAACAACTACTTTAGAAACTTTTATTAAAGCAAATCTTTGGGATGAAGCAAAAGTTTTTAAAAGCAGTTCGGTTATAAAAAAAGGAATCAAAGCTCCTTTTTTTGAACAAAAATCTGCAACCAATAATATTAAAAACGATAAACTAACCACATTTTACCATCATGATTAACGCAATTATTTTTGATTTTGGCGATGTTTTTATCAATCTAGAGAAACAAAGATCTAAAGACGAATTTAAAAAATTAGGTCTTGATGGTCCAAATGATGATTTAATAGCTCATAATGATTTATTTGAAAAGGGAAATATTTCTGAAAGTCAATTTATTGATTGTTTTAAAAAATATATTCCAAATGCATCTGATGAAAAAATAATTGCCGCATGGAATTCATTGATTGGTGATTTTCCTCTATATCGTTTGGAGTTTTTACAAATGCTTTCTAATAAATATCAACTTTTTTTACTCACAAACACTGATTCAATACATATAAATTGTTTTGAAGAAAATGTTGGGATGTCATTTTATTCAGATTTCTATCGTTGCTTTGAAAAAGTTTATTATTCGTATGAAATGCACATGCGAAAACCTCAACAAGAAATTTTTACAACTATTATAAATAAACACAATCTTAGCCCTAACCGTACGCTTTTTGTAGATGACAAAAAAGAAAACACCGATGCAGCTGCAGCTTTAGGTTTGCATGTTTGGAATTTGCAAGTTGGACAGGAAGATATTGTTGATTTATTTGAGAAAAAAGAATTTCCATTCTAAAATCAATTAAAAATACAATATTATTGTTTTTTGTATTTTGCAATTTCTATGGATGATACCTATAAAACAATAATCACACCTTCACCTGAAATACTTTTTAAAGAAAAAAACAGTAAGTTTTTTGGATATGCTTTTCCAGTTACTGAAGAAAATGATGTTAAAAAATATTTAGAAGAATTAAAAAAACAACATCATAGTGCAAGACATTTTTGTTATGCTTATCAACTCGGAACTGAAGAAAAACAATATAGAGTTAATGATGATGGCGAACCAAACAATTCTGCTGGCATGCCAATATATGGTCAAATTCAATCATTCGATGTGACTAATATACTTATTGTAATTGTTCGCTATTTTGGTGGTGTAAAATTAGGAGTTGGAGGATTAATCTCTGCCTATAAAATTGCTGCTCAAATGTCATTAGAAGAATCTAAAATAGTAGAAAAAACAATTGATATTAATTTTAAAGTTTCTTTTGATTACAAAAACATGAACAAAGTGATGCGAGTGATTAAAGAAAAAAATTTAGATAACATTTCTCAAAAAATGAACGAAAGTTGTGAAATTATAATTTCAACTAGGAAAAAAAATGCCGAAATAATTTTCGCCATTTTTTCAAATTTATTTGAAGTATCTATTAATAAAATTTAAATTTGATTAAACAACTCCATAATGTGTTTTGGTGGCGAAATAGGTTTTCCTAAATTTACATCCACAAACACCAATATAAAATGTGCAGTTGTTAACAATTCATCATTTTCATTGCGAATTTCACAATCAAATTCAACCTTCACAGAACTCTGTCCTTTGAATCTAGTTATTACGGTAAGCAAATCATCATAACGAGCTGGTTTTTTATAATTTAAATGCATGGAAACTATTGGCAACGCAATTCCACTTTCCTCTAGCTCTTTATATGAAATCCCTTTGTTTCTAAGCCATTCCACACGACCAATTTCAAAATAAGGCACATAACTTCCGTGATAAACCACTCCCA
Source organism: Flavobacterium sp. PMTSA4 (assembly GCF_032098525.1). Lineage (NCBI taxonomy): Bacteria > Pseudomonadati > Bacteroidota > Flavobacteriia > Flavobacteriales > Flavobacteriaceae > Flavobacterium > Flavobacterium capsici. Next base: position 1,489,639 of record NZ_CP134890.1, read on the forward strand.
TTTGGTCAGTTTCTGAATAACGAACTCTTAACTGAACTTGATGTTCTTTCATAATTTTTTTACTTTAATTTTACTATTTATAAACGTTCAATACAATAATATTTTTAAAAAATCAATGCCAAATTAATTTTTTTTAACGAAATTTATTCACATATTTGTTACCCCGAAAAGCAATAGAAATCTACTTGATTTTTTTTGTAAAAGATAACCTAACAAATATACTATAATTAAATATTTATGAGCAAAACTGCGCAATCGGTATGGGAAAATTGTCTATCCTTCATAAAGGATAACATTCAAGAACAAGCGTATAAAACTTGGTTTGAACCGATTAAGTCAGTTGAACTTACAGACAATGCACTTTACATTCAAGTTCCTAGCAAATTTTTCTACGAATGGCTAGAAGAACACTATGTAAAATTATTGAAAGTTGCATTAACAAAAGAACTAGGTAAGAACGCAAAGTTGCTCTATAAAATCAAAATGGAAAACACTTATGGTAATAAACAACCTTTCACGGAACAGTTACCAAGTGCGCACAGAAGTCCAATAAAATCTCAAGATGTTGATGCACCATACAAAAACATCAGTACTGAATTAAAAAATCCATTTGTAATTCCTGGAATTAGAAATTTAAAAATCGAATCTCAATTAAACCCTAATTATAGTTTCGATAATTTCTTAGAAGGAGATTCAAATCGTTTGGCTCGTTCTGCTGGTATGGCTGTTGCAAATAAACCTGGAGGAACTTCTTTTAATCCACTTTTAATTTTTGGAGGCGTTGGTTTAGGAAAAACGCATTTAGCGCACGCAATTGGTGTTGAAATAAAAGACAAGTATCCAGAAAAAACCGTTTTATATATTTCTGCTGAAGTTTTCACCCAGCAATATATTGATTCAGTAAAAAAGAATAATAGAAATGATTTCATTCATTTTTATCAATTAATTGATGTATTGATTATTGATGATGTTCAATTCCTTTCTGGAAAATCAGGAACGCAAGATGTTTTCTTCCATATTTTCAACTATTTACATCAAAATGGCAAACAAGTAATTCTAACATCTGACAAAGCACCTGTTGACATGCAAGACATTGAACAACGTTTATTGTCTCGATTTAAATGGGGTTTGTCTGCCGAATTACATCAGCCAGACTATGAAACAAGAATTTCAATTTTGAAAAACATCTTGTATCGTGATGGAGTTGAAATGCCTGAAGAAATTATTGAATATGTTGCTAGAAATATCAAGACAAACGTTAGAGAATTAGAAGGCGCAATTATTTCATTGATAGCTCAATCTTCTTTCAACAAAAAAGAAGTAACACTTGATTTGGCAAAAAGTATCGTTGAGAAATTTGTTAAAAACATCAAACGCGAAATTTCTATCGATTACATTCAAAAAGTTGTTTCAGATTATTTCCAGTTAGATATTGACACTTTACAATCTAAAACCAGAAAACGCCACGTTGTACAAGCTAGACAATTAGCTATGTTTTTTGCAAAAAAATTCACTAAAGCTTCTTTGGCAAATATCGGCTCTCAAATTGGAGATAGAGATCATGCAACTGTACTTCATGCTTGCAAAACAGTAGACAATCTTGTTTCGACTGACAAACAATTTAAAAAATTTGTAGAAGATATTCATAAAAAATTATCCTTATAACAGCGAGTTTTTTAACTCGCTTTTTTTTAAAATATATTTTAAATGGCTGTTAAAATTTTAATGGTGTGTTTAGGGAACATTTGTCGTTCTCCATTAGCTGAAGGCCTATTGGCATCTAAACTTCCAAAAGATAAATTCATAGTTGATTCCGCAGGTACCGGAAATTATCATATTGATAAACAACCCGATTCTCGTTCAATTGCAACTGCTAAAAAAAATGGTTTAGACATAACAAATCAAAGAGGAAGACAATTTTCTACACGAGATTTTGAAGAGTTTGACTATATCTTTGCTATGGATAATTCTAACTATGATGATATAATTAGTTTAGCAAAAAATGAGCAACAGAAAGAAAAAGTTGACTTAATATTAAATCATTTATTTCCTGGTGATAATGTAGATGTTCCAGATCCATATTATGGGTTACAAAATGGATTTGATATGGTTTATGAAATGCTTGATGAAACTTGTGATATTTTAGCCAAAAAACTTATTGAAAAACATTCATGAATCCCAAAGGCAAATTATACTTAATCCCAACTACTATGGGTGAAATGAATCCTGAGGAAGTTTTACCTAGTTTAGTTTACAGAACCGTAGAATTAATTGACACCTATATCGTTGAAAACGAAAAAACGGCTCGGAAATTCATTAAATCTGTTCAACCAAAAAAAATTCAGGCAGAATTAAAAATTTCGTTATTAAACAAAAGAACTGAAGATTCTGAACTAATTGCTATGATTAAACCTTGTTTAAATGGTGAAAATATTGGTTTAATGAGTGAAGCTGGTTGTCCTGGAGTTGCTGATCCTGGAGCGGCAATAGTAAAAATTGCTCATGAAAATGGAATTCAAGTTGTACCATTAGTTGGTCCTTCATCAATTCTTTTAGCAATGATGGCAAGCGGAATGAATGGACAAAGTTTTGCATTTAATGGTTATTTACCCATTGATAAAGGAGAAAAAAAGAATGCAATTAAGAATTTTGAAACGTTATCATTTTCTAAAAATCAATCGCAACTTTTTATTGAAACACCTTATCGGAATAATAAATTAATCGATGATTTATTGCAGTTTCTACAACCAAACACATTGCTTTGTGTTGCTTGTGATATTACATTACCAACCGAATATATTAAGACTTTAAGAATATCTGATTGGAAAAAAACAAAGGTCGATTTACACAATCGACCTACTATTTTTATTATTCATAAAATTTAATCTTTAAATCTTGGCATTCTTAATGGCTGGAATGTTTTTAGTTTCATATCCTGCAAATTCTTTCAAATAAGAACGAACCGAAGTTCCATATTCGTCTTTAACTCTTCTTTCTCCATTAGATTTGAAAAACTTAATCACAGAACCTGCGCCGCCAAGATGTGCTGCTGCTAAAATCCCAGATTCGGTAATTTTTATATTAGAAATAACTTTTCCCTCATATTTATTAATATAATCTTGAAGTATAAATTTATTTCTAGAAAGCAAAGTCACAAAAGCTTTTTCTTGTAATCGTGGATTGTTTAAAAAATGTAAACTATCTGAAATTCCAATAGACTTTAAAGTTTCAGCACCAAACTGATATTTACCCATATAACCTAAAGTATTTACTTTTCGATATTTGTTTTGAGATTCTTTAAAACCTATTGCTTCTTTATAGCCAACAAAAAACTTCCCTTTGAATGGAGCATTTAAATAAGTGTAGTCTGTGTTTTTTTGAGAAGGAAAAATGTATAATGCTTCATCTGTATTATCTAAATCAAACCATTTGTCAATTTGATTATCATATGGTTTAAAACCTGAGCTAATAAAAACTACTATTAGTAGAATTGAAGTGTAAAATATACTTTTTTGTATCATTCATTGTTATTTCCAAGCGCTGTCACCATCTTGATGTTTCCGGGCGCAAATATACAAAATATTTTATAACAATGACTATCAGACACTTAAAAGTAAAAAGCATGAAGTTTGATTCCTTGTGAACCCTTGATTTCAAACGTTGGAGCAGGAATTTTGATTGCATTAAAAACTGTAAAAATAGTCTTTAGAAAATGTGATTTTGTTTCAATTTTAGTCAAATCAACATCAAAACTGAGGTAAAATTGTCTATATCTTTCTATTTCTGGATAAAATTCTGAATTTTCAAAGTTATCATTACCTGAAATCATACCATCTGCGCCATATCCTACTGCAATATTCAACCATTTTGGAATAGTAGAACCTTTAAAAAAAGAATGAATATTGAAAGACAACCAATAGGTTTGTCCGTTGTAATCTTTTGGGATTTGCTCATTTAATGAACTTCCTAAAACATCAGGTCGAAATGATGCATATTTTGTTTTGTGAAAGGAAAATTTTGGAGTTATTCTTTGTTCATTCCATAACAATTCTTGAGAAACATATAAGGCAGTTCCTGAAACATTTGCCAAAACATCTCCAAAAGATGCACCCCAATTAGATGAAAAACCATCGAAAACCTCAACAGTAGTTAGAAAAGCTAACCCTAAAGTTGAACCATAAATCAATTGATTTTTTTTTGAAACCCCCGACCATTTTAAAGCATCAGCACCAAATTTACCCAAATGATACGATGAAAAAACATGTCCAACTTTATCCATTTGAAGCCATTCATCATTATCATTAATAAAATGGAATTTTGATTTTGGATAATCCGCATACCAAAGTTGATTTAAGCCAACTAAAGTTGCAGAAGCTAAAACCGTCTCAGAAATGACTACTGCATTTCTTCTTTTTATATTTAATGAATCGGATGGTTTTAGAAAATTTTCAAAAGAATTTTGAGCCAATAAGTTTTGGAAACTGCAAAAAAACAGTAGAATAAATATCTTTTTTACTGTAATCAAGTTTTATCTTTTAGTGCCCAAATTATTTAACCAAGCGCTATATTTTTTGGCATTCACTTGATGTTGCTCGTATGTTGCTGCAAATACGTGATAACCAAATTTCTCAGTACTAGCACAAAAATATAAATAATTATGCTTTTCGGCATTTAAAACAGCATCAATGGCATCAACGTCTGGCATTACAATTGGTCCAGGCGGTAAACCAGTAACCAAATAAGTATTATAGGGAGAACTTATAAACAAATCATTATACAAAACACGTTTAATAATTTGATTAAAATCATTGTCACGCAATTTCAAAGCATAAATAACTGTTGGGTCGGCTTGCAAAGGCATTCCTTCGTTTAATCTATTCAAATAAACTCCAGCAACTGTTTTACGTTCTGATTTTTTGGCAGTTTCTTTATGAACAATTGATGCTAAAGTAATAACCTGAACTGGAGTCAAATCAAGTAATTCTGCTTTATTTAATCGTTCTGGATTCCAGAATTTTTTATATTCTTTGAGCATTTTATCTCTGAATTTTTCTGCAGAAATATTCCAATATACTTGATACGTATTTGGTAAAAACATTGAAAAAACATTCTCTTTAGTAAAACCATTCTCTTTTAAGAAAACTGTATCACGAAACGTAGCTAACAATTTTGTTGTATCTGGTTCAATTTGAGCACTTAATCGTTCACATAGATTTTCTAGTCGTTCTTGATTATTGAATGCTAAATCAACAGGTACATTTCTACGCAATGTAGCAACTTGGTCAAAGGCACTCATTCCTTGTTTGAACAAAAATCGTCCTGCTTTTACATTTTCTGAATATGAACGACGATTTGCCATAAATTCAAAACTGCTCATATTATTTACATAAGGAGCAATAATTTTTTTGACATCTTCAAAAGTGGAACCAGTTGGAATTTTTACAAAAAACTCTTTTTGGTCTAATTTAGTATTATTAGTAAAAAATTTTACATACAGAAAACCTACAACTAAAAAAGCAATTATGCTTAGAAATATTAAACTTTTCTTTAATTTACTATTCAAAATAGAACTATTTTATGTTATGTATAAGTTGAAAAAGCGCTTCGTCTTGATAAGAATTGTTAGTAAAATTCCAGTCTTTTTTTATTCCGATTTTTTCAAAACCAAATGTAGTAAAAAGTGAAATACTCGGTTGGTTTTCTGTATTAATATTTGCAAATAATTGATGTAACTGCAATTGATTAAAAGAATAACCGATTAAAAGTGATAATGCTTCTCTACCAAATCCATTGTTTCTATCGGTTTCATTTTGAATAATAATTCCAATTCCTGCTCTTTTGTTTTTTGCATCAAAATCAAATAAATCAATCAAACCAATAGCTTCTAAAGTTTCATTTTTACAAATTGCTAATCTGAGTTGTTTGGCTTCATAAATATCTTGGTGTGCATTTTCTAAATACTGTCGAATCAAGAATTTACTGTATGGAGTTTGTGTATTGCTTACTTCCCAAATATTTTCATCATTTTCTATTGCATAGATAAACTCTAAATCTTCTGGTTCGAGTGCTCGTAAATAAATGTTATTTCCTTTTAAAGTAATCATATTTCAATAAAACCTTCAAAAACAAATGTTGCTGGTCCAATTAAATGAACATTTTTAAAACTACTATTCTCTTTTGAAAAGGAAACTTTTAATTTTCCTCCTTCAACGTCTAAATCAATTTCGTTTGAATTTGTTTTCGAAATTGCATTCATAGCAATTGCAACTGCCGTAACACCAGTTCCACAGGAAAAAGTTTCATCCTCAACGCCACGTTCATAGGTTCTTACTGCAAAATGATTATCGCTAATTTGGTATACAAAATTGACATTGCTTCCTTCTTTTCCATATAAATTAGAATATCTAATTTTTGCACCACTATTTTTAACATCGAAATTTTTTAAATCATCTACTAAAGCAACATGATGAGGCGAACCTGTATTTAAAAAAATATAGTCACTTTCAATTTTCACCTCATTCACATCTTTCATTTGCAGTGATACAATTTGTTTTTCATCAATAATAGCATGATGTAAACCATCAATTGCCATGAAAGTTGTTTGATTTTTAATTAAGCCTAATTGTTTTGCAAAAGCTACAATACATCTTCCACCATTACCACACATTGAGCTTTGATTTCCATCAGAATTATAATAAACCATTTTAAAATCGGTTTCGGCATCATTCTCTAAAAGAATCAATCCGTCGGCTCCAATTCCAAACCTTCTGTCACAAAGTTTTTCAATCAACTTGATGTCATCTTTTGGAAAAAATAATTGACGATTATCAATCATTACAAAGTCGTTTCCTGTTCCTTGGTATTTATAAAATTGTAGTTGCATTTTTTTAAATAAGTACACAAATATAGCGATTATTAAGATTAACTTAAAAATTGTTAAACGACCGTTAAAAGCTATTTTTCAATAAATAGAAAATTTTAATTTTATGATATAATTTTATAAATACTTAATGAATATGAAAAGAATATCAAGTTTATTATTAGTTTCTTTATTTAGCGGTGCAATAACTCTTGGTGCGTACAAAGTATTTTTTGAAAAAGAAAATAAATCAGGAATTATAACATTAGCTACTCCAAACCAAAACAGAACTGTTGGTTTAGCCGCTGAAAATATCGATTTTACAGCAGCTGCCGAAAGCGCAGTTCACACAGTGGTTCACGTTAAAAATGTTTCTGTTAGAACAGTTTACAATCCAATTATGGAATATTTTTATGGATCGCGCGGCGGACAACAACAAGAGCAAATCGGTACTGGTTCTGGTGTAATCATCTCTGAAGATGGCTATATTGTTACCAACAATCACGTGATAAAAGACGCAACTGATTTGGAAGTTACTTTAAACAATAATAAATCATACAAAGCAAAACTGATTGGTACTGATTCTAAAATGGATATTGCTTTATTAAAAATAGATGCCGATGAAAAATTACCTTATACTACTTTTGCAGATTCAGACCAAGTTAAAGTTGGTGAATGGGTTTTAGCAGTTGGTAATCCTTATAATCTAACATCAACTGTTACTGCAGGAATTGTATCTGCAAAAGCTAGAAATTTTGACACTAAAGGAATTCAGTCTTTCATACAAACTGACGCCGCTGTAAATCCTGGGAATTCTGGTGGAGCTTTAGTTAATACAAAAGGACAATTAATTGGAATCAATACGATGATTTCTTCTCCAACAGGAAGCTATGCAGGATATTCTTTTGCTGTTCCATCCAATATTACACGTAAAATAATCGAAGACATCATGGAGTTTGGTAATGTTCAACGTGGAATTTTAGGAGTTGAAGGTGGAGAGTTGAATAGTAAAGTTTCGAAAGAATTAGGTATAAACGATACAGAAGGATTCTATATTAATAAAGTAACCAAAAATTCTGGTGCAGAAAAAGCTGGCTTACAAAAGGGTGATGTCATTAAAAAATTAGACAATCAATCTATAAGTTCTTTCGCGGAACTTTCTGGATACATTAGTACAAAAAGACCAAACGACAAAGTAAAAGTTACGTTTATCAGAGATGGCGAATTAAGAACTACGAATGTTTCTTTAATTAAAAATGATGTATTTACTACCGAGTTTAAAGGTTTAGAATTAGAAAATATTGATGCAAATGATAAAAAACGATTCCGAATTGATTATGGTGTAAAAATTAAAGATATCAATAATGAGAACTTAACTCCATATTATGATCAATTAAAAGGAAACATTATTCTTTCGGTTGACAATGTTAAAGCTACTGATGTAGAAACCATTTCAACTTTCTTGAACAAAAAAGATGAAAATAGAAGCGCTAATATTAGAATGATTGATAAAAATGGTCAAATTATTCAAATCATAATTTAAAAAATTTAAAAGGTTAATATTCATTAAAACCAGTTCATTCGTGGACTGGTTTTTTTTGTGTTAAAAAATAGCGAAATCGTTTTCGTGATATATGTCAAATGATTACTTTTGCGGCAAAATTATTTCAACACAACAACTTAATCCTTTTATGAGTACAATAAACTTATACGAAAAAGAGCTTTCTTTTCAAGCAGACAGAAGAAAAGCTGGCGTAGAATTAATTAAAATCGTCAATGATTTATGGTATGATAAATCAATTGAATTAGTTCTTTTTAGAAATCAATTAATTGACAGAAACGTCAGCGACATTATCAACTTTCATGAATATGCAGTTGAATTTGTTAAAAAACCAATTAATGTTTTTGATTCTGTAGAAGTTGCTCGCGCTATTCAAAATTTAGATTTACCACCATCAAGAATCGATATCGGAAAATTAACTTATGAATATCATCTTGAAGATGAAAAATATCATGATAGCAGAGCATTTGTAATTGATAAATTAAAAAATGCAAAAAATTTCCAAGACTTAAAACCAAAAGATGTAGTTCTTTATGGTTTCGGTAGAATTGGCCGATTATTAGCTCGTGAAATGATGAGTAAAATAGGCAAAGGACAACAATTACGCCTTCGTGCAATAGTTACTCGAGATAAAAACGATGCCGTTTTATTGGAAAAAAGAGCTTCATTGTTAAGATACGATTCGGTTCACGGAGATTTTGAAGGTTCTGTTCAAGCAGATATTGAGAATAATGCTTTGATTATTAATGGTACAACTGTTCATATCATTACAGCAAATTCTCCAGAAGAAATTGATTATACAAAATATGGTATCGAAGATGCTTTATTGATTGATAATACTGGTGCTTTTACTACTGAAGAAGCTTTAAAAAGACATTTAACTTCTAAAGGAGTTGAAAAAGTATTATTGACTGCTCCTGGAAAAGGTGTTCCAAATATTGTTTATGGTGTAAATCATAATGATTACAATCCAGATGATGTGACGATTTATTCTGCTGCTTCATGTACAACTAATGCAATTACTCCAGTTTTAGCAGTAATTGAAGAAACACTTGGAGTTGTTAAAGGTCATATCGAAACAATTCATGCTTATACAAACGACCAAAACTTGGTTGACAATATGCATAAAAAATACCGTCGTGGTCGTTCGGCAGCTTTAAATATGGTTATTACTGAAACTGGTGCCGGAAGTGCTGTTGCAAAAGCTTTACCAAGTTTAGCTGGTAAATTGACTTCAAACGCTATTCGTGTTCCTGTTCCAAATGGTTCATTAGTAGTTTTAAATTTAGAACTTGGAAGAGAAACTTCAATTGATGAAGTTAATTCGATAATGAAGAAATATGCTTTAGAAGGAAATCTTGTTGAGCAAATTCGTTATTCGTTAAATAATGAACTGGTTTCTTCAGATATAGTTGGTTCTGCACAACCATCAATTTACGATAGTAATGCTACAATTGTTTCTCCAGATGGAAAAAGTTTAGTGCTTTATGTTTGGTATGATAATGAATATGGATACAGTCATCAAGTAATTCGTTTAGCAAAATATATTGCCAAAGTAAGACGTTATACTTATTATTAATAGAACAAATTATTAGTTCAAATTGAAAAAATCTGTCTCAATAAATTATTGAGGCGGATTTTTTTTACCCTAACTCTTAATCCTACAAAAATGGATTAAACACACCAAATAATCGATAAATAGCATACTTTTTAGTTAAAAGTAAGTTTATATTTTTATAAATCAATTTTCATATTAAAATATTTTATATTTTGCACGTCTTAAAACAGTTAACAACAAACTAATGAATAAAGTAATCTTCACATTTCTTTTATTGACTAATATTGTTTTTTCACAACAAAAAAATAGAATTGAAACCTATCATTATGGTCAAAGTGGAATGGAACTGATTGCAAAATCTAAGAAAGAAATGGTAATCATCAGCACTCACAATGCTAAAATGAATATCCGCGAAGAAATTGCTAGAAAAGTTTATGATTTGTATGCTGAAAATAAATTAGTAAATAACACTAAAATCATCATTGCTGGAAATCATGCTAATGTTACAGGTAAATGTGTAATAAGAAAAAAAGATAATCTTATCGCTGTTGATTTTTATTATGAAATAGTTGAATGGGAAAATGGACTAACCGAAGTTTATTCTAACCATGTAAGTTAAAAAAAAGCCTCGCAAATTGCGAGGCTTTTTTTTATCAATATAATTATAACTTATGCTTTACCAGCTGCAATTAAATTAAGTGCTGAACCAGCAACAAACCATCCAATTTGGCTTTCGTTATAAGTATGATTTGCAAGAATAATATCTTTTGAACCATCCGCATGAACGAATTCTAAAGTTAATGGTTTTCCAGGAGCAAATTCTGTTAAGTCTAAGAAGTTGATGGTATCATCTTCTTGAATTTTATCATAATCCGCTTCGTTAGCAAATGTTAATGCTAACATACCTTGTTTTTTCAAATTTGTCTCGTGAATACGTGCAAACGATTTTACTAAAACCGCTTTTACACCCAAGAAACGTGGCTCCATAGCCGCGTGTTCACGAGAAGAACCTTCTCCGTAATTATGATCCCCAACTACAATACTTGGAACACCCGCTGCTTTGTAAGCTCTTTGAACTTTAGGCACTTCAGCATACTCACCTGTCAATTGGTTTTTAACTGAATTTGCTTTTCCATTGTATGCGTTTTCGGCACCTATCAACATATTGTTTGAAATATTATCTAAATGTCCTCGGAAACGTAACCATGGTCCAGCCATAGAAATGTGGTCAGTTGTACATTTACCAAATGCTTTGATTAATAATTTTGCTCCTGTTATATTTTTTCCATCCCATGCTTCGAATGGCGCTAATAATTGTAGTCTATCTGAAGTTGGAGAAACAGCTACTTGAACATTACTTCCATCAGCTGCTGGAGCTTGAAAACCTGCATCTTCTACATCAAAACCTTTGCTTGGTAATTCATCACCAAAAGGAGGATTTAGTTTCACTTCTTCTCCATTATCATTTAACAATGTATCTGTAATTGGATTAAAAGATAAATCTCCTGAAATTGCTAAAGCTGCTACCATTTCTGGTGATGTTACAAAAGCATGTGTATTTGGATTTCCATCGGCACGTTTAGAGAAGTTTCTGTTAAACGAATGTACGATGGTGTTTTTCTCTTGCTTGTCAGCTCCTGCTCTATCCCATTGACCGATACATGGTCCACAAGCATTTGTGAATACTTTGGTACCCATTTTTTCGAAATCAGCAATGATTCCATCTCTTTCAATAGTATAACGAATTTGCTCTGAACCTGGATTGATGCCAAACTCTGCTTTAGGAGTAATTCCATGAGCAACAGCTTGTCTTACGATTGAAGCTGCTCTTGACATATCTTCATAAGAAGAATTGGTACAAGAACCAATTAATCCCCATTCTACTTTTAATGGCCATCCATTAGCTAATGCTTCTTCTTTCATTTTAGAAACTGGTGTTCCTCTGTCTGGAGTGAATGGTCCGTTGATATGTGGTTCTAATTCTGATAAATTGATTTCAATTACTTGGTCGAAATATTGTTCTGGATTTACATAAACCTCAGTATCTGCAGTTAAATAATCGGCAACTTTATCGGCAGCATTTACTACGTCTTGACGACCTGTAGCTGCTAAATATCTTCTCATTGAATCATCGTAACCGAATGTTGAAGTTGTTGCGCCAATTTCTGCTCCCATGTTACAAATAGTTCCTTTACCAGTACAAGACATTGATGTTGCTCCTTCTCCAAAATATTCAACGATTGCACCTGTTCCACCTTTTACGGTTAGAATATCGGCAACTTTAAGGATAACATCTTTTGGAGCCGTCCAACCGTTAAGTTTTCCTGTCAATTTTACTCCGATTAGTTTTGGAAATTTTAATTCCCATGACATTCCAGACATTACATCAACTGCATCTGCACCTCCAACACCGATTGCTAACATTCCTAAACCACCTGCATTTACTGTGTGAGAATCGGTACCAATCATCATTCCTCCTGGGAATGCATAATTTTCTAAAACAATTTGGTGGATGATTCCAGAACCTGGTTTCCAAAACCCGATTCCATATTTATTTGATACTGAAGAAAGGAAATCGAATACTTCTTTTGATTGTGAATTAGCTACTGCTAAATCGGTGGTAGCACCTACTTTTGCTTGAATTAAGTGGTCGCAATGTACTGTTGTTGGTACTGCTACTGTTTTTTTACCTGCGTGCATGAACTGCAATAACGCCATTTGTGCGGTAGCATCTTGACATGCTACTCTATCTGGAGCAAAATCTACGTAATCTTTTCCTCTTGTGAAGGCTTGAGAAGGCATTCCTTCCCAAAGGTGTGAATATAAAATCTTTTCAGATAAGGTAAGTGGACGACCAACTAATTCGCGAGCTTTGTCAACTTTAGCGGCTAAGTTAGCATACACTTTTTCAATCATTTCAATATCAAAAGCCATAATATAAATTGGTTTATTTGTTCGAGTTGCAAATTTACGAAAACGTTATACCAATAAAAAAAAAATAAATTGAATATCTTGGGAAAACGTGCTGAATTATGAAAATACCAATTTAGACTATAGATTTTTGTTAATATCTAATTATAAAGGCCTAAAATTAAGAATTCCTAATTTTTATCTCTTAAATCCATCATTGGCTTTTCGTAAAAACGGTATAATAATGTGCTTAAAATGAATACAATTATTAAATATATGGCTGTAAAAAGCAATCGTTCTGTTTTTGAAAAGGAAATTGTATCAACAAAGTATTTCATTAGATACAAAATAAGGCTGTAATGGAGTAAATAAATGGAATAGGAAATCTTACTGATGAACTCTATTGGTTTTTGAATAAAGGTTGCTTCTGTTTTCCAAAGGGAAAGTAATGGTAGAAATAATGCTACGCAAACGGAGGTTAATGGAAGATAAAGTAGGTTCCAGAAATTAGGATTGGTTTCTATTAGCAGACCAAAATAAGCCAAACCGAAGAAGAGAAATAGGAATAACAGCATTCCGAGTAGTGCTGAAATTTGTTTTGCTTTTTCCCAAACTTGTTGGTAATTGTTGAATATCCAACTGGCAAAAACTCCGATATATATGGAATCTAATCTATAAATTACTACTGATTTTAGCGCTACGTTCCATTGATTTAATGTGGTGTTTGTTGTTGCATAAGTATAGTCTATTTTGGCTAAAAAGGATAGAGCTATTAGTGTAATTACTGCTAAAAGATATACTCTTGATTTTCCTTTTTTTATGACTGTTCCGAGGATGATTAATGCTAGTGGTAAAAGTATGTATGCAAATTCTTCGACGGAAAGACTCCATGATTCTGGGAAGAAAGGCAGCATTGGTGCTTTGATATTTTGCAGGAAAAAGAAATAGCGCCAGAGTTGTGGAATGTTATAGCCAACCAGAAATGCTACCAAAACATTTATTAGTAATACTAGATAATAATTGGGTAAGGTTCTGAACCAACGTCTTTTTAGGAAATAGAGTGCTGTTTTTGGGGTGAATTCTTCTTTGATGAATAGTTTGAACAGTATGTTTCCGATGAGGAAACCGCTTAATACAAAGAATAACTCGACTCCGAAGAAGCCGAAAAGTTGTAATGATTGGTAGAGAATGTCTTGTCTTTCGGGGTATATCCAAAGGCAATGGCCAAATAACACCATTAGAATGGCTAATGCTCGCATGAGGTCGAGGCCGAAGATTCTATTGGTTGTTGGTTTTGACATTATGGCTTTATGGTTTTGTTAAAAGTAGTGAATTTAGTTTTTAGTGATTGTATTTTGTTTTCAGTTTTTTTGAATTGTTTTGCTAAAGGATTGAAAAAAGGAATACAAAAAATTAAAAAAAGCACTCTTTAAGGAGTGCTTTTTTAAAAATTTTTAAAGAATACTTATAATAATTTGTCGATAATCATTTCTTCGGTGATTCCTTCGGCGTCGGCTTTGTAGTTTTTGATGATACGATGGCGCAGGATTCCGGTTGCTACTGCTTTTACGTCTTCGATGTCTGGGGAGAACTTTCCGTTGAAGGCTGCATGTGCTTTGGCAGCCAAAATGAGGTTTTGTGATGCTCTTGGTCCTGCACCCCAATCGAGATAATTTTTGACAAAATCATTTGAAAGTTCGCTATCGGGACGTGTTTTACCTACTAATGTAACGGCATATTCGATAACATTATCAGCGACTGGAACACGACGAATGAGGTGTTGGAAATCGATGATTTCCTGAGCGGTGAATAATGGGTTTATGGTTTGTTTTTCGTCGGAAGTGGTGCTTTTTACTACTTGTACTTCTTCGGCAAAGGATGGATAATCTAACTTGATGGCAAACATAAAACGGTCTAATTGTGCTTCAGGTAACGGATAGGTTCCTTCTTGCTCAATTGGGTTTTGGGTTGCTAAAACGAAATAGGGTAATGATAGTTTGTAATGTTGCCCAGCGATGGTAACGGCACGTTCTTGCATGGCTTCTAGTAAAGCTGCTTGTGTTTTTGGTGGCGTTCTGTTAATCTCGTCGGCAAGGATGATGTTAGAGAAAATTGGTCCTTTGATGAACTTGAACTGGCGGTTTTCGTCTAATATTTCGCTTCCTAAAATATCTGATGGCATCAAATCGGGTGTGAACTGAATGCGTTTAAAATCAAGTCCGAGTGCTTGTGCAATGGTGTTTACCATTAAGGTTTTTGCCAATCCTGGTACACCAACTAAAAGTGAATGTCCGCCGGAGAAAATACTTAACAGAATTTGGTCGACCACTACTTCCTGACCAATGATGATTTTGCTTATTTCTTTTTTAAGCTCTACTCTTTTTTGAACTAAGTTTTGTATTGCAGCTACGTCAGACATTCGGAATTATTTTGATTAAATATAAGATTTATTAAACAGATGGCTTTTTATTTTACCCAATTGGCAGTAAAATTGCAATCTTTATAATCTGCATTTATTTTTATGTATGTTTCTTTAATTTTTTCTTGTGTCCATTTAGTAATGGCCTTGATTTGCTTTTCTTTTAAAGCTAGTTCTTTAATCTTGGTGTAATCTCTAGCATAATCGGCAGTGTGCTCGTTAATTCTATTGGTTACTGTAATGATTTTATATTTTTTTCCAGCTCTTGGGTCGTCATCTAAAATTGGTTGAGTTATTGCACCGTCTTTTAGATTTGAAACTTCGCTGTATAACGCTGGATCCATTTTGGTTAACTCAAAATGTGTGTCTTGAGTTCTTGGGTTGATTAAAACTCCACCATTAGCACGCGTTTCTTTTTCGTCAGAAAGTGTTCTTGCGGCTTCTGCAAATGTTAATTCACCGTCTTCGATTCTTTTTTTAATAAGCGTAATTTTTTCTTTTGCTTCGTTAAGTGCATCATTTGAAACTTTTGGCATCATTAAGATGTGTCTTAGCTCAACTTCTTGTCCTTTGATTTTTTCTACCATAATGATGTGGTATCCATATTCTGTTTCGAAAGGTTCTGAAATTTCGCCTTCACCTAAACTAAATGCAACATCTTTAAACTCTTTTACAAACTGAGTTTTTCGGTTTATTTTATAGAAACCACCCGATGGCGCTGAAGCTCTATCGTCAGAATAAATAACGGCTCGGGTTTTAAAACTGGAACCGTCAAGCACTTCTTGTTTAATTTCCTTTAATCGTTTTATGACTCTTTGTTTTTCTTCATCGGATACTTTTGGAGCAACCACAATTTGGGCAACTTCCATTTCTGCACCAAAAGTAGGCAATTCATTAGTTGGGATTGCTTTAAAAAATGTTCTCACTTCTTCTGGAGTAATTTCAACATCATCAACAATTTTACGCTTCATTTCTGCTGTAAGTTTGTTTGTTTTGATAATATCAAACAACTCTGCTCTAAATTCGTCTTCGGTTTCTTTTTTGAAGTATTGCAAAACTTTGTCCATTGAGCCTAATTGCTCTACCATATAAGCAATTTGCTCTCCCATTTTTTCTTTTACTTCTTCATCTCTTACTACTATACTATCTTGAATAGCTTGATGCGCATACAATTTATCATCTAAAAGATTGGAAAGCATTTGACAACGAGTAATGTCTTTTACAGAATATCCTTGACTTGATAGCTCAAGATAAGCTTTATCAATGTCAGAATCTAAGATGTTATAATCACCAACTGTCGCTATAATTCCATCAATTTTTATCTTCTTTGGTAAAATTGACATCTTTTTTGGCTTCACCGAATCCTTAATTATTTCCTGAGCATTTATGCTTGTAAAGGAAAAAATCGCTAGGATGAATATTAGAATAAATCGGTTATTTATAAATTTCATAATTTTTGTTTTTAATGGCATCTTCCGTTATTTCTTTTTCAAATTTCTTGATTAACTCAAGCTTTCTTTTATTTACTATAATTTCTTTTAAAGTAGGTTTTATATACTCAAAAGGTGACAGCTGATTTTTAGCAATCACGTTATTTATTTTTACCAAATACAAATCATCTTTATCAAGAATTTGCAATTTTTTTCCTGGCTGAATCAATTCATCTCTATTATCCGGATTAACAATAGGCAACTTATCATAAACTTGCCCCATATCAACCCAAATACTATCATTGAAGGCAAAACTTTTAAATTGCAATGAATTTGTATCCCAAAACTTAGCGTCCTTTTTACTGAAATTAAAAAACTTGTCTTTAATTGTTTGCAGTTTTGGGTTGTCTTTTGAAAGATTAATGTAACGCAATCTTACTAAATTTCCATTGGTTTTAAAGTTTTCTTTATTCTCTGAAAAATATTTTTTTAATTCCTCATTTGTAACCAAAGTATCCACTGATCTTTTTACAATTTCTTCGATGTATGCCTTTGTATATAAATCAATTTTATATTGATTAATTAACGATGAATATTCTTTTTTCTTTTTGTCATCTAAGTTTCTTTCTGCGGCTTCAATCAATAATTTTTGAGTTGCCCAACGGTCAATGAAACTTGTGATAATAATTATACTATCTTCTTTTGATGTTCCTTTTGGAACAATGTTTTGAATGTCGGTTTTGTATAAATAATTTTTTCCAACTCTTGCAATTGAATCTGGTTTTTGCTCTTCCTTAAACCAATTACAAGAACAAAGCAATGATGAAAAAAATAGTATTAAAACCGCTTTATTCATTATAGTTTTAAATCTGCTTTTACTTTATTAAAAACATCTTGATTTACTTTAACTGTAAACTCACCTTTTAACTCATCAACCCAATGTTGCTCTAAGTACTGCTGATATTCGTTAGTTAATTTTCCTTTGCATTCTTCAAGTGTTTTTACACCTTCTGGTAATACTTTATCAACTTTGGTTGCAAAATAATACTCGCCTTCTTTGATGATAGGAGAAACTCCTTTTTCAAACTTAGTTCCTTTTGGAATTGTTTCGTTTCCTTCTTCAAAAATATTAGCGTTAATCATAATATTCACCACTTCTTTGGTGTTTAGTTTGTCTTTGATTTCTTGTGGAGACGAACCTTTTTTCAACAATGCCAATGCTTTTTCAATCATATCTTTTTTAGTTGAAGAAAAGATTGTTGCTTCAATTCTCTTTTTCCACATGTGACTGTTTTTATTGGCTTCATAAAATTTTTCTAAACCAAGAGTATCAGTTTTTGAACGATTCCAGATTTCTTTCTCCATCAAATCGAACAACAACAAACCATCACGATATTCTTCCATTACATATGAAAACTCAGGAAACTCAGTCTCTAAATTTTCATCATAATAAGCGTTTAATTGTTCGTCTGTAAATTTCTCAAATAACGCATCTACCAATTTAGCAACAGGTTTGATTGGCGCAGTAGCTTTTTGTTGTTTTTCTACAAACTCAAGAAACTTTTTAGTATCAACTTTTTTATTTTCAATCGTTAATATTGTTGCATTTTCGTCAATTCCAGTTGTTGGAATTTGCCATTTTCCTTCGTAAACATCGTTAGTTACTAATTTAGCAACTGCTGCAACTTGTTTTGTTTCTTTTTTGAATTTGTATTTCTTTCTTAATTTTTCATTCAAAGACTCAACAATTTTTTTTGAACGCTCGTCTTTTCCGATTTTATTTTCAAGTTCAAATTTCATTTCATCAAGTGTTTTTACAGGATGTTTTTCAATCAACTTGATAATATGCCATCCGAACTGCGACTTGAATGGTTTTGAAATTTCGTTAGGTGTTTTTAATGAAAATGCAACAGTTTCAAATTCTTCAGAACTTAATTGTCCTGAACTGAACTTGTTTAAAACGCCACCTTTTGTAGAAGATGATTTGTCTTCTGAGAATTGTTTTGCTAATTCTTCAAATTTCTCACCTTGATTTATTTTTTTATAAATATCATTGATAGTATTTTCGGCTTTATTTTGATCTTCATCTTCAGGTTTTGGATTTAAAATCATGATATGAGCAACTGTAACTTCGCCTCTATTTGGCCTAATATCATTTACTTTTAAAATGTGATATCCAAAACGAGTTCTGATAATTTTTGAAACTTCACCTTTAGGAGTAGTAAACGCAGCACATTCGAAAGGATACACCATTCTAAACGCTGTAAAATAACCTAAATCACCTTTGTTATCTTTAGCAGATGGATCTTCAGAAAGCTGAGAAGCTAAATCTTCAAACTTTTCACCTTTCAAAATACGATTTCTGATGTCTTTTAATTTGTTGTAAGCAACCAAAGTGTCTGCTGGCGCTGCATTTTCGTCAACTAAAATCAAAATATGCGAAGCTCTAACTTCTTTTTGTAGTCTATTGTAACCTTCTTCAATTAACTCTTGAGTAATTTTAGTATCGTTAAAATAGTTTTTAGCAAGTTGTGTTCTGTATGATTTTAATTCATTTTGATACGCTTGCCCATTTTGCAACCCAAGTTTATAAGCTTTGTTGACTTTTAACTTATAACCAATAAATAATTCTAAATATTGGTTTAAATCCTTTTGAGATTCATCTTTTACAAGATCTAAATTCTTTTTGTAAACTCTTGAAAACTCATCTGTGTAATAAGGTTTGTCGTCTATAGTAAATAAAATATCTTTAGATTTTGTTTGAGCATTTGCAGCAAAAGTTACAAAAATTGCAAAACTGAAAAACAACTTTTTTAAATTCATTACTCTTTTAAATTTTTTATAAAAAATGAAACTGTTTCTATTTATTTTCTTGGTAATTACTTCAAAAATATTTTTGATGCAATACCAATCAACAAAAGTAACAATTCAATCAGATTATACAACTATCAATAATAGTATTAACAAAATTTTATTAACACTTCTTTCCCTAAATTTCTTAGGATTGCAATGATATTTAGTCATTGAAAAAATAAATAGTATTTTTGCAACCAATTTAGAAAAAAACATGAGCTTTTTAAAAGAAATACAACGTCGAAGAACATTTGGAATTATATCGCATCCAGATGCTGGAAAAACCACTTTGACTGAAAAATTACTGCTTTTTGGTGGTGCAATTCAGGAAGCTGGAGCAGTAAAAAACAATAAAATTAAAAAAGGTGCCACTTCCGATTTCATGGAAATTGAACGCCAACGTGGAATTTCGGTAGCAACATCGGTTTTGGCTTTTAATTATAAAGACAAAAAAATCAATATTCTTGACACACCAGGTCACAAGGATTTTGCAGAAGATACTTTTAGAACATTAACAGCTGTTGATAGTGTAATTGTTGTAATAGACGTTGCAAAAGGTGTTGAGGAACAAACTGAAAAACTGGTAGAAGTTTGCAGAATGCGAAAAATCCCAATAATCGTTTTCATCAATAAATTAGACCGAGAAGGAAAAGATGCTTTTGATTTGATGGATGAAGTGGAACAAAAATTAAAATTATCGGTAACACCTTTGAGTTTTCCTATTGGAATGGGTTATGATTTTCAAGGCATTTATAACATTTGGGAACAAAACATCAATCTTTTCAGTGGTGATAGCAGAAAAAATATTGAAGAAACCATCTCTTTTTCAGATATCAATAGTCCAGAATTAGAAAAGATAATCGGAGAAAAACCTGCAACAAAACTTAGAGAAGAACTTGAATTAATTGCTGAAGTTTATCCAGCTTTTGACAGAGAAGCTTATTTAGAAGGAACTTTACAACCCGTGTTTTTTGGTTCGGCTTTAAACAATTTTGGTGTTAGAGAATTGTTAGATTGTTTTATTGAAATAGCTCCAAGTCCAAGACCTAAAGAATCAGAAACTAGACTCGTTAAACCTGAAGAAGAAAAAATGGCTGGTTTTGTGTTTAAAATCCATGCCAATATGGATCCAAAACACCGTGACAGATTAGCCTTTATAAAAATTGTTTCGGGAACTTTTGAACGAAATAAGCCTTATACTCATGTTAGATTAAACAAAAATCTAAAATTTTCTAGCCCAAATGCTTTTTTTGCAGAGAAAAAAGAAATAGTTGATATATCTTATCCTGGTGATATTGTTGGACTTCACGATACAGGAAATTTTAAAATTGGTGACACATTAACGGAAGGTGAAATGATGAGTTTCAAGGGAATTCCAAGTTTTTCGCCAGAACATTTTAGATACATTAATAATGCTGATCCGCTAAAAGCAAAACAACTTGACAAAGGAATTGACCAATTAATGGATGAAGGTGTTGCACAGTTATTTACATTAGAAATGAATAACCGAAAAGTAATTGGTACAGTTGGTGCTTTACAATATGAAGTTATTCAATATCGATTAGAACACGAATATGGAGCAAAATGTACGTATGAAAACTTTCCTGTACACAAAGCATGTTGGGTTAAACCTGAAGATCCAAAAAGTGAAGAGTTCAAAGAATTTAAGAGAATAAAACAGAAATTCTTAGCGCACGATAAATACAATCAACTCGTTTTTTTAGCTGATTCAGATTTCACAATACAAATGACTCAGTCAAAATTTCCAAGTGTGAAACTATTCTTTACATCAGAATTTGATTAAACAAAAATGATTGTTATATTTACAACACAAAAGAATAATTATGAAAAAAATAAACAAATTTTACTTACTAGCTTTTTTATTAATTTCTGATTTTATTATTTATGCTCAAGGTCCAGGAGATGAAGGCGATGGTGATGGAGGTTTAGAAGGAGGTGATCCTCAACCTGCGCCAATAAATTCTAAGCTAATATTATTAGCCATCATAGGATTAATTTTTGGAATAATTACTATAAAAAAATACAGAAAGTCAATATCATAGACATCTTCAAAGTAATAAAAAAGCCGTTAATATTAATTAACGGCTTTTTTATTATTAGTATATAAATCTATTATCTCATAACTTTTTTATTAACAATAACTCCGTTTATAGATGTAACTTTAACCAAAACTACTTGGTTTTTGACATTTAAAGGAATTGTACTGATAGAATTATTAATTCTATTTTTTGAAGTAATTAGTCTTCCTCTTAAATCAAACACTGAAATATCATTAATAAAATCACCATTTGACTGAATAATTAAATTAGAATTATCATTAAGAATCAAAATCTGATTTTCGGTGAAAGTATTCGTATCTGTTGAAAGCTGTGTTTGGTAAACCAAATCAAAACGGTTAACAAAAGTTCCTGCCTCAGATGCAAAAACATAATTCCCTGAACTCAAATTGTGAATAATATTGTTGGTATTATCTCTTAAATATACTATTTGATTGTTATCAAACATTCCATCAACATGATCAATTGAAATAGTATAATTCCCTGAATTTGTCACTTTATATTTTAGAGGAACAACATCTGCAACTGAAAATGGCAAAGATCTTCCTTGAATTACATAATCCTGATTATTAATTACTGTAGTCAAAGCAACTGGTCCATCATTAAAATACTTACTATCAAAATCATCTACCCCATCGGTTGCATTTGTAAAATAACCAACTACAGTTTGAGAGTATGTTCCTGAATCACCAGTTAAATTCAACCAAATTCTATTAGATTCAATTGTCGATGGTGTTGATAAAGCTGAATCATTAGAATTCCTGAAAAATTGGTTAGCATTATTGGCTACTCTTTGGCCATTATTAAATTGAACAGAAGTTACACCTGTTTTTGCTTGGATAATAAATCCTTGTCCTGTTTGAATTACATTGTTAGGTGTTTCAGTATACAATTCACCATTATCACCAAAAGTATTCGAAGCTGAATTCCAGGTACAATAGGAAGGACTTGAAGCATTGTTTGTTTTTCTCCAGAAATAAAATGTAGTTTCAATATTTGCACTATTATCAGATGCAAATTGAGAAATACTTATTGGTGAAGGATATGGATTCCCTATTAAGTTGTAACCATATCTATCAACTGGGAAAGTTGGAGGATTTGCAGGAGTACCAGCATCTGAAACAGCAACATTATAATCTCCATTATGTGGGTTTCCTGTGAAAGCACCATTCCAAATAGCTGGTGCAGTTGGATGATTAAACGGTACTCTAATCAAATATCCTTTTCCAATTGAAAACTGCTCAGTTGAAATTGCTCCAGACGAAATTGAAGAATATAAATTAGTTGAAGTATTGTATGTATAAAAACGTACGCTAGGACTAATCGCAGTCAAAGGAGAAAAATCTAATAATCCTTGTCCACTAACCGGTGATGACCAAGCTGTATAATCTAAACGTATAAGTGGGTTAGACTCTCTTTTTACAACTGTAGAACCAGAACCTGTATTAGCAACATTATTCACTTGAATTAAGTTAGCATTATTTTCAATAGTTAAAGTTCCATTATTAACAATAGCATCTGTTACCGTTAAATTATAAAGTGAATTAACTAATAAAGATGAACTAGCATCAATTGTTAATGTATTAATTGTAACATCCGAAGAAATCTGAGGATAAAAACTAGCTGTTCCAATAATAACATTGGAAGCAGAATTAGGAACTCCGCCTGACCAGTTAGCAGCATTCAACCAATCTGTATCAACAGCTCCAATCCATGTAACTGAACCTCCTGATGCCATTACAGTAATTGTTCCTGTTGCATTTACACTACCACAACCTCCAGTTAAAGGAATATTATAGTTAAATGTTCCTGAAGCAGTTGGTGTTCCACTTATTGTAATTGTATTTGATGCCCATGAAGCAGTTACTCCTGATGGCAACCCTGTTGCACTTCCAATTCCTGTTGCACCTGTAGTAGTATGCGTAATTGGAGTTAAAGCTGTATTTATAGTTACAGTTGGTGTTGATGATGGTGCGCTAACAGTATTATTCGAAGATACAGTTATAGTTCCAGTTGCATTAACACTACCACAACCACCCGTTAATGGAATAGTATAATTAAATGTTCCTGATGCCGTAGGTGTTCCGCTTATTGTAATTGTATTTGATGCCCATGAAGCAGTTACTCCTGATGGCAACCCTGTTGGACTGCCAATTCCTGTTGCGCCAGTTGTTGAATGAGTTATAGCTGTCAAAGAAGTATTTATACATAAAGTAGGTGTTGATGATGGTGCACCAACTGTATTATTCGGAGATACAGTTATTATTCCTGTAGCATTAATACCACTACCACAACCTCCAGTTATAGGAATACTATAATTGAATGTTCCTGAAGCTGTTGGTGTTCCGCTTATTGTTAATGTATTTGATGCAAAAGAGACAGTTACTCCTAGCGGCAATCCTGATGGAAGCCCATATCCTGTTGCGCCAGTTGTTGTATGAGTTATAGCTGTCAATGCAGTATTTATACATAAAGTAGGCGTTGATGATGGTGCGCTTACTGTTTTGTTTGGTGTAACGGTAATTGTTCCTGTAGCATTAACACTACCACAACCACCAGTTAATGGAATAGAATAATTAAATGTGCCCGAATTTGTTGGAGTTCCACTTATTGTTATTGTATTTGATGCCCATGATGCAGTAACTCCTGATGGTAAATTAGTTGGAGTTCCAATTCCTGTAGCTCCAGTTGTAGTTCGAGTAATTGGAGTTAAAGCTGTATTGATACAAAGAGTAGGTGTTGATGATGGTGTTCCTGCTGTATTATTTGGTGTAACAATAATTGTTCCTGTAGCACTTGTGTTGCCACAACCTCCAGTTAATGGAATACTATAATTAAATGTTCCTGATGCTGTTGGAGTTCCACTTATTGTTATTGTATTTGATGCCCAAGAAGCTGTAACTCCTGAAGGCAAACCAGTTGGAGTTCCAATTCCTGTAGCTCCAGTTGTAGTTCGAGTAATTGGAGTTAAAGCTGTATTTATACAAAGAGTAGGCGTTGATGATGCAGTACCTACTGTATTATCTGGAGTTACATTTATTGATCCAGTAGCATTAACAGCACTCCCACAACCACCCGTTAATGGAATGCTGTAACTAAATGGTCCTGAAGAAGTAGGAGTTCCACTTATTGTAATTGTATTATTTGACCATGAAGCAGTAACTCCGGTTGGTAAATTTAGTGCACTGCCAATACCTGTGGCCCAAGTTGTTGTATGTGTAATTGGAGTTAATGCTGTATTAATACAAAGTGTTGGTGTTGATGACGCAGCACCAGCTATATTATTGGCAGAACATGTAGTAACATTTATTAAACCCGATGTTGCAGCAAAAAAAGTATTGTTTTTGTAGGTAGCCGTTGAACTTGTACTTCCGTGTGATCCAGAAGGTGTTCCTGCTCCATTTAAAGTTAAAGTTCCTGCTGAATGTGTAAAAGTACCAAGATTAGCAATCACTCCATTACTTATTGATAAGTTATTAGATACCGTTAAAGTTGATGGAAATGTTTTTGTTCCTGAACCCGAAAGTATTAAATTATTAACTGATGTTGGTAATCCTGTCATTGTTTGGCTTACACCATTGAATTCATAATTGGCAGTTGTGTTTAAGTTTATATTTTGATTGTTACCATTTGTTTGAATTGAGGAATTTGCTACACTAGTAATACCACTTGAATTAGCGGTCTTTAAGGTTCCATTTACATTTACCGTCGATTGATTTCCTGTATTCTCATTTCCTGCCCATTCAATTTGATTTGCAGAAGTTCCTTGAAAATCGATTGTTCCATCAATTGTTAGAGTATTACCTCTTGTAAATTTAATTTTTCCTGTACCTACTATGGTAATTAAATTTGATGAATTAAAACTTGTATTAAGAGTAACTGTAATTCCATTTGGTATTATAATATTATCACCAGCAACTGGTACACCACTTGGACTCCAAGTCGCGGGAGTATTCCAATTTCCTGTAGAAGCTGTTTTTTGTGCATTAACAAAATTTAATCCAAAAAATAATGAAAACAGTAATATTAAAAAAAAATTCTTTTTTATAAATAAACTTAGTAGTAATCTTTTCATATATAATAATTTAACAATCTTTTGATTTTTTATTCATTAAGAAAAAGCGTATCGCTATAATTTACAAATATAAGAAGGTAAATTAAAATTCCTAGATTAAATCTGTAATTACACTTGTAAAATCGTTGAATTACAATAATCTTAATGATTATATAACATAATCGATAATAACATAAAAAAACCTCTCCATTACTGAAGAGGCTTTACTTTTTTAAATACTATTTTATTTAAGCTTGTCCTGCAGGACCAAAATTCAGAGGAATGTTTGGTTGCTCAGAATCTTTAATTTCTCCATTAGCCATTTCAAACCTATGAATATTTTCTCCTAATGCTTTCAATAACCTTTTAGCATGTTGTGGAGTTAAAATTATTCTTGATTTTACTTTTGCTTTTGGCATACCTGGCATGACTTTTACAAAATCCATAACAAATTCAGATGGAGAATGATTGATTATTGCAAGATTAGAATAAATTCCATCTGCTGTAGCTTCATCAAGCTCAATATTAATTTGTCCTTGTTGTTGATTTTCTTCTGCCATGCTATTAGTATATATATTCTTCTTTTCTAGACATAATTTCGTTAAAGTCTTCTTTAGAACCTACAATTGTATGGTCGTATTCTCTCATACCTGTTCCAGCAGGAATTCTATGACCTACAATTACATTTTCTTTCAATCCTTCTAACGTATCTACTTTTCCAGCAACCGCAGCTTCATTCAATACTTTAGTAGTTTCCTGGAACGATGCCGCAGAAATAAATGACTTAGTTTGAAGAGAAGCTCTTGTAATACCTTGAAGAACTGGAGTTGCTGTAGCTGTAATAACATCACGTGCAACAACCAAGTTTTTATCGTTACGTTTTAAAAGTGAATTTTCATCTCTCAACTCACGTGGAGAAACAATTTGTCCTGCTTTTAAGACTTCAGAATCACCAGCATCTTCAACAACTTTCATTCCGTAAAGTTTATCATTTTCTAAAATGAAATCACTTGTGTGGATTAGTTGCTCTTCTAAGAATAAAGTATCTCCTGGATCTTCAACTCTTACTTTACGCATCATCTGACGAATAACGACTTCAAAGTGTTTATCGTTGATTTTTACACCTTGTAAACGATATACTTCTTGAATTTCATTTACTAAGTATTGTTGAACAGCACTTGGTCCTTGAATTCTTAAAATATCTTCTGGAGTTATCGCACCATCAGACAATGGCATACCAGCTTTTATAAAGTCGTTTTCCTGAACTAAAATTTGGTTAGATAATTTTACTAAGTATTTCTTAACTTCTCCAAATTTAGATTCAATTATAATCTCACGATTTCCTCTCTTAATTTTTCCAAAAGAAACAACACCATCAATTTCAGTAACAACAGCTGGATTTGAAGGATTACGAGCTTCTAACAACTCTGTAATTCTTGGTAAACCTCCAGTAATATCACCTGCTTTTGAAGAACGACGAGGAATTTTCACAAGAATTTTTCCTGCTTTAATTTTCTCTCCATCTTCAACCATTAAGTGTGCTCCAACTGGTAAATTGTAAGTTCTCATTAATTCTCCATCTTTACCATAAATATGTAAAGTTGGTATTAATTTTTTATTTCTACCTTCAGAAATTACTTTTTCTTGGAAACCAGTTTGCTCATCAATTTCAACAATATAAGATTGACCTTGTTCTAAATCTTCGTAACCAATTTTTCCTGTAAATTCAGAAATAATTACACCATTATATGGATCCCATTTACAAATAGTTGTTCCTTTTTCAACAATATCACCATCTTTAACGAAGATGCTAGAACCATAAGGAATATTATGAGTGTTTAGAACGATTCCAGTTTTTGTATCAACTAATTTCAATTCTGTTGAACGTGAAATTACAATATCAACAGAATTTCCTTCACTATCTTCACCTTTTACAGTTTTTAAATCTTCAATTTCAAGTCTACCTGCAAAACGAGTTACAATACTTGATTCTTCAGAGATATTACCTGCTGTACCTCCAACGTGGAATGTACGAAGCGTTAACTGTGTTCCTGGTTCACCAATAGATTGAGCAGCAATAACACCAACTGCTTCACCTTTTTGTGTCATTTTTCCAGTTGCTAAGTTTCTACCGTAACATTTAGCACAAATACCTTTTTTAGCTTCACATGTTAAAGGTGAACGAACATCAACTTTTTCAAGTGGTGATTCTTCGATAGCCTTAACAATAGCTTCTGTAATTTGTACACCTGCATGAACTAAAACTTCATTATTTAATGGATTAATAACATCTTGTAATGCTACACGTCCAAGAATTCTTTCTCCTAAAGTTTCAACGATTTCTTCGTTTTTCTTTAATGCAGAAACTTCAATTCCTCTTAATGTACCACAATCAACTGAGTTTACAATAACATCTTGAGAAACATCATGTAATCTTCTTGTTAAGTATCCAGCATCAGCTGTTTTTAACGCAGTATCTGCAAGTCCTTTACGTGCACCGTGAGTTGAAATAAAGTATTCTAAAATCGAAAGACCTTCTTTAAAGTTAGAAAGAATTGGGTTTTCAATAATTTCACCACCACCAGCAGTTGATTTTTTAGGTTTAGCCATCAAACCACGCATACCGGTTAACTGACGAATTTGCTCTTTTGATCCACGAGCTCCAGAATCAAGCATCATGTATACAGAGTTAAATCCTTGTTGATCTTCTCTAATATTTTTCATTGCTAATTCAGTCAGCATTGCATTGGTAGATGTCCAAACATCAATAACCTGATTGTAACGCTCATTGTTGGTAATTAATCCCATGTTATAGTTCATGGTAATTCCATCAACTTGCTCACGTGCATCAGCAATCAATTCATCTTTTCTTTGAGGAATAATGATATCACCTAATGAGAATGATAATCCACCTTTGAAGGCAAATTTATATCCCATATCTTTCATGTTATCAAGGAAAGCTGCAGTTGTGGGCACATCAGTTACCGACAAAATTTTTCCAATAATATCACGAAGTGATTTTTTAGTTAAAACCTCATTAATATATCCAGCAGCTTCAGGTACAACTTCATTAAACAATACTCTACCTGCAGTTGTTTGGATTAATTTATAAACTAGTTCACCATTTTCATTAAAATCTTTTGCTCTAATTTTAACACGAGCATTCAATTCTAATTTACCTTCATTTAAAGCAATATTTACTTCTTCAGCAGAATAGAAAGTTAATCCTTCACCTAAAATTTTATGCTCAGGAGTTGACAATCTCTCTTTTGTCATATAATATAAACCAAGAACCATGTCCTGAGAAGGAACTGTAATTGGCGCACCATTTGCTGGATTCAAGATATTATGAGAAGCCAACATTAACAATTGAGCTTCAAGAATAGCTTCTGGTCCAAGTGGTAAGTGAACTGCCATCTGGTCACCATCAAAATCCGCGTTGAATGCAGTACATACTAATGGGTGCAATTGAATTGCTTTTCCTTCAATCAACTTAGGCTGGAATGCTTGAATTCCAAGTCTGTGTAAAGTAGGAGCACGGTTCAGTAATACTGGATGTCCTTTGATTACATTTTCAAGAATATCCCAAACTACTGGCTCTTTTTTATCAATTATTTTCTTAGCCGACTTAACTGTTTTAACTATTCCTCTTTCGATTAACTTACGAATAACAAATGGTTTGTACAATTCAGCAGCCATATCCTTTGGCAAACCACATTCAAACAATTTCATTTCTGGTCCAACAACAATTACTGAACGAGCAGAATAATCCACGCGTTTTCCTAATAAGTTTTGACGGAAACGACCTTGTTTACCTTTTAAGGAATCAGAAAGTGATTTCAATGGTCTGTTTGATTCTGTTTTAACCGCAGAAGCTTTACGCGTGTTATCGAACAATGAATCTACTGATTCCTGTAACATACGTTTTTCGTTTCTCAAGATTACTTCCGGAGCTTTGATTTCCATCAATCTTTTCAAACGGTTGTTACGGATGATTACACGACGGTATAAATCATTTAAGTCAGACGTAGCAAAACGACCTCCATCTAGTGGAACTAACGGACGTAATTCTGGTGGGATAACTGGAATTACTTTTAAAATCATCCATTCTGGACGGTTTTCTCTGTTTAAGTTTGCTTCACGGAAAGATTCAACAACTTGTAATCTTTTTAATGCTTCTGTTTTTCTTTGTTTAGATGTTTCGTTGTTAGCACTGTGACGTAATTCATATGACAATGCATCTAAATCTGTACGTGCTAATAAATCCATAATACATTCGGCACCCATTTTGGCAATGAATTTATTTGGATCATTATCATCTAAATATTGATTTTCCATTGGAAGTGTATCTAAAATATTTAGATATTCTTCTTCAGTCAAAAAGTCTAATCTTTCTAATGATTCACCTTCAGGTGTTTTTGCAATACCTGCTTGAATTACTACATATCTTTCGTAGTAAATAATCATATCTAATTTCTTAGAAGGTAATCCTAAGATATAACCAATTTTGTTAGGTAACGAACGGAAGTACCAAATGTGAGCAATTGGAACAACAAGATTGATGTGTCCAACTCTATCTCTACGCACTTTCTTTTCGGTTACTTCAACACCACAACGGTCACAAACGATACCTTTGTAGCGAATTCTTTTGTATTTTCCACAAGCACATTCAAAATCTTTAACTGGACCAAATATTCTTTCGCAGAAAAGACCATCACGTTCTGGCTTATGAGTTCTATAATTGATTGTTTCTGGCTTTAAAACTTCACCTCTTGATTCAGCCAAGATTGATTCTGGAGAAGCTAAACCTATCGAAATTCTGTCAAATCTTTTGATAGTATTCTTATCTTTATTTCTATTCATCATAGTCGTAAACTTTTAAAGTTTTTTTTAAGTGTTCAGATTCAGTATCCGACTTTTAATCGGATACCGTTTCCTGATTACTATTTTTTATTCTTCTAATCTGATGTCTAATCCAAGACCTTTTAATTCATGCATCAATACATTGAATGATTCAGGTAATCCTGGTTCTGGCATAGTTTCACCTTTAACGATAGCTTCGTAAGTTTTAGCTCTACCAATAACGTCATCCGATTTAACAGTCAAAATTTCTCTAAGCGTACTTGATGCTCCATAAGCCTCAAGTGCCCAAACCTCCATTTCTCCAAAACGCTGACCTCCAAATTGAGCTTTACCACCCAATGGTTGTTGTGTAATAAGAGAATATGGACCAATAGAACGTGCGTGCATTTTATCATCAACCATGTGTCCTAATTTCAACATATAGATAACACCTACAGTTGCTGGTTGGTGGAAACGTTCTCCTGTACCACCATCATAAAGGTAAGTGTGTCCAAATCTTGGAATTCCTGCTTCGTCAGTTAGTTCATTAATTTGGTCTAAAGTTGCGCCATCAAAAATTGGTGTTGCAAATTTTCTACCTAAATTTTGACCTGCCCAACCTAAAACAGTTTCATAAATCTGTCCGATGTTCATACGAGAAGGTACACCAAGTGGATTTAAAACGATATCAACTGGAGTTCCGTCTTCTAAGAACGGCATATCTTCATGACGAACAATACGAGCAACAATACCTTTGTTACCGTGGCGCCCTGCCATTTTATCACCCACTTTTAATTTACGTTTCTTAGCGATATAAACTTTAGCTAATTTTAAAATTCCAGCTGGTAATTCATCTCCAACAGTAATAGTGAATTTCTCTCTTCTTAATGCACCTTGTAAATCATTTAATTTGATTTTATAGTTGTGAATTAAGTCGTTTACTAATCTATTAGTTTCATCATCAGAAACCCATTGCCCTTTTGTTAAGTGAGCAAAGTCTTCGACAGCATGTAACATTTTTTGAGTGAATTTTTTACCTTTTGGTAATACTTCTTCACCTAAATCGTTCATTACACCTTGAGATGTTTTTCCATTAACAATGTTGAATAATTTATCAACTAATTTGTCTTTTAATTCAACAAATTTAGTTTCATATTCCATTTCTAAAGCAGACAAATCGTCTTTATCTTTAGTGCGTTTCTTTTTATCTTTTACAGCTCTAGCAAATAATTTTTTGTCTAAAACTACACCATGTAATGATGGAGAAGCTTTCAATGAAGCATCCTTAACATCACCAGCTTTGTCACCAAAGATTGCACGTAATAATTTTTCTTCTGGAGTTGGATCTGATTCTCCTTTTGGAGTAATTTTCCCAATTAGAATATCGCCAGGTTTAACTTCAGCTCCAATTCTAATCATTCCATTTTCATCTAAATCTTTTGTAGCTTCTTCAGAAACATTAGGAATATCATTAGTTAACTCTTCGTTACCTAATTTTGTATCTCTAACTTCTAATGAATAATCATCTACGTGGATAGAAGTGAAAATATCATCACGAACTACTTTTTCAGAAATTACAATCGCATCCTCAAAGTTGTAACCTTTCCATGGCATGAAAGCTACTTTCAAGTTTCTACCAATAGCTAATTCACCATTTTGAGTTGCATATCCTTCACAAAGTACTTGACCTTTAGTAACTCTATCACCTTTTCTAACAATTGGCTTCAAGTTAATAGATGTACTTTGGTTAGTTTTTCTGAATTTTATTAACTGATATGTTTTTTCATCCGTGTCAAAACTTACCATTCTTTCTTCTTCAGTTCTATCGTATTTGATAGTAATCATGTTAGCATCAACATACTCAACAACACCATTTCCTTCAGCATTAATTAATACTCTAGAGTCAGAAGCAACTTGTCTTTCTAATCCAGTTCCAACAATTGGAGCTTCTGGACGCAATAAAGGTACTGCTTGACGCATCATGTTTGATCCCATCAACGCACGGTTCGCATCATCATGTTCTAAGAAAGGAATTAAGGATGCAGAGATAGAAGCAATTTGATTAGGAGCAACATCAGTGTAATGGATTTCAGACGGATCAACTACTGGGAAATCACCTTCTTCACGAGCAATAACTTTATCAGCAGTAATTTTTCCTTTAGAATCCATTTCAATGTTTGCTTGAGCAATCATTTTTCCTTCTTCTTCCTCAGCGCTTAAGTAAATTGGTTCAGAAGTTAAGTCAACTGTTCCGTTTTTAACTTCTCTATAAGGAGTTTCAATGAATCCCATTCCATTCACTTTTGCGTAAACACCAAGTGACGAAATAAGTCCAATGTTTGGTCCTTCAGGAGTTTCAATTGGACATAAACGTCCATAATGTGTATAGTGAACGTCACGTACCTCGAATCCAGCTCTTTCTCTAGATAAACCTCCAGGTCCAAGTGCCGATAAACGACGTTTGTGTGTAATCTCAGCTAATGGATTGGTTTGATCCATAAATTGAGATAGCTGATTTGTTCCAAAGAAAGAGTTAATAACCGATGACAATGTTTTAGCATTAATCAAATCGATTGGTGTAAACACCTCGTTATCTCTAACGTTCATTCTTTCTCTAATAGTTCTAGCCATACGGGCTAAACCTACACCGAATTGTTGTGACAATTGTTCTCCAACTGTTCTAACACGACGGTTTGATAAGTGATCGATATCATCAATCTCAGCTTTAGAGTTGATTAATTCGATTAAATATTTTACAATTGTAATGATATCTTCTTTAGTTAAAACTTGTTTTTCCATTGGAATATCCAAGTTTAACTTTTTATTCATTCTGTAACGACCAACTTCACCTAAGTTATAACGTTGATCCGAGAAGAATAATTTATCAATAATACCACGTGCTGTTTCTTCATCTGGCGGTTCAGCATTACGCAATTGTCTGTATATATGTTCAACAGCTTCTTTTTCAGAATTTGTTGGATCTTTTTGCAAAGTATTGTGGATAATAGCATAATCTGCTTGATTATTATCTTCTTTGTGTAATAAAATTGATTTTACATTAGAATCAATAATTTCTTCAACATTATCTTTATCGATAATAGTATCACGATCTAATATAATTTCATTACGCTCAATAGAAACTACTTCGCCTGTATCTTCATCCACGAAATCTTCGTGCCATGTGTTCAATACACGTGCAGCTAATTTTCTACCGATATATTTTTTAAGACCTGTTTTTGAAACCTTAATTTCTTCTGCAAGGTCAAATATTTCAAGAATATCTTTATCTCTTTCAAAACCAATAGCACGGAAAAGTGTTGTTACTGGTAATTTTTTCTTTCTATCGATATAAGCATACATCACGTTATTAATATCGGTAGCAAATTCTATCCAAGAACCTTTAAAAGGAATTACTCTGGCAGAATATAATTTTGTTCCATTTGCATGGAACGACTGTCCAAAGAAAACACCAGGCGAACGGTGTAATTGAGATACTACAACTCTTTCGGCACCATTTATTACAAATGTTCCACTTGGAGTCATATAAGGTATCGTTCCTAAATAAACATCTTGAACTATAGTTTCAAAATCCTCGTGTTCTGGATCTGTACAATATAGTTTCAATCTTGCTTTTAAAGGCACACTATAAGTTAAACCTCTATCGATACATTCTTCAATTGTATATCTAGGTGGATCTACAAAATAATCAAGAAATTCTAAAACGAATTGGTTTCTTGTATCAGTTATTGGGAAGTTTTCCATGAAGGTGTTGTATAAACCTTCGTTGCCTCTTTCGTCAGATTTCGTTTCCAATTGGAAGAAATCTTTAAATGACTTAACCTGAACATCTAGAAAATCTGGATATTGAGGAATATTTTTTGTAGAGGCAAAATTCAATCTTTCGGTCTGATTTGTTATCATCAATGGACAAAATTTTGATTTAAAAAAAGTAATTTTTTGTGTATAAGAACACTGTTTAATCTATACTTTCCTTTTTTTATAACCAATACATCTTTAAAAATAAACCAGGAAATTTGTCTATTTTTTTCTTCGTACTGATTAAAAGCATTTTCATTTTTTAAATTATCATATTATTAAAACTTGATAATTACATTATACGAAAAATGGTTTAGGTCTTTGAGTGCTTACTCAAGACCTAAACCTAGCTTTAAAACTGGTGTTTTGTTATTTCAACTCAACAACAGCTCCAGCTTCTTCTAAAGATTTCTTCAAACCTTCAGCTTCTGCTTTAGAAACTCCTTCTTTGATGTTTGCTGGAGCACCATCAACGATGTCTTTAGCTTCTTTTAAGCCAAGACCTGTTAATTCTTTAACAGCTTTTACAACTGCTAATTTAGAAGCACCAGCTTCTTTTAATACAACTGTAAATTCTGTTTGCTCTTCAGCACCAGCACCAGCATCACCACCACCAGCAGCAACTACTACAGCTGCAGCAGCAGGCTCGATACCATACTCATCTTTTAATATTGTAGCTAAATCATTAACTTCTTTTACTGTTAAGTTAACTAATTGTTCTGCGAATTGTTTTAAATCTGCCATTTTTTCTATCGTTTAAAATGTTCTTTAATTATTATTTTTTAGTCTGCTCTATTTATTCTTCAGATTTACCTTCAGCATTATTCAACAAGGCAGAAAGCACTCGTTTTGCTGGAGATTGAAGTAATCCAATGATTTCTCCAATTACTTCTTCTTTAGATTTAAGAGATGCTAAACTGTCTAACAAGTTGTCACCAATATAGATTTCATTGTTAATGAAAGCACCTTTTAAAATAGGTTTCTCTGATTTTTTACGGAAATCTTTAATAACTTTTGCTGGTGCATTAGCAATTTCAGCAATTAATATTGAAGAGTTTCCTTTTAAAATTGTTGGTAAATCACCATAATCATTTGAAGAAGCTTCCATAGCTTTTTCAAGTAAAGTATTTTTAACAACTTCTAATTTAATTCCTGCTTTGAAACAAGCTCTTCTTAAATTTGAAGTAGTTTCAGCATTTAACCCAGAAGTATCAGCAATGTAAACAACATTTGCTTCAGCCAACTTTGCAGTTAAATCTTCTATCGCGATTGATTTTTCTTCTCTAGTCATAATAAAACTTTTTAACTACCAATTAGACTGCTTTAGGATCTAAAGCAATAGCAGGACTCATAGTACTTGATAAGTAAATAGACTTAATGTAAGTACCTTTAGCTGCAGTTGGTTTTAATTTAATTAATGTTTGAATAATTTCATGAGCGTTATCAACAATTTTGTCTGCATCAAAAGAAATTCTTCCAATTCCTGCATGAACAATACCTGTTTTATCCACTTTAAAATCTATTTTACCAGCTTTTACTTCAGCAACTGCTTTACCAATTTCCATAGTTACAGTTCCAGTTTTAGGGTTTGGCATTAAACCTCTAGGACCTAAAACACGTCCTAGTGGACCTAATTTACCCATGATAGCAGGCATAGTGATAATTACATCAACATCAGTCCAACCATCTTTAATTTTTTGAAGGTAATCGTCTAATCCTACATAGTCAGCGCCAGCAGCTTTTGCTTCTTCTTCTTTATCTGGAGTAACTAAAGCTAAAACTTTAGTGTCTTTTCCAGTACCATGTGGAAGTGTAACTACACCTCTTACCATTTGATTTGCTTTTCTTGGATCTACTCCTAAACGAACAGCAATGTCAACTGATTCATCAAATTTTGCAGAAGCAACTACTTTCAATAAAGATGAAGCATCTTTTAATGAATATAATTTGTTTCTTTCAATTTTTGAAGCAGCTTCTTTTTGTTTTTTTGTCAATTTTGCCATTTCTTACCTTATTTTAGAGGAGAATCTCCAGTTACAGTTATACCCATAGATCTAGCTGTTCCAGCAATCATGCTCATAGCTGATTCTATTGTAAATGCATTTAAATCAACCATCTTGTCTTCAGCGATAGCCTTAATTTGATCCCAAGTTACATTAGCAACTTTTTTTCTATTAGGCTGACCTGAACCAGATTTTAATTTAGCAGCATCCAACAATTGAATAGCAGCAGGTGGAGTTTTTACAACAAAATCGAAAGATTTGTCTTTGTACACAGTAATTTGTACTGGTAACACTTTGCCGGGTTGATCTTGTGTTCTAGCATTAAATTGCTTACAGAACTCCATGATATTAACTCCAGCAGCTCCCAAAGCAGGTCCAACCGGTGGCGACGGGTTCGCAGCACCTCCCTTAACTTGTAGTTTAACTACTTTACTAATTTCTTTAGCCATTTCTTAAAAATTTTACATCTCTCAATTGGAAGCGATTGATGCGGTTTATTATATATGTAACAAAAATTATACTTTTTCTACTTGCATAAAACTTAATTCTAGTGGAGTTTTTCTACCGAAAATCTTAACCATAACCTCAAGTTTACGCTTTTCTTCGTTGATTTTTTCGATAGTTCCATTAAAACCATTAAAAGGACCATCGATGACCTTTATTGTTTCACCAATATTAAATGGTATGTTCTGTGTGTCAGTAGTTATAGACAACTCATCAACCTTACCTAACATTCTATTAACTTCTGAAGTTCTTAAAGGTACTGGATTACCACCTTTGACTTCACCTAAAAACCCAATTACACCTGTAATTGATTTTATGATATGTGGAATTTCTCCCATCAAATTTGCTTCAACCATTACATATCCAGGAAAATAAACTTTCTCTTTAGAAATTTTCTTTCCTTCTCTTACTTGTACAACTTTTTCAGTTGGAACAAGAACCTGAGAAACATAGTCCGACATACCAAGTCTGTTTATCTCGGTCTCGATATAAGCTTTAACCTTATTCTCTTGACCACTAACAGCTCTAACTACGTACCATTTTTTTGTATTAACTTCAGGCATCTTTATTTATGAATTTATCCAATTAAAAAGAGTTGCAATAGATTTAGCAAACATCTCATCAACACCCCATGTAGCAAGAGCAAACACAACTGAAAATACAGCAACAATAATTGTATAACGCTGTACTTCAGACCATGGAGTCCAAGACACATTTGATTTTAATTCCTCAAAAGATTCGTTTATGTAATTTAAAACTTTTCCCATTGTCTTTTATGTATTTTGCACGGGCGGGAGGATTCGAACCACCATCAACGGTTTTGGAGACCGCTATTCTACCCTTGAACTACGCCCGTTTATAAAATCCAGCAGAGCACCAAAAAAGGCTCTCTGCTGGATTATTTATTTATTTTGATATTAGTCTAAAATCTCAGTAACCTGACCAGCACCAACTGTTCTACCACCTTCACGGATAGCAAAACGTAAACCTACGTTTAATGCAATTGGACTTAATAAAGCTACTTCAATAGTTAAGTTATCACCTGGCATTACCATTTCAACACCAGCTGGTAAAGAAATAACACCAGTCACGTCAGTTGTACGTACGTAAAACTGTGGACGATAGTTATTGTGGAATGGTGTGTGACGACCACCTTCTTCTTTTTTCAAGATATAAACCTCAGCTTTAAATTTAGCATGTGGTTTTACTGAACCTGGTTTACAGATAACCATACCTCTTTTGATATCAGCTTTGTCGATACCTCTTAAAAGTAATCCAACATTATCTCCAGCTTCACCTCTATCAAGGATTTTACGGAACATCTCAACTCCAGTAATTGTAGAAGTTAATTTATCTGCACCCATACCAATGATTTCAACAGGATCTCCAGTATTAGCAACTCCAGTTTCGATACGACCTGTAGCAACAGTTCCACGACCTGTAATTGTAAATACGTCCTCAACTGGCATCAAGAATGGTTTAGCGTTGTCACGAACTGGCTCTTCAATCCAGTTATCAACAGCTTCCATTAATTCAATTATTTTTGGTACCCAGTTTGGATCATTATTTAACCCACCCAAAGCAGAACCTTGAACTACAGGACCATTATCTCCATCATACTCATAGAATGACAATAAATCTCTGATTTCCATTTCAACTAATTCCAATAACTCAGCATCATCAACCATATCCACTTTGTTCATGAATACAACTATTCTTGGAATACCTACCTGACGTCCTAAAAGGATGTGCTCACGAGTTTGTGGCATTGGTCCGTCAGTAGCAGCTACTACCAAGATAGCACCGTCCATTTGAGCAGCACCAGTAACCATGTTTTTCACGTAATCCGCGTGACCTGGACAGTCAACGTGTGCGTAGTGACGATTAGCCGTTTCATATTCAACGTGAGATGTATTAATAGTAATACCTCTTTCTTTTTCTTCTGGAGCATTATCAATTTGATCAAATGATTTTGCTTGACAATAACCTGCATCAGACAATACTTTTGTGATTGCAGCAGTTAATGTAGTCTTTCCATGATCTACGTGTCCGATAGTACCTATATTTAAGTGTGGTTTCGAACGATTAAAATTTTCTTTTGCCATTTTACTTAATTTTTAATCTTAGTTTATATATTAGTGTTCAAATTTTACAATTTTGAGCCAATGACGGGAATTGAACCCGTGACCTCTTCCTTACCAAGGAAGCACTCTACCCCTGAGCTACACCGGCTTTTGTGAGTTCAGAAGTTAGAATTCAGAATTCAGAAATCTCTAAATTCATTATTTCTAAATTCTTAGTGGGGAGAGCAGGATTCGAACCTGCGAAGACGTAGTCAGCGGATTTACAGTCCGCCCTCGTTGGCCGCTTGAGTATCTCCCCAAACCATTTTCAATCTATAAAAGAACTGAGCCGATAGAGGGACTCGAACCCACGACCTGCTGATTACAAATCAGCTGCTCTAGCCAGCTGAGCTACACCGGCAAACTCAATAAAAAAAGCCCGCTATTTCTAACGGACTGCAAATGTATGGATTTTATCTTTTAATCAAAACATTTTTTAAAAATATTTTTCTTAAATATGAGCTCTTACTTTTTCTTTGCGTTTAACAAGCAATCTTTCTAATGATTCTGCAGCTAATTCAACAGCTTCTTCAAATGTTTTACATTGTTTTTTTACAATAAAATCATCTCCAGGAACATGAATTTTAAATTCTACAGCTTTGTTTTCTTTCTCACTTATGTTTTCAACCTTTAAAAAAACATCAGACGACACAACATTATCATAATATTTTTCAAGTTTAGTTAATCTTGTCTGGATAAAATCGACCAATTTTCTGTCGATGTTAAAATTTACTGCATGAACATTTACCTTCATAGTATTAGTATTAATTTGTTAAACAATTTTTAAATTATTGAATCGTTCTGGGATGAGCATTTATATAGACTTTCTTGAGTTCTGAAAGACTACTATGAGTATATACTTGTGTTGATGCTAAACTAGAATGACCTAATAATTCTTTTACTGAGTTAATATCTGCTCCGTTATTTAAAAGATGTGTAGCAAAAGTGTGTCT
Organism: Flavobacterium sp. PMTSA4; assembly: GCF_032098525.1. Classification (NCBI taxonomy): domain Bacteria; kingdom Pseudomonadati; phylum Bacteroidota; class Flavobacteriia; order Flavobacteriales; family Flavobacteriaceae; genus Flavobacterium; species Flavobacterium capsici. The sequence continues at coordinate 1,529,602 of NZ_CP134890.1, forward strand.
TAAAATATGAGGACTTTTTTTCACCTTCTCAGAGACATTACTAAAGTAATAATTTATTATTCGATAAACAAGTGAATCATTTAATTTAACTCCATTTATTTTTATAAATAAAAAATTATTTTCTTTACCATTTACCACTTCATCTCTTTTCTCGATATATTTTAAAATTTCATCAGAAATATTAGGCAACAAGGGAATTACTCTTTCTTTATTTCTTTTACCTACAACCTTAATCGAATTTGAAAATGTATCAATATTTTGAATTTGTAAATTAATAAGTTCGGCTCTTCTGATTCCAGTTGTGTAAAACAAATCAATCATCAATTTATCTCTAGCTCCTTCAAAATCATCTGAAAAAATAAGATGATTCAAAACCTCATTTAACTCTTTTTCAGAAAAAGGAATTTGAATCTTTTTTGCCGACTTCAAAGCTTTATGTTTGGATAAAGGACTATTGTCAATCTGTTTTGACTTTAATAAAAATTTATAAAATGCTTTAATGGAAGAGATTTTTCTATTTATTGAAGAGTTAGATTTACCATCATCAGATAATGAAACTATCCAAGAACGTATTTGACTGTAATTAACTTCTAGTAAATTATCATCAAGAAATTCATTTCGTATATGATTTTGAAAAAATTCAACATCTTTACAATAGGCCAAAACGGTATGCAAAGAATAGTTTTTTTCTAAATGAAGGTAATCATTAAATTTTTTTAAATAATCAGTCATAAAAAAAACCGTAAGTTATCAAAGTTAGGAAACTTTGATAACTTACGGTTATATATTTTGAGAAATTTAACTACTAACTTTCTAGACTATCTTTCAAGTTTTGAATGTAAGCCGCTTTTTGGATTTCTGCTCTTCTAGCTACTGATGGTTTAGTAAAAGCTTGTCTAGCTCTTAATTGACGTACAGTTCCAGTTTTGTCAAATTTTCTTTTATAGCGCTTTAATGCTCTATCGATATTTTCTCCGTCTTTAATTGGTATAATTAACATAATAAATCACCTCCTCTCGTTAAGGCTGCAAAAGTAACAATTATTTTGAAAAACAAATAATTAAATAAACTTTTATTTAAAAAAATAAATAGCTAATTATTTAACCGCTGGTTTATAGTTTTGTTTGTCAATCAGCATTTTTGACAAAATCTCTCTTAGAATTTCAGAAGTTCCACCACCAATTGGTCCTAAACGACTATCTCTTAATAAACGTGCTAATGGATATTCCTCCATATAACCATATCCGCCCAACATCTGCAAACAACTGTAAATTGTTTCATCAGCTATTTGAGTGGATTTTAATTTTGCCATTGTAGCTTCTTTTACAACATATTCACCTTTATCTAATCTAGATACAGCTGCATAATTAAATAATTTACAATGCTCAACGTCTGTAAAATGATTTACAACAGTATGTCTTAAAGCTTGAAACTTATTAATAGATTTACCAAACGCTTCTCTTTTTGACATATAGTCAATCGTATATTCCAAAGCAAATTCTGCTCTCGCATGAGCATTAATTGCCATAATTAATCTTTCCAAAGCAAAGTGTTGCATAATGTAAGGAAAACCTTTTCCTTCTTCACCCATTAGGTTTTCTTCTGGGATTTCAACATTATCAAAAGCAATTTCGGCTGTATCTGAAGCTCGCCAACCCAATTTATCTAATTTTGTTGCTGAAATTCCATTAAGATTTGTATCAAAAACAAACATGCTAATTCCTTTATTTCCAAGTTCGGGATTAGTTTTTGCGGCAACTACATAATAATCTGCATAAACTCCATTTGTGATAAATGTTTTGGAACCATTTATTATATATTTATTTCCTTTTTTAACAGCAGTTGTTCGCATTCCGGCAACATCGCTTCCACCGAATGGTTCAGTAATACAAAGCGCTCCAATTTTTTTTCCAGAAATACTTGGTGCAAGATATTCTTGTTTAATTCGTTCATCGCCTTCTGCATTCAAATGAGTCATTGCTAAATAAGAATGAGCCCACATTGCAGCAGCAAAACCACCAGATTTTATTTTTTGAAGTTCTTCCAAGAAAATAACCGTATAAAATAAATCCAAATTCATTCCACCATAAGCCTCAGGATATGCAATGCCGAAGAAACCCATTTCGCCAAATTTTTCCCAAATGAAACGTTCAATAGTTCCTGTTTTTTCCCATTTTTCAATATGAGGAACAACTTCTTTATTCAAAAAATCTCGTAAACTTTCTCTAAACAATTCGTGCTCTTCTGTAAAGTATGTAGAATTCATATATATAAGACTGATTTTTGTGTTCTTTTTTTAGAATTCCAAATATAAGGCAATAATTTTTAATTTATCCGCAGGAAATCCTTTAATTTTTGTTAAATCTTCAATTTTAATATCTCCATTCATACTTCGGTATTTAACAATATCATGAGCGAGTTGATATCTAAAGAATGGGAATTGCGAAAGCTCTTTGACTGATGCAGTATTAATATTTATTCTTTTCGCATTTGTAGTTGATTTGATTTCGAAAGAAGCATTTAATTTTTCAATAACTTCAGGTTGTAAACCCCAAATTTCTTGCATTTGCTCCATTGATAAGAAAGCACCATATTTTTCTTTTTCATTCAATATTCTATCGGATATTTTATCCCCAATTCCGTAGATTTTCATTAAATCTTCCTTTGAAGCCGTATTTATATCTAAAACTACTATCTTTTCTTTCTTAGAAAAATCTTTTTTCTCGTAAGGTTGATATATTGATTTTTTGTTTTTTACCCAATCAGGAAATTTAAAATAAGGAGAAATGGCATTTAACAATGAATCCGAAACTTTCGTTACTGCTTGAAATTCTTCAGCTGAATTAACATAGTTGTTTTCTTTTCGAAAAGCTAACAATCTATCTATTTCTTCAACTTTCATTCCTAATTTATATCCTTTGAAATCGGTTATAAAATTTGGATTAAAGGGATAAATCTTTGGTTGGTAATTTGTATATGCAACTTTCAAACTATCTACAGAACTTTGATTTGATAACCAATTTTCTTTTTCCTTTTCATCAATTACTGGAGTTTCAAAATGATAAAAGAAATAAACCAATTGAAGCGAAATGATTATCGCAAAAAACAACAAAATACCAATCCGTTGACTTTTGGTATAACTTAAAAAAGACTTTCCTATCGAAGTATTATTTTCCATTTTTTACAAATCGAAAACAGAAGTTCGTTTTCCTCTAATTAAATCTTTCAACTTAATCCAAAAAGCTAATGTTAAATAAACTCCAAACCAAAGTCCAGCGGTTACAAAAGTGATGTAGATAAAAAATAATCGAACATTAGATGCTCGCATACCTAATTTATCGGCCAAACGTGATGAAACATGAAATCCATGTTTTTCAAAAAAATATTTCAATTTTATTACTGGCGACATTATCGATTGTTTTTATGAGTTAAAATTAGGATTTTAATAATTGAATTCCAACGTTGCATTGCAAACATTTGCTCAAATTACAATATTCATTCTTTAATTGTAATAATGATTGTGAGTCAAAAGCATTAATTGCATCTAAACCAAATTGGTTAAACTTTTGGATAATTACATTTTTCTCTGGCTTAATTTCTCTAATCAATTCTAAAATAGTTTCTGAGCTTTCCTTTCCTAAACTTTTTGCATAAGCAAACTGAATTGGAACTATGGTATTTATAACAATCAAATCAATAAACGATTTTGATAATTTTTTCTTCTTTTTGACACTTTCGTTATCCAACTGATAATGCGTTAACCAATAACTAGAAGTTTCAACCTCAAAAAGTGAATAGAAATCCTTTAGTTTATTGATTGAAATTACTCTCGAAAATAAATTACTTTCTTGATGATACAACATTGCTAGTTGTGCTAAACGAATTGTCGGGAAATTATCAGGTCTGTGCTTAAAAAATTGAACGGGTGATAAAATTGTTTTTTGCAATTGATATTTGTGTGAAATATAATCATAGTTACTTTTCAAATCTTTTGTATAGTTGTCTTCAGCGTCAAGTGGAATTAAATCAGTTCTACCCAAAAACAATGCTTCAAGATTTTCTACTTCAAATCCTTCTTTTCTGATTACTGAAAACGGAACAGATTGAGCCATTTTCAAAAATGTTTCACCATTAGTGTTTAAACCGAAGTTTTTGGACAACAAACAGAATAAAACGGCTTCCCAATCATTATCCGTTTCTTCTAAAAGTTTTTGTATCGGAATTGATTTTCGTTCTAATCTTTCAAAAAATAATCTTTCTTTCCAACTTTGAAAAATAAAATCATCGACCTGTTTAATTTGATTTTCGCAATAAATCCATGATTTTTTAGAAACCAATGATTGATAATTTTCTAAAACTTCTTTTGAAACATAATGTTTTAATTCTAAAGTTGGAATTTCTGAATTATCTTTTCTAAAAATTGGCGTATCATGTTCCCAAACCACATGTAAAACTACATTATTATAATTATCATCTTTTTCATGTTGATGCAAATACCAATCGGAAGATTTTATATGAATTTCAATATTTCCTGCCCATTTTTGATTTTCAATAGTAATTTGAGCATTAAAAAAATCTGGTCCTGATTTCTGAAAATAATTTCCAACATTACTAATCGAAAGTGATTCTCCATTAACCGTTTTTAGGTTAGAAAAATCAAACTTCTTATATTGCCACACATAATGGAGGAAATCTTCTTTCACCGGAATTAATTTTAACACTAAAGTAGGAATTTACTTTTACACTTGAACAATTATTATGAAAAAAATTATAATTCTACTATTTTTTATTGTAGTCAAATCATTTTCTCAAAATTACAAAGTGATTTATTCTAAAAGTTCAAACGGAAAAACTATTGAAAATCAAGATAATATTTGGGTTTTAACTAATTCAAATCAAACGTTAATCTCATCAGAAAAAATGATGAATGAAAAGGCAGATTTCCCTTTTGAACAAAATATAGTTGAAAGAAATTCAAATGATTATTTTCAAATTGCAACGTTAAGCAAATCCAAAAGCATCCAAACTAAAGACAGTTTATCATTAGCTAAACAAAATTTTGAATTTTTAAACGAAACCAAAAAAATACTTGGATACAATTGTAAAAAAGCAAAAACGATAATCAATTCTAATACAATAGAACTTTGGTATACTGAGGATTTAAAAGTAAAAGGCGCACCAACTATTTTAGGGCAAAATCTAGGTTTGGTTTTAGAAATGAATCGCAATGGAAATTATGCAATCACAGTAACAAAAATTGAGAAAATAAAATCGTTTCCAGTAATCAATTTTGATAAATCTAAAAATTTGGACCTATTATCCTACCGTGATTTGTTATGGAAAAGTCGATTTACAACGGTTGAAATCTTTAAAGAACAAATAATTAATTTTTCGGATGCATCAAAATCAAATGATAGCGTTTTCAGGTTTGCCAATGGAACAATTGCAGTGCGCAAAATAAAATTTCCTGAAATAAAAGTTGGCAGTCAAATTTTTGCTGACTTAACCGAACAATCTAATGGCGATGCATATGATAGAACGGGTTCTTTTTTTATTATTCCTACTAATAAACAAAATTCATTTTTAGAAGGTTTAGAAAATGGAAAATCATTATTACCAATTTACACCAATGGAAACGGAAAAGAATATCAAGGCGTAGTTGCTACTGAAAATTATAATCCAGTTGTAGAACTAATGCAATTTTTTACTCCATTTGGAGTGAAACAATACAACACCATTCAGTTGAAAGACAAAACATGGCAAGAAAATGTTTTTTATCGTCAAGACGTTTCCGATTTAAGAAGTTTGTTGAATAATCAAGAAGTATATGTTGGTGTTTTTATTGGAAATTATGACAAAGGCGGACACAAAGTTTCTGCAAACTTTACCATTCATCAGGAAGAAGATAGCAACCAAAAAGAAAAACAAATTGTTCCTCTTTTTTGCACTAATAACATTATGGAAATGGCTGGTCAAGAATATGGAACAATGTTTAATTCGGAAAAAGGCTTGGTGGTTAATTTCAATTTAGACAAAGCTTTAAAAAATTGTAAACTTCGATATATTTCAACCGGTCATGGTGGTTGGGAAAATGGAGATGAATTTGTGCCGAAGAAAAATTCGATTTATTTAGACGAAAAAGAAACTTTTAGTTTCACACCTTGGCGACAAGATTGTGGTTCATACAGATTATCAAATCCTGCATCAGGAAATTTTTCAAATGGACTTTCATCATCAGATTACAGTCGTTCTAATTGGTGTCCAGGAACTGTAACCAATCCGATTTATATTGATTTAGGAGATTTGGATGCTGGAAATCATTCCATTCAAATTAAAATTCCACAAGGTTTGCCTGAAGGAAATAGTTTTAGCGCTTGGAATGTTTCAGGAGTTTTGATTGGAGAATAAAGAAAGCCTCAAATTGAGGCTTTCTTTTTTATTTTATTGAACTAATCACATCGTGTTTTGTTATGATATGATGTTTTCCGTTTTCTAATTCCACTAAAACCGCTTGATTATCTTTATTGATGAGTTTTGAAATTTCTTCAATTGGAGTATTTGCTTTTACTATTGGATATGGTTTTCCCATAATTTCTCTAATTGGCTTTTCGGCAATGTTTTTATTTTCAACATAACTTCTAAACAAATCGGTTTCATCAATGCTTCCCACAAAACCATTTGTATCAATAACTGGAATTTGAGAAATATTATATTTTTTCAAACGTTCAATGGCGTGTGAAACTAATTCCTCTGTGCGAACAATCACTAACGGTTTGTCTTTATGTTCTTTTATTAAATCTTCTGCTTTTGTAATTTCTTCGTCTAAAAATCCTCTTTCACGCATCCAATCATCGTTAAACATTTTTCCAACATAACGACTTCCGCTATCGTGAAATAAAACCACAACTACATCTTCAGGCTTGAAATGTTCTTTTAACTGATGCAATCCTTTAATGCACGAACCAGCAGAATTACCCACAAAAATTCCTTCTTCCAAAGCAATTTTGCGAGTATAAACTGCTGCATCTTTATCGGTAACTTTTGTGAAACCATCAATTAATGAAAAGTCAACATTTTTTGGAAGAATATCTTCTCCAATTCCTTCGGTAATGTATGAGTAAATTTCATTTTCGTCAAAAATTCCAGTTTCGTGATATTTTTTGAAAACAGAACCATAGGTATCAATTCCCCAAATTTTAATATTTGGATTTTTCTCTTTCAAATATTTTGCAACACCAGAAATTGTTCCGCCAGTTCCAACACCAACAACAAAATGAGTCACTTTCCCGTCAGTTTGTTCCCAAATTTCTGGACCAGTTTGTTCATAATGAGCCGTTGCATTACTTGGATTATCATATTGGTTAACATACCAAGAGTTTGGAATTTCGGTACTCAATCTTTTAGAAACTGAGTAATACGAACGCGGATCGGTTGGTTCTACATCGGTTGGACAAACAACAACCTTTGCACCAACAGCCCGAAGAATATCCATTTTTTCTTTGGATTGTTTGTCAGTTATTACAAATATACATTTGTATCCTTTAACAATTGCTGCCAAAGCTAAACCCATTCCTGTATTCCCCGAAGTTCCTTCTATGATTGTTCCTCCAGGTTTTAATCTTCCGTCAGCTTCAGCGTCTTCAACCATTTTTAAAGCCATTCTGTCTTTTACTGAGTTTCCTGGATTGAATGTTTCAACTTTGGCTAGAACTAAAGCGTCAATTCCTTCTACAACTTTGTTTAGTTTTACTAAAGGCGTATTTCCAATAGTTCCTAATATATTTTCTGCGTATTTCATTCTTTTTGTTGTGGTTACTTTTATTTGTGCAAATGTATTGATAATATAGATGTTTACAAAAATTCAAATGGATTATCATTTAACCCTGATGGAAGCGGTTGCCATGCAAAAGCGAACAGCAGGAATTACCAATTTAGATAGTTCCAAATGTTTTGTTTCTAATGTTTAGCTTACACTATTGGAAAAAATTCCAAATTAACCCGAAACGAATCGTGAAATCGCGATAAGGATAATTTGGCGCTGTCAAAAAGTTATTTCCTGTCATTTTTGAGTTAAAATGTTCTGCCTTCAAGAAAATTCTAGTTTGACGAATTCTCGCGTTGATGAAAAAATCAATCATTGGAAAATTTCCAACTTTCAAATCGTTTTGCACAAACGCTTCAGCTATTACAGGATTGTAATCGTTTATATAATATTTTGAGAAATAGTTAACGGTAAAGCCCGTTTGAAGAAAAAGTGCTTTTTTGAAAAAATAGTCCGTGAAGTACAAAGAATTTCTTGTTACAATTTGCGGCACATTTAAAACGTCATCTTCTTGGTCAACTTGTTGGTATAAAATTGTATTATCAAGTGCTAATTTCCACCATTTGAACTCGCGACTTGCCTTTATGGAAAGATAATTAATAGTTTTGTCGTATTGTTTTGGAGTAATTAATTGTTGTTGCCCATCAGTGCTGTCATTACTGAAAAACAAATGATCGTTTAGAGATGAAACTTCCAACGAAGCTGTAATCCATTGTGTTTTTGCAGTTGCTCCAAAACTGTTTATCTTTTCATTGTCAAAATTATTTGACCAATTGTAATTAATAAAATCGCTTTGATATAAATTAAAACTAGCATCAGGAATTTTACTCATTAATTGATAATTAAAAGTAAATTCATTTTTGTCATTTAGTTTATAATTCAATTTTGCATCAATATTTGACATTGGTTGCTTTGAAATTGAATTTGAAACTGTAAAAACTCCGTTCCATTTATTTTTACGGTATTCATATTGACCTCCAATTGTATTAATTTCTTGAGAAATTTTGCTTGGAATTACTCCGCTTTCTAGAATCAATACTCTATCATAATAGTAATTATATCTGAAGTCTTCTGCAAAAAATTGAAACTTTCCTAAAGTTTTATTTTCATATATTGCGCCAACTTTGTTATACATTCTATTGAAACGAGTTTGGTCTTTTAAACCGCTTGTAACATAAGCATCACCAAATCTTTTTACAGAAGTATTCCCAACAGTTGAAGCAATTGTTGGTTGTTTATATTCAAAAAATTTAGTTTCATAATTGAATTGATGAGTCGCATAAAGATTATTTTCTGAATCTTTAGAATTTATACGAAAAGAATGGTCAATAAAATATCTTTTCCCTTTTAAAAACGATTCAGCATCACGAAGATATACTTCAAGACGTTCGCGATTATCAAAGTCAGGATTTTCGCTTGTAAAATCAATAACATTTGTTAATCCGCCGTTTTCTCCATTCAATAAATCTTGACCCGTGAAATGAAAATTCAAGTAATATCTTTTATTCAATGTATTATAACTTGAAGTAAATCTGAAATTACCAGCGCTAGTCAATTGATTAATATATCGACCTAACGAACGAAGACCTTTAAATGCAACAGAAAAATTAAATCTTTCAGATGTGTTTACAGTAATTAATGCATCCAAAGATTGTCCTTGCTGCATAGTTGTCTTGAAATACAATTCGGTTATTGGAGTTGCAACAGAGTAATAATTAATATCATTAACACCTAAATAATTAAAATGTTTTCCAGAAAAACCAATTTCGGGGAAACTACTTTTCTTTTTTAATCCATAATCAAGGATTGCATAAGTTTGCCCTTCATTAGCAAAAGGCAATAATCCAAAAATATCTTTTCTTAGATAATTCCATTTATAGTCTTTTTGAATGGTTAATGAAGTGTCTACGTAGGTTGTGTCTTTTTGAATTGAAATTATTCGATACTTATCAATCGAAGCTTTATCAGATGAACTTTGATTAGATTTTGTAACGCTTGTAGAACTCTTTTTTTCTTCATTTGAATATTCTCTTTTATTTTCTAAAATCTTCTTTTTGCCTTGAGCAAAGTTTATGCTAAAGCTTACAAGTAAAAAAAAAGTAAAAAGTAATTTTTTCATTCTTAAAATTTCAAGGCAAAAATACATAAAACTTATTGTAATAAAATCATAAAAAAACCACCTAATAGGTGGTTTTTTAAATATTATATCAATTAAGAATTATTGCTTAATGAATTTTTTAGTAATTGATGAACCATTGTCATCACTAAAAGTGACAAAATAAACCCCAGATGATAAAGATGAAACATCTAAAGTTTTTTGTTCAATATTAGAATTAAAATTCATTATAGATTTTCCTGTGATATCATTAATAGTAATAGATTTTAATCGAATATTATTCTCCAAACTAAAATTCAATATATTTTTAGTTGGGTTTGGATAAATTGAGATTTTAGACTTGCTGAAATTTATGTTACTCAAGTCTTGAAAACCTGTCCCAGTAACTATTAAACTAAACGCTTGTTGACCAGAACTTAAATTTCCTTTATGAGAAACTGTTATCGTATATATACCATTAGGGTTAGTTACTTCTACTTTTTCTACATTATCAACAATATTGTCTCCAGTAATTGCAGCAGCTGCAACATTTGATAATTGCAATTTCCATGGATAGTAAGTACTTGAATCTTTAGTAATTCGCAAATCTAAATCGTTAACTAAAACAGGATTTGGATCATTTAAAATTCCATTTCTTGGAGTTCCAGCTGGATCAGTCCATGAAATGGTAGCCTCTAATTTGTCAGGTGATGTAACTCCAACTTGAAAAGTATAAACTTCGCCTTGATTAAGAACAAACTCATTAATAACAGCTTCACGAGTTACATTACTATTCTTTCTAATAACCTCTGCTGCCTTACTTGTATCAAGTAAACCCCAACCAAATTTTGGGTCTGGTCCAACTGTTCCTCCATCTCTTGCTGTATGACATACTAAACCTTTTAGAGTCGAGGCTCTCATAAAAGAAGAATTCAATTGATTGTAATATTGTTGTAATAGCAAAAGAGAACCTGCAACGTTTGGCGAAGCCATTGAGGTTCCAGACATTGTAGCATAAGAATTAACAGTTGTATTAACAGTTGAATATACATTTGTCCCATCACCAGTAATATCAGGTTTAATTCTTCCATCATCTGAAGGTCCTTGACTGCTAGAACCATTAATAGGAAATAAATTAACCGTTCCATTTGCTAGTACAAAAGGATTGCTGTTAGCCACCACCAAATTATTTTTTGCGTTTTTTTCTTGAGTTAATTTATCATATCCGTTTGCTAATCCACCACTATATGAATCAGCTCCAGAATTACCAGCTGATGTAACCATTAAATAATAAGGCGCTGAAAAAGCTAATTGATCCCAAGACCTAGCTTCATTATCATAACATCCCATTAACCATGAAGACTGAGCTTCACCTTGATCATTAAGAACAGGAACTCCATAAGAATGATTAGATATCAACAATCCAATATTTGCAATTTCTGTAGTAACTGTTGTTAAATCATTAGTCCAATTATAAGACAATCCATTTGCTTTTGGTGCCATGCCTTTTGCATTATTATCAACTCCTTTTGCTAAAACCGTACCCATTACGTGAGTTGCATGGTCACTAGTTGAAGGATTAGGAATTGTGTTTTGAGGTATTACAACTCTTGAAACAGGTGATGAGCTATCATCCAAAAACTCTATATGATCTTTCAAAACAAATCCTCCATCCCATACTCCAAGCGTCATATTCTGTCCTTCTACATTTAGTCCTAAAGTTCCACCAGAATGAAGAGCATTTGTCTTTGTAGCTTGAGCTTCTGTGAAGTTATCTGTTGTTATATAAACTGGTTTACCATCAATAACATCAACCAATTCATATAATCTAAAATTATCATAAAACTGCTTTTTATAATTGATATTCTTAATAAGAAAATCATCAATGATTTTTTCTTTTTTTAAAAAATCATCATTTGATTTTATAGCAATATTATTTAATTCCTGAACATTGGATTCTTTTAAAATAATTTCTATTTCATTTTTAGTTTGAGAAAATCCAAAAATTGTGTAAAAAACCACAATAATTATGTATTTATTTTTCATAGTACTTATTTTTACACAAACTTATAAAAATTTTATTAAACCTTAAGGCTTAATAAAAAATAAGTCCTAAAAAGATAAAAATTTAAAATAAAAAAACCATCTCAAGATTTAATCTTGAGATGGTTTAATTAATAATAATACATTAACAGCTTAAAAAAGCTATGGCAAAGTAAATGTATGAGTCTTTATAACACCAAAATTACCACCTCCTGAAACTAAAACAGATCCACAATCTTTGGAAACATTATAAGTTCCAGAAACAGTTGCAGATGTAAACAATCCATCACCATAAGCATCATTAATTGTATAGGTATAAGTCCCATCAGGCAATGTAAATGTCATTGGTGTTTGTGGTTGAAGAACATTAGAAGGCGCATCTGAATATGGTCCTCCTGATTGTACAACTACACCTGAAGAATTTTTAATGTTCCAAGTTGTTTCGGATCCATAACGATCTAAAACCAAAGTATGTATTATTGTATTAGAAAAACACATACGCTTAAAATTCACTTTTATTCTAGTTGTAGTAACATTAAAAAATGAATCTTCATCAGCAGATTGCGCTTCAAAAGTAACATATCTATTTGCAGCAAGAGATAAGTTTGGATCAAATGATATGTTAACTGTTGCTGACATTTCGCCAGCAGGAATTATTACCGAAGTTGATTCCAAAACATAATCTCCATCCAAAGCAGTAGTAAATGGCTGATTAGCCGAGTCATTTCCCGAAAGTTCAACTATATTCACAGTTCTATCTGAATTTGAAACATTACTTGCATAAACTGTTATTGAAGAAACTGGACTTTCAGTTACAAACTCAATATTTTCAGCATTTTTTCCGAAAGTTAAAAAATCGGGGGTTTTAACAGATGAATCATACTCTTCACATGAAAACAATGTAACAAGCGAAAAAATTGTAAGTAAAAAAACATTAATTTTTTTCATAATAAAATAGCTTTAAAATTAAAATGGATTTTGAGGACCTAAATCTATGTTAGTATTTACTTCACTCAAAGGAATTTGGAAACTAAACTTAACAGATCCAGCAGGATAATCAAAGAAACCAAAAGTAGCATGATTCGAACCTGTATACGTTCTATTCAAACCTGTATTCCATCTTTTCATATCAAAGAAAGCAAATCCTTCTCCCCATAACTCTAATTTTCTATGAAAACGAATTTCATCTAATAAAGCTTGACCAGAGTTAGTAGAAAGAGTATAACCATTAACTCTAGTTGAAATTAAATTAAACAAAGCTTGTCTTGCACCAGCATCATCACCTGCTAAAGCTTTAGCTTCAGCCTCAATTAAATACATTTCTGCAGCACGCATAAACACATAATCACCTTCAAAATCGGTATCATCTACAAATTTAACATTCGCATACTTTGGCAACCCAAAACCATTACCAGCATCAACAAACCATGCTTTTCTATAGTCATTTGAAGAAATATTATCAAAAATTCTTCTGTCTACAGATTTATATGATTGTAATAATCCTGCATAACCTGGATTCAAATTACCGATATGTGAGAAAAATGACGCGTAATAAGTTGAAGTATTTGTATCTATATCAGCACCCCACATCCACTCTGCATTAGTAATCTTATTAAAACCATCCATTAAATCAGATGAACTCATTGGAGAATAACCTTCTCTTGCTGCAATAGCATAAGTAGCTGCTTGCGTATAATTTCCGTATTCTAAATTATATCTAGCCAACAATCCTGCAACCACATTTTTATTGACTAAGGTTTTATTTGGTCTTGAATATCCATCTAAAAGAGTATATGCTTCTTCCAAATCTTCTAAAATGCGTGCTTTTACAACATCTATTGGTTGTCTAGCTGCTAAAACTCCCTCTTCAGTTGTCATAGGAACAGCTAATCCATCATTATTTGAATATATTCTAATCAATTGAAAATAAGCAAAAGAACGCATAGTTAACAAACGACCTCTTATGTGTCTAAGTGAAGGATCTTCAACAGAAGAAGGCACTAACCTTAATCCTTCATTCATATTATAAATTATTTTATAATAAAATTGCCATACAGCATCTGTACGATTAGAAGCCTCATTTCTAGCTGTATAATTATAATAGTTAACGAACCAATGAGATAATGTTTGAACCATGTCATTACTCATCAAATCTAAACCTAAACTATAACCCATTTGCCCAAACTCATCATGGAAGTTACCATGACCAGCTGTACTAAAATCATTAAGGAAAAATTGATTTCCACCTTCAATACCAGATGCAATAATTAATGCTGCCTCTGGATTCGAATTTGCCAAATCAGATAATTGTTGATTAGAAAAATCACTCTGAAAATCTTTTGATAAAAAATCATCCGAACATGCTGTAAAAAGCATAGAAAAAATGGCAATTACTAAAATTTTTTTGTTTATCATAACTTTTTTTTTTAAAATTCTAAATTAACACCAAATGAAACTGTTCGTAATAACGAATAATTATTACCTGAAGCACCTGTAACTCCACTTTGTCTTGGATCAAATCCTTGACGTTTTGACCATAAATGAACATTATCTGCTAATCCATAAAATCTAAGCCTATTCAATCCAAGTTTGTTAGCTACTTTGCTATCAAAAGTATAACCTATTGAAATATTTTGTATACTTAAATAATCAGATTTAATTAATGATAAAGAACTACCACTATAAAATTGTTTTGGATCATCAGTATCCACTCTAGGCAAAGAAGCAGTTGTATTATCAGGCGTCCAAGTCTTTGAAAAATCACTATGTAAACCACCACCTGGAGACAATCCCAATCCACTTAACCATACGCCATCTGTAGAATAACCTCCAAATTGATAAGCAAAATCAATACCGAAATCAAATCCTTTGTAAGCAATGTTAGCTCCAAAACCTCCATAAACATCAGGAATTGCAGATTTACCAATTTTCATCAAATCTGCTTCAGCATAATTTTCTGTTAATTCTCTTCCTAATGAATGGTCATTATCATCAATATATTTCCAAAATAAAGCAGCTCCATTCACCGGATTAACTCCTGCAAATTCTCTCATATAAAAATCATATACACCACCACCTTCTTCTAAAATATAATTTCCATTTGGTTGAAAATTATTTTCTAAACCATTAAAAGGTAATCTAGTAATTTCATTCTTATAAGAAGTTGCATTAAAATTCAATGACACAGTTAAATTGTTTGTTTTAACAATATCTCCACTCATAGTTACTTCAAAACCTTTATTATACATGTCACCATTGTTTTCAGGTCTAGTAGTAAAACCAGTCAATGAAATAGGTATTGGTCTATTATATAACATATCTGATATGGACTTTTTAAAATACTCTACTTCAATGTTAAATCTATTGTTAAATAAGCTAGCATCTAAACCTATATTCATATTTGTTGATGTTTCCCACTTAACATCCGGATTAGCTAAATAGTCACCATTTGTCCATCCAACAGGCAAAGTTGCATCTGTTGTATAATTTATTGTAAATGGAGTCAAGTAAGGCTGATCGTAACCTATATTATCATTACCTTGCTGACCAAATCCTGCTTTTAATTTTAATTCATTAATCCAAGATACATCTTTTAAAAATGACTCTTGCGAAATTCTCCATCCAACTGAAGCACCGTAGAAAGTTCCCCATCTTACATCAGGATGAAATCTTGAAGAACCGTCTCTTCTTGCGCTAAAACTAGCAAAATATTTATTATCATAATCATAAGCAAGTCTAGACAAAAAGCCTTCTAAAGCATAAAGTCCAAATCCTCCTCCTCCATTACCTTGATTAAGAGCAGCCTGATCTACATAAGGAGAGTCAAATAGAAATTTAGATCTAGAAGCTGAAACGTAGTCAGTTTTTCTATCCAATGTTTCATGACCTAGCAATAAATCCAAACCATGATTACCAAATCTTTTATTGTATTTCAAAAGTTGCTGATTAGTAAACGAAAATTGTCTAGAAGAGCTGTTGGTAACTCTACCACCTGCACCAACTGCATCTCCATATAAAGACGTGTCAGAACTCCAATTATATCCATTTGTCAACTCACCTGTAATATTATAGGTAAATACTAATCCATCCAAAATAGTATAATCTACATATGCTGTTGTAAATAGATTATCTCTAACCCTTCTTTTATAGTCATTTATAGCTGTTGCATATGGATTTTGTAACGCCCCAAAAGGTCTTATAGGAGATAAACCATCTGCTCCTGTACCATCATCAAAAATATGTTGTCCTAAAGAATTAATTATTGGATTCCCAGCGAAATCATAAGCTCTTACTGGATAAATCGGAGCTACTGCTCTAATCCAATAAAATGGACTACTATAGGTTGTACCTCCATCATATCCATCCAAATAATCTTGAGTAGTATGAGCATAACCAAAATTAGCACCTATTTTGAATTTATCACTTATCTTAGTGTCAACTTTCAACCTTGACGTAATTTTTTCAAAACCAGAGTTAACCACGTAACCATCATTTTTCTCATAACCTAAAGAGAAATAATGTGAAGTATTTTCATTACCTCCTGAAACAGCTAAATTAGTTTGAGTAAAAAAACCATCTCCAAATAAATAATCAGACCAATCCTCATCATACTTTAATGTTCCGCCAGTAAATTTACCTGTAGCCGGATCTATCAACTGATTGTCAGGAGTATTGTAATTATTATATTGTAAACCTTGATCACCTGTAATCAAATTATTTGCAGCATTTTGAGAAGCAGTAGTGGCATCTTGACCAAGATTAAACATGTAAGTATTTTTCAACGACTGATAATACGCTTCATAATATTTTGAAGGACTAGAAATAAAATCATAATCTTTCACCGCTCTAGATGTATAACCAGCACGAGAATCTATAGTTACAGCACTTTTCTTATTTTTCCCCTTTTTAGTAGTAATAATCACAACTCCACTTGAACCTCTACTTCCATAAAGCGCCGCTGCTGCTGCATCTTTCAATATTGTCATCGATTCAATATCTTGACTATTAATAGAGTTAACATTACCATAAAAAGGCACACCATCAACTACATACAAAGGAGGAGTAGCTACAGATACCGAACCAATACCTCTAATTCTTATCGTTGCACCTTCACCAGGCAAACCATTACCATTTGCAACTTGAACACCAGCTACTTTTCCTACGAGTCCTTGAGTAACATTTCCAGTTGTAATTTTAGCAACCTCTTCAGATTTAATGACCGCAACAGAACCCGTTAAAGCTTCTTTCTTTTGAGTTCCATACGCCACAACAACAACCTCTTGCAAAGCAACCCCTTCAGACAAAACCACATTATAAGTACTAGCTGTACTAATTGTTACTGATTTTGTATCATACCCAGTAAAAGACACCTCTAGAACATCTCCTACTTTGGCCTTGATAGAATACTTTCCATCAAAATCTGTTTGCACCCCATTTGTTGCGCCTTTAACCACAACATTTGCACCAGGTAATGGACCAAGTTTATCAGTCACAACTCCTGTAACAGTCTTCTCTTGTGCAAAAGAAAACTGCATAGAAAACGCTAACAAAAGCGTAAAAATCCATTTGAACTTCGTTCTCATATTAATTTTATTTGAGTTAGTTATCCCGCAAACTTCTTAATTATTTCTTAAAAAAACAAATATTAGCATTCAATTAATATTCTTTTTTATGTTAAATTTTGAATTATGAGAATGTGGAATGTATCATAACACTAAAAGACAGATTCAATTTAGCAAAAAAGGTTGCGTTAAATTTTTTATTTTTATCAAAAAAAAAAATGCTTTCAAATAATTTTTCAGGTAAAAAATTAGAATGTGGAACCGACGAAGCTGGCCGTGGTTGTTTAGCAGGTCCTGTTACAGCTGCAGCTATTATACTTCCAGAAAATTATCATTTAGAATTCCTTAATGATTCAAAACAGCTATCTGAAAAAACTAGAGAAAAATTAAAACCTTTAATTATTGAGTCAGCAACATCTTTTGCATTTACTCATATTTATAATGAAGAAATAGATGAAATTAATATTTTAAATGCTTCAATGAAAGCCATGCAAGAATGTGTTTTGAAACTATTTCCTACACCCGAATTTATTATTGTGGATGGAAATAGAAATATAAACGCTAAACTTGGTTTAAAATCAATTGCCGGCAGAACGTTTACACAAAAAGAAATTGAACTTTTAAAATCAATCCCAAATAAAAGCATTATAAAAGGAGATAGTAAATTTACTAGTATTGCTGCATCTTCTATATTAGCAAAAACATTCAGAGATGAATATATGGACAAAATACATGAAGAATTTCCAATGTATAACTGGAAAAAAAATAAAGGATATCCAACAATTGAACATAGAGAAGCAATTAGAAAATATGGTGTCACAAAATATCATCGTAAAAGCTTTCGATTATTGCCTGATCAACTTACTTTAGAATTTTAATTAGAGAATAATTTCTTTTTCTAAAATTTTGGCTTCAAAAAGATTTTGAAAGTGTTTGATGATTTTGTCTTTAACTTCTTCTTCATTAACTTTTTCAACATCTAATTCATTGTTTAGTGAAGTAACAGCTTTACCTTTTATACCGCAAGGAATTATATTATCAAAATATCCTAAGTTAGCATTAACATTCAACGCAAATCCGTGCATAGTTACCCAACGTGAAGCTCGAACTCCCATTGCACATATTTTTCTAGCAAATGGCGTTCCTACATCTAACCAAACTCCCGTTTCACCTTCACTTCGTGTACCTATTATATTATACTCAGCTAAAGTTAAAATTATAACTTCTTCTAAAAACCTTAAATACTTATGAATATCGGTGAAAAAATTTTCTAAATCCAAAATAGGATAACCTACAATTTGCCCTGGTCCATGATAAGTAATATCGCCTCCACGATTTATTTTATAAAAAGTAGCTCCTTTTTCCAAAAGTTGTTTTTCAGATAAGAGCAAATTAGACATATCTCCACTTTTCCCTAAAGTATAAACATGCGGATGCTCTACAAAAATAAAATAATTAGGAGTTTCAATATCTGGGTTATTCCTTTTCTCTAATTTTAAATCGACTATTTCTTTGAAAAGCTTTTCTTGATAATCCCAAGTTTCTTTGTAATCTTTAGTTTCTAAATCAAATAAGCGGATATTTTTATTCATAGTGATAAAAGTAGTGTGCAAAGTTACAAACTATAAATAAGTTTTGTAAAAATTTTTATTTCTCGATATTTTAACGAATGAGCAACAAAGTATATAAAGAGTAGACACTCCGTACATAAAGCGTCTATAATGTGTGGACAGTTCGGGTAAAACTAAAAAGAATGTTTTTTAGTAATTATGTAATTTTCTTCTCTTTATTACATTGGCACTTTTTTAAATAATAACTATCTTTGCACGCTTAAAAACAAGAATATGCAACTTTCAGAACAAGAAATCATTAGAAGAGAAAAGCTTCAAGCTTTACGTGAGCTAAATATTAATCCTTATCCAGCAGATTTGTTTCCTGTGAATCATACTTCGAAACAGGTTAAGGAAAATTTTTCTGAAGGAAAGAAAGTAATAGTTGCAGGTCGTTTAATGAGTGTTCGTGACCAAGGTAAAGCAGCTTTTGCTGAATTACAAGATAGCGAAGGAAGAATTCAATTGTATTTCAATAGAGACGTTATTTGTCCTGAGGATGACAAAACAATGTATAATCAGGTTTTTAGAAAACTAACAGATTTAGGCGATTTTATTGGCATCGAAGGAGAAACCTTCTTGACAAAAGTAGGCGCAAAATGTATCCGAGTTGATAAATTCACCTTTTTAAGTAAAACATTACGACCATTACCATTACCAAAAACAGATGAAGAAGGTCATGTTTTTGATGCATTTGTTGACCCAGAATTACGATATAGAATGCGATATGTTGACTTAGTTGTTAATCCTCAAGTGAAGGAAGTTTTCATTAAAAGAACAAAATTGTTTAATGCAATGCGAACTTTTTTCAATAATGCTGGATACATGGAAGTTGAAACTCCAGTATTACAAGCTATTCCTGGTGGTGCAGCAGCAAGACCATTTATCACACATCATAATAGTTTAGACATTCCTTTATATATGCGAATTGCTAACGAATTATATTTAAAAAGATTGATTGTTGGCGGTTTTGATGGTGTTTACGAATTTTCAAAAAATTTCCGTAACGAAGGAATGGATAGAACCCACAATCCTGAATTTACTGCAATGGAAATATACGTAGCTTACAAAGACTACAATTGGATGATGGAGTTTACCGAAAATCTTTTAGAATATTGCGCCTATGAGGTAAACAAAACAACCGAAACCACTTTCGGAGAACATACTGTAAACTTTAAAGCACCTTATGCAAGAGTTACGATGACTGATGCTATAAAACAATTTACAGGTTTTGATATTACTGGAAAAACAGAGGCTGAACTATTTGAAGCTGCTAAATCCATGGGAATTGAAGTCGATGAAACCATGGGTAAAGGAAAATTGATTGATGAAATTTTTGGAGCAAAATGCGAAGGTAATTTTATACAACCAACATTCATCACCGATTATCCAAAAGAAATGTCACCATTGTGTAAATCGCATAGAGATAATCCCGATTTAACAGAACGTTTTGAATTGATGGTTTGTGGAAAAGAAATTGCCAACGCATATTCAGAATTAAATGACCCAATTGACCAAAGAGAACGCTTTGAAAATCAAATGAAATTAGCCGAAAAAGGCGATGATGAAGCCAATGGAATTATTGATGAAGATTTCCTTCGTGCTCTAGAATTTGGCATGCCACCAACATCTGGACTTGGTATTGGAATGGATAGATTGATGATGTTTTTAACTAACAATGCATCTATACAAGAAGTGCTGTTCTTTCCGCAAATGAAACCAGAAAAAAAACAATTGGATTTGTCAGAAGACGAAAAACTTATTGTTTCATTATTAAAAACAGAAAACAATCAAGCACTTTCAACTCTAAAAGAAAAATCAGCTTTAAGTGGAAAAAAATGGGACGCAGCAATGAAAGGTTTAGCAAAACATGGATTAACGAAAGTTATTGTTGATGGTGAAAACAAAAACGTTGTACTTAACTAATATTAAAATAATAATGCTAAAAAGGAACTCAATTGAGTTCCTTTTTTTATAAAGTTTTGTTAAGCTTTAAACCTTTTTAAACTCCTCACGTCTTATCAACAAATATTAAAATTAAGAAAAATGAAAAAACTATTTATTGCAGTTTTATTAGTTGTTGGAATAACAACTTTTGCACAAGAAAAAAAACATTCAAAAGGTGAAAGACAAAAATTGAGTACTGAAGAAAAAGTAGACTTACAAGTAAAAAAACTTACTGATGATTTATCCCTCAATGAAAAACAAGTTAATGAAGTGAAAGTGTTAGTAGCAAAACAAATTGAAAAAAGAGAAGCTAAAAAATCTGAAATGCAAGGTCTTAAAGAAAAAGACAAAGAAGAAAAAAAAGCTCTTTTTGAAAAAAGAAAAGCTGAAATGAAAAAAGAGCAAGAAGAAGTTTCAGTTGAAATGAAGAAAATTTTGACTGCTGAACAATTCAACAAATGGGAGAAAATTAAAGAGCAAAAAAAAGAAAATCTTAAAGAACGTATGGCTAAAAGAAAAGGCAAACGAGGAAAAATGAATTAATAAATCATTATTTTTAAAATAAATTTTGACTTGATTTAAAAAAAAAGTAGATTTGGATAATTAAATCAACTTAAATCATAAAAAATGAAAAAAATATTTATTGCTTTAACTTTAATTTTAGCACTATCGTTCACATCTAATGCTCAAGAAATGAAAGCATTAAAAGCAGAAACAAAAGAAATTATTAAACCTGAGAATGCTGCAAAATCTGATGCATCTGAAATATCTAAATTCCTTAGCCTAGATGACACCATGACTGATAATTTTTATAGACTTTTTTTAATGAAACATCAAACTCTCCAGAACGAATTAACTCCAGAGAGAAAAGTTGAGTTAGCTAGAGTTATCGAAGCAAAAATCAGAGCAACTTTAGGAGATGAAATGATGGCTAAACTTGAAAAAAATAAAGAGTTGTTAAAAAAATTAGTCAACTAAGTAATCAAATATTATAAATAAAAAAGCCATTCAAATGAATGGCTTTTTTATTTATAATTGTTTAGAAACTTTATCAATTGCTTGTATGGTAAAGTCTAAATCTTCATAAGTTAATGCATCAGTAATAAACCAAGTTTCATAAGCCGATGGAGCAATATAGACTCCTTCTTTCAGCAAACCGTGAAAAAATTTCTTAAAGGTATCATTATCACCATTTTTTGCGGTATTAAAATCGTAAACTGGATTTTTATCGAAATGGACTGAAATCATTGATCCTACTCTATTTATAGTAAAATCAATACTGTTTTTTGATAAAACATCTTGTATTCCTTTATGTAAATAGGCTGTTTTATTTTCTAACCTGTTAAAAACATTCTTATCATCATTTAAACTTTGTAACATCGCAAAACCAGCAGCCATTGCCAATGGATTACCAGATAAAGTTCCTGCTTGATAAACTGGTCCTAATGGCGAAAGATAATTCATGATTTCATTACGAGCTGCAAATGCACCAACGGGTAAACCACCGCCAATTACTTTCCCAAAACAAACAATATCAGCTTCAACGCTAAATAATTCTTGTGCTCCGCCTTTTGCGAGCCTAAATCCGGTCATAACTTCATCGAAAATCAGCAAAGCATTGTTAATATCGCATACTTGTCTTAAATCTTCTAAAAAGCCTTCCTTCGGAGGTATACAACCCATATTTCCCGCTACAGGTTCAATTATTATAGCTGCAATTTCATTTTTATTAGATTCGAAAAGTGATTTTACATTTTCAATATTATTATAATTTGCTAATAAAGTATCTTTTGCTGTTCCTTGAGTAACTCCAGGAGAATTTGGCGTTCCAAAAGTGCTTGCTCCACTTCCAGCTTGGATTAAAAAAGAATCTGAATGTCCATGATAACATCCAGCAAATTTTATGATTTTATCTTTTTTTGTAAACCCACGCGCAAGGCGTATTGCACTCATACAAGCCTCAGTTCCAGAACTAACAAACCTGATTTTATCTATATTCGGAACCATAGAAACCGCTAAATCTGCAATTTTTGTTTCTAATTCGGTAGGCATTCCAAATGATGTGCCTAATTTTGTTTTTTCAATTACAGCATCAACAACAGGTTGAAAAGCATGACCTAAAATCATTGGTCCCCAAGAATTGATATAATCAATATATCTGTTTCCATCTTCATCATAAACATAAGCACCTTTGGCACTTTTGGCAAATATTGGTGTTCCACCAACACCTTTGAAAGCTCGCACTGGAGAATTTACACCGCCAGGAATTACTTTTTCAGCTTCAGCAAATAACTGACTACTTCTTTGATATAGCATCGAAATTGTATTTTGGATTTTTTAATTAACCTGTAATGTTTGTCCTAAAGACAAGTTATTATCTGTTAACTTATTTTTCTTTTTTAAATCTTCAATTGTAATATTGAATCTTTTTGAAATTGAGTATAAGGTATCTCCTTTTACAACAGTATATTTTGATGAATCTTGAAAAGCTACTTGTGTATTATTATTTGAAACATAATTTTTCCCTAAAACTTCTGCATCAAATCTTTGCAATTCATAGCGTTCTATCAAACTAATTAATTTATCTGGATACTTTGGGTCAGTTGCATAACCTGCCGCCTTTAAACCTTTTGCCCAACTTTTATAATCATCTTTATTCAATTTGAATAAATCTGAATAACGCGGTCTACTTGTTAAAAAATAAGAATGGTCTCTAAATGATTCACTTGGATCATTATATTTTCTAAAACATTCGTTCTCTTCATCATCGGTATACCTAATACTTGGACCATTCCATTCTTTGTGACATTTTATTCCAAAATGATTGTTTGCTTGAGCACTTAATGGTCCAGTTCCTGCACCTGATTCTAGAATAGCTTGTCCTAAAGTTATACTTGCAGGAATTCCATTTTTCACCATATTGTCTTTAGCAATCTCCTTATAAGATTCAATATATTCCAAAACCAATTTTGTTGTAACTTTTACACTAGTAGTTGCTTCTAAAACTACTGTAGAAGTATTATCGTTACTTGTATTTTGCTCTTTTGAATTGTTTGTAGAATTTGCTGAATTAACTCTAGTTGCTACTGTTTTAGTTTTCGAAGTATTTGTAGCGACTGGTCTTTTTGAAACAGGATTTGACTTAGTTGTTCGAACAATAGGCTTTGATGACGAACATGAAACCAAAAAAACTGCTAAAAAAATTAATAATGCTTTATTGTACTTCATAATTGATTTGGGTTAACTTTTTATTTTTTAAAATTAAATTCATTCCTTTTATTCCCTGCAATCCACCAGTATGAATTAATAGAATTTTTGAATTTTTTGGAAAAAAATCATTCTTAATCAAATCCAAAACTCCATACACCATTTTCCCAGTATATATTGGATCCAATGGAACCTTATACTTTTCATTAAAATCATTTATGAAGTCAACCAATTCATTATTCACTTTTGCATACCCTCCAAAATGATAATCTGAAATAATTTCCCAATTATTCCCATTTGCAAATTTACGAATATCTTCTTGCAAAAAATCGCCTTTTAAAGCAGGAAAACCTAAAACTTTTTGACAGGGTTTTGAACAATTTATAATTCCTGAAATGGTCCCACCAGTTCCAACTGAACAACAAATAAAATCAAAACTATCATCATCACTAGTTAAAATTTCCTCGCAACCTCTAACTGCAAATTCATTTGTTCCTCCTTCTGGGATTAAATAGAAATCTCCATATTTATTTTTTAAATCAAAATGGAAGCTATCATTTTCTTTATTGCGATAGATTTCTCTTGAAACAAACTCAAAAATCATTCCGAATTCTTGAGCCTTTTTCAAAGTTGGATTTTGATTTATTTTTGAAGCCAATTCATCTCCACGAATAACGCCTATAGTCTTGAAATTATTTTCTTTTCCAGCGGCTGCAACTGCTAAAATATGATTGGAAAAAGCTCCACCAAAAGTCAATAATGTGTCTTTGTTGTTTCTTTTAGCTTCCAGAATATTGAATTTTAGCTTTCTGAATTTATTTCCTGAAATATAAGGATGCAGTAAGTCTTCCCTTTTTATAAAAAGAGAGATTGAAGAATCATTTAAATCAATTAGCTGATTAATACTTTTCAAAAAAATATTTTTTCAAAAGTAAAAAGAAGTTTTTAATCTGTTGATTAACTAAAAATTATTTATTGGAAACAATTATTTTTTGAGTTTTAACTTGATTTTCCATAGTGTTAATTTTCACCAAATAAACACCTTCGCTTAAACTAGCCGTTGAAAATTCATAGTTTGAATTAGCTTCCAACTTTTGTTTATCAAAAATTTGTTTCCCAGAAATGTCAAACAATTGAATATTTTTAATTTCCAATAAATTAGGGTTTGAAATAGTCAACAAACTATTTGTATTATCTTGAAAAACAAATAAAGATTCTTTAATTGGATTATTAACATCAAGTGCATCTGTGTTCAAAAAAGTAACTTCATATCGATTAGCATGTATACCTTGTGGTAACGTTACTTCATAAAAACCGTTTTTAATATCATGATAAACACCCGTTAAACCATCATATAAATAAACATTATCAGCATCAGTAAAGTTAATAATATCTGCTACTCCAATTTTAAATGTTGATTGTTGATTTGATTTAATCGTGAAAGGAATTCTTTTATTAATATCAAATGGAATTGTAGAAATCACAAAAGGTTTATCACTGTTAGCTAGAGAAAAATAAACATCATTAGGCAAGTTATCATCTGGTGTAGCTGCATCCATTGCATTATCATAACCATCAGTAGTAAACGGATTAAATGCCAATATAGCTTCTCTTGTATATTGATTATTTAATATTGTGTGAATTTTTATTTGCGGAACTTCATCTTTAGAAAACTGTGTATAATCAACTCCTGCAACATTTGGAATTTCGTCCCAATTATTTGTTTCATTAGTACTTGAATTTCTTTCAAATTGAGAATTTGACGCAACACCTTCTTTTACAAAAGTTCGATATACATTTTTCATTTGAGCAGTACCATTGGCAGTACCTTGAACCATAAAACCTTGTCCAATTGGAGAAAACATTCTTTTGTAATTAGAACCTGTACTACCACCAGTTACATTCAATGACCCATCGATATTGAAAGTATTCCAAGTCGCTGGTGTGTAAGTCCCAGGACTATTTGCATTTACATTATTTGGAACATAGATACCATAACCACCTACATAAGATGATAAAAAATGAGAAGTTGCAGGTTTGATGTGTTCCCAAAAATAAGCATTCCCATTAATTACATTAACTGGACCACCTGTTGTCACAGCACCAGTAGTGTAATTTACATTATAACCACTATTTTCAAGCAAAAAATAATTCAAATTTATAGCAGAAGGATAAGGGTTTCCTGTTAAAGTACTATTAGGATATTGTGTTCCAATTGTTGGTGCAGCGACAGAAATATTTATATTACCATCATTTGGCTTACCTCTAAAATCATAGCGCTGAGCATTTCCTGGATTATTAACTTGTATTTCACCTGGGTTGGTTGTATCAGATCCAGTGGTACCTTTCATTGTAAATCCTTCACCTGGTTGTATTATTGAAGCAGAACCAACTGAAATCCATTGAGAATAATTATCAGAAGCTAAAAATTTATAAATCCAGTAGGAAGCTATTGTTAAAGATTCTGTTCCAGAAAGTCCATCATAAGTTGTAGCTGAAATAATTGGATTGATAAAAGCAGTTGAATTGGCAGGTAATTTCAACATACTAATTCCAAAGCTTTCATTTCCTGAAGATGTTGATGCATTACCAATTGGTGAACACCAATAATTATAACCATAATTATTAGACGTTCCTTCTTGAAAAACTGATAAATTACCTAAACCAACATTAGTTGAAACTCCAGTTATTCCTTGTAAAAATTGCCCTTCGTTTCTTAAATAGAAATTACTATTTGCTCCATTAAGTTCTAAATTTCCTCTTGAGTAGACTAATGATGACTTGTTAAAAACATAGCTATTGTTACTAACAAATATTTGTCCGTTACTTTTATTAATTCCAATCAAGAATAATACTAAAAATAAAACAATATTTATATTAAAAAATCTTTTCATACCAATATATATTTAAAAAATAAGAAAGAATTTATTTACTTTATTTGTTAAAAGCTAAATTTTATTTACAAATATAGATTTTTTTATTTTAAAAAAACCCATGTTTTATTAGTAATTTTCTAAACTATTGTTGAAAAAAAAAATGAATCTTGAAAATTTTAACATTTGATTAAAAACAAATATTAGATTTGCAAAATATTAGCATAAATTTAACAGTTTTTAATAGTTTAATGAAAATAAGAAATATCAATCAAGTTATAGAAGCTTCACACAAAAAAGTAATTTTTACAATGTGTTTATTCCTTTTTTTAAGCACTATATGCAACTCTCAAACAATATTAATTTCAGCTGCTGGTGATGGTGGCTTTGAAACAGGAACTAATTTTGCATCTAATGGTTGGAACACAAACACAAGTCCTACAACAACAAGAACTAATTGGGTTTGTGGCACAAATGCTACTTCAGGTTTTAGTGGAACAAGATGTGCCTATTTGTCAAACACATGGAATACAACTCAAACACATACCTACAACCTAACAACGGTTGCTAGAACAACTTTATATAAAGATATTACTATTGCCGATCCATCTGAAACAGATATAACTTTAAGCTTTCGTTGGATATGTTTGGGCGATGGTTCAAATGATAAAATGACCGTATGGCTAGTTCCTACATCAACAAATTTAAATTACAATGCTGCAGCTATTATTGCTTCAGGAAGTGCGCCAACTGGTAATATTCAAATTGGAGGGAATTTTAGTAATCAAAATTCATGGACAAATTATTCTACTTCAATACCTGCCGCTTATGCTGGAACAACCTTTAGACTTGTATTTGAGTGGGTAAATGATGCCGTTTCAGGAACTACAAATCCTCCAG
Organism: Flavobacterium sp. PMTSA4; assembly: GCF_032098525.1. NCBI lineage: Bacteria > Pseudomonadati > Bacteroidota > Flavobacteriia > Flavobacteriales > Flavobacteriaceae > Flavobacterium > Flavobacterium capsici. Next base: position 1,557,660 of record NZ_CP134890.1, read on the forward strand.
CTGGCATTGATGATGTTTCATTAATTTCGAAAAAACCAATATGTTTAGCTCCAAATCAAGCTACAAGTTTTCTCTCTGGAACTAAAACATCTACTTCTTTTCCTGCTTCATTTTCAGGAAGTGCAAATGGATATCTAGTTATTCAATCAAATTCAAACATTCCTCCAACTCAACCTGTTGATGGTGTTTTATATTCGAGTACTAACATAAGTTCACTCGGAAGTGGGTTGACATTTATTCAAACCAGTTCATCAACATCAATACCTAGCAATCTATTAATTGAAAATACTCAATACTTTTACTACATATACGCTTACACTAACAATAGTGGATGTTCAGGTGGACCAATTTACAATGCATCTGGTCCATTGATTGGTAGTGGAATTACTTGCCCAGGCACACCAAATTCCTTATTAGCAACTGGTATAACATCAAATAGTTTTAATTTAAGTTGGTCTAACCCTAATGGCGGTTCAGCTTCAGCTCTAACGTATATTATTCAAATAACAACTGATTCTGGCTACACAACAAATATTTCGGGTTCTCCGTTTTCAGTATCAGCAAATACAATAAACATAACAAGTTTATCAGCAAGTACAACTTATTATTATAGAATATTAGCTAGTAATGGATGTAATAGTTCTTATGTTAATGGAAATATAATAACATTAGCTCCAGCTACTCCATGTTCTAATGCAACAAATTTAGCTTGTGGTACAATAAATTTAGCAGGAACAACAGTAGGGTCAACCAACTATTCAAATGGAAGTGGGTGTTTCTTAAGCGACTTTGGAAAATGGTATACCTTTATTGGAGATGGGAATTTAAACACTATAACCACAACAGGAACTGGTGGTTTCGATCAAGAAATGGCGATTGCAAGAGGAAGCTGTGGTAGTTTAACAAACATTACTTGTCAAGATGTTGGTTTTAGTAACGGCAATGAAAGCTACAGTTTTGTTGCAACTTTAGGAACAACTTATTATGTATATGTTGCTCATTATCTTTCAGGTAGTTCAACAACTGGCACATTTACAATATCAAGAACTTGTACAACACCTATTGCTAATGATGAATGCACTGGAGTTACTACAATAACAGCAAATTCAGGTGAGGCATGTACAACAAGTGTGTCTTCAACCACAGTTGGCGCAACTCAGTCCCAATCAGGATGTGCGGGAACAGCAGATGATGATGTATGGTTCAAATTTGTCGCCATATCAACATCACACATTATGACTGTAATACCAGGGACCTTAAATGATGCAGTGTTACAATTTTTTAGTGGAAATTGTGGTTCTTTAACAAGTTTTGGATGTTTAGATTCAACCTCTGGCAGCTCGGCAGAAATTGCATCACTAACAGGATTAACAATTGGAAACACTTACTATATGAGGGTTTACAGTTATTCAAATGGTTCTGGACAAGGGACATTTACAGCCTGTTTAACAACACCAATCCCTCCATGTTCAAACATAACTCCAATTGCTTGTGGAACTAACTCAGTAACTATATCTCCTGGCAATGGTATATATTCGCCAGGTTCGTGCGGATGGTCAACTCCAGGAAGAGAAGTAATATTCAGCTTTACCCCAACCGTAAGTGGTAATTATACAATTTCACAATCAAATGCATATACTTACATAGATTATTTTTATAAAATTGCAAGCGGCGGTTGTAGTGGAACAGGATGGACTTGTATATTTGATACTTCAGGGGCAGCTACAAGTGCGACCTTTAATTTGACAGCAGGTATTCAATATTATTTTTTATTAGACCCAGAAAACACTAATGGCGGAACCGTTAACTTTAGTTTAAATTGTCCATGTAATCCTGGAACAGGAACAGGTGTAACAACACTTGGATGTCCGTATATAGTAACAGGCGGATTGGGATTAAATGGAGCAGATTCTTCTCCGATTAATTGTAATAGTGGGAATTGCGTAAATCTAGAAGCTACTTATTTGCAATTAAATCAAACAACTAATTATACAGTTTCTTCAATACCTTATTCTCCACCTTATCAATTTGGATGTTTAACCAATCAAGTTAGTGTTAATATTGATGACAGGTGGTCATCAATTGTAAATCTTCCATTTAATTTTTGTTTTTATGGAAATAGTTATAATTCATGCGTTATCGGCTCAAATGGAATGCTTTCATTCAATACTTCTTATGCTACCACATCATCTGGATATGAGTTTAACAACAATCTACCAAGTACAGTTGGCGCATTATTTGGAAATACAATTTACGGTGTATATCATGATATTGATCCTAGTAAAGGTGGTGAAGTTGGATGGGAACTAATAACTTTAAATACTGGATGTAGAGCATTGATAGCATCTTGGAAAGATGTACCAATGTATAGGGATAATACAATAAAATATACAGGCATGATGGTTTTATACGAAAACACAAACATTATAGAAGTATACATTAAAGAAAAACTAGTAGATTCATATTCATCTTATTACAATGATTCATGGAACTGGGGCAATGCAATTGTTGGAGTTCAAAATGCCGCTGGAACTTCAGCTGTAGTTGCTCCGGGTAGAAACGGATTGGACACAAATTGGTCAACCATTAATGAAGCTTGGAGATTTACACCTTCTGGATCTTCCTTGACATCAATAAAATGGTTTGAAGGATTAGGAACTACTGGACCTCTTCTTGGAACAACAAACACTATAAATGTTTGCCCTACATTTACAACAACTTATACGGCTGAAGTAACTTATACTTTATGTAATGGAACAAATCTTAAAATAGTTGATGACACTACTGTTAATGTTAATGGCTCAAAAGTTTGGAATGGTAGTATTGATACGGATTGGGATAAAAATAATAATTGGACTCCAATTGGGATACCAAATGGGACAGATTGCGTAACAATTCCAAACACTACCAATAAGCCAATTGTTTCAGGATCAAGTTATAATGGTCTTGCTGGAACTTTAACCGTTTTAAATAACGCTCTTTTAACTATTAATTCTAACAATAGCATAACAGTTACAGACTGGGTTAACATTCAACCTACTGGAGGGTTTTTAATTAATAACAATGCTAGTTTAGTGCAAATAAATAATACAACTAACATTGGTAATATAGTTTACAAAAGAAATGCATTTATTAGAAGTCTAGATTATGTTTACTGGTCCTCTCCTGTTTCAAACTTTAATATTAACAATATTGCTTCTCCACTATCATTTTGGGGAATTTACAAATGGAATACTATTGTAGCAAATCCTAATGGAGGACAAGGAAATTGGGAGAATGCATCAGGTAATATTATGATTCCAGGTAAAGGATATATTGCAAGTGGACCATCAAGTTTTAGTTCATCAACTGCATCAAATTTTAATGGCAGTTTTACTGGTGTTCCAAATAATGGAAATATTACACTCCAAATACAAAGAGGAAACGATACAAATACATCATTTCATGTTGGTAATAATGGCTCAGAGATATCCAATTATAGTGACAATTGGAATCTAGTAGGTAATCCATATCCATCTGCAATAAGAGGAAGTCAATTTTTATTTAACAATAATACCAAAATTGAAGGTAATATTAAATTATGGACTCATGGTACTCTACCTGCAAATATTGCAAGTCCTTTTTATGATTCTTTTGCTTACAATTATAGTCCCGGTGATTATTTGACATATAATTTTACTGGTACTAGTTGTTGTCCTCTTGCAGCATCTGATCTATTTATTGGCTCTGGACAAGGTTTTTTTGTTCAAATGATTGATGGTCCAGCAGCAACAGATTTTATTTCATTCAACAATGATTTAAGAAGTTCAACTTACAGCAACAGTACTTTCTATAGAACGTTGAATGAACCTAACAATAATTTTGACATTAATTCCTTAGAAAGAAATAGAATTTGGTTAGATATAATTAACTCTAATGGACAATCAGACAGAACACTTTTTGGTTATATCGAAGGTGCAACAATGAACAGAGATAGTTTTTATGATTGTGTAACTCAGAATACAGGAGGAACATTAATTTATTCACTTATTGACAACACAAAATACTCAATTCAAGGCAGAAGTTTACCCTTTGACATAAATGATGAAGTTCCTATAGGAGTTAATATTCCTTCATCGGGAAATTATTCAATAGCTATTGGAGCTGTTGATGGATTGTTTAATTATCAAAATATATATCTAAAAGACATTTTGTTGAATATTACTCATGACATTAAAACATCTCCTTATCAGTTTACATCACAGTCAGGAATTATTAATGATAGGTTCAAAATTGTGTATCAACAAAATTCTCTTGGAATAAATGATTTATCAATAAACAACAATATTAAAGTTATTACTAATGATGAAGTTGCAGTTAGCTCGAGTAATCTTCAAATGGATTCTATAATTGTATTTAATGTTTTAGGGCAAAAAATAAACACATACAACAATATTAATAACAATTATTTCACTTTAAACAATCTAAGAAAAAACAACACAACCCTATTGCTAAAAATAAAGTTGAATACTGGAGAAATAATAATTAGAAAAGTTTTGTATTAACTAAAAGTAGTTTAAAAAATTCCAAAAAGACCTTTGCTTTAAATAGTTAAGGTCTTTTTCATTTTGATAAGCTTCTTTCTCAAAAGATATGTTTCTATAAGCTTGATTCCAATTCTTTAATGTAAAAAAAAGAACTATAAACTCTAAAAAATACCAAATAAAAAAAGGAATGATTAACAACTCCAATTGCTGTCTAATGTGAATTTTTTCATGATTAACAACAATTAAATTTTGTTTAGATTTTAAATCTTTCAAAATAATAAATGGAAACAAAGAAATTCCACTATATCCTTTAGGTATTAAATATTTCGAAACAATAATCAACATTATTTATAAAGTCTTTAAATTTGCACCTATGAATGACCAAAATACAGAAAATAAATTAATCGAAGGCGAAGATTATTATTTAACTCCTGAAGGTTATCGCTGTTTTACTGAAAAATATCATTTAAAACGTGGATATTGTTGCAAAAGTGGTTGCAGACATTGTCCTTACGGATTTGATAAAAAAACCGGAACCATAAAACCAAAAAAATAAAACAACTAACTATAACAAACACTAAAATGACATTTAAAGAGCAAATTCTTCAAGGAATTCCGTCTATTTTACCTCAACCAAAACCTTATGAAAAGGAAATAAACCACGCACCAAAAAGAAAAGAGATACTTTCTGATGACGAAAAAAAATTAGCACTGCAAAATGCTTTACGCTATTTTGAACCAAAACATCACGCAGAATTAATCACTGAATTTAAAGCGGAACTTGAAACTTACGGTAGAATTTATATGTACCGTTTGCGTCCTGATTATAAAATGTATGCAAGACCAATTTCCGAATATCCCGGAAAAAGTGAACAAGCTAAGGCAATCATGCTAATGATTCAAAATAACTTAGATTATGCGGTTGCTCAACATCCTCATGAATTGATTACATATGGCGGAAATGGTGCTGTTTTTCAAAACTGGGCACAATACTTATTAGCCATGCAATATCTTGCTGAAATGACTGATGAACAAACATTAGCAATGTATTCTGGTCATCCGATGGGTTTGTTTCCAAGTCATAAAGAAGCACCAAGAGTTGTAGTTACTAACGGAATGGTAATTCCAAATTATTCAAAACCGGATGATTGGGAGAAAATGAACGCTCTAGGCGTTTCGCAATACGGACAAATGACAGCTGGAAGTTATATGTATATTGGTCCTCAAGGAATTGTCCATGGAACTACAATCACGGTTTTAAATGGATTCAGAAAAATAAAAAAATCTCCAAAAGGTGGATTATTTGTCACTTCTGGTCTTGGTGGAATGTCTGGCGCACAACCAAAAGCAGGAAACATTGCGGGTTGTGTAACTGTTTGTGCTGAAGTAAATCCAAAAATTACCCATATTCGTCATTCTCAAGGTTGGATTAATGAGATTATTGAAAACATTGACGAATTAGTTCCTAGAGTTAAAAAAGCTTTAGAGAACAAGGAAGTTGTATCGATAGCTTATTTAGGAAATGTGGTTGATGTATGGGAACGTTTTGATAAAGAAAATTTACATATAGACTTAGGTTCAGATCAAACTTCACTACACAATCCTTGGGCTGGCGGTTATTATCCAGTTGGAATTTCATTTGAAGAAGCTAATGAAATGATGGCTAACAATCCAGAAAAATTCAAGGAAGAAGTTCAAAAAACGTTGCGTCGACATGCTGCAGCAATTAATAAACATACTGCTAAAGGAACTTATTTCTTTGATTATGGTAATGCCTTTTTATTAGAGGCATCTCGAGCTGGAGCAGATATTATGGCTGAGAATCATATCGATTTTAAATATCCAAGCTACGTACAAGATATCATGGGGCCAATGTGTTTTGATTACGGTTTCGGTCCATTCCGTTGGGTTTGCGCTTCAGGAAATCCTGAAGATTTAGCTAAAACTGACGAAATTGCTTGCTATGTTTTGGAAGAAATGATGCAAAATTCTCCAGAAGAAATCCAGCAACAAATGGCAGATAATATTCAATGGATAAAAGGCGCACAAGAAAACAAATTAGTTGTCGGTTCGCAGGCCAGAATACTTTATGCAGATGCAGAAGGAAGAATTAAAATCGCAAAAGCTTTTAACCAAGCAATTGCAAAATGTGAAATAGGATATGTGATTTTAGGTCGTGATCATCATGACGTTTCTGGAACAGATTCTCCATATAGAGAAACTTCAAATATCTATGATGGTTCACGTTTTACTGCCGATATGGCAATCCAAAATGTCATTGGCGACAGTTTTCGCGGTGCAACTTGGGTTTCTATCCACAATGGAGGCGGAGTTGGCTGGGGTGAAGTAATTAATGGTGGTTTTGGCATGGTTCTTGACGGAACTAAAGAAGCTTCAAAACGTTTAGAATCAATGCTTTTCTGGGATGTAAATAATGGAATTTCGAGAAGAAGTTGGGCCAGAAATGAAGGTGCTATTTTTGCAATTAAAAGAGCGATGGAGACGCAACCTTTATTAAAAGTTACCATCCCAAATATAGTAGACGAATCACTATTATAATTTTAAAGTTTTGTTGTTTTGATTATTCTCAATTTTAAAATTTAAAATTATAATTTAAATAAATAGCTATGAAAAACATCAAATTCCTTCCGCTACTTTTACTTTTTATTATTACATCTTGTAGTTCAATTAAAGTAAATCAAGACTATGATAAAAATGTATCCTTTGATGGTTACAAAACTTATGCTTACCATAAAAGTGGCATTGATAAAGTAGAAATATCAGATTTAGATAAAAAAAGAATTCTACGTTCTATCGATGAAGTTATGGCAAGTAAAGGATTTACAAAATCTGAAAACCCTGATTTGTTAATTAATTTCTTCACAAAGGAAAGAGAACAAGTCAATGTAAACCAATTTAATGCTGGCTGGGGTTATGGCTGGGGTTGGGGTTGGAATCCGTGGATGTGGGGTGGAAACACAACCATATCAAGATATAGTGAAGGTATTTTGACCATTGATATAATTGATGCTAAGAAGAGAGAATTGATTTGGCAAGGCGAAGGTGAAGGTGTTTTAACCAAAAACACTGAAAAGAAAGAAGAAAATGTAAAAGAGTTTGTCACAAAAATTCTGGCTCAATATCCGCCACAAAAGAAATAAATAAAAAAACCTCCAATTTGGAGGTTTTTTTATTTAATAGTTTAACAACTCTTCAATCTTAACTTTTACTTTATCTACATTTGGAATCATGGTGAATTCTAAAGTACTATTTAAAGGAATTGCAGGCATATTTTCAGAACCAATTACCATAACTGGAGCATCTAAATTCTTGAAACATTTTTCTTGAATTAGACCTGCTAAACTTCTTGCGAAAGAATTATTAGTTGGTTCTTCAGTTACCACTAAACATTTTTTAGTTTTTCTTACTGATTTCAAAACTGCTTCTTCATCCAAAGGATATAAAGTACGTAAATCAATAATTTCAACTTGGTTTTTAAAATCTGCCGAAGCATTCAAAGCCCAATGAACTCCCATACCGTAAGTTACAATTGAAATAGTTTCTTTGGTTTCTTGTTCCCAAATCTCTTGAGCTATATTTGCTTTTCCAAAAGGCAACATATAATCTTCGCTTGGTTCGTTAACTCTTGCGGCATCTGTTCCTTTCACTTTACTCCAATACAAACCTTTATGTTCTAAAATCACCACTGGATTTGGGTCATAATAAGCAGCTTTTAACAAACCTTTTAAATCGGCACCATTGCTTGGGTAAGCTATTTTTATTCCTTTAATATTCGTTAAAACACTTTCAACAGAAGACGAATGATATGGTCCGCCACTTCCGTAAGCTCCAATTGGAACTCGCAAAATCATGCTTACTGGCCATTTCCCATTAGATAAATAGCAAGAACGACTAACTTCAGTAAACAATTGGTTTAAACCAGGCCAAATGTAATCGGCAAATTGAACCTCAACAATTGGTTTTAATCCAACAGCTGACATTCCAACGGTTGAACCAACGATAAATGCTTCTTGGATTGGTGTATTGAAAACACGTTCATCTCCAAATTTTTGAGCTAAAGTTGCTGCTTCTCTAAAAACGCCACCTAATCTTCCACCAACATCTTGTCCATAAAGTAAACTTTCTGGATGCTTTCGCATGATTTCTTCCACAGCAAACAAAGCACAATCCACCATTACCACTTTTTCTTCACGTTGTGGATTTCGCTCTCCAACTTCTTCTGTGATTAATGTTGGAGCAAAATCGTGCGTAAATAAATCTTCAGGTTTTGGATCTTCAGCTTTTTGCGCTTTTTCGAAATCTACTTTTACTTTTGAAATTGCTTCTTTTTCTAATTCTTTTATTTCATTTTCCGAAAATCCAACATCTGAAAGTTGTTTCTTCAGTACTGGAAATGGATCACAAGATTTTGCTTCTTCTAAATCATCACGATACCATTCCATTCGAACTCCAGAAGTATGATGATTCAATAACGGAACTTTGGCATGTACTAAAAATGGTCTTCTTTCTGTACGAATGGTTGCAATTACTTTTTCAAGTGCTTCGTAACTTTCTGTAAAGTTGGCTCCATCGATAGAAATGGCTTCAATTCCGTGGAATCCTTTGGCATATTCAAACGCATTTTGAGCACGAGTTTCGGCTGCATTAGCTGAAATATCCCAACCGTTATCTTGTACTAAATACAAAATTGGCAATTGTTTTAAAGCTGCCATTTGAAGTGCTTCAGCAATTTCTCCTTCAGTAACAGAAGCATCACCTAAAGAACAAACCACTAAAGGTTTTTCTTTAATATCTTCAGAAATATTTGTTTTTTCTTTATACCAAAAACCCATTGCTGCTCCAGTGGCTGGAATAGCTTGCATTCCAGTTGCAGAAGATTGATGTGGGATTTTTGGTTTATCAGCATCCTTCAAACTGGGATGACAATAATAAGTACGACCACCAGAAAACGGATCTTCTTTTTTGGCCATTAATTGCAACATCAAATCGTAAGGTTGCATTCCAATTCCCAACAACATGGCATCATCACGATAATACGGAAACGCATAATCTTGAGGCAATAATTGCATTGCAACCGCAATCTGAATGGCTTCGTGTCCACGTGATGTTGCGTGAACATATTTTGAAACTATTTTAAAATTTTCTTCATATAATTCACTCATGGCTTTTGCGGTTGCCATAGTTGAAAATGCTTTTTGTAATATGTTTTTATCTAACATTCTTTCTTTTTTGAAATCTATTCCGCTTCTATAACCCAACCGAATGGATCTTCAATTTCTTGTTTTTTAATTTTATTCAAAGTATCATTTACCATTATTGAAACCGGATTTTCTAAAGGAAATTTGATTGATAAATCATTATTCCCAATTTCTTCAATCATCGCAATTCCTACTGCAGTTCCTGTTCCGAATGCTTCTTCTAAAGTTCCATTTTGTGAAGCTACAATAATTTCAGATATTTTAATTGGTCTTTCAGTTACTTCAAATCCTTTATGTCTTAATAAATCAATGACACTCATTCTTGTTATTCCGGATAAAATTGAACCAGTCAAGCTTGGCGTGATGAATTTTCCTCCTATTTTGAAGAAAATATTCATGGTTCCAACTTCTTGAATGTATTCAAAATCATGTGCATCAAGCCATAAAACTTGGTCATAACCTTTAGCTTTTGCATATTCTGTTGGGCGAATAGCTGCTGCATAATTTCCTGCAGCTTTTGCTTCTCCTGTTCCACCATTTACAGCACGAACATATTTTTTTTCAGCATATAACTTAATTTTTCTGCTAAAAAATGGTCCAGCTGGCGATGCAATAATCATAAATTTAAATTTAGTTGCAGCACGCATACCAATAAAAGGTTCGTCAGCATACATAAATGGTCTTAAGTACAACGCACTTCCTTCTTTTGATGGAATCCAATCTTTTTCTATCGCGGTAAATTGTTTTAATGCTTCAATAAATAAATCTTCAGGAAATAATGGCATTCCCATTCGGTCTGCGCTAAAATTTAAACGTTTTGCATTTTCATCAGCTCTGAATAATAATGGTGTTCCGTTTTTTGACTTTCTGGCTTTCATACCTTCAAAAATAGCCTGCCCGTAATGCAAAGCCATGGCTGCCGGATGCGTTGGAATTAAAGCTAAAGGTTCTATTCTGGGATTCTGCCATTCTCCGTTTTCATAATCGCAAATGAACATATGATCGGTAAAATTGAATCCCATTGTTACGTTTTCCAAATCAACTTGGCTTACTCTTGATTCTTTAACTTTAGTTATTTTTATTTCTGATGTCATAATCTCGCTCATAATTTATATAGTTGTATTTGTGTCAAATTGTTCTAAATAATCGCCTACTTTTCGTAAAAATGAACCACCTAAAAACCCATCTACAACTCTGTGGTCGAAGGAAAGCGAAAGGTACATCATACTTCTAATGGCAATTTCGTCTCCTTTTTCGGTTGTGATAACTTCAGGTCTTTTTTTGATAATTCCTAAGGCTAAAATAGCTACTTCCGGTTGGTTAATGATTGGTGTTCCCATTAAACTACCAAAAGTTCCCACGTTTGAAATCGTGAACGTACTTCCTTGAATTTGTTCGGGTTTTAATTTATTATTTCGTGAAGCTTCTGCTAATTGATTTACGTCTTTTGCTAAAGAAACTAAATCTTTTTCATTAGCATTTTTTACCACAGGAACAATTAAATTTCCACTTGGTAAAGCGGTTGCCATTCCGATATTAATGTCTTTGTGAACATAAATCTTTTTATCATCCACCGAAACATTGATTAATGGAAAATCTTCGATTGCTTTGGCTACTGCTTGAACAAATATTGGTGTAAAAGTTAGTTTTTCCTTGTATTTTTCTTGAAATTTATTTTTGTTAGCATTTCTCCAATCTACCAAATTCGTAACATCTACTTCAATGTATGAAGTTACGTGAGGAGAAGTTTGCTTAGAATAGACCATGTGATCCGCTATCATTTTGCGCATTCTGTCCATTTCAACAATTCGGTCTTTGCCTTCTACGTAATTAATTTTGGGTTTTGGATATGAAGAAGTTGTTGGTTGTTGGTTATTGGTTGTTGGTATTGATTTTAAGGGATACTTTCTGTTTTTTAAATAATTAAAAACATCACTTTTTTGAATTCTTCCATCTGTTCCAGAACCTGGAATACTTTGTACTTCTTCTAAAGAAAGATTTTCTTTTTGAGCAATACTTATAATCAAAGGTGAAAGAAATGCGTCTGGATTGCTTTTTAGTTGCTTAAATTCTGTATTCGATTGCTTAACTTCTTCTTTAGTTTCTGTTTTTATATTACTTATAACTTCTTTTTTTTCTGAAGTTGACTGAACATCAGAATTGATTAATGCCAAAACGCTTCCGACTGCAACAATATCGTCTTTTTGAAAACGAATTTCGGAAATCGTTCCCGAAACTGGTGAAGCAACTTCACTATCGACTTTATCAGTTGCCACTTCTAAAATTGTTTCCTCAGCATCCACAAAATCGCCTACGTTTTTCAACCAGGAAATTATCGTTGCTTCGGATATACTTTCACCCATTTTGGGCATTTTGAATTCTATTATTGGCATTTTATTTTTTTCTAAATTCTTCTAATGTTTTGTAAAAAGCTTCCTGTGTCGGTCTGTTTTTTGGAATTTCTCTTAACGGTTCAACAGCTTTTAACGTTTCGTAACATTCTTTTGGTAATTGTTGATACAACGCTGTCCCTTTGGTTTTCCAATCAATCATTTCATCGGAAACATCTTTTATAATGGTTGCCGGATTACCCACTACCATTTTTCTATTTGGGATTTGCATGCCTGCTTTTACAAAGGTTAAAGCTCCAATGATACATTCGTCACCAACGTTTGCATCATCCATAATAACCGAATTCATCCCAACCAAACAATTTTTACCAATGTTGGCTCCGTGAATGATGGCTCCATGACCAATATGTGATCCGGCTTTCAAAACAATTGTCTTTCCTGGAAACATATGAATGGTACAATTTTCCTGAACATTGCATCCGTCTTCAATAATAATTTCTCCCCAATCACCACGAATGGCAGCACCAGGACCAACATACACATCTTTTCCAATAATCACATTACCCGTAACAGCAGCCTGCGGATGAATGAAACTACTTTCGTGTATGACCGGAATAAATCCTTTGAATTCGTAAATCATTTTAACGATTAATTATTTAAACTTCTTCAGCGTTTCTTTTGTAAAATCAGACAACACTAATCTTCCGCTAATTGCTGCTCGTTCGGCTAAAAGGTTGTCCCAATCTTCTGTTCCACGCCAAAAAACTTTTTTCATTTCCTGCATCGCTTCTGGATTATAGGTACATAAATGTTCGGCAAATTTTTGTACTTCTACATCTAATTCTTCAATGGTATCAAAAACTTTTGTAAACAATCCTTTTTGTCTTGCCCAATCGGCTTCATAAAAGGAATTGGCATCAATAGCTATTTGTGACATGGCTGAAACGCCAATTTTTCTTTCGATAGCTGGTGCTACGACAAATGGTCCAATGCCTACATTTAACTCAGATAATTTTATCGCTGCAAATTTTGTTGCCATACAATAATCAGTAGCTGCTGCAATACCAACACCACCACCAACAGTTTTTCCCTGAATTCTTCCTATGATGAATTTTGGACATTTACGCATCGCATTGATTACGTTGGCAAATCCTGAGAAGAATACTTTTCCGGTTGCTGCTTCGTTTATGGAAATTAATTCTTGAAAACTTGCTCCTGCACAGAAAGTTCTGTCTCCTCCACTTTTTAAGATGATGACTTTTACTTCGTTGTTGTTCCCAACTTCTGTGATGGTGTTAGCTAATTTTGCTAATATATTGCTTGGTAATGAGTTGTGTTCTGGATGAAAGAACTCGATTGTTGCGATTTTGTTTTTTATTTCTTGTTTTACGTATGCTTCCATAGTTGTTTTTTGAACGCGGATGACACAGATTTTACTGATTATCGCTGATTTTCTTTTTACTTTAAATTCTAGCCCTGATAATAGTGGAAATTCTTTTTAATTTTTCTTTAAAAATAAAAAGATTGCAACGGATAGCAGGAAATAGCTCCTAATTATTTTATATCAAATCGAATTGTTCGAAGTGATGGTTAAGATGCTTGCGTTCAAGCAAATAATTTTCATATTTATTTAAAATTCCGAAGACCATATTCTTTACTTTTGCTTCTGGGTTTTCTTTGAAAAAGGTTTTGTAAGCTTGTCTGGCTTCGAAAAACTTGGCTTTTGCTGTTTCAAAATCGGGATGAACTAATACTTCTACTTCTCCTTTTTTCATGGTTGGAAAAGAGGTTCCCATTGGGAATTTATCGTAATTGTATAATGAATTGTGTACTTTATCTAAAATTTTCTCGGGTGTTGCAACTTCAAAATCTTGAATTTCACCTGACATGATTCTGTAACCGTGCTCTAAATGTTCCAACAAATGTTGAGGCGTTAAAATTCCCCATTTTGGTTTTGTGTTTTCTGTCAATTTGTTGATGCATTCTTCGATTTTTTCATCTGTCATCTCCACAAATGTTTCTTGTTTTTTCTGAACCATAGTAAGAATAGTTGCTACTGCTACTAATTCATCTTCACTATCAAAAACCTCAACAAACCATTTTACAATTCCGCTTGGATGTTCAGCTGAAGCTACATCACGTTCTATTTTTTGTTTGCATGTTAAACGCACATATACTGTATCATTATGATAAATTGGACGTAAAAAACGACATTCTTCCAAACCGTAATTTGCCGCAACCGGACCTTTGTTTGGATAAACAAATAATCCCGCTGCTGCAGCTAAAATGAAATAGCCATGCGCAGTTCTTTTTTCGAAAATACTTCCGTCAAGCGAAGTAATATCGGTATGTGCATAAAAATGATCCCAAGTTAAATTGGCGAAATTGATGATATCTGTATCAGTAACTGTACGCTTATGCGTTTTCAACGACATTCCAGGTTGAATCTCTTCCCAATGGTATTTGAAAGGATGTTCTGGTGCTTCTTTATATTTGGCATTGGCTTGATAAATACCTGTGATTTCTGTAATTGTTGTTGGTGAACCTTGAATTGCACAACGTTGCATGTAATGTTTGATTCCTCTAACTCCACCCATTTCTTCTCCTCCACCAGCACGACCTGGACCACCGTGAACCAACATTGGCAATGGTGAACCGTGACCTGTACTTTGTTTTGCCATTTCACGATTTCCTACTAAAATTCGACCGTGATGTGATGCTGCTCCGATTACATAATCTCTTGCAATAGCATCATCATAAGTGAAAATGGAAGAAACTAACGAACCTTTACCCATTTGCGATAAAGTGATAGCATCTTCTAAGTTTTTATAAGGCATTATTGTTGAAACCGGACCGAAAGCTTCAATTTCGTGACATGCTGTATTTGTAAATGGATTATTTTCACGCATTAAAATCGGTTTCAAGAACGAACCTTTTTTTGCATCTGCTCCAATAGTTTGAACTTCATCAAAGTTTCCGTAGACCATTTGTGCTGTTTGAGCGATTTTGTTTACTTGGGTTTTTACACTTTCGACTTGGGTTTTGTTTACCAAAGCTCCCATTCGAACTTCTTTTAATCTTGGATCACCAATAGTGACTTTATTTAATTGTGATGCCAAAGCTTTTTGAACATCATCTATTAATTCTTCTGGAACAATTATTCTTCGGATTGCTGTACATTTTTGTCCGACTTTAACGGTCATTTCGTTTTTGACTTCTCTTACGAATAAATCAAATTCTGGTGTGCCTGGAACGGCATCTTTTCCTAAAATTGAGCAGTTTAAAGAATCGGCTTCCATAGTGAATGGTACAGATTCTTCGATTAATCTTGGATGATTTTTTAGTAATTTTCCTGTATGGGCTGAACCTGTAAACGTTACAACATCTTGAGAATTTACAGTATCTAAGATAGATTTTGTCATACCACTCAATAATTGTAAAGCTCCTTCAGGTAAAATGTTTGATGCTATTATTTCTCTAACTACAGCTTCTGTTAAAAAAGCCGTTTGTGGTGCTGGCAAGACTACAGCTGGCATTCCTGCCATCCAATTCACGGCACATTTTTCTAACATTCCCCAAACTGGGAAATTGAATGCGTTGATGTGAACCGCAACACCGTGTTTTGGAACCAAAATATGATGTGCCATAAAACGACCACCTTTTGATAAGTCGATTGGATCACCTTCTACATGAAACGGTTGGTTTGGGAATAATTTTCGTAAAGATGCATTAGCAAACAAATTACCGAATCCACCTTCTATGTCAATCCAGCTGTCGATTCTGGTTGCTCCTGTTCGGTAACTTAATTCGTAAAAAGCTTCTTTCTTTTTGGTAAGATATAAGGCTAATGATTTGATCATGTTTCCTCTTTCTTGGAAGGTCATTTTTCGAAGTTTTTCGCCACCTGTTGTTCTTCCGTATTCTAAAACGTTAGGAATATCTAATCCTTCTGTGGAAGAAAATCCAATTATTTCGCCAGTTACTGCATCGAACATTGGAGTTCCTTCTCCTTGTCCTTCAACCCAACTTCCGTTTATGTAGTTTTGTAACTTCATATTATGTTTATTTGACCGCAAAGGTTTTTCGCTAAGTTTTATTTTTTATACTCTTTCGATAATTGCTGCATAACCTTGTCCTACTCCTATGCACATTGTGATTAATGCGTATCTTTTTTGAGTCAGTTGTAATTCTAATGCTGCTGAATAGGCAATTCTTGCTCCTGTTACTCCTAATGGATGTCCGATTGCTATGGAACCACCATTTGGGTTTACTCTTGCGTCATCGTCTTTTAAGCCTAATTCGCGTAAACAAGCTATACTTTGTGAAGCGAAGGCTTCGTTTAATTCTATGATGTCGATTTGATCTAAGGTTAAATTGGCTTTTGCCAACGCTTTTTTAGTTGCTTCAACCGGACCAATTCCCATTATTCTTGGTTCTACACCAACTACTGCAGAACTGACAATTCTTGCCAATGGTTTTAGATTATATTTTTTTACAGCTTCTTCTGAAGCAATAATTGTTGCTGCTGCGCCATCATTTAAACCTGATGAATTTCCTGCGGTTACGTTTCCGTCTTTTTTGAAAGCTGGACGTAATTTTGACAAAACTTCCAATGATGTTGTTGGTTTTACAAATTCATCTTTTGCAAAAACAACAGGATTGCCTTTTCGTTGTGGAATTTCAACCGGAACAATTTCTTTTGCCAAACGACCTGAATTTTGAGCAGTTGTTGCTTTCATTTGACTGTTTAAGGCAAATTTATCTTGATCTTCTCTTGAAATCGAATAATTTTCCACTAGGTTTTCGGCTGTTTCTCCCATTCCATCTGTGCCATACATGGCATGCATTTTAGGATTGATGAAACGCCATCCAAAACTGCTGTCGTACATTTTACTATCAGTACCATAAGCAGAAGATGGTTTTGAAATTACCAATGGTCCGCGAGTCATGTTTTCAATTCCGCCAGCGATAAAAATGTGTCCGTCACCTGCTTTTATGGCACGATTGGCGTGAATAATGGCTGATAATCCCGAACTACACAAACGGTTTACGGTTTCTCCAGGCACAGTATAAGGTAATCCTGCTAATAATAAAGACATTCTCGCCACATTACGATTGTCTTCTCCAGCTTGATTGGCACAACCCATAATCACATCGTCATAAGCTTCTTTTGGAATGTTTGGATTATTTTCTACTACTGTTTTAATCACCAATGCACCTAAATCATCTGGTCGAACTGATGACAAACTTCCTTGATAACTTCCAATTGGTGTACGTATTCCGTCTATTATGTATGCTTCCATTTTATTGTTCCCATTCTTTTTGTGTTCGATAAACAACTCCTTTGAAAAGTGCTACCATTTCATCGCCGCGTTTTACTTCGATAATATTAAATCCGAGTTTATTATTTACTTTTTCTATGATAGATTCGGCAACCAAATAATCACCTTCATTTACAGCTTCTATGTGATTAATAGAAGTTTCGATAGAAACGGCAAACCTTCCATGAGTATTGGCGGCAAATCCAAATGCTGTATCAGCCAAGGAATAGGTTATTCCACCATGTGCTTTGTTCATACTGTTCAGCATTTCTCTTCTAACGGTCATCGCTACTTTGCATCGTCCTATTTCACATTCTAAAATTTCGATACCTAACCATTGACTGTAAGCATCAAGAGAAAGCATTTTGTATGGTATTTTTGTTCCTTCCATTAAAAAAAGGTTTTATTTTCTTTATTCATCTTTCTCAAAATTGGGCTGCAACGGTATCTATCTTCACGGTATTCGTTGTATAATTCGTCTAATTTTTCAACACACCAATTGATTCCTTTTTCATCTGCCCAAGCTAATAATCCTTTTGGATAATTTACTCCTTTGGTCATGGCATTATCGATGTCTTTCGCTGATGCAATGTTTAAAAAGAAAGCATCGGCTGCTTCGTTAATTAACATTACTAAAACTCTGTCGAATATTTGTTGTGCTTTGATTCTATCTTCTGTTGGCTTTGGCAAATCTTTACTGTAATCATAAAAACCTCTTCCTGATTTTCTTCCAAGATAACCTGCTTCGACTAAACGTTTTTGGGTTAATGATGGTTTGTATCTTGGGTCGAAATAGAATGCTGTGAAAACGGTTTCGGTTACTACATAATTTACATCGTGACCAATGAAATCCATTAATTCAAATGGTCCCATTTTGAAACTACCAATTTCTTTAAAACTCCAATCGATTGTTGCCATATCAGCAAAACCTTCTTCTAGAATTCGCAAACTTTCGCTGTAAAATGGTCGAGCTACACGATTTACTATAAATCCTGGTGTGTCTTTTGCTACAGCAACTACTTTTTTCCAATCAGAAATAGTTTGAACTGTTTTATTTAAAACCTCTTCACTAGTTTGAATTGATGGAACAACTTCCACTAATTGCATTAATGGTGCTGGATTAAAAAAATGAATTCCAATAACACGTTCTGGTTTATGGCAAGAAGCTGCAATGGAAGTTATGGATAATGATGATGTATTGGATGCTAAAATAGTATCTGGAGAAACATAATTTTCTAAATCGGCAAATAGTTTTTTCTTAATTTCAAAATTTTCAACTATTGCTTCAATAATCAAATCAGAATGTGATAATTCGCCTAAAGTGTTTGCAAAAGAAACATTACTGGTAATTTCAAACTTAACTTTTTCAGAAATTTTTTCTTTCTCAACTAATTTAGATAAAATATTTTCGAGATTAGCTTTACTTCTATTTAATGCTTCTTGATTAGTGTCAAATACTTTTACTTCACAACCAGCAGTTGCGGCAACTTGCGCAATTCCGCTACCCATTGTTCCTGAACCAATAACTGCTACTTTCATTTTAGTTTCCATTGAACTCTGGTTTTCTTTTTTCTACAAAGGCCGTCACACCTTCTTTATAATCATTGGAAGAACTGGCTTCAATTTGTAAATCACTTTCTAAATCTAATTGGGCAACCAAATCATTTGTCATTGATTGATTTAATAAGCGTTTGGTTAATCCTAGTGCTTTTGTTGGCATATTGGCTAACGTTTCAGCTAAACTTTTAACTTCTTCTTCAAACAATCCTGTTGGAAATATTTTATAAATCATTCCCATGTTCAAAGCTTCAACAGCTGAAACTTTATCTCCAAGCATCATTAAAGCAGAAGCTTTTTGAAAACCAATTAATCTAGGTAAAAAAAATGTTCCACCACTATCTGGAATTAATCCTATTTTGCTAAATGCTTGAATAAAACTTGCACTTTCAACAGCTACAACTACATCACAAGCTAAAGCAATATTTGCTCCAGCACCAGCGGCAACGCCATTAACAGCAGCTATAATAGGTTTTTCGATAGTTCTAATTTTTTTGATGATTGGATTGTAGTGTTCTTCTAATATTTTTCTAAAACCTGGATTCAATTCTGGTTCTGTAACTTCTTTTAAATCTTGTCCGGCACAAAATGCTTTTCCGTTTCCGGAAATTACGATGGCTCTTATATTTGAATCGCTAGCACAATTATCTAATTTTTCTTGCATAGACAATGCCATTTCGCGATTGAAACTATTGAAAACGTCTGGACGATTCAGTATTATAAATGCTATTTTATTTTCAATTTTTAATTCAATTGAATTGCTCATACCTTAATTATGTTTTTCGCAAAGTCGCAAAGTCGCAAAGACTAAAACCGCAAATTCGCATATTTATTTTAAACATTTGAAGTAGTCAAATGGTTCTAAACAATCTTCGCATTTAAACAATGCTTTACATGCTGTTGACCCAAACTGACTAACTAATTTTGTGTTGAATGAACCACATTGTGGACATTTCACTACTTTTTTATTTCCAAGAAGTGCTTCTTTATCCGCTGATTCAGATAATGGCGAAGCAATTCCGTATTTTTCTAACGCTTTTCTACCTTTTTCTGTTATCCAATCGGTTGTCCAAGCTGGTGATAATATTAATTCAACTTTGGCTTTGTAACCTTTGTCTTTAAATGCTTTTACAATATCTTCACCAATAACATCCATCGCAGGACAACCACTATAGGTTGGTGTTATTTGAACTTCAATAACATTATCAACTTTCTTTACCGAACGAACAACTCCCATTTCCATTATTGATAAAACCGGAATTTCTGGATCTGAAACTGTTTCGAGTATTTCGAATAGTTTTTGGTCGATATGTTCTAAAGTTTGTGTCATTTTACCATTCCATTTTTGGAAAAGTGCGTTGCATGTATTGCATTTCAGTTAATAAATAACCTAAATGTTCTGTATGAATGCCTTGTTTTCCTCCTTTTTGGAAATATTGAATATCTAGTGTTTGTAATGTTGCTTCTTCTAGAACTTCATTTATTTTTTTATAAAAAGGTTCTTTTAGTGATCGAACATCAACTCCAATTCCTTCATTAATCATAGCTTTATCAGCATCAGTCACATGAAATAACTCGTCTGTATAAACCCACAAATAATTTATAGCGGTTTGAATTCTAGAATGGCTTTCTTCAGTTCCATCACCCAATCGTTTTATCCAATCAGAAGAAAAACGCACATGATAACTTACTTCTTTGATACTTTTTTTAGCAATGGCAGCAAGGATTTCATCTTTGCTATTTTGTAATTCATTCAACAGTAACAAGTGAAAATTATCAAATAAAAATTGTCTTGCAATTGTATATCCAAAATCACGATTTGGTTGTTCTACTAGAAGCACATTTTTGTATTCTCTTTCATTTCTTAAAAAAGCAATAGTGTCTTCTGTTGATTCATTACCCAATATTTTAGCAGCATATTGGTAATAACTTCTTACTTGTCCAAACAAATCGAGAGAAATATTGGTCATTGCAATATCGGTTTCCAAACTTGGTCCATGACCACAAAGTTCTCCTAGACGTTGAGCTAAAATCAAGTCATTATCTGCTATTCCGTAGATGTATTGAATTAAATTTTCTTTCATCTTACATGTGTTTCAATTCGTCTGGAAGTTCATAAAAAGTTGGATGACGATAAGCTTTATCTTTTGCTGGCTCGAAAAGTTCAGCGCTATCATCTGGATTAGAAGCTGTTATTTGAGCTGATGGAACAACCCAAATACTTACACCTTCCATTCTTCTAGTATAAACATCACGAGCATTTTCTAAAGCCATTGTAGCATCGCTTGCATGCAATGAACCACAATGACGATGTTCTAATCCGTTTTTACTTCTTATAAATACTTCCCAAAGCGGCCAATTTTTCATAATTATATTGCTTGTTTTTCTTCATTATTTGTTTGCTTCTCGGCATATGCCATAGCAGCATTGCGAACCCATTTTCCGTTTTCCCATGCATTTACTCTAGCAGAAATACGTTCTTTATTACATGGTCCGTGACCTTTTACTACTTGCCAAAACTCATCCCAATCTAATTCTCCAAATTCATAATGTTGCGTTTCTTCATTCCATTTTAAAGTTGGATCAGGAATTGTTAAACCAATCATATCCGCTTGTGGAACCGTTTGGTCGACAAATTGCTGACGCAATTCATCATTAGTTTTTCGTTTCAACTTCCATTTCATAGATTGTTCGGTGTGAACTGAAGCATCGTCAGTTGGTCCAAGCATCATTAGTGATGGAAACCACCAACGATTTAAAGCATCTTGAGCCATTTCTTTTTGTTCTGGAGTTCCATTTGCCAAAGTCATCATAATTTGAAATCCTTGACGCTGATGGAAACTTTCTTCTTTACAAACACGAACCATTGCTCTTGCATATGGACCAAAAGAAGTAGAACACAACGGCACTTGATTGATAATGGCTGCACCATCAACTAACCAACCAATTGCACCCATATCAGCCCAAGTTAATGTTGGATAATTAAAAATACTAGAATATTTTGCTTTACCTGAATGCAATTGTTCATACAATTCTTCTCTTGAAACACCTAAAGTTTCACAAGCAGAATAAAGATACAAACCATGACCTGCTTCATCCTGAATTTTTGCAAGTAAAGCAACTTTTCTTTTTAAAGAAGGTGCACGTGTTATCCAATTTCCTTCTGGCAACATTCCAACAATTTCAGAATGTGCATGTTGAGAAATTTGACGAATATGCGTTTGACGGTATTTTTCGGGCATCCAATCTTTTGGTTCGATTTTTTCGTCGCGTGCAATTTTTGCATCGAAAATTTCTTCTAAATTCTTAATTTCTTTTTCTGACATAACTTTTCAATTAATAATTGACAATTAGTTTAAACACCAAAATCTACAACCACTTTATCGGTTGTTGGCACAGCTTGACAACTTAAAACCAAACCTTTTGCCACTTCATGAGCATCGAGCGCATAGTTTACTTTCATTTCTACTTCGCCTTCTAAAACTTTGCATTTACAAGTACTGCAAACGCCACCTTTACAGGCAAAAGGCAAATCAGCACCAGCAGCTAAAGCACCGTCAAGAATGTTATCATAAGCTTCATCCATGACGAAGTGAAACTCTTTTCCTCCATCAATAATGGTTACATCGGTTCCTTCAGCTTTGTGCTCAACAATTCTTTTTATTCTTTCTTTGTCTTCATCTGAAATTCCAGATGTAAACAATTCGTAATGAATTTTATCTTTTTCTAAACCAGCAGCATTTAATTCATCCCGTAAAAGAAAAATCATATCTTCCGGTCCGCAAAGAAAACAATCATCTACCGATGGAATATCAATAATTTTATCTGCTAGAAGTTGCATTTTTTCCTTTGTGAAACGTCCGTTAAATAACTCAACACTTCTATGTTCTTTTGTTAAGAAATGAAATATTTCAAAACGACCAAAGTATCTGTTTTTCAGCTGTTCAATTTCTTCTTTAAAGATAATTGTTTTTACACTTCTATTCAAATAAAACAATTTGAATGTACTATTTGGTTCTTTTGCTAAATGTGTTTTTATGATAGAAAGTATAGGTGTAATTCCACTTCCTGCAGCAAATGCAATATAATTTTTAGCTTTATCTGAATCAACATCAACATTAAACTTTCCACTTGGCGGCATGATTTCAATAAAATCTCCTTTTTTTAATGTTTCGTTTACAAATGATGAGAACAAACCACCATTAATTTTTTTTACGGCAACTTGCCATTTATTTTCAACTGGACTTGAACATAATGAATAAGAACGTCGTTCTTCATGTCCATCAATAACTGACTTTAGTGTTAAATGTTGTCCTTGTTTATATTGAAATTCTGGAACTAATTCATCAGGAATTAGAAAAGTAACTACCGAACAATCTTTTGTTACTTTGTCAATATCTTGAACTTGAATATTGTAAAATTTTGCCATTTAATTGAAATAATTACAAAAACTAACAATTGTTAGTTTACTATGCAAATTTAATCAATTTTTTAATTGTTTACGAAAACGTTATAATTTTTTAACGTTTAGCTTATAAAGTAAAAGATTACATCAAACAATTCCTCTAAGAAGTGCTTCTGACATATGGTTTCTTAGCGAAGTTTCGGTTAGCCCTTTTTTCTTTCCATACCAAAGGTAAAGTGTACGTAAAGTTGAAAGCATAGAAAAAATAATAACCTCAGAATTCAGGTTTTTTATCTCGTTATTTTCAATTCCCTTCAAAATAATTTCTCTAAAATTCTGTTCATATTCTTCTCTCATTTTGATAAAATAAACTAATTCTTCATCTGTTAAATGCATCCAATCATTATTTAAACAAGCTAAAGCTTCAGGATTTCTAAGTGTAATGTCAATGTGTAGCTGAATTACTTTCTCAATTTTTTGGATGGTAGAAGTTTCAGAAGATACAATATCATTCATAACAGCTGTAAACTCTTCGGCTATGTCAATCACAATCAAAACTAAAATTTCTTGCTTGGATTTTATATGATTGTATAGACTTGCCGCTTTTATGTTCATGGCTTGTGCAATATCACGCATGGTTACAGCGCTATATCCTTTTTCTTTAAAAAGTTTTGCAGCACAATTTATGATTTCAGTTTTTCTATCGTTTACTTTCATATGCTTTCAAATATAAAAATAATTTCGGCTTAGGTAACTTTTGTTACTTACAACTGGTTCTTATTGCTATACTTTTGTAATTAATTTAAAACTAAAACTATGGGATTGTTAAACATATTAGGTTTATCTGGAAAATCAGAAAGCGTAAAAGATTTTGTTGAAAAAGGCGCAATAATTATTGATGTGAGAACTGTTGGTGAATATAGAGAAGGACATATTAAAAATTCTAAAAATATTCCACTTGATACAATATCTGCAAAAGTTGAAGAAATTAAAAAATTAAACAAACCTATAATTGTTTGTTGTAGAAGCGGAATGCGAAGTGCTCAAGCGGCTTCAATTCTTAAAAATAATGGTATTGAATGTATGAATGGCGGCGGATGGCAAAGTTTAGAAAGTAAATTGTAACTAAATAATATTATTATCTCTAGCTTTTTGAATGGCTTCAATCTTAGAATGCACCTGAAGTTTATTATAAATATTCTCAATATGTTTTCTAACTGTAGAAGGAGAAAGAAAAAGATTTTCAGCAATTTGATTATAGTTTAGTCCTTTGCTCAATTGTTCCAGAACTTCTACTTCTCGAGTTGTAAGCTTAATATCTTCTTGTTCTCTATTTTCAAAATCAACAGGATTTCTGAGAAGTTTCAAAGTTTTTAATGCTATTGAAGGATTCATTGCTGCACCACCATTCAAAGTTTCAATAATTCCCTGATATAATTCTTTTGGGTTTACTTCTTTTAGTAAATAACCATCAGCGCCTGCTTTTATTGCATTAAAAATGTTTTCATCATTATCAAAAACGGTAAGCATGATGATTTTAATCTGAGGAAATTTTGACTTGATAATCTTTGTGGCTTCAATTCCATTACATAATGGCATTTCTATGTCCATTAAAATTAAATCGAGATTTTTGTCTTTTTCTAATTTCTGCTGTAAATCTTTACCATCAATTGCAGTAAATTTTAATGTCAAATCTTCAAAAAAAGAAAGTTTTTCTGCAATGGCTTTTTGCAAAAAAACATTATCATCAACTATGGCTATTCTTATCAGCATTTAAAATTAAAAGTGGATTAAAAAAAGTCCTTTCCAAATCCAAAAGTGTACTTATTACTTCTATGGTTTGAAAAGGACAACAATAAAAACAACCAGTTTTTATCTTCTATTTTTTTCAAACAACCACAATTTGAATTACAAAGGTGTTTATATAAAATCGATAAAAAAATACGACAAATGACGTATTTGAATGTTTTTGTTTTAAATTATTATTTCTAAAATTACGAAAGTACCGTTGTTTTTAGATGAATTGATTTCAAATTTTCCGCCAATATCATCTATTCTTTTTTTCATGTTATTGATACCATTTCCTAGTTTTATTTCGTCAAATGAAAATCCAACGCCATCATCTTTTATTGTTATTTTCATTTTATTATCCTTTTTTGAAATTGATATTTTTATTGATGATGCACTTGCATATTTGATAGCATTATTAATAGCTTCTTGAATAGTTCTGTAAATATTCATACCTTCAACTGACGAAAATTTTACTTCTTTCAAATCATCATCTACATCAAAACTAAAGTCAATTTCGTCTTTAGCCAATTTTGCTTTTTCAACAAAATTGTGAATTCTGGTTTGCAAATCTTCTAAAGTAATTTCGCTTTTATTCATTGCCCAAATAGTATCGCGAAGTTCAATTATTGTTGATTTTGCAAAATCACTTATTCCAGACAATTTATCATCAAGCTTTGAATTGTTTATATCAAAAGCATATTTCACATTATCTACAGAAGAAATTATAAACGTTAGTTGCGAACCTATGTTATCGTGCAAATCTCTTGAAATTTGAAGGCGTTGTTCTTGTAACTTGTTTTGAGTTTCAATTTTATCAATAGCCGACTTTAATTCAAATTCTTGTTGTTCTTGATTTCGTTTTAATTTTTGTTGTCGATATATTAAAACAGAAATCACTATCAAACCAATTGTAATCAAAGATAAAATCAAAAACTGAGTGTTTTTTGTTTTTATTTCTGTTTCTTTTTTTACAATATTGGCTTTTGCCTGAAGTATTTCTTTTTCTTTCTTTTCATTTTGATATTTTACTTCTAGCTCAGAAAAAACTTTATTTCGTTCTTCGTCAAAAACTGAATCTCTTATTTTTATATACTGTTCCTGGTCAGCAACTGCTTTTTGAAAATCTTTAATTCTTGTATAATATTTTGCTCTTGATGCGTACAAATCACGCAATTTTTCAGCACTATTACTTTTTTTGGAAAATTCATATGCTCTAGCAAAATAATCTTTTGCAGAAGAATAATTCTTTAACTCAGAATCAATTATTGCAAGATTGGTATACAAAGTTGCCAATCCATAATAATATGGAACATTTTCAATGTCATTATTCTTTTTATGATTTATCTCAGTAATTTTTAAACCTGAAGTCAACCATCTTTTGGCTTCTTTATATTTTTTTTGTTTTAATAAAGTATTTCCAATATTGTTATAAGTAGTTGGAATAGACAAAGTATCACTTCCTTTAAAATAACTTAATGCTTTTTTATGATAAAACAAAGCGCTATCGGGTTTGTTCCAATCATCATAATTTATGGCAATTGCATTAAGTGTGTGCCAATGTTTTTTTAGATTTTTTTCGTTTTTCTCTAGAATTTTTAAAGCTTTTTTGCCATATTCAATTCCTTTTTCAAAACTTTCATAGTCATGATAATCAACCGCCAAAATAGAATAACAGAGTATTATCCAAGCTTGATTGTTTTCTTTTTCGGCAATTTTCAAGCATTTTAAAGTATAATCAATAGCTTTTTCATATTGTCCTTGGTTGTTGTAGACTTTATTAAGATTTAAATAAACTGTCAATAAAGAGTTCAAATCCTCTTTTCGTTGTAAAAGTTTAATGGCTTTTTCACCATAAATTACAGCACTATCTAATTGATTAAAATCTGTACAACGAGCATTTTTACAAAAATAATATTGACCTTCATCTGTTTTATTCTTAATGGCTTTTTTTGCCATTTTAAAATAATAATCCGAAGAATCGACGGATGTAAATGCTTTACCTAGAAGTTCTTGAAGATTTTTATTTTGACCATAAGTAAAATTGAATACAACAAATGATAAGAAAATATAAAACTGTTTCATGAATATTGTTTATTCTCTAAAAATATAAAAAGTAAAGTTAAGTTGTTCTCTTTGGGTAATTTTGTTTAAACAATTCAAAGCCTAATTCATAGACGCTTTGACTTATGGTTTGGTTTATTTGAACTATTTTTTGTTTCAAATCTTCTGATAAAACCAATTGCTGACTTTGTTTTTTCTGTTCAACAGTAAGCTGAACCATAGCTCTTTGAAGATTTAAAATAGTACTCTTAAATTTTTTCTTTTGATTGTTTATCATGAAGCTTATATAAAGCACAAAACCCAAAATAAAGAAAAAAAGTAGCATTAGAAGGAAAGTCATAACTATTGTGAATTAAAAGTAAAACGTTCTTAACCTATTTTTTATTTGATTGTTTTTATTACTCCTAGAATTGGCATTACTTATTAGGATTATAGGATAAAAAAGACCTGAATTCTCAGGTCTTTTTTATGTTCTGCATTATCTACTTTTATTCTAAAGGTATGTTAAATGAACCCTCCGTAATTTCTTTTGTTGAATTATCATCTGTATTTTTTGCAGTGAAATAGAAAGTACCCTTAACATTTGTTTCGGTAATTTCAGTAACTGTAACTTCGCCAACTTTCGCTCCACCATCATAAGGTGCGGACCAGTTGCTGTAATCAGAAGCCATTGGATTTGATATATTCACAATAGTTTCATTGTAAGTAGCATTAGCAGCACCTAAGCCCGAAACGCCACCGCCAATATCATAAGTTCCCACACCATCAAAAGCAATTACATTAACTGAAAACGATTTACTTGAAGTATCTCCAGCAGTTCCTTGAATATGCAAAAAATTCCCTGAATGAGTAGCCGCTGTAGTCAATTCTGGTGTAGTTACCCACGATCCGTTCACTTTTGCTTTAATGGTTCCAGCCCCAGCTGTTCCTCCACCACTTCCACCATCACTACTACATGATGATAATGATACTGCTAATGCAGCAAATAAAACTAAACTGATTTTTTTGATTGTTTTCATAATTATTTAATGTTTAAGTTAGTGATACAAAGTTGATTCTAAGTCAAATAGCAATCAATAAGGCATTTGCCCTATTTTATTAATTTAAGTCAAAAGCTTCAATAGTTTTATCGTCTTTTTGATAGTACAAAACACCAGCATATTCATCAACTTCATATTGTGGCTTTTTATCTTTTAACACTATTTCTTTTTCTTTTGTCCCACTATCTTTATTGATTTTTACTAATCCAACACCATCATCTAATTTTGTCAATATAAATTGCGAATTCTCTGTTGCTGCCGAAGCTTTAAATCTTTTACTCATGTAATCAAATGAAGCAGAACCGATACTTGCAAACATGTCTGATGCTCTTTTTGCTTCTTTACCATAATCATTATAACTACTCATATCATTAACTCCACCGTATCCAGTTCTGTTCGCTCCTGCTCTTGCAGCCATTGAAACAGATGCAGCCGTTGATGCAACTGCCAAAACACCTCCCATGATTTTACCAAATGTTGATCTTCCTGGTGATTTGTAATACTCATGAAATTTTTTTGACCCATCAAAATTGAGCATCATTATATTTTGGTCTGATGAGAGTAATAATCCACCATTGCGAACAGAAAAACTAGTTGGCGATTCTTTTTCTTCAAACTTATATGCTGTTAATGTTGAAATAGTACCTGAATTTTCATCAATTGCCACTATCTCATCACCAGTGCTGATTAGATATCTTTTATTTTTGGAGTCATAGGTACTAGTTACAGCGCTTTTACTTTTGTATTTTATAGATTTATTCCAGATTGACTCTCCAGTTTTCAAATTAATAATATCTGCATCTGAGTCAGTTATATAAATCATCCCTTTTGGTGTTAAAGCCATAGTGTGAATGTTTTCGCCTGTTTTTAATGGTTTTTTAAACAGCGTTTCTCCTGTAAATGATATTTTATTGATTCCTCCTGATTGAATTCCAAATAATATTCCATCTTCCATGATATAAAAATGTTGAACGTATCCTTTGGTTTTTGGAGCTTTATCCCATAAATCTGCACCGTCTTTTGCACTTAGCATCGTAATTTTTGATTCTGCTTTTGCCGCAAAAACACTTCCGCCTTTATCTGCTACATCACTAACAACTGCGATGCCTTGAGGTAAAATCTCGAAACGAGTAACCGCTCCTTTTACTTTTTGAGCTTCTTTCCACAAAACTTCTCCTGAGCTGCTTATTTTATATATTTTGGTATCACCGCCATTTGTTCCTTCGAAACCATAAATTTCTTTTCCACTTTCATCAGATGTTAACCATGTCAAATCATCAACCTTTGCTGACCATATTTTGTTACTTGTATTCGTATCATAACAAATTAATTCTTTAGAAGTTGGAATATAAATTTTTTTGTCTTTCATAAAAACACTACCAGTAATTGTAACTGTTCCCATAGTTACTTTACCCGGTTCTATCAAATAAATGAGCTTATCTTCTTTACCCGTAACTAAATCGTATATTCCAACTGCTGGTGCAAACTTTTCTTTTGAAGTTCTTACTCCTGCAACTACCAATTTATTTTGAGGTAAAAAAACTTGTGTTGAAAAAGCATCTTTCCAACCATTTTCTTTAGTTTCAAACAATTGTTTTCCAATCACATAATCAAAAACTGTTTTTTTGGAAGACATATTAGCAAAGCCACCTTGTGCAATTACAACATAAGGTGAATCGGGAACAAACTCTAGTTCTTCCTCTTTTACAGAACCATAATCTTTAAAATCAAAAATTAGTTTGTTTGATTCTGGTTTTATTCCTGCAAAACCATCTTTGTGAGCTATGAGTAAAACACCTGCTTCAGTTAACTTCATGAAGTTAATTTTACCATCCAGATTATAAGTGTTTTTGGGACTTGTTTGAGCAAAAACGTTGCTCAAAAACATAATAGACAATAAGAAGTAAATCTTAATCTTTTTAATTACCGTTTTCATAAGTGTAGATTTATAAAGTTGTACTTTACAAACCTCATTAAAAAATAAAAAACAGTAAATAAGGCAGTTGCCCTATTTTTTGAAATTAATGAAAGGTAGTTTCTCTTTAATTTTTGAAATCTTTGACTCAAGGTTGTTCAAAAACTTTTGATGACTTTCAGAATCAGGATTAAAAGGTTTGTGATGCAGTGCTTTTTGAATATCACAAATATCTTGCATGGTTTTAAATACTGCTTCAGAAACAAAATTCTCAAAAAACTTTACCCAAATATAGTCTATAGCAACCTGATTAGGATGCAACATATCTTCGGCATAAAAACGGTAATCTCTAAGCTCATCCATCATGATTTCGTAGCTTGGAAAGTAACTTGTTGATGAATACTGACTGATAACTTTATGAAGCGCAGTTAAAAGATGTGCCTTGCTTTGCTGGTTTTCTACAAAACCATCCTTGATGTGTCTGACTGGTGAAACAGTAAAAATGAATTGACACTTTGGGTTTATTTCATGAACCAATTGAATGGTTTTCTGAATAGAATTTTGAATATTTTCTGTTGATAACAGCTCTTTTTCAAACTCTTTTTGTGGCACTTTATGACAATTTGCAACTATTTCATTCGAAGTTTTATAACGATAAACCCATGAAGTACCATAGGTAATCTGGAAATGGGTTCCATTACTTATTTGTTGATGTGTTGACTCAATTAAATCATTCAACTGCTTCAACAAATCGTCTTTTTTGGGATTGCTCAACTCCGAATGTACCTCAAAACAACTCCACAAGTCGTTATGAAAAAAAACATCTGAATCTTTATAATAGTTTTTTTCAACTACTCGCTCTACCAATTTCATAATTGAAACTGGATTAAAGATGATACCAAATGGATTTACAGCATTTTTAAACTTAAAATACTCAAATTTATCACCAATGTTTTCAGCAAAACACGAACCCATCAGCAATAGTTCGCTATTGTAATCTATTGGGTTTTCATGTTTTTTTATGGGTACAATGGTTCTAAAATCCATACTAAATCATTTGGTTTTCAAAAGTAATGAAATTAATTTCTAAAAGATTTAATATTTTTTTACGACTAGTCAATTGAGTATTATTAGTACTTTTGCCTCTGAAAATTTTCACGCTATGAAACTACTCTACTCTTATATCATAAAACACAAATTATTGCTTTTTCTTGCCTTAATCATGGCATCCATTAACATCTGCTTTAGTCTTTCTGACTCCGTAATTACGGGTAAACTAATGCAGGATTGTGGTGTGGAAATAGCAAAATATGCAGGAAACAAAGTTGGATTTTTAAAATCGCTTGGGTTTTGGTTAGGCTTGTCGCTTGGTGCTGCAATGATTTCACGTATTACTAAAAACTTTCAAGATTATTTTACAAACATCGTCATCCAACGAACTGGTGCCGAAATGTATACTGATGGTATTAAAAAGTCGCTCGATTTACCGTTTGAAGAGTTTGAAGACCAACGTAGTGGTGAAACCTTGAGTAAACTTACCAAAGTACGTTCGGATAGCGAAAAGCTAATCACGTTGTCCATTTCATTAATATTTCAAACCATTATCGGGTTTGTTTTTGTGATTCTATACGTTTCTCGAATTGATGCTCGTATTTCATTAATCTTCTTAATCACGGCGCCAATTATTGCTTTAGTAAGTTCTTATTTGGGTAAAAAGATAAAAGTCGTTTCTCGTAAAATAGTTAATCAAACTAATTCCTTGGCAGGTTCAACTACCGAAAGTTTACGCAATATTGAACTTGTAAAAAGTTTAGGATTAACCCATCAGGAAGAAAAACGACTCAACCTCAACACCTTGAAAATACTTCAGTTAGAACTACAAAAAGTTCGCTTCATTCGAAGTTTGAGTTTCATTCAAGGAACCACTGTGCATTTCTTAAGAACTTGTGTGGTTTTCACCTTGTATTATTTCCTTTTTGGTGGAAAAATATTGGTAGGCGACTTGCTAACTATGGTATTCTTTACCTTTTTCATCTTTGGTCCTTTGCAGGAATTGGGGAATTTTATCATCGTTTTAAACGAAACCAAAGTATCTATGGAGAACTTTAAAACACTGCTTAGCGCTCCAAAAGAATACCGTCCAAAAAGCCCAAAACACGTAGGTAAGATTACTAATTTGCGTTTCAAAAACGTTTCTTTCAAACATAAAACTGCTGGTCAAAAAGCGGTTGACAACATTAATTTTGACATCAAGCAAGGCGAAACCGTTGCATTTGTTGGACCATCGGGTTCAGGAAAGACAACTTTGGTGAAACTGTTGGTTGGCTTATATTCGCCAGCCGATGGAGAAGTTTTGTATAACAATATTGATTCTAAAGAAATTGACTTGCTCGATTTAAGAAAGCAATTAGGATTTGTAACCCAAGATGCACAGCTATTTTCAGGAACCATTCGCGAGAATTTATTATTCGTAAAACCTAATGCTACCGATGAAGAATTGCTTGAAGTGATGCAAAAAGCCAGTTGTCAAAAGTTATTAGACCGTGCCGATGACGGATTAAACTCTACCATTGGCGAAGGTGGAATCAAAGTTTCTGGCGGCGAAAAACAACGTTTATCCATTGCTCGTGCCATATTGAGAAACCCTAATTTATTGATTTTTGACGAAGCTACTTCGGCTTTAGATTCGATTACCGAGGAAGAAATCAATCATACTATCAGAACCATTTCGGACCAAAACCGAATTACAGTATTGATTGCGCACCGCTTATCAACCGTGATGCACGCCGATAAGATATTTGTTCTAGAACAAGGAAAAATAATTGAAGAAGGAAAACACGATGACCTGGTAGCCGAAAAAGGATTGTATTATGCGATGTGGCGTCAGCAAATTGGGGAACGAAAAGCGACTTTTACCGCTTAACTCATTAGTATTCTAATAACTATACAAGGTTTTTTCGTAGTTAGGAAATGCAACACCAAAATCTAAAAGAAGAAAATTAGATTCTCTTTTTTGTGGATATTGGTTACCATTATACTGAAACGTGCTAACCAAAAGTTCCATTGAAGAGGTAGCTTGATTAGTAGCTATATTATTTTCAGAATACATTTCTGTACCATTATTAGCATTATTCTTTGAAATTGCTTTGCCAAAATTCAACAATTTTTTAAATCCTGTAATGTTATACAAAGGATTTCTGTTAGAATCGTAGTTGTAAACTAGTTGATGTTTTTGCTCAATATCTACTGGACTGTCATCATAATCAGTATTATCACTCAACAGATTTTCATTAGCAATGTTCAATGTTCCGTGTAATAGCAGCGTTTCGTTTGTAAGTCCTTCGTTGGCAATCTTTTCGTAATTAATCGTTCCATTAGCCTGATAAAGGTAGTTTATAGAATAATTATTAGAAGATACTATTTTAGTCAAATTACCGTCTGTATAGGTATAATTAAGAACTTCCTGCTCTAAAGTAGTTAAATTAGTTTGAACAGTTTGAGAAATTAAACTCCCTAAATATGAGAATTCAATAGAAGCATCTTCATTAACAATGCTGACAATTTTATTACCATTATAGTTAAAGGTACTTGTTCTTGTTACACCATTTGTAGCAACATCAACCATACTTTGAACCATTTGATTACTAGACGTAGAATCACTGCTACACGATGTTAGCGCTAATGATAGTAAAAGAAAACAAGCTGTTATTATAGAAGTAGGCTTCATAAGTGCAATGTATTTAAAATTCGATTTGGCACTTCAAACTTATACGATTAGTATTGCTAATCACAAAATTTGCGATAATCTGTTAAAAAAATCGATATATAGCTATTATATACTGATTTACAAACAATAAATCCATCAAAATTCAAGAAAATGGATTCGGTTTTAAATCTGTAATTTTTCGGTTTTTATTAACTAAAAAGCAGTAATTAAAATGGTTTTTCTTCGGAGTGAGTCCGTACTGAGTCCATACTGTGTCCATACTGTGTCCGTATAAAACGGATTTTTATATGGACTCAGTATAGAGTTATTATTTAATCAATATGCAAACATCCCAAAGAAAACCCATAAAAAACCCATGCAGTTGCATGGGTTTCTATCTGTATTTAATTGTAAAATTGCTTAGAAATTCCAGAAAAACCTAAGGTTGTAACTGCTTTAGGTTTTCTGCTGTGCCTTATTTTACTTTTAGTTGTACTGAATTGTAGTCAAAGCATCATCATCTGATGTTAAAATTGAAACTGGAAAATTCAATGAATTATATTGATAAGTACTTGTATAATTACTGAATGATGATAGAGACTCAGTATATGATAAAACGTTATGGTCAAA
Organism: Flavobacterium sp. PMTSA4; assembly: GCF_032098525.1. Classification (NCBI taxonomy): domain Bacteria; kingdom Pseudomonadati; phylum Bacteroidota; class Flavobacteriia; order Flavobacteriales; family Flavobacteriaceae; genus Flavobacterium; species Flavobacterium capsici. Next base: position 1,592,182 of record NZ_CP134890.1, read on the forward strand.
ACCTTGTGTTTGGTTTTCTGAAAGTCCTGCCAATAAATACCATTTATAGCCTACAATGTTTTTAAACGGAGAATAACTTGTATCGTAAGTATATGTATTTGTTGAAGTAAGACCAGTATCATCGTAATTAATTACAACTTGTGAAACATCATTTCCAATCATGGTAATACTACCTGAAGAATAGAATGTTCCATCTGCTATTCTTGTAAAAGAAACAGTACCGTCTGAGTTGTAAGTATATGTTTCTTGATTATCCCAAAAATCAGAGATATCTGTATAACCAATCAACTGACCAGAAGCATTGTAAGTCAATGTTTCTGTAGTGTCCAATTCACCATCGTAAAAAGTTTCTACTTTGGTAATCAAATCACCAGTGTAGGTATATTTAATTAACTCTCCATCGTTGCTTGAAACTTGTTTGATTTTTTTACCGTTATAAGTAATATTAGAGACTACTGAACCATCATTATACGTGTCAGTAATTTTAATTGGTAATACATCATCAACGTTTGTTGTACTAGAAGAACTATCACTACTAGAACATGATGATAAGGTAATGGTAATGGCGCTTAAAAATAAGATAACTTTTTTCATTTCAGTTTAATTTAAATTTTGCGCAATTAAGTAAATTTATTATGAATTAAAAAAGTTTTTTCTCAACAAAAAAAATGTTGATTGTTAATTAAAAAAATAAACCCGTCTGAAGAATATCAGATGGGTTTATAGTAAAAAGTTTTATCATTTATTAAAATATTTATTTAATGAAATTGACTGCTTTTTCTAAAGCTTCTGGAATTCCTGCTGAGTTTTTACCTCCAGCTGTGGCAAAGAAAGGCTGTCCGCCTCCGCCTCCGTTTATATATTTCCCTAATTCGCGCACTACTTGACCAGCATTCAAGCCTTTGCTATCTACTAATTCTTTAGAGATGTAGCAGGTTAACATCGGTTTATCGTCTTGGTTAGTTGCTAAAAGAAGGAACAGTTGGGTTTCTTTAGTTCCTAATTCGTATGCTAAATCCTTTGCGCCAGTCGCATCTAAATCTACCTGAACCGCTAGGAATTTTACTCCGTTTACTTCTTGAATTTGAGAAGCTAATTCGCTTTTCAGTCCTTTAGCTTTGTCTTTAATTAGTTGCTCAACCTGTTTTTTAAGCTTGGTATTTTCATCTTGCAACGAACCAACTGCTTTTAAAACATCCTGAGGATATTTTAAAGTTTCTTTCAATTCTGCTAAAGTTTGCTCTTGTTGGTTATAGAAATCTTTAACCGCATCGCCAGTAATTGCCTCAATACGACGGATTCCTGCCGCAACAGCACCTTCTGAAACTATTTTAAAATGCCAAATATCGGCTGTATTTTTTACGTGAATTCCTCCGCAAAGCTCTTTGCTTTCGCCAAATTCAATCATACGAACGCTGTCACCATATTTCTCTCCGAACAAAGCCATAGCTCCTTTTGCCAAGGCTTCCTGTATAGGTAGGTTTCTGTATTCGTTTAATTGCAGTTGTTCCGCAATGCGTTGGTTTACAAAATTCTCTACTTGTTTTAATTCTTCATCGTTTACTTTGCTAAAATGAGAAAAGTCAAAACGCAAGTAGTTAGGACTAACCAATGAGCCTTTTTGCTCTACATGCGTTCCTAAAATGGTGCGCAAAGCCAAGTGCATCAAATGCGTAGCAGAGTGATTTTTTGAGGTTGAAGTCCTTAAATCTGTATTTACTTTTGCTACAAAAGCCGCTTCAACATTCTCTGGAAGTTGCTTTGCAAAATGAAGAATCAAGTTATTTTCTTTCTTGGTATCTATAATTTCAATCGTTTCATTAGCTGACACAAGCACACCTTTATCGCCTACTTGTCCTCCGCCTTCTGGATAGAATGGTGTAGCATCCAAAACAATTTGGTATAAAATACCGTCTTTTTTACTGTCAACTTTTCGGATACGGGTTATCTTAACATCGTTTTCGGTTTGGTCATAACCCACAAAAGTTTCTACATTTCCTGGAATTAATACCTTCCAGTCTTCGGTTGAAACCTCAGAAGCAGCACGAGAACGTGCTTTTTGTTTTTGAAGTTCTATCTCAAATTCGTTTTCATTAAACGAATAACCTTTCTCTTTCAATATCAGTGCGGTCAAGTCTTTTGGGAAACCATAGGTATCGTATAACTCAAAAACCTTTTCACCAGACACTTCTTTTCCTTTAGTTGATACAATTACGTTTTCGAGTAATTGTAACCCTTGCTCTAAAGTCCTTAGGAACGATGCTTCTTCTTCTCTGATTACATTGGTTACCAATTGTTGTTGGGACTTAATCTCTGGGAAGAACTCACCCATTTGATTAGCTAAAACAGCTACTAATTGATTGATAAAAGGTTCCTTGGTATCCAAAAACGTAAAACCATAACGAATAGCACGACGCAATATCCTACGGATAACATAACCTGCACCAGTATTTGACGGCAATTGTCCATCTGCAATAGCAAAGGCAACGGCACGCACATGGTCTACTATCACACGGATTGCGATATTTACTTTGTTTTGTTCTTCAGAGATGTTTTTAACTTCGTTTGAAGTGTATTTTAATCCTGTGATTTGCTCTACTTTTTCAATTAATGGTGTAAAAACATCCGTGTCATAATTGGAGGTAACACCTTGCATTGCCATACACAAACGTTCAAATCCCATACCGGTATCTACGTGTTGTGCTGGAAGTTTTTCTAAGGAACCATCGGCTTTTCGGTTGAATTCCATGAATACGTTATTCCAGATTTCTACCACTTGTGGATGGTCTGCATTGACCAAACTTCTACCAGAAACTGCTGAACGTTCTGCATCACTTCGTAAATCTATATGGATTTCTGAACAAGGACCACACGGACCTTGGTCGCCCATCTCCCAGAAGTTGTCTTTTTTGTTTCCAAAAATGATTCTGTCTTCAGGAACATATTGCTTCCAAATATCAAAAGCTTCCTGGTCAAAAGGCACATCTTCAGCTGGATTTCCTTCAAAAACAGAAACATATAAACGGTCTTTGTCAAGCTTCAAAACTTCGGTTAAAAATTCCCAAGCCCAAGCAAGTGCTTCTTTTTTAAAATAATCTCCAAACGACCAGTTGCCCAACATTTCAAACATGGTGTGATGATAAGTATCAAAACCTACGTCTTCAAGATCATTGTGCTTACCTGAAACACGAAGACATTTTTGGGTATCGGCTATTCTTTTACTTTTAGGGGTTCCATTTCCTAAAAAGAATTCTTTGAATTGTGCCATTCCTGAGTTGTTAAACATCAGTGTTGGATCGTCTTTAAGAACGATTGGAGCTGATGGTACAATCAAATGGTTTTTGCTTTCAAAGAACTGCAAATATGCTTTTCTAATGTCTTGTGATTTCATTTAACTATTGAGATATTATTTTTCTACTACTCTTTTTAATTCAGTTAATGCCAAAGGAAATTTATCCTTCATATAGTCAAGATATTGTTCTACACAATCTACTTCGGCCGTAACTGTTGTTATTCCGTCAACTTCATCCAATTTGTAGGTTTCAAATGAACCTGTCCATTTCTCGGTTTCGGCGTCCAAAGGTAATTCTTTTAAGTCGGCAATATTTCCAATATGTTTGAAAATAATCAGTTTTTCTGGAATTAAATATAACACATCGCTGTACATTCCTGAACCTGATGGCGACAAAAAGTGAACACGACTTCCTTGAGCTAATTCGCCCGTAAAATAAGAACCAACACAAAATGGCGTTGTCCATCTTGTATATAATTCTTTGTTCCACATTATATCCCATACTTTACCAGCAGATGCGTTTATGACAGTGGTAAATTTAATTTTCTCTATGTTATACAAATAATTTCTCAGGTTGGTTTTCACTAAAGCATTCCATCCCATTTCATAATTTTCAGGAGCAAACTTATCACCACCATCAGCAAAGGTTTCAAGCCCTTCATGAGTTAAAGTAACTTTTACTTTTTCATCGTTAATGGCTTCTATTTTCCAAGTTACAACTGAACTTCCTTTTGATTGTTCTGGGTGCGTCCACGTATGTTGAAGTAACTTATTTTCCTCAACTTTCAGAATTTTACATTTATGAAAATAAGAGTTCCCGTCTGGTTCATAAAAAGTAAACTCGTTTCCGATTTGAAGATTAAAATTAGAAATATCAAAATACCATACTTTCATTATTTCTGGTTTAGTAATCGCTTCCCAAACCTTTTGAGGTGAGGAATCAAATATTGTTTCAACAGTAACTACAGCCATGGTATTAAGTATTAAAAGTTAAGATTAAAAAAATAAAAACTAGATAACTATGAAACATTTCTTAAATTTGTTCGTATAACTAGTGTTTCTTTTAAACTCCACAAAAATAGTATAAAATAAAAAATGGCGAAGAAAGTAAAGTATTATTTCGATACCGAAAGTTTAGCTTATAAAAAAATAAAGACTTCATTTAAAAGAAAATTCGCTTATGTTGGCGGATTTATTTTATCGTCTGCGTTATTTGGATTTTTATGTTTTGTGGTGCTTTTAAACACTACCTTTTTTGAAACGCCAAAAGACAGATTGTTGACTCGTGAAATTGAAACCATGAAGCTGAAATATTCCATTTTAAATAAAAAAATGGATCAGATTGATGAAGTTTTGGCCAACATTGAGGACCGAGACAACAATATTTATCGCGCTTATTTCAATACTTCTCCTATTCCTGACGAACAACGCAAAGCAGGTTTTGGCGGAATTAATCGTTATAAAGAATTAGCAGGACTAAACAATGCTGACCTTGTTATTAATACTTCAAAACGGGTAGATATTATTTCAAAAGAATTGGCAATTCAGTCAAAATCATTAGATGAAATTTTGAAATTGGCAAAAGAAAAAAATAAATTATTAGCTGCAATTCCTGCAATACAACCCGTAAAAAATGAGCAAATGAAACGCATAGCTTCTGGTTTTGGTTATCGAAGCGACCCGTTTACTAAAGCTAGAAAAATGCATGAAGGCATGGATTTTACAGCTAATACTGGTACGCCTATTTTTGCCACTGGTGATGGAGTTGTGAAAAATGCAGATAATTCAAAATCGGGTTACGGAAACCATATTGAAATCAATCATGGATATGGCTATTTAACTTTGTATGGTCATTTAAGCAAATACAACGTTCGTGCAGGACAACGTGTAAAACGTGGTGATATAATTGGCTATGTTGGTAGCACTGGACGAAGCGAAGCTCCGCATTTGCATTATGAAGTGCATAAAGATGGCAAAGTTGTCAACCCAATTAATTTTTATTATGGCAATATTTCTGCCGAAGAATATACCGTTATTTCACGATTAGCTAACCAAGAAAACCAATCTCTAGATTAATGCATATAGAACTTTCACCCGATAAAAGATATTACAGCATTGGCGAAGTAGCCAAAGCTTTTGATGTAAATGCTTCCTTAATTCGTTTTTGGGACAAAGAATTTGATGTTCTCAAACCAAAGAAAAATGCTAAAGGCAACCGAATGTTTACTCCAGAAGATGTTAAAAATCTTCAATTGATTTACCATTTGGTAAAAGAACGTGGCTTTACACTTGAAGGTGCAAAAACTCATTTAAAAGAAGGTAAAAAACAAACCTTAGACAAGTTTGACATTGTTGCGAAACTAGAAACTATCAAAGCGCAACTAACTGATTTAAAAAAGAATTTATAAAATAAACCTAAAACAAATAAAACATGAATTTTAAAAAATTTTTACCGTGGATAATTGTAATTGTAGTTCTTTTTATTGGATACAATTACGTAAAAGGAATCAATAACAAAGCTGTAGTATACGAACAAGACATTAAAGAAGCTTGGGGTAATGTTAACACAGCTTACCAACGCAGAAATGACCTTATTGGTAACTTAGTAAAAACCGTAAAAGGCGCAGCTGATTTTGAAAAATCTACACTTGAAGCAGTTGTAAATGCTAGAGCAAAAGCTACTTCGGTAACTGTTGACCCAACAAACATTACACCAGAACAATTAGCTCAATTTAACCAAGCTCAAGGCGGATTAAATAGTGCTTTATCAAGATTGTTAGTAACTGTAGAAAAATATCCTGATTTAAAAGCAAGTCAAAACTTTCTAGACTTACAAAGAGAATTAGCAAGCACAGAAAATCAAATTTTAACTGCAAGAACTAGGTTTAATGAAGCAACTAAACCATACAATAGTCACATTAAAGTGTTTCCAAATAATTTATTCGCAGGATTATTTGGCTTCAAAGAAAAACCATATTTCGAAGCAGTTGCTGGTGCTGAAAAACCAGTTGACGTAGAATTCGATTTCAGCAATGACAAAAAAGAATAATTGATGTCAAAAGTAGAAGATTTTTTAACCCAAGAAGAAGAACAAGAAATTGTTGAAGCTATTCGTGTGGCTGAAAAAAATACTTCAGGTGAAATTCGTGTGCATTTAGAAAAAAAGACTTCTATAGATGCGTTTGAACGTGCTATGGAAGTTTTTCATATTTTGAAAATGGATGAAACCAAAGAGCATAATGGCGTTTTGATTTATGTAGCCGTAAAAGACAAGACATTTGTAATTTATGGTGACAAAGGAATCAATACTAAAGTGGCTGATAATTTTTGGGATACCACGCGTGATATTATGGTATCACATTTTAAACAAGGAAATTTTAAACAAGGTTTGATTGATGGCATCCTGAAAGCTGGAGAAGAATTAAAAAAATTTTTTCCTTATCAAGATGACGATACAAATGAGCTTTCTAATGAAATTTCAAAAGGATAAAAAACATGAAAATTATAAATACAAAAATGCTTTTTTATCGAATTATACTTTTTTGCTTTGTACTCCAAATTCAAACTGTTTTTGCACAATTTACAATTCCTGAAAAACCAAGCTTTCAAACTTCGGTCTATGATTATGCTAAATTATTAAGCGATTCTGAAAAAACTCAACTTGAAGAAAAACTCATTAGATATTCTGATTCTACCTCAACTCAAATCGTTGTTGCCACTATTGATGATTTAAAAGGAGAAAGTATAGATGTAGTTTCAACCAATTGGGCACAGAATTGGGGAATTGGACAAGCTAAAGAAGACAATGGTGTTTTTATTCTTGTTGCAAAAAACGATAGAAAAATAAGCATTCGACCTGGTTATGGCGTTGAGGATAAATTAATTGCCGCTACTTGTGGACAAATAATAGACTATATAATTGTTCCTGAATTTAAAGCCGGAAGTTATTACAGAGGTTTAGACAAAGGAGCTGACGCTATAATTGATGTTTTAAAAGGCAAATTTAAAGGCACACGAAAAGAAAACAAAAAAGGAAATTTTCCAATTTTTCCAATCATTATTGTAATCATCATTCTGATAATAATTTTTGCTAAAAACAAAAATAATGGTGGAAACTCAGGTAATCGTGGTGGTGGTTTAGACTTATCAGATATTATTATTCTAAGTAGCTTAGGACGAAATCGAGGTGGTTTTGGTGGTTCATCTGGCGGTGGATTTGGCGGAGGTTTCGGAGGTTCTTCTGGTGGTGGTTTTGGCGGTGGTTTTGGTGGCGGCGGATTTTCTGGTGGTGGCGCAAGCGGCGGATGGTAATCAAATTTACTATTCTACAATTAAGAAATATAAGGTTTGAAATTTTATAAAAACTATAATTTAAAAAGCCTCGCAAATAGCGAGGCTTTTTATTTTTAATCTTCAAAGAACATCATATTGTCATTCTTTTTCTTTCCGCCAAATTTTTCAATTTTATAGGTCAGCGAAAACATTACATAACGTCTTAAAACGGTGTTTTCAGAATCGATGATTGCTGTTGGTGTTATGGTTCTTCTGGTGTTTAAGTTTTGATTTAATAAATCGTATACTTTAACTTTTGCAAGCAATTGGTCATTAAAAAAGTTGTATCCAATACTTGTATTCCATAAATAGAAATCTTTTCTGAAACCGCCAGCGATATTTGAATTATAAGTATATCCAAAATCATTTCCTATTACTAACTTTTTAGGAAAATAGGAAGTAATTTCAATTTTTGCATTGTGTGTAAAATTATCGGCTTTATCAATTACATAGTTGTCATATTTAGTTTTTGAAAAGGAATATCTGTAGCTTGGCGCAATGGTAATTAACTCATCAATACTCCAAGTTAAATTAACTCTAGGATTAATTTGTAATTGTCTTGACTCAAATAAAACTGCATTGGTTAATCCTTGATTAACATTGTAGTCAAAACTAATTCCTGTTGATAATCTTAAGGTTCTTTTTTCTTTTTTAAACGATTTGTTCCAATTTCCACCAAAATAAGAGGAAAATGACCTATCTACATTTTCATAAGTAGTGATTGATTTAAAATTAGAATCAAAAACAGTAGATGAAACAACCGCATCTTTACTTGCATTAAATCCAGAGTAAATATAATATCCAGAACGTGAAGCATAATCATAATTATTGAACCCAAAATACATACTGTGACGTTTGGTTGGATCTAAATTTTCGTTACCAACAATAGTGTTTAATGGATTGGATAAGTTTTCTACAGGCAATAATTGACTCGCACTTGGAACAGAAACTTCATAATTATAATTGGCATAAATTGATTTTGATTTTCCAATTCGGTGACTGATGTATCCTTTTACTTTTGGAAAAATATAATTTTTATTCAAATCAGTAGAAACTCCCAAGTAATCTGATTTTGCTTTGAAATTTACAAACTCAGGACCAAAATTAATTCTTCCATTGGTTTTGTTTTTACCAATAATTAAACCCGTTGAAGGAAAATAAGTAAACTGGTCTGAACGAATAGAATTGGATTGTAAATCATTGAAATCACTATAATCGTTGGCAATAGCATCAAAATCAAAAGTATTTAAGCTTTCTCTTCTGTTATTGAATTTTATTTCTGAAGTCAAACTCAATCGCAATGAATCCGTCAATGGTTCACCAAAACGAACTTCAAACCGCAAATCATTCTGCTTTTCTCGTTCAAAACTATTTTGCTGTCGAATATCATCAGGTGTTGTATCTGCAAACAAAGTAGCCGAATTGGTGTTGTTAAATGTTCTTTGGTCTTTTGATTCAAAATTTAAATTAACAGTCATTCCACGAGATTTCTTTTTGAATCTTTTACTATAACTTACTTCAGTTTCAAAATTTGAATTTTCAATTTCTCTGTAATCATCGCTGTTACTTCGGTTTAATTCATTCAAATTTTCATCGGTAGTAATTCTATCTCTTGAAAATCTACTCTTCGAAAGGTTTTTAGTAAACTTCGGACTAACATAAATAGTTGCTGTAGAATCTAATTTTATTTCAAAATCAGTGTTTAGATTATGTCCATTGCTAATCGAACTGCTAATAGAATTTGAGTTTGTCAAAGTTGTTCCTGTTGGCAATAAATTAGTGCTTTGTGTTCTATTTATGTTTTCATTTTCGGCATTCGAAAAGTAATAACTCGTTGTATTATCCAATTTTTTGAACCATTGGTCTTGATAATTTACACCAACCAAGTTGGATTTTGTAATTCCGTTTCCGCCGCCGAAAGTCATCCCGTTTATTCCAAATCTTCCATCGTCGTTATAGTACATGGATGTGTTTCTTCCTCCGCCCATATTATCAAATATTTCATTCATCGAAAAACCAACAGAATTAATATTATTAGATGATGCTAAGACAGAAATCTTTCGTTCGCCTTTAAAATAATTGAGCAATAAACTAGATTCATATCGTCTATCCGAACCACGACCAGCCATTATTTTCCCGAAAAAACCTTTGTTTTTATCTTCCTGAATGGTAAGGTTTATAGTTTTATCTTCGGAACTTGCTCCTTCACCTGAAATTTCTTCTGATTTGGTTTTAGTGTCGACTACTTGAACTTTATCAATAATATCAGCTGGAAGATTTTGTGTGGCAATTTTTCCGTCTTTGCCAAAGAATGGTTTGCCGTTTACCAAAATATTATTGACTTCTTTACCGTTTACCGTAATTTTCCCTTCGGGTGAAATATCAACTCCTGGCAACTGCTTTAAAAGTGCTTCAACATTAGCATCGGCGCCAACTTTAAACGACGAAGCATTGAATTCGAGTGTGTCTTTTTTTATTCGGATTGGCGGTGTTTCTGATTTTACAACAACTTCATCTAAGTTTTTGATGGCTTCCTCAAGTTCTATTGTACCAAAGTCTTTATCAGAATTTAAATTAGAAACATCTTCTTTGAAATCATTGTAGCTTACATATGAAATTTTTAGTACTAAAGGTTTGTTCGTTTTTTTAAGTTTTAAATCAAAAAAACCCATTTTGTTGGTAATGGTATAGTCTACTACTGTAGAATCGATTTTTGAAGTTAAATAAACCGTTACTGATTCGAGAGGAATTTTAGAATTTTTGTCGATTACTTTTCCCTTTAAAGAAATAGAATTTTGAGAAAAAACTATGCTACAACAAAAAAGTGATAGCATCAAAAGAAATGATTTTGGCATAAAAAAAATTAGTCGTTTAAGGTTAGTTAAAACTATAAACGACTAATTACTTATTTTATTGTGTATTGAGAAAATTTCTTACCTAAATTTAACAGAATTTTTACTTTTCTCTAATATAAATATCAATTGGAACACCTGAAAAGTCCCAATTTTCACGAATCTTGTTTTCTAGAAAACGTTTGTATGGTTCTTTTACATATTGTGGTAGATTGGCAAAAAACACAAACTGTGGTGTTGGTGTTGGCAACTGCATGCAGTATTTAATTTTTACATATTTCCCTTTTAATGCTGGCGGTGGATATGCTTCTATTAGTTTTAACATGTAATCGTTGAACTTAGAAGTTGGAATGCGTTGTTTTCTGTTTTCAAAAACTTGTACTGTTGATTCTAAAGCTTTTAACAAACGCTGTTTTGTTAAGGCTGAAACGAAAAGAATTGGCACATCAGTAAATGGTTGTAATTGCTCGCGGATTTTACGCTCGTAATCACGGGTTGACATGGTATCTTTTTCAACCAAATCCCATTTATTTACTAAAATTATTACTCCTTTTCTATTCTTTTCTGCTAACCAGAAAATACTTTGGTCTTGACCTTCAAAGCCACGAGTAGCATCAATGATTAGTATACAAACATCAGAATGCTCGATAGCACGCACCGAACGCATTACTGAGTAAAACTCTAAATCTTCTTTTACTTTAGCTTTTCTTCGGATTCCGGCAGTATCAACCAAATTGAATTCGAAACCAAAACGATTATAGCGAGTATCAATAGCATCACGAGTTGTTCCTGCAATATCTGTAACTACAAATCTGTCTTCGCCAATTAATGCATTGATGAAGGATGATTTTCCTGCATTAGGACGACCAACTACACAAAAACGAGGTAATGGATTTTCTTCTTCTGTTGCTTCAGGAAGTTCAGGTAAAACTTCGACTAATTTGTCTAACAATTCACCTGTTCCGCTGCCGCTAATACTTGCAATTGTAAAATATTCGCCTAATCCTAGGTTATAAAACTCAACTGCGTCTTTTTCGCGCATAGCATTATCAACCTTGTTTACCGCTATTAAAATTGGTTTGGTTACTTTTCTTAAAAGCTTTGCAACTTCGGCATCCATTGGAGTTATTCCTTCTTCAACATCAACCACAAAAATGATAGCATCGGCTTCATCAATAGCTAATTCAACCTGACGACGAATTTCGCCTTCAAAAATATCATCGGAACCTTTGATGTAACCACCAGTATCAATAACTGAAAATTCTTTTCCGTTCCATTCACTTTTACCATAATTTCTATCGCGAGTAACTCCAGAAACAGAGTCAACAATGGCTTCTCTTCTTTGAATTAAACGGTTGAAAAAAGTAGATTTCCCTACGTTTGGTCTTCCTACTATGGCTACTATATTGTTCATGGTTTTTATTTTTTGCAAAAGTAAACCTTTTGTTTTAAAGGTTTATAATATAAAATGTTTAAAATTAGTGGCTATTATTTTTGATTATACCCAAATCTTTTAAGTTGGTAAGCGTTGTTTCTCCAATCTTTGTTGACTTTTACAAAAAGTTCGATGTGGATTTGTTTTCCGAAGAATTTCTCTAAATCTTCACGAGCTTGCATGCCTACTTTTTTGAGTGCTGCGCCTTTATGACCGATGATGATTCCTTTTTGGGTATCGCGTTCAACCATAATAACCGAACGAATTCTGATGATTTTTTCATCTTCTAAGAATTCTTCTGTTTCTATTTCTACAGCGTATGGAATTTCTTTGTCGTAGTTGGTTAAAATCTTTTCACGAATGGTTTCGTTTACGAAGAAACGCTCAGGTTTGTCGGTTAGTGCGTCTTTTGGATAATATGGTGGTGATTCTGGTAATAATTCTAATATTCGGGCAAAAACTTCTTTTACATTAAAGTTCTCTAAAGCTGATATTGGATATATTTCAGCATTAGGAACTTTTTCTTTCCAAAGGTCAATTTGCTCTTCGAGTTGTTCTTGGTTAGACTTGTCAATTTTATTTAATAGTAATAAAACCGGAATTTTAGAGTGAATGATTTTATTGAAAAATGCTTCGTCTTTCAGTTCTTTTTCACCAATTTCAACCATATAGATTAACACATCAGCATCTTCAAAAGCAGATTTCACAAAATCCATCATTGATTTTTGCATTTCATAAGCTGGTTTAATAATTCCTGGAGTGTCTGAAAGGACTACTTGGAACTCCTCGCCATTAACAATTCCTAAAATTCTGTGACGGGTTGTTTGTGCTTTTGAAGTTATAATGGATAATCGTTCACCAATGAAGGCATTCATTAATGTTGATTTACCCACGTTTGGGTTTCCTATGATGTTTACAAATCCTGCTTTATGCATTTCTTTCTGAATTCTTTTTTTTAAAAATAATTATACTTCGGCTAGCAGTTTGCTTGCGCTTCGGTATAAAAAGTTATTGTAGATGTGTCTTCTTGCGAAACGCGCTGGCGATTCTGCATTGATCATCTTGATGTAGGTGTTTTTTGGTACTCCAAAATATTCGAAGTTGCTACCGTCGGTGAAGCTGATGTATAAAGCACCGTTTTCCATGTAGAAGTCTAAAATGCCTGCGTTTTTAATAGTGTTTTCGTAAGCTGGTTTTACTTTTTCCTGTGTTTCGGGAGCGATACTTACCAAGAAATGATAAGCTTCAATGATTGCAGTACTTTGTGCTTCTGCTTGTTCGTTAGCATCTGAACCTACAAATTTATCAGGATGACATTCTTTCATACTGTTTCTGTAGATTGTTTTTAGCTCTTTTAATGTTGCTGTTTTTGAAACATTTAGCAAAGCTCTGTACTCTGCTATTTTTTTTGTGTTCATGTTTTGAAAATAAAGCGGCAAAGGTAGTATATATTATTTATTACTAATCAATGATTTAGAAAAGATTATAAATAAAAAAGCCACTCATTTCTGAATGGCTTTTTCTTTGTAGCGGGAACAGGACTCGAACCTGTGTCCGCCGCGGCGGATATGAGCCCGACTTCATAAATTGGATATAATATTTTTTATAAATTCTCTTCCAGCTCCCATTTTTAGATACTTTTCTCGCTTTAAAGCTTCTGCTTTTGAAGAAAAGAATTCTACATGAATTACTTCCCAAGGTCTATATTTTATAGTGTATCCTTTAGTTCCATAATAATTATGAGATTTAAACCTTTCTATTAAATTAGAAGTATAGCCTGTATAATTTTTGTGAAATTGTTTAGAGTATAATATATAAACTACGAATTCATCCATATGTAAATATAAACAAAAAGCCACTCATTTCTGAATGGCTTTTTTCTTTGTAGCGGGAACAGGACTCGAACCTGTGACCTTCGGGTTATGAGCCCGACGAGCTGCCTACTGCTCTATCCCGCGATTTGTGAGTGCAAAGATATACATTATATTGTATTATGCAAACAAAATGTTTTAATAAATTTTTTGATTTTTATTTCTGAGGGTTTGTTTTTACTCGGTTAGGTTGGTTTTTGTTTTGTATATTTTGCTTAATCCGTTGTGGCTTTGGAGGATGTATTGCTGGTATTCTTTGAAGTTTTTGAATTGTTTTGGGGTTATGTTGTTTCGTTTGCTGGTGAAATAGAGTGTTTGATTGGCTTGGTCGTAGAATGGGCAATATTCCATGTATTTAGTATTGATGTTTTTGCCTAGATTGGTTGGGGTTTGCCATTGTCCTTGGTTGTCTTTGCGGGCTATGTAAAGGTCGCCGCTGCCGAAACCGTCGGGTGTGTTGTATTTTGTATAGATTAGGAAGTCTTCGTTTTTGGATATGAAGGCGTTGAACTCGTAGCCGGAGGAATTGATGTTTTGGTTGAGGAGTTCGGGGGTTTCATAGGCTGTGCCATTCCATTTTGAATAGTAGATGTCGTCTTTTCCTAAACCGGATGGAGAATCTAGGGTGAAATAGAGGTTATTGTTGTCGGCGAGTGTAGGGTAGAATTCGTTTTGGGTGGTGTTTACTGGACTGCCGAGGTTTATTGGTTCGGACCATGGGTTTTTTTTGTTTTGACGTTCGAGGTACCAGATGTCGAAGTCTTTCTTTTCGGTGGTGGTTTTGTTTAGTGGTCTGTCTGAAACGAAGTAGAGGCGTTTTTGGTCGGATGATAGGAATGGTTCGAGGTAGTTGTATTGGTCGGAGCAGCTTAGTAGTTGTGGTTCTGACCAGTTGTTGTTGGTTTTTTTGATGTAGGCTATTTGTGATAGTTCGCCGGCTGGTGATTGGATGGTAAAGTAGGCTTCTGAACCATCGGTTGCGATGTTTATATCGCGGATGTTTGTGTATTGGTTGAGGATTGGGAAGGCTATTTCGATGGTTTGTTCTTGTTGGGCGTTTATCAGGCTGGTGATTGCTAAGAAGAATGTGATGATTTGTGTTTTTTTCATGGTGATTGTGTTTTGTTGATGAATGATTCAACGAATTTAGGTAAATGTTTGCTTACTTTATTATTAATAACACTAAAATACTAGTTCACTAATAGATTAGTCAAGCATTAATATAACGGCAATAAGACATTAATAACATACGATATATATACGACATATACCCAATATAAATACGACATATATATACATTATTTGATAATTATTTATTACTTTCACATTACTAAATATCAACTGTATGGCAAAGCAAAAAGGTATAATTCATTTTGTTGGTACAATAAACGGAGTGAATTTTTATATTAGAAAAGGTAAACCTGTAGCCCGAAGAGCTGGCGGTGGTTTTAATGGTAGTGCTATTAAAAAGAAACCTAGCATGGCTAGAATTAGGGAAAACAATAGTGAATTTGGAACTACATCGAGTGCCAAGAAACTTTTTAAAGATAGTTTGGCTCCTTTTTTGGGAAATGTAAAAGATAGTGTTCTTCAAGGAGCATTGATGCAATTGTTTATAAAGATTAAGAATTGTGATTTAGTTTCTGAACGAGGTAAAAGAAGTGTTCCCTTAGGGATTGAAAGTTCTGAAGGCAAACAATTTCTGGAAAATTTTGAATTTACTTCGTTAAAATTACCTTATTCGAACAGTTATTTTGATGAAGTGACCTCTACTTTTACTATTACGGATTTTAATGTGAAAGGATTGAAATATCCTAAAGGTGCTACTCATTTGAAATTGCAATTAGGTATCGTTTCTCTTGATTTTGATGCGAAAAATAAGTTTTTGTTTGCTAGTTCTCCCTTACTTATTCCTAAAAATACTGATTTTGGAACAATTAGTATGGAAGCTGCTGTTCCACCTGATTTAACAGGTATTCGTGTTGCTGTTTTTTATTATCGATATACACAAGACTTGAATGGTTTGTTTTATGATTTGAAAGACAAAACAGCTTATGGAATAGTAGTTTTGAAGGTGTATTGAAAGTTGATAAAGATTATTAATGCGAGTTAGATGTTGCTTTCTCTTTATTTTTAAATAAAAACACTAGTTAGTCCTTGTTTTCTATATTCATTTTAGCTTCGCTCTGTTCGGCTTTGCCTCGAGTCTTTGCTTGTCCAAAGAAAACGAACCAAAAGAAAGGACACTTTTACGAGGAATTTTTAATCTTTGATTAAAACCGTTTGAAAAACTCTGCGTCGCTTTGCTCCTGTTTTCAGAGCTTTTTCAAACTATTCTACGTAAAAGCGTTGCAATGCTTCGCATTGCTTTGGTGCTTTCGCATATAAAACTTACGTTAATCAGATAAAAATAAGAAAAGAAGACTCAGCTACTTTATATATAGCTCTGTTGTTATGGGGATATGGTCTGAGATTTGTTTTGCTTGATAAAATTTTGGAAAGTCTTTATAAAAATGGATTGCTTTGCTGTTTTTTAATTGAATTTTATTGGTATTGTACCAAATATTATCAAACTCTGAGGCAAGACAATTGTTGTTTTTGCATTCTTTTTTAAGTGATGTTTTTTGGTTTATGAAAGCGGATTCGTACCCCATTGCTTTAAGTGGATTAAAGACTGTGTGCGATTGAGGACAATTGAAATCGCCTAAGAATACTAGGTTTAGTGTTGGGTATTGGTCAGGTAGAAATTTAAAGTATTTGATTTCAGTTTCAGGTTGTTTTTTCTTTGTTATGGCATGAAAGTTTACCAATGTTACTTGTTTGTTGTTGTATTGAAAGGTTGCATAATAGGGTTCTCGGTCAATGAGTAGGTTGTATTTTTTTTCAAGCCATGGTTTTCCGATTAGTTTTACTGAGGCTGTTTTGTATAGAAATGCATAACGCTCGGTTTTGTATGCAGAACTTGAGGTTGGCTCGCTGATAGTGTAACTCCACTTTGCTCCTTTTGTGTTTAGTTCGTTGGCTAGTTTTGCTACTGCTTGTGCTCCACCGTATCCTGCTACGACTTCTTGTATGGCTATGATGTCATAGTTTTTAATAGTGTTTGCTATATAGATTATGGTTGTATCAGTTTTTGAGTTACCAAAGTCTTCCAGATTCCAAGATATGATTTTGAGTTGGGCTTGGAGTGTAGTTGTTATTAGTAGAAGAAAGAGGAGTTTGGTTTTCATTTTTCAGATGATGGACGTATGTATGTTTTTGTAAAGATAGTGATATCATCTCTAAGGGATTTTGGGTTGGTGATGGTTTTTATACCACGGATTGAAACCCGTGGCTACAAACATTAAACCCCGATGGGGTTATACTTACCTAATTACAATCTGTATCTATAATTGTTATGTTGTATTCAGCACCTGTATCGCTAGTGAAGGAGGCATGTCCTTCCGAAATGTCTGGAGGCATAAAATGCGTGCTGTCCAACCAACCTCCGTTTGGCCAGTGAATAATAGTTAATTCATTATTTTCTATTTCAACAACTAGGGTATATGTTGAATTAGTTCCTCTTTCTGGATTATAATATTCAATCTCTGCGCAGTATTCTCCATCTGTATAGCCTCCATTTTCAACTGATTTATTATCTACAATTGGGAATTTACTTCCTTCATTAATCTCATCATTTGAAGATGATTTACATTGAATGAAAAGTAATACTGTAATAAAGAAAACTAATAATGTTTTTGTATTCATTTTAAATTAATTCATTTACATTTTTTGATAACCTGCTTCACCATTTCTTTTTAGCTTTACCTTATAATTATCACATTTATCACATCGTTGACTTGATTGCCAAGTTAATGATAGTTCGTGTACCCCTTGAGTTCTTTGTATTTTGGATGTGTTTAAATCATAGGAATATCCAAAAGTAAATTCGCCTAACTTAAAGCCCAAAATAGAATTAATTGAAGTTATTAAATGGGCATTATCGCTTCTTCTTTCTGGGTTTGTTGCAGCAATAATCCCCAGACTTAATCGGGGAAAATCCATCACTGCTCCAATATCTAATCTATTATATTGTGATTGTCTCATATAGTTTGCTGTAAAAAGCAAATCAGTTCCTTCAGGTATCAGTTTAGATGGTGAATCAATAAATTCAAAATAGTATCCTGCATGAACTGAAAGCATCATATCTAAAGGAACATTGTTGTTTTCTATAAATGAAATGTCAGGTCTTGTTAAGTGTTTTACTGCCGCACCTATCCATGCATTTTCTTGGTCAATAACCAATCCTACTCCTATATCGAAAAAATTAATTTTATTACTGTACCCTAATACTCCCGGGTCTATTGAACCTTGACTAATAGAACCATCATTTATATTGATTTGATCTTCTAATAACAAGTTACTAAAGTTATAATCTTTTCGACCAAAGCCTGTTTCTAAACCGAACCTCATCCTCCAATCGTAATTGAGTTCTATCCGATAGGAAAATGCTCCATTAATTTGAAAATAGTTATAATCCGTAAATACTTCGTTGTGATTTAAAACAGTTACACCAACACCAATTTGTTCGCTAACAATATTGTTGAAATATCCATATTGTGTATCTATTTTTCTGTTTCCATCTGGCCATTGTCTTCTATGAATTAGACCTGCGCTCCATGTATTTGAAATTCCTGTAAAAGCAGGATTTATTTTCTCAGGAACTAAATAGAACTGTGTGAAAACCGGGTCTTGAGCTAAAACTTTTGTAGAAAAAGTTATGATGAGTATAGTGAAAAATAATTTGTATTTCATTTTGATGTAGGCTTATTTGATTAAAACAAATGTTTGGTTATCAAATATTATGGTTCCATAAAAAGTTTCGGCAGTTACTTTTGCATAGTAATTTCCATTTTCAGCATTGAATCCTTTTATTTTGCCATCCCATCCGACTAGTACGTCTCCTGTTTCACTATATATCATAGAACCCCAAGTATCGTATATATTCAATTGTACATTCTTTAATCTTTTAGTTACTGGTCTGTAGGTATCGTTAAGACCATCATTGTTTGGAGTAAATGCTGTTGGCACAACAATTAAGTATCCCTTTTCCACTAAAAGCGAAATAGTTTGCACATAAACACACCCGAAAGGGTAAGTTACAGTTTGTGTTACAATATATTCTTTTGGAATAGCATAAGTGTGTACTGGATTTAATTCAGTTGAAAAAGTACCATCCCCAAAATCCCATGATACAGAAATATAATCGCCAGTAATATTACTTTGAAACTGAATTGGGTCTCCAATTGAATATATACCGTATGATGTGTATCCAAAAGAAGTTGTATCAAATGATGAATAACCAATAACAGGATTATCAACATCAACAGTATAGGTTGCAGTACATCCTATATTGTCAGTTACTGTTAATATTACTGTTCCATTGGTGCTAGAGTTCATAATGTTATTGTCTGGGCCGCTTATATTTCCACTAGACCATTGGTATTGAAATGGTGGTACTCCACCTGAAGCTTGAGCAACAAAGTTTTGTGTTACTTGATGAGTAGAACAATTAAAATCTGTTTGGGTAGTAACATTTATATATATGGGTGCTGGTCTTACTAAATTAAATTGACTTGTTAATGAGCAGCCATTATTATCTGTAACTGTTACTTGATAATTGCCGGCATTAACATTTACTAAATCTTCTGTAGAGGCTCCGTTTGACCAACTGTAGTTAAAAGGAGGTGTTCCTCCTGCAACGATTAAGTCTATTGCCCCAGTATTTGCATTGGAACAGTCTAGGGGATTAGTAGTATTTGCAGAAACTACTAAGGGTTGTGGTTCTAATATTGTAAATGTTCTTACAATGTAACAAGGTGTTCCGTCAGCTATGGTTGCTGTGTATGTTCCTGGTCCGAGATTGTTTCTTATTAGACCTGCGGTGCTACCATCGCTCCAAGTTAAAGTAACTGTTGGTATTCCTCCTGTTAAGTTTAGATTAATACTCCCATTATTTGCACCATAGCATGAAACATTATTAACTATAGGATTTACTGTAAATATTGGTGCTTCGGGAATAATGATGGATTCTGCTTTAATACATCCAAGATTGTCTGTTACTGTAATGGTATATGTTCCTGCTGAAAGGTTGTTCTGATTTAATGCAGTTGAAAGATTACTCCATTGGTATTGATAGGGTGGATTTCCTCCAGAAATTGTTGTTGTGAAAGAAGCATTGTTAGCGCCGTAACATGTTATTGGTGTTGTGGTATAACTAATAATTATCTCTGTGGATTGGGTGATGACTGCAGATAGGTTTTCTGTACATCCTTGGTTGTCGGTTATCGTTACAGTATAAGTTCCCGCAACTATATTGGTAAGGTTTTGATTTGTGCTTGTAAAACCGTTTGGACCTGTCCAAGCGTAGTTGTAATCGAACACACCGGGTGTAATTTCGATTGGTGTTCCCCCTGATGGGTTTATATTGATTGCTCCAGTTGCTGCTCCAAAACATTCAACGTTTGTTTGACTGATTAAACTAACGGCTAAAATTGGTGGTTGAGTAATGGTAAATGTTTCCGTTTTAGGACCACAATTATTGGCATCTGTTACTGTGACAACATATGTTCCTGGACTTAAATTTGCAATGTCTTCGTTATTCGAAAATGGAAAAGTATCTTTTGTCCAAGTGTAGGTATAATTTCCTGTTCCGCCAGTTACTGATATATTAATACTTCCGTTTGCAAAGCCAAAACAAGTGATGTCATTTTCGCTGTCAATTGAGATTAGTATATCGTCTGGTTCTGTAATGGTATACGTGTTCGTATAAGGACAATTGCCTGTATCGTCAATCGTTAAATCGTATATTCCTGGTTCTAGATTATTTATTGCTGTTGCTGCTGAAGTAAATCCGTTAGGTCCTAACCATGTTATTGTATATGGTGGAATTCCGCCAACTATATTAGTTGTTATTGATGCATTATTAACTCCGAAACACGAATTATTGCTGGCAATCACATTTGGATTTATTGCTGGATTGACCACTACTGTTACCGTGAAATCATTACCAATACAAACCCCAGAAATTGGAGTTACCGTATAAGTTACTGTGGCCGGTGAAGTTGTTGTATTAATTAATGTTTGACTGATTTGATTTTGCTGAGTTGCTTCAGAATTAGCGCCTGATATTGCACCCGCTGGATTTATTGTTGGAGTTGACCAAGTGTATGTAGTGCCAAGAGGAACAATGTTGCCTCCCGTATTAGAAGGTGTAATTGTGAACGGGTTATTGCTGCAAATCGTTGTGCTTTCTGATGCAATAACTGGATTTTGGTTGATTGTAATTAATGCTGTGTCTGAAATTATTGTTGCACAACCTCCGGACAATGAAGGGAAATTAATAATACAGTAATAATACAAACTGCCTACACTATTTGTTGGTGGTGTGTAAGTTGCATTGGTTGCACTTGGGATGCTAAAACCACCTGTGTTGCTGTTAATTGTGTTTGAAAACCATTGGTATGTTGGTGTTCCTGTTCCGCTTGAATAATTTAAAGTTAAACTTGTTGGGACTTGGTCTTTACACCAAGTGTTTGATTGTGGTTGTGACGTTATTACTGGCGCAGGATTTACAATTACTTGAGCTGTATTAGAAATTGCATTACAACCCGTACCGTTGGTTTGATTGATAACACAATAGTAGAACACCGTTCCTGTTGTTGCTGTTGGCGGTGTAAACGTGCTATTTGTTTCTCCAGAAATAACTACACCAGTAGTTGTGTTATTAGTAGTCGAACTATACCATTGATATGTGTATGAAGTTCCTATACCACCTGTTGCGCCCACAGAGAGAGTAGTTGCAGGTGTGTTTTGACAAACAGTTTGTGTAGTTTGGGGTTGTGGAGTAATTATAGGATCCGCAATTACATCTATAGTAGCTACATCACTCACTATACTGCCGCAACCACTCCCAGAAAAAGATATTTGGACATAATAATAATATGTTCCTGGAACTGAATAAACTGGCGGTGTGTAGGTTGAATTTGTTGCACCAGTTATTGGTGTACCGCCTGTATTTGTACTCGTATTGTTTGAATACCACTGATAGTTTGGTGTACCTGTTCCTCCAATGTATGATACACTTAATGGAGTCGTAATTGTTGCACCCACACATAGACTTTGGTTTGGTACTGGATTTTGGTCAATAGTTGATGCTGAAGTTATTATTATTTCAGCAGTATTGGTTGCAATAGTAGCACAACTTCCCGTAATGTTTGGAAATGTAACTAAACAATAATAATATGTTGTTCCAACTGTATTGGCTGGTGGTGTAAATGTTGCATTAGTTTCTCCAGTAATTAAAGTTCCTGAAGTATTGTTATTATTAATATTAGAATACCATTGATATGTTGGTGTTCCTGCACCATTACTATACGTAAATGACAATGTAGTTGGAGTACCACCTAAACAGACCGAACTTGAAGGCGGTTGATTGACGATTGAAGGAGATTGATTAATTATTACTGCTGCTGTTGTAGAAGTAACTGAACAACCTGGTGTATTTTGAGTAATTATGCAATAATAAAAAATTGTTCCAACACTAGAAGTTGGTGGGGTATAAGTTGCATTTGTTGCTGAGGGAATTAGCACCCCATTGGTTGTATTATTGTTTGTATTACTGTACCACTGATAATTAAAACTACCGTTACCTCCTGATGCAACAACTGATAAAGTTGATGGTGTAGCTCCTTGACATAATGTTTGGGTCGTTAAAGGCTGGGTCGTTATTGTTGGGTCGTTAAACACTACTACTTCTGCACTGTTACTAGTTGTTGTGCCACATCCGTTACTAGAAAGTGAAATTATTGCATAGTAATAATATGTTCCTGCTGCTGTATAGACAGGCGGTGTATAGGTAGCATTTGTTGCGCCTGAAATTAAGGTTCCGCCAGTTGTTGCATTTGTTGTATTGGAATACCATTGGTAAGTAGCAGTTCCAATTCCTCCAGTATAACTGACCGTTAAAGGTGATGCTAGTGCAACTCCAACACAAGCATTTTGAGTTACCATTGGTTGCGTATTAATAGTTGGCAGTGGATTAATTGTAACTGTAGCAACGTTTGAATTTAAACTAGAACATCCGCCCGAGGTTAAAGTGATGACACAGTAGTAATAGAGTGTTCCGATGGTTGAAGCTGGTGGGTTAAATGTACTGTTTGTTTGCCCTGAAATCAAAGTTCCGCCTGTGTTTGAATTTGATGTGTTTGAATACCATTGGTATGATGGCGTACCCGATGAAGAATTAATTACTACTGAAAGTGCTGTTGGCGTACCTCCTAAACAAACAGAACTAGAACTTGGTTGTGTTGTGATAGTTGGTGCAGGGTTTATGGTAATAACATAATTGACTGTTGGTCCATCACAACCATTAAATGATGGTGTAATAACATAGGTTACCGTTCCTGGATTTGAATTTGTTGTTGTAATTGTTTGAGCAGGAATAGTATTTGTTGAACCTGTAGCAGTAAAACCTGTAATTCCGGCTGTTGCTGTTGCTGTCCAAGCGAATGTAGTTCCTGTTGGATTGGCCGTTAAAGTAACTGGTGTTGTCGTTGAACCCGAACAAATAGATTCCGTTAAAACTGTATTCGTTATAACTGGCGCAGTGCTTACCGAAAAAGTTTGGGTTGCTGTTGTTGAAGCACCACATTCATTTGTTACCACTAAAGAAACTGTATAATTTCCTGTTGTTGGATAATTAATTGTTCCTGGGTTGGCTGTGTTTGCAGTTGCAGGTGTACCTCCCGGGAAACTCCAAGCATAGGTTAGCGTGCTGGTTGTAGGTGCGCAACCAATGATTGTTGCTGTTGGGCTAATGTTTGCTGTTCCACAAGCTCCAGTAATTGCTGCAATTGAAGCAGTTGGTGGTTTTTTTACTATTACCGTTTGTGTAGTAGTATTAGTTCCACAAGAATTTGTTGTTGCTAGTCTTATTGTATATGTGCCTGGTTCGGTAAAATTAAAATTGGCATTTGCTGTAGTTTGATTGGGAAATGTTGGCGATGCAGTACTACAAAATCCAGATGCGTAAGTAACCGTCCATAAATAGGTAGGTGTACCACATTGATTAGTTAAAACTGTATTGTTGGTTGTTGTTACAGAAAGAGGAATACAGCCTGTATTGGTGTTTAGTGAGAAAAGAGGTGTTAGTGGTGGTTGTACACAAATGGTTTTCGAAATTGTATCTATGCCGCATTTATTACCCGTTTTCATTGTAATTGTATATGTCCCAGAAATACTAAAATTTAAACATAAAACATCTGAACCTGATAACCACAAACTAGGATCAGTTGATGAAAAATCATTTCCTAATGAACTCCCCGATGTCAAAGAATAACCTGTGGATGGACTTATAGACCAAACTATTAGAGGATTTGAACAAGTATTACTGATAACTTGATTACCTAGAGATGTATTTGTTAAACAAACTTGAGTATTAATACAAGCTGAAACTGGAGCTGTAAAATTTGCTTGAGGATTTGCTGAAACATAAATTGGCACAACTCCAACTGATGAAGTACTACATGGATTAGTTGCCACTATATTTGCTGAAAATGAATTTTGATATGTATTGGAACCGTCTGAACTATCTGTGCCACATGATGAAGAAGTAAATGTATGTGTAACAGATGCTGGAGGTGGATGATTAAATGGAATTGGTGCAGACCCATCATTGAAAGTCACCGTATATGTTGTTCCAGGTGGATTATTCGATGTTCCTGTTATTGGAAATGTAAGTGAATTTGCATTACATATATCTGTATTTCCGGGATTCCCCAACGAAACTGCAGGATTTGAACCGACAAAAACTATGTATGTTTTAGTAATTGAACAACCATTACTCCCTGAAATTGTATAATTTAAATACCATAAGCCAATTTGGTAAGTATGCGATAAAGTAGTCCAACTAGAACCTGTGAAATTAGGCGACCCATCACCCCAATTTATAGTGTAATTATTGTTAGTGGAAGATGTTGTGGAAGTATTTGTGAAGTTAAATAATGAAGCACTATTAGAACAAATTCTGAATACTGGAAAGTTATCAAAAATAGAACCTGCGCCAGTCCCACCCATATTAGCATTTGGTTGAGGATTAATTGTTACAATAGCAGTTCCAGAAACATTCTGTGGAATAGGTGGAGTAGAATCATCAATTACGCTGACAAGATTATAAACAAAAGTCCCTGCTGTACCTGTTGGAACTGAAACTGTCACAGACGAATTTGTTCCAGTTGTAGATACTGTTTGATTGCCCGATGTTCCTGTTACGGTATATGTAAATGTATAAGGAGCAGTTCCTCCAGAACCTGTAAAAGTAATTACTGGACTTGCTGCATTTTGACAAACTGTTGTAGTCCCTGAAATAGTAGCCGATGGAGGTAAGTTTATACTTTTTGCATAAGTATGACTAAAACTATAAATTAATACTAAAATTATTAACAGGTATTTTTGTTTCATACTCAATAAAATTTTATTTCATACTATACTTTTCAACAAACTAGTAACTAGTTAAGTGCATAAAAATAGTGGTTTATTTAACACATATTACATTGTTAATTACTTTTTCTTCTTAGTCACTTTTTTCTTCTTTACAGGTGGCTCACAAACGCCACAGGTACCGCCAAGTTTTGCACAATGTTTGCAACCTGAGCAGTTTTTACAAGCTGTACAATCGTCTGAACCATTGCATCCGCGTGCTTCGCAGGTTGATGCTATTTGAGGATTTGTGGTTGGTTGATTTCCTTGATTGCAAGCAAAAAGGAATAACAAAAGAAGTGGTAGTAGTTTTTTCATATTTGTATTGTTTTGTTGTAGTTTATCCGTTAAAACATAATTCACATTTCCGTTCGTAGTAGTAGTTTTTGGTTTGGGTGTTGAATGTTATTGGTGCATTGAGTTCGAGTTTCATAAAGTTTATATAATTAAAAACCGTTCTGACTGAAAGACCTAATTTGTTTGATAACTCTTTAGGTGTTCCTGTTCTTTCGGCTTCAATCAGCTCATGTACTTTTATGATTACTCTTATATCCAATGTTAAAAAACAATTATACTATTTGTGAGTGCAATCAGAATGCAGTGTTTTTGTTTTTATTAACAAAACACATTTCAAACTTAAACCAATTTGAGATAGGTATTTTACGGAAAACCGTAAAATGGATAAAAAAACCACAAGCTAGAACTTATGGTTTTAATTACTCAAAATCCTAACTGGTATGGCATTCGTTTGAACATGTTTTGCAACCGTTTGCTGTTGGATACGTCTTTTTTGCTTCCTTTACTGCATCCCTACAATTGGTAAAGTCTCCTAGATACTTTCGGTTTTCAAGACGAGGTAGATAAATACAAGTTTCTTTATGCACTTCGTGGTCTCCATTGCTTTGTGCATTTTTGTTGACATAATACTTCATCGTTTTTATATTTTTAATTGTTATTTCTCAATTTAAGTCTTTCTGAAACAGATATTTTACGGAAAACCGTAAAATGGATAAAAAATATGGCCTCTTTTTATGCGATTCTTCACTTTGTTCAGAATAACACTCATGAATTATTTAAAAAGGAGATGCTAAAAAGCATCCCCTTTTTTACCTAACCAAATTATGGTTTTGTTGGCGGTGGTGGTGGCGGTGTTAATTGTCCGCTTTGACCTCCAGTATCATCCGCTTGTGTTTGAGCTGGAACATTATCAGTAATTGAGTCGGCTGTACAAGAAGTAAATGTTGTTGTAGCCAACATAATAATCGAAAATAAAAGTATTTTTTTCATTTTAACAGATTTAAAAATTGAACAATAGTTTTGCTGCCCGAGTTTCTCGAGGCATTGCAATGGAATTTCCTTTGCTTGATTATTGAAGGTCAAGATTGACCTATAGTGGGAAGTGAAGTGCGTTGATACAGAACCTATTGTTTATACTTCCCGAATAAAAAATTGAGCTCTGTATGTCAGCACTTTTTAGAAGTAGTTTTGTACATTTGTTCTTATCGCGAGGTAGAACAAGAACTAATTCTGAAGCAAAGGAATGTGGTTTTTGAGTGAGTGTTTATAAAGAATTCCGATGTTTCCGAAGATTCCGAAGAATTCCTGATAATTCCGTTTTAATCATTTGTTCCACTATGAAAAAAAATACTTTTAAAGATTATAAGAAGGCATTGCTTGAGCATTATGATACAGTTAAAGGCGATGATGTGACGGGTGTTTTATTAGACCCAACACCTGCTCAGATGAGGGATTTGTGTAGTTTAAAAATTGATGGAGGCTTGAGTAAGACCGATGAGGAATTAATGCGTGTTTTTTTCGAGACAAAAAAAGAAGACTCTTTGAAGCTATCAATAAAGCGCTGTAATATTGATAAGTTCAGACCGATTATTTCATTTATTAGGAGAGAAACAGATACTGACAATAGACCAAGAATTGAATTGGTTGCTATTTTGATTGATTTTAGCCCAAGACCTTATGCTAAGTTTAGCGGTTTAAAAAATGAAACCTCCAAAAGCAAAGATTCAGGTAGAGCTGAAGATGAGAATATAACTGATTTATCTCAAACCAATAAAAAGCAAAAAACCTATTCTTTTAAAAAGATATTGTATGTGTTCTTGGGGTTAATTGGGTTGTCGAGTCTTGGCTATGTTGTAAAAGATAAACTGATACCTGAAAAACAATGCATGCAATGGCAGGATGATCATTATGTGGAAGTGAATTGTTTAGAAGAAATAAATGGTTTTAAAAGCAGCTCAAAAAAACCTATAAAGGAAGAGTTGATGAATCTCGAAAAGATAAAAGTTTGTGATACTACAACTTTTTTTGAAGAAGGAAAAGCTATTGTTTATTACT
Organism: Flavobacterium sp. PMTSA4; assembly: GCF_032098525.1. Lineage (NCBI taxonomy): Bacteria > Pseudomonadati > Bacteroidota > Flavobacteriia > Flavobacteriales > Flavobacteriaceae > Flavobacterium > Flavobacterium capsici. Next base: position 1,619,833 of record NZ_CP134890.1, read on the forward strand.
GTAAAATTGACAATGATAACGTTGAATATTTTAATCAACCAGGTTATCATCCTATAAATGGCAAACCTTTAAAGCCTATTACTACTTATATGATTAACAAGTATATCAAAAATAAAGAGTAATTTATTTGGTTTGTTTCTATTGTACTACAAGGGTTTTTTAAGTTTATCAGAAAAAAAATATTAAAGTGTGTAACATTTTATTTTTTATGTCGTCTAGTTGCTTAGAATTAAAAAAATCATCAAATCAAAACAATCATCAATCATGAAAAACAAATTTTTAAGAGTCAGCACTGTCGTTGCTGGACTGATGCTTTTGAGTTGTAACACTTCAAACAACGAAGCACAAGAGTACAAAGAGAAAGAAGAAGTTACTTTGGCCAAACAAATTGAAAGAGGTAACTATTTGGTAAACACTTCGGGGTGTAATGACTGTCATTCGCCAAAGAAAATGACTGACCATGGTCCGATTCCTGATCCTGACCGATTATTATCGGGGCATGATATGAATGAGCCTTTGCCTCCGTATGACAAAAATGGCAGTAAGGGTTATGTTCTTTTTAACATGAATGGTACTGCGAGTATTGGTCCGTGGGGAACTTCGTTTGCTGGAAATTTAACTCCGGATGATACTGGAATTGGTAACTGGAGTGAGGAGCAGTTTTTGACCGCTATTCGTAAAGGTAAGTATAAAGGCTTAAAAGGCAGCAGACAGTTGCTTCCACCGATGCCCTGGCCTGCTTATGCGCAAATGAGTGACGAGGACTTGAAGGCTATTTTTGCTTATTTGCAAAGTTTGAAGCCTGTTGAGAATATTGTTCCACAAGCTGTTCTGCCAGCTATTTAATCGGAAATTTTATTTAGTGGTATTGGATTAACATCATTATTGATGGAGGGTTTCTTGTGTTTCGTTGATACTTGAATGGAATCCTTTTTCTACTGAAATCGTTACCTCGATGGGAATACTCATCGAGTGTAGGGTTTCTGTTGCTGCCGCTAAATTAAAACTGAACAAAATTTAATCTTAGATTATTATGAATTTAGAAAAAATTAGAAAACGCATCCAATATAATGGTGCGTTTGAGCCAACTTATGCTGTTTTGAGAGATTTGCAGCAGCAGTTTTTGTTGCATGTTCCTTTTGAGAACCTTGATATTCATATGGGTATTCCTTTGGATTATTCGTCAATGCCTGTTTTTACGAAGATTGTTGAGAGAAATCGAGGCGGTGTTTGTTATGAAAACAATGGTCTTTTTTATGACATTTTGAAGGCTATTGGTTTTGATGTACAGTTTATCAGAGGTGAAATGTTTAAAGGTTTGCCGCTTAAGAATGATGATGAGCACATGCACATGGCGCTTGTTGTTGAACTTGAGGGTGACCTTTATTTGGTTGATGTTGGCAATGGGAAATCGTTTGGTGACCCATTGCCTATCTTCAACAAAGCGTATAGTAAAGGGGAAGATTTTGAGTATATCGTTGACGATTTTGACGGTATGAAGGCACTTTATTTTAAAGATGCTAACGGAGTTTTGACTCCGAGGTATGTTTTTGATTTGAGTGCTAAAACGCGTGAGGATTTCAGACAGGCTTGCCGTTATATTGAAACTTCGCCTGAGTCTGTGTTTCGTAAAAATACTTTGGCTTCTTTGTATCAAACGGATGGAAGAATTACCCTGGCTGGTGAATACTTTAAGAGTTCGAACGGGATACTTCCTTGTTCGGTGTTGCTTTCTTCGAAAGAGGTTACGGGAAGTTTGCTTAAGAAACAATTTGGCATCATTTTGAGCGATGAAGAACTTGAATTACTGGAGTTGAAAAGTTCGGAATTGATAGCCTAATAAATAAGAATCATTAATCATAAAATAAAAAAAAATGAAAAAGTATGCTTATAAAATATTAACTGTAACAAGTGTGACGCTTGCAGTTGTATTAATAATCTTTTGGCTTTTATTATATACTGATGCTTATTGGTATTTATAAAGTTTAGATGAAATGACTAAGAAACGATTTGAAGAAATTTGAATCGTTTTTTTTATTCTTTTTACTGATAGAATTGTTTTTCTTCATTTAAATAGTGATTATCTCTGGAGGAATTGGCATTAATAATTCGCTCCAGAGCAATCACCCCACAATTATTTTTTTCTGAACCATTTTTTGTAGAATGGTATTGGTTTTATTTTTTCGTTATGGTTTTCAAGACAAGTGTTGCAAACTGTTGCTGATGGGTATATTTTTTTGGCATCATGAAGTGCTTCATGAGGTGTTTTATAATCGCCAAGGCAGACACGGTTGAAAATATTAGGCAAATGATTGCATGTTGCTAAATGCAATTCGTGGTTGCCTATTTGGTTTGGGTTTCTGTTGACGTAATAGAGTTTCATAGTGAGTTAAAAAGATTAATAACTAACTAATATTTCCAAACATCTGATTGAGATTTTAGATAAGTGATATAAAACTTATCTGGTCCACTTTCTTTAAATACCTTTTGTATTGATCCATTCTTTTGTCCGCAGAAATTATTTTTCACATCTTTAAGAATGTCTTTTTCAGCTATATTGGTAATGTTAGATACATAAAAATCATTTTTAACTTTATTAACCTTATCTCCCATTTTATATGCTATTGAATTATAAAACTTAATTGGTGTGGATTCTTCAGAAAAAGATTTTGAGCTTGTTTGTTTTGATGTTGGAAAACGCAACAAATCGCAATCTCTAAAAATGGTTTGATTGATGTCGAATTCGGAAATTGTTTTGGATGTGTTGGCAGGTATTGCAATTGTTCTAGGCTCTATTCTTTCTACACCACTTGCTGTATTAGCTACTAAAGTATTTGACGCAAAATTTGAAACTGTTAATCTGCTCCAAAGTGTTACACTTGAAGAAGAAGTTGTACTTGAAGAAGAATTTGATGAATTGCTAAAAATTCTGTTTTGAAAATAATCGTAAGCATTACCATTAATTACATAGAAACTATCATCAAGTAATAGCGTTATTGTTTCGTTTGTTTTATTATAAAAACTAAATCCAGCGTTTCCATATTTTCCCCAAAGATTGTAACTTATTCGACAATTATTGTCTTCAAAAACCAATGCATTATTGTCTTTGTGTTGAACAGTTTTTGAGTTCGTTTGATAAACCTGGTAATAATTTTTTACGGTATTGCATGACATCATAAATATCAAAAGCAATAATGGGATAATTTTTTTCATGATTTGAATTGATTTAAGATTTTCAATTCAAACTTATGATGGTATTTTGGAAGTATTTTACGGAAAACCGTAAAATGGGTGTTTTTTTTAAAACTTTTTTAGATGATGCCTAAGTCTTTTGTGATGGCTACTAAATGGGCAGTGTTATTTGCTTTAAAAGAGTCTTTGAGTTTGTTTACTTTTTTTTCGATGGCGCTTTTACTGCTGGGGTTTATGTTTTGGGTTTTGAAGAAATCGGCAATTTGGTCTTGTGTATTTCCGAGTGCGAGTTGTTTTAGAATTTGGACGTCAGCGTAATCTATTTTATTTGCTTCTTTATCGGCAATTAGGTATTTTATTTCTGTTGAAATAAATGCTGAGTTTGAACTATAAACTTGTGTTATTGCTGTTTTTAGTTGTTCTATACTGTTTCGGCTTTTGTGTACGTAGGCATTGATTTTATAGTCGTCGTAGAGTGTTTTAATGGTGCTTTTTTTGTCTTCGACTGAGTAAACAATTGTTTTTAAGCTGGGTTGTATTTTATGTATTTCGGCAATGGTTTCTTGACCAGAAGTTAATTTAACTGAACGGGAATCGGGTTCGAAAGACAGGTCGGTTATCAGAAGGTCGAAGGGTTCGTTGTCTTGTATTGCCTTTTTAATTTTAAGTATTGCATCGTCGCAATATTTGACATGTTGCATGTTTGTAATTCCTAATTGGATGAGTGTTAGCTGGACTGCCAAACTAATGGTGTCTATGTCTTCGGCAATTAAAACTTTATTGAACATGATGACTTATTTTGGAATTTCGATGTTTACTTTGAAGCCTTTTTGGGTTTCGCTTTCAAATATAATGGTTCCGTTTAGTGTAAAAATGCGGTTTTCCACATTTTGAAGTCCTTTTTTATCAAAAGTTTCGGGATTGATTCCTTTTCCGTTGTCGGCGTATTTTATTTGAATTTGTTTTGGGTGATTGATAAATGATAAAACTACAACAGAACAATTGGAGTGTTTTTTCATGTTGACCATTAGTTCCTGAAGTACTCTATAGAGTGTGATTTTTGTTTCTCTTTTGATTTTGTTCCAATCGATAGTGTCATCGGAATTGATTATGACATTGGTTTGCGGACTATTGAAACCGCTAATCATGTTGAACAAATTTTCTTGATAGTTTGCGTTGGTATTTACCTGGCTGTTGGCATTGGCAATGTTTCTTGTTCTAAGGTAAATGTCGTCGAGGTTGTTGAGAAATGTTTCTTTTTTTTGAGGATTGCTCAGGTCTTGGGTTTCGGCAAAGGTTAGTGCTTGAAAAACATCGTTTGCCAATTCGTCGTGTATCTTTTTTGAGATTCGTGTTTCGGTATCGTAGATGGATGTTTTTAGTTTTTGTTTGTTTCGGTAACGGATTAGCAAAATTGTAATGAAAGCAATTACCGCCACTGCTATTAATATCCAAAATATTGTTTGTTTTTGTTTCTCAGATTTTAATTTTTCTTGTTCGGCTTTGGAAGCGTCGAATCGTATCTTGGCGAATTGATTTTTGGCAGATTGACGCACTTTGTTGATGCTGTCAGAAAGTTTCATTTGTTTGAGCGCTAATGATTTTGCTTCATTTGGTTGCGCATTGATGATCCAATATTGAAGCGCTTCCATTTTATCGTCGGGGTTATTTATTTTGCTTGCAAATTGAAAAGCGCTTTGGGCATAGCTGGCTGCTAATTCTTGGTTTGTATTTTGATAATATTGCGAAAGATGAATATAGCTTGCTATCTTTTCGTAATCATCGTTTATAGAATCGCGAATGGATTTTGCTTTTAATAAAAGTTCTAATGCTTTGTTATTATTTGTTTTATAGTATGCATAGCCAAGATTATCGAGGATTTTTGCCCATTGTTTTTTGTCTTTCTTAAGCGAATCGTTCTGCCAAATTTTTGTTTCAATGTTTATTGCTTTTTGATATTCTGATTGTTCTAAATATACCACTGCTTTGTTGTTGAGAATAATGCATTTGTTGATTTCGCTTATGGTATCGTTTAGTATTTTATCATAGTAATTGATGGCTTCCTGATAGTTGTTTTGCTCAAGATAAGCTATACCAAGTGCATTGTAAATGTGCATATCATATGCCGGTGATGTGTTGGTTTTATAAGCTTGTGTTAGTGTTTCTTCAGCTGCTGAAAAGTCGGCAATCTGTGTTTGAATAAACGCCATTTGCAATAATGCGTAGACTTTTTCATCATTGCTTACTGCATGTTGATGTGCTTGATTAAAATAAAAGAAAGCGCTGTCTAGTTTTTGTTTTTGAAGACTTGAGAATCCTTTTTCTATGTTTGAATTATAACCTGTACTGTTTGAAGTGAGTTTATCATTGCTCTTGTTGCAAGCAAAAAACACCAGGCTACAAAGCAGCAACAAAAAGAAATTGACGGTGGTTCTCATTTCCCGAAATTATTAAAAAAAACAAAAGGAAATGATGTGTAGATGAAAATAAACAAAAAAGTCTCGATTGCTCGAGACTTTTGCATTTTGTTAACCCAACAAAATTAAATTCAATCTAAGAACGTATATTATTCGTCTGCAGCGTATGCAGAGTTTTTATCGATACTGATTTTCAATGTAGTTGCTACACCTTCTTCATTTATCATGGTCATGTTTAGCGTATCTAATTTTGCTAAATTTCTTGATACTAAACCGTTGAACATGTTGTATGAAATATTCATTTCTTTAAGGTTGTGTAACTTTTCTAAATCAAAAGGAACTTGTCCTTCCATTTTATTTTCAAACAAACTTAAATTTTCTAATGATGTTAAATTAGAAATGTCTGGGCTTAAAGCTCCAACTAATTTATTACTGCTTAACAATAAAACTTTTAATGATTTTAATTGGTAGTATGACGTTGGAATTTCGCCTTCAATTTCATTATTGAATAATGATAGTGTTTCTAATGCTGTTAAAGTTCCGATGCTTGAAGGTAATTTACCTGTTAAACGGTTCATGTGCATTTCAATTGACTTTAATTGTTTTGCATTCCCTAATGCTTCTGGTAAACTTCCTGAAACTTGATTGAATGCAACATTCAAACTAGTTAAACTTTTTAAATTCCCTAAAGTTGCAGGTAAAGCACCCGTTATGTGATTACGGAAAAAATTAATTTCTACAAGGTTTGTTAAATCACCCAATTCACTTGGTAAAACACCTTCTAGATTGTTGTTCATTAATTTAAGTGAAACTACTTTGTCGTCTTTAACTTCAACACCATACCAAGTAGATGGAGATTGTTTTAGATTCCAAGTATTTGTCCATTTAGCACCATTGGTTGATTTGTATAATTTCAATAATGCCTTTTTTTCTGTAGATGATATTTCAGCAAAAACAGAAGCTGAAACAAGCAGAACTGATAAGTAAGTAAAAATAGTTTTCATATCATAGTTAGATTTGAGGTTATGACGTTGTAAAAGTATTAGTGTGCTCGTTTAAAAACAAATAAAATCGATGAAATGCATTTTTTAAGAATTATTTGTTATCTTTTTCTTATAAGATGCATTATTTTTTCAAAAAAATAAAAAGGTTGTAGTAAAATATTTTTTTTATACATTTGATATACTAATCAATAAACTTAAAAGTATGGAAGTAAACTTTTTAGCAGTTTTAGTAGCTGCATTATCAACATTCGTTGTTGGATTTCTTTGGTATGGTCCATTGTTCGGAAAAGCTTGGATGGCTGAAAATGGATTCACTGAAGAACAGATGAAAAAAGGAAATATGTTTAAAATCTTCGGATTAACATTTGTATTTTCCTTAATGTTAGCCTTCATCATGCAAATGTTAACCATTCACCAATTTGGTGCTTTAGGCATGATTGGTGGTGATGTTACTCAAGCAAAACAGTCTTATGTTGATTTTATGACTGACTATGGAAGTGCTTATAGAACTTTTAAACATGGTGCGTTACATGGATTTATGTCGGGTGTTTTCATTGCATTCCCTATTATTGGAACTAATGGATTGTTTGAACATAAATCATGGAAATATATTTTTATTCAAACAGGCTATTGGACCGTTTGTATGACTATCATTGGTGCCATTGTTTGTGGATGGGTTTAAAAATTAATTGAACATTACAAAAAAACGCTTCTAAATTTAGAAGCGTTTTCTTTTATAGTTTATCAATACTGTTTGCTAGTTTAAAATCTTTATCAGTAATTCCATTCGCATCATGAGTATAAATTCTGAGTGTAACTTTGTTATAGACATTGTTTATCTCTGGATGATGGTTTTGTTTTTCTGCTAAAATTCCAACTTTTAAAATGAATCCCAATGCTTGGTTAAAATCCTCAAACAGGAATTGTTTTTCAAGACATTCATTTACATAATTCCAGTCTTTGGCTTTCATTAAAGATTCTACAATTTCGGCATTCGTATAGGGTATCATATTATTGTTTTAAATATAAGTTAAAAATAAGTGTAATGTTTTTATCTCCAATTAATATTTAATTACTTTTGAAACTATATATCTATTCTTTTGGATCAAAACATTACTTTCTCAATATATCAAAAAGTTAGCGAACTTCCAAAAAAATGGGATGAAGTTTCACATTCTAATGCTTTTCTTCAAATTCCTTATTTACAAGTTTTAGAACATTCGGCTCCAACCAATATGGAGTGTTTTTATATTGGAATTTTTGAGTCGAATGAGTTAATCGGTGTTGCTTTGGCTCAATATTTAAACTTGAATAAACTTGAGTCTTTTGGTGAACGCGACCAATGTTTGAAAACCTATATCAGGAACTTTGTTTTTAAGAATTTTGCTTCGCATGTATTGTTTTTGGGTAACAATATGATTACAGGTCAAAATGGTTATGTGTTTTCAAAACCTATGAATTATGAATGCATTAGTGAAATTCTTTTGAATTGTTCCGATGAGTTAATAGGATACTTTAGAAGCAAAAACATAAAAATTCATATTGTTTCCTTTAAAGATTTTTATAAAAACTCTGCAACTGAACTAAAGAATAATGCCTTTGCTCCTATTTATGAATTCAATACACAACCCAATATGATATTTGAATTGGATTCGAATTGGCATTCGGAAGCCGATTATGTTAGTGCTTTTACGAAAAAATATCGAGACCAATATAAACGCGCCAGAAAAAAATCGGAAGGGATTACAACACGGGAATTGAACTTGGAAGAAATTATTGAGTATGAATCAAGAATCTATCAATTGTATCATTATGTTGCCAAAAATGCTCCATTTAACACTTTCTTTTTAGCTGAAAATCATTTTACAACTTTTAAGAAACAATGTGGCAATCGATTTGTTTTAATTGGTTATTTCATGAACAACGAATTGATAGGTTTTCATTCTCTTTTATTGAATGGTGAAGTGCTTGAAACTTATTTCTTAGGCTATGATGAGCAAATTCAAAAAGAAAAAATGTTGTATTTGAATATGCTTTACAACATGACTGTTTTTGGTATTGAAAACCGATTTGAAAAAATAATTTTTGGAAGAACTGCTTTAGAAATAAAAAGCTCTATTGGTGCAAAACCCATTATGATGTCGGGATTTATATTTCACACCAACAAATTAATCAACAAGTATATTGATAAAATTTTCCCTAAATTAGAACCTACATTAGCTTGGCAACAACGACATCCATTTAAATAGATATTAACTTTCCATTTCCATTTGAATTTCTTCCCATTCAGCAAGTAGTTTATCTAATTCTTGCTTTTTCTTTTCATAGGCAGCAAAGAAAGCAGCATTTTCAATGTGTTTATCATAATTAGAAGCTAATTCTTTATCATCGTGCTGAATGTCTTTTTCAAGCTGTTGAATTAAACTTTCTACTTTACTTAAGCGATTTTGAAGTGATTTTTGAGCTTTTTGTTCTTCAAAAGAGAGATTCTTTTTTTCTGCTTTTGGAGTTTCTTTTACTACATCTTTCTTTTCAATTTCACGCATGTTCATAGCATTGCGTTGTTCTAAGAAGAAATTAATGTCGCCTAAATATTCTTTTATTTTTTGGCCTTTGAATTCATATACCGTGTTGGCCATGCCTTGAAGAAAATCTCTATCGTGAGAAACCAATAATAAAGTTCCTTCAAATTTACTTAAAGCTGCTTTTAATACATTTTTAGATTTGATGTCCAAGTGATTGGTTGGCTCGTCCATCAGTAACACGTTTATGGGTTGTAATAATAATTTACACAACGCCAAACGATTACGTTCACCTCCAGAAAGCACTTTTACTTTTTTCTCTACATCATCACCACGGAATAAAAACGAACCCAACATATCGCGCACTTTGGAACGATTGGTGTCGGTTGCTGCATTAATCATGGTTTCTAATAACGTAATTTCGCCATCTAAATATTCCGCCTGATTTTGAGCAAAATAGCCCAATTGTACGTTGTGACCTAATTTTATGGTTCCGTCGTATTTGAATTCGTTGACTATGGCTTTGATAAACGTTGATTTTCCTTGACCATTTTGACCAACAAATGCAATTTTACTTCCGCGTTCTACCAAAAGTGAAATATCCTTCAAGATAACTTTATCACCATAGGCTTTGGTTACATTTTCTGCTTCAATAACAACTCGACCTGGCGTTTGAGAAACTGGAAACGAAATATTCATTACTGAATTATCGTCTTCATCTACTTCAATTCTTTCAACTTTATCAAGCTTTTTAATTAAAGATTGTGCCATGGAAGCTTTACTGGCTTTTGCACGAAATTTTTCGATTAGCTTTTCGGTTTCTTCAATTTTTTTGGCTTGATTTTTTTGGGTTGCCAATTGTTTCTCTCTAATTTCTTCACGTAATACTAAATATTGTGAATAAGGTTTATTGAAATCGTATGCTTTTCCTAAAGAAATTTCTATGGTTCTATTGGTAACATTATCCAAAAACATTTTATCGTGAGATACAATCACCACCACTCCGGGGAAATTTCTAAGAAAACTTTCCAACCAAATAATACTCTCGATATCTAAGTGATTCGTTGGCTCATCCAAAAGCAGAATATCGTTAGATTGTAATAACAATTTAGCTAATTCGATACGCATACGCCAACCACCAGAAAAAGTATCTGTTTGGTTATTGAATTCTTCTCTTTTAAAACCTAATCCTAATAGGATTTTTTCGGTATCTCCAACATAATTATAACCACCCAAAATTTCAAATTGATGCGTATAATCAGAAAGTTGTTCTATAATTTGTGAATACTCATCACTTTCATAATCGGTTCTAGTAACAAGCTGATGATTGATTTCTTCTAGTTTTCGCTCTACTTTTTTAATTTCAGTAAATGCTTCATAGGCTTCTTCAAGAACGGTTCTTCCAACTTCAAAATCAATATCTTGACGAAGAAAACCCATTCGGACTTCTTTTTCAGTTGCAATTTGACCAGAATCAGGTTTTATATCTCCGGCAAGAATTTTTAACATGGTAGATTTTCCCGCACCATTTTTTCCAACAAGTCCAACTCTGTCGCCAGAGCCAAGCCTGAAAGTTACTTCTTCAAAAAGAAAAGTACCACCAAAAGAAACCGATAAATTATGAATATTTAGCATATTATTGTTACAAATGTTACATTGATAATTTTATAATAAGATTACCTTTGTATAAAATTTTTGCAAATGTTAAAAAAAGGATCCAAACTATATAGTATTTTAACAGGAAGTTGTCCGAGATGTCATCAAGAAAGCATGTATATTGACAAAAATCCATATCATTTATCTAAATTGTACGATATGCATGAAAATTGTAGCCATTGTGAATTACAATATAAAATTGAACCCTCTTTTTTTTACGGTGCTATGTATGTTAGTTATGCATTAACAGTTGCCATTGGCGTTGCCACTTTTATTATTGGAAAAGTTTTTATTGGTTTAGATTTAATTGAATCTTTTATAGCAATTATTGCTGCTTTATTATTGTTGACTCCAATAACAGCGCGCCTTTCAAGAAATATCTATATTAATATTTTTGTTCACTACAATCCTGAAGCTACAAAAAACGTGCATAACGATTAATATCAATCGTTTTGTCTAAAGATATTTTGTTTTCAATGTAATTGTATAAATCAATTGCCATTGCTGGTGCAAGCATAACACCTCGTGTTCCAAGTCCGTTGAGAATATGTAAATTTTTAAATTCAGGATGCGTACCAAGTAAAGGTCTTCTATCATTTACCGTTGGTCGTATTCCTGCATAATGTTCCAAAATTTCAAAATCACAAGAAATAATTTCTCTGATTCTTTCTAAAAGTTCTTGTTTGCCTTCTTCTGTTGGATTATTTGTTTTATCCTTCCAATCATATGTTGCTCCAACTTTGAACAAATGATTTCCTAGTGGTAAAATAAAAACACTAGTATTAATAATTACATCTAAATCTAATTCAGGAGCTTTAATGATAAATAATTCGCCTTTGGTTCCGTCTAGTGGTAAATAATCAAAAAATGGATTAGAATGCATTCCAAATCCTTCAGCAAACACTATATGCTTTGCTTCAAGATTATTGTACTTAATAAAATCATCAGAAAAATTAATTTTGGAGTAATCAAAAGTCTCTGAAATCAATAAATTGTTTGCTTTTAAGTATTTATGGTAAGAATATAATAATTCAACAGTGTCAACGTAACCTGTTTGCAAAACTTCACCATACCCAAAAGGAGAATTAATAGAATTATAATCTTTTTTTACAATTGAGGTTGATAGAAAAGGTGATAAATTAGGTTTATCGGCCGCAATAAACCAATTGTTTTGCTCTTCAACAGAAAAAAATTTTCTGTAAATGGGAAGTTTATAATCAATAGTAATAGATAATTTATCTTCAATCTTTTTATAGAATGGAATTGCAATATTTAATTGCTCTTTAGCGTTCCAAACTTCACTAAAACGTTTTAAAATTACAGGATTATATAAACCGCCAGCAATTCTGGAAGAATTTTGAGAATCATCGTCAAAAACAACAAATGACTTATCATTTTGCAAAAGTGTTTCTGCAAAAGCAATTCCTGATAATCCTGAACCAACAATTATATAATCTATCATTTATTTAGAAATAAAAAACTCCCATCATATAGATGAGAGTTTTAAATTATTTTATGAAATACATATTAGTAATTCCACATATCAGATTCGAAACTACGAATTTTTTCCTTGATGCGTTCTGACTCCAACAACTGCATTTGAGCATTATCTTTCATGTATTGTTGTACTTCCCTGTCACCATAAACATTCTCTTCTTTGTAAATAACAGCATTAAATCTGCGTGAATTTAACAAATGGTCAAATGTAATTGGCATAGCTGAGTTTTTATCATTAAATGCTTTTGCCTCATGAAGTATATCTCTTATTGCTGGAAAATAAACCCAAAATAAGTCAATCACATCTGGATTATCTTTACCAATATCACGAGCTTCTGGAGTTACAGGACATAATGCAAGTAATCTATACTTTAATTCACTTTGTCTTTTATCAAAATACCAAAATCCTTTAATCTTCCATCCAGAAATATCTTGAGCAGTTAAATCTTGCTTATTAATGAATTGAGGATCTAAAACTTTTTTTCCAGATTTATAATCATCATAATAATTGTTTATTTCGTCAAAACCTGCTTGAATTGTATCGATATAAACAAATGATGATTCCATATCTTTCATTGCTCTTTTGGTATTGAAATAATCATCAGCATATACTTCAGTTATTTTACCATTCTTAATGTTTTTAACCAAAACATCAAATAAAGATCTTCTATCTTTCCCTACAAAAGCTGTGTCAATTGGATAGTATAATGGAAAATTTATACGCTCATCAATGTCTATAATTTCCCATATTGTTTTACCCATTAAAACATCTCTATCATGCACATAACCATAAGGAAGTGGTTTATCATTGTCTGATATCATTTGAGCAGGAGTCTTTTTACCAATCTCATCAGGAGTTTTGGCATTTAACAGATTTGACTGTGCAGAAACCGATAGGATACCTGCAAATGCAAATGCAACGAATAAAAGATTTTTAATTTTCATGTTTTTAATTATAAGTTATTTAAGTAGGTAATATCTAACTCAAATTATTATTGTATTTCGTAAATTACTGGAGCAGCTGTAGGAACTACAATTTGAGCACCTGTAACTTTTGTTTTAATATCTGATACTGTTACTTGATCTCCACGAGTAACTCTTGCTAAAGCAGCTCTACATCTACCATCTACTTTATCTCCGTTTACAACTATAGCAGGTTGACCAGGAACTTTAAAAGTAAATTGTGTAACTTGGAAATCTAAGTCATATAAAAAGTCTTCCAATTTAGCAGATATAGTAGAAACTTCTAAACGTGATTTTGCACCTTTAGTAACTCCTGTAGTTCCACCAATAGCACCTGCTGGAGCTGGAATATTTTTAATACGGAAAGTCTTTTTATCAGAAACAGTCTTGTTATCTGGTAATTTTGCAGTAACGCTTACAGTAACTTCAGTACCTGAACCAGGACTTAAATTATATTTTCCATTACCTGAAGCTCTAGATAAACCTGGCGCAGAAGCTGTTACTTTATCATCTGAAATACCAGCAAAAGAAATTGTCATTGGGTTTGGTAAACCTCTGTAAACAACATTCATTTTATCTGCAGAAATATTAGCAGATTTTGGTTGTGGAACAACAACATAGTTACCTTTAATTGGTAAACTAACAACTTTACCTCCTTCATCAAAATTGAAAGATCCTGTAATTTCATGTTCTCCAACATTTCCAGCACCAAATGAAAACTTTGCTTGTCCTGCTTCAGCTGGTACACTAGCACCATTAACAATTACTGATTTTGCAACTAAATTAGGATCAAATTTTCCTAAGATAATCTTACCTGTAACTGATTCTCCCTGAAAGAAAGCTGTTTTATCTGGAACAACAATTGGTTGATAAGCTGTCAAAGATGCTGCCGCAACAAGGTCAGTTTGGAACATTCCTGCGATAATATCACTTTCAGTAGTTTTAATATCAGCCTGTAATTGCGATAATTTCGTTACTGTAGCAATTAAAGGGAAACCTTTAAAATTGTAATCTAACCATCCTAAAGTAGTGCCTGCATTTTTTGATTTAACTGGCTCAGTAGCGAATCTTTTCTCAATTTTTTTCATTTCTGAATCAGCAATTGAACTACCACCAATTTGTTTAATTTGAGATTTAAAGTTAGCCATTTTATCAAGAAATAATTGACCATCTTTCGAAGGCTTATCTCCATTAAACCATTTTTGGTCAACCATGTCACCTTTATCCATTGATTCAAAAGGAAGATTTCCATCTTCATCACGCTTGAACTCCTTTGTGAATTCAGTTTTCATACTTTCTAAATAAGTAGAAAAATCCTTACAAAGTGCTCTAATTTTTTCAACTTTAGCCTTTTTGTCTCCAAACTGTAAAGGTTGATCTTGTGCTTTTTGAGCTAATTGTTCAAATGAAGATTGATTTCTTGCATCTGCAACAGAGTTAGACTCGATTATTTTATTATTTAATATACCAAAAGCAGACAAAACTTCTTTTGACATATTCAATGCCAACATTGCGATGAATACCAGATACATCAAGTTAATCATCTTCTGTCTAGGTGTTAATTTTCCTCCTGCCATTATTTCTAATTAGTTTAAATTATTATTTTTTGATTAAAATATAGTTATAAAACTAATTATCTATTACTCATTGCAGATAACATTCCACCATAAACATTGTTCAATGAAGATAGGTTAGAAGTTAGTGATTGCATTTGATCTTTTAATTTTAAATTATTCTCAGCAACTTCATTGTTAATTTGAGCATTTCTCTCTGCACTTTGAAGTTGAACTTGGTATAATCCGTTTAATGTTTGTAATTGCTCAGCAGCTTTAGTCATTTCTTCTGCATATTTTTTAGTAGAAGCAACTGAATCAACTGTTGGAGATATAGCTTTAGCAGCACCTTCAAAATTTTTGATACTGTTCCCTAAACTTGCCATTAATTCACCATCAATTTTTGCTTCTTTTAACATGTTGTCT
Source organism: Flavobacterium sp. PMTSA4 (assembly GCF_032098525.1). Classification (NCBI taxonomy): domain Bacteria; kingdom Pseudomonadati; phylum Bacteroidota; class Flavobacteriia; order Flavobacteriales; family Flavobacteriaceae; genus Flavobacterium; species Flavobacterium capsici. The sequence goes on from NZ_CP134890.1 coordinate 1,635,063, forward strand.
AATTTTTGAGACAATAAACCTTGAGCATCTTTTGGATCTTCTTTTTTATCTTTTGCTTTAGCTTCTCCACCAGCTAATTCTGGATATACTAAAGACCAATCTAATTCTTGATCAACTGGATCGAAAGCTGATAATCCGAAAATTAATGCTTCAGTTCCTAGTCCTATAATAAGCATCGCACTTGCTCCAGGCCAGTGCATTAATTTGAATAATGCTCCAATAATTACAACAGCCGCTCCCATACCGTAAGCGAAATTCATTGTTTTTTTGCTTAATAATGCCATAATAATAAATTTTTTAGTTAGTTAAGTTTTAATATTTAAAGTTGGTTAAAAATTATTTTCTAGGTGTACCTGCTTTACCAGTTACTTGAGTTCCCATATAATCCTGAACAGTTCTGAATCCAATGTAGCTTCTTGCAGTATCAGCATATTCAAAATCTCTTGTTGCAACTTGTAAAAAATAAGCAACATCTTTCCAAGAACCGCCGCGAACAACTTTTCTCATGTTTTTGTTGTCTTGTACATTTGGATTCATTGATGAAACATATTCGTAAGCAGCAGCATCATAAGATGAATCAGTCCATTCAGCTACATTTCCAGCCATATTGTAAAGATTATAACCATTTGGCTCATAAGATTTAGCTTCAACTGTATATAAAGCTTGGTCTGCAGCATAATCTCCCCTATTAGGCTTAAAGTTTGCTAAGAAACATCCTCTGTCATTTTTAGTATACGGACCACCCCAAGGATAAGTTCCAGATTCTAAACCACCACGAGCAGCATATTCCCATTCAGCTTCTGTTGGTAAACGGAAAGAGTTAATTAAATCTCTTTTCTTCTTCTTAGATTTAATGTAAGCGTTTTTATTTAAAGTTCTCCATGCACAAAATGCTTTAGCTTGCTTCCAAGAAACTCCAACAACAGGATATTCGCTGTAGGCTTGGTGCCAGAAATAATCATTATGCATTGGCTCATTATATGAATATGAGTAATCTTTTATCCAAACAGTTGTATCAGGATAAACCTCTTGTTGTTCTGTTTTAATAAATGAACTTCTTTTACCCACTTTAGCTTTTGCAGCTGCTTGGATATCCATCCAAGAGTATCTGAATTTTAATTTTGTAACATCGATGGTTCTCAAACCATTAAATGACTCTGCTAAAGGAAGATACATTGTATCCATAACTTCAGTATAATATTCGTCAGGATATTTACTAGTATCTGTGATAAGTTTAACTTTTTTGTTTAATCTTCTACCAGCATATGGATCATCATCAGTTCCAACACTATAATAGTTTTCATACATGTACTTATCGTATGCCGTCATTTTAGCAGGATCTGTATCATTGAAGGCAAAATCGCCAATACTTCCGGCTTTGCCACCTTTACCACTGCCAGCTGTTTGACCAACTTCATCTGCAAGAATAGCTAAACGTACTCTAATAATGGAGTCTTTAACCCATTCTACAAATTGTCTATACTCACTATTTGTAATTTCAGTTTCATCCATGTAAAACGAACGAACTGTTACAGTTTTTGTTGGTGCATCTTGTACGTTAGCTAAATCATCATCTGATTTACCCATAATAAAAGCTCCACCTGGAACCAAAGTCATTCCGTATGGTTTTTCTGGATGCCATTTCTTTCCTTTAACACCTACTAACTCACCTTTGTCGTTAGAACGTCCACAGCTTGTTAATAAAGCTAAAACAGATGCAAATGCGATGAACTTCTTCATATAAATTGGGGTTATTTGAATACTCAATTTTTAAGGGCGTAAACCTATTTATAATTTTTTAAAAAAACAATTATTAACGTAAAAATTAATTAACAAGCCAAAACTAGAATTAATTTTTGAAATAAAAAAATTATTTATCGATAAAAAGCATTTAAATATCGATAAAATACACTTTTTTGATTTATTTGTAATCTATATATTACTGATTTAGAACTTATTCACTTAAACAAAATCTAACTTTTATAATTTAAAATATGTTAAATTATATTTTTTCGCTGTGCTTTCCACCATCTTTCAGGTATTTCTTGATTGCAAGCAGTCAAATATTCTTCATGTGAACAAGGTAATAACGTATTTTTTTTCAATTTATTGTGTGAATTTGAAAAAAAAGGTATTTCTATCCACCAACGCTCGGTTTTATTACTCTTATAAAACACTATTTCTTCCTCTTCTAATGGCACAATATATTTAGAATAGTTATTTTTTGAGCTAAAAGGATATTCATTTGATCTAAAATTAATTCCTTCAATAAAATACCAAACTATCTGCGCTATTAAAACTGCTTCTTCCTTAGTATTGTTGTGGTTAAATAAACCAAAACATGATACCTTATCACTTATTCCAGCATATCTTGATAGACTACAAATTTCTTTACCATTAAATCCATTTGGCGTAAAGTTATATAAATTTCCTGAATCTGAGGACTTTACAGTTGTTAAATCTAAAGAAACTAAGTCAGCATCTCTTAAAACTGGTTCTGAAAGGGTTATATTATTGGAAATTTCACCTAATCTATAGGCGTCAAAATATAATTTTTCAATTAAATCTATTTCTTCTTGCGAATTAAAATAAGTTTGAAAACCAATGTTACAATAGTTAAATAAGTTGTTTGGCTCATCAAGAATAATTTTTCCTAAATAAGAATTTGATGAAATTCCATCTTCTGGTTTGCCAATATCAAATTTAGAATCTATTGAAACTATGTTAACCATCTGTTCCAACTTATCGTATGCTCTGTATAATGGATACGTTAAATCTTGTGTTCCGCCCAAAATTACAGGAATAATTCCTTTTTTTAAAAGTTTTGAAACAACTTCCTTAAGTGCAAAAAAAGTATCCTCTAGAGAATTACCTGGAAGAATATCTCCTAAATCGGCAATTGAACTTTGCCAATTACCAGGATATAATTTGTACAATTCTTTTCGAATAAAAACTAAATTAACTTCTTCATAAGCATTAAAATCACCTCTGTTTTCTGGAACTCCAATGATTGCAATCTTAATTTTATCTACATCTGGGAAATCTTTATCTGTGTGGAAAGCAACTTTACTTCCTAGATTTTGACTAGATAAGCTTGCTACAAATTGTACAATTTCATTATCAACAGGTGATAGAAAATCGAATTCCATGTATTATTTCTTTTTAGCGGTTGCTTTTTTGGTTGTTGTCTTTTTAGCAGTTGTTTTCTTGGCAGGTGCTTTTTCTTCAATAATCTTTTTCACATCTTCTAAAGTAAATTTAGAAGCATCGATGTCTTTATTCAATTCAATCTTTAGCTTTCCTTTAAGAATTACCGATTTGCCCCAACGAGCTTTTTCAACCTTAATTCCTTCGGCTTCCCAGTTATGAATTACTTTATCGATGTCTTTTTGTAATTTTTCTTCAATCAATTCTGTGATGTCTGATTGTGATAAATTATCGAAGTTGTATTTCTTATTTACATTAATAAAGATGCCGTTCCATTTTAAGAATGGTCCGAAACGACCAACGCCTTTTTGCACATCCATACCTTTATAAGTAGCGATTGGCGCATCGGCTTTTGCTTTTTCGTTGATTAACTCTTGAGCACGTTCCATAGTTACATCTAATGGATCTTCGCCTTTTGGCAGTGAGATGAATTGTTTTCCGAAGCGAACATAAGGACCAAAACGACCGTTGTTTACTTCTACTTCTTCTCCTTTATATGTACCTAATTGTTTAGGCAATAAAAACAAATTCAATGCATCTTCTAAAGTAATAGTTCCAATATTTTGGTCGGCCATTAAACTAGCAAATTGTTTCTCTTCATCGTCAGCGTCACCAATTTGTGCCATTGGACCAAACTTTCCTAAACGAACTAACACCGTTTTTCCAGATTTTGGGTCAGTTCCTAGAATTCGTTCTCCGCTTTCTCTATCGGCGTTTTCTTCTACTTCGACAACATTTGGGTGGAATTTATCGTAGAACTCTTGCATCATTTTTGCCCAATCCACATTTCCTTCTGCGATTTCGTCGAAATCTTGCTCTACTTTGGCGGTGAAGTTATAGTCTAGAATGACTGAAAAGTTTTTGACCAAGAAATCATTTACGATAGAACCGATGTCTGTTGGAACTAATTTCCCTTTATCGGAACCTGTCATTTCTGAAAGAACCTGCGATTTAACTTCGTTACCTTTTAAAGTAAGTTGATTGTATTTACGCTCTGTTCCTTCGTTTGTTCCTTTTTCTACATAATTTCTACTGATGATGGTAGAAATTGTTGGCGCATAGGTTGATGGACGACCAATGCCTAATTCTTCTAATTTCTTTACTAAAGATGCTTCTGTGTAGCGACTTGGTGCTTGCGTGAAACGTTCTTTAGCGGTTATTAATGTATTGTTTAAGGCTTCGCCTACTTTTAAAGCTGGCAACATTCCTTCTTGTTCTTCTTCGTCGTCGTCATGACCTTCAAGATATACTTTAAGGAAACCTTCAAATTTTATTACTTCTCCCGATGCTTGGAACACTTCAGAATGGTTGTTTGCTTCAATTTTTACATTGGTACGCTCTAATTCTGCATCGCTCATTTGAGACGCCAATGTTCTTTTCCAGATTAAATCATATAAACGAGCTTGGTCTCTATCGATGTTCACGGTGTGTTGTGACATATCGGTAGGACGGATGGCTTCGTGCGCTTCCTGTGCACCTTTTGATTTTGAAGTAAAGGTTCTTGGTTTTGAGAACTCCTTTCCGTAAGATTTAATAATCTCTGCTTGAGCAGCCGACATGGCTTCTTGAGAAAGATTGACGCTATCGGTTCTCATATAGGTAATCAATCCGGCTTCGTAAAGGCGTTGTGCGATTTGCATCGTGATTCCTACCGGTAAATATAATTTACGTGCTGCTTCCTGTTGCAAGGTTGATGTTGTAAACGGAGCGGCTGGTGATTTTTTTGCTGGTTTTGTTTCTAAGTCTGCTACTTTATAATTGGAACCGATGCTTTTATTTAGAAAATCTTCAGCTTCTTTTTTGGTGGCAAAGTTTTTTGGCAATTTGGCTTTCACCACTTTTCCTGCGGCGTTAGTGAACTCAGCAGAAACAGCATAAGAACCTACTGGTTTGAAGTCTTGTATTTCTCTTTCACGTTCTACTATTAGACGTACAGAAACCGATTGAACTCTACCGGCAGACAAACCTCCTTTTACTTTCTTCCATAAAACTGGGGAAAGTTCGTAACCCACTAGCCTATCTAATACACGACGTGCCTGTTGTGCGTTTACCAAATTATAATCAATCTCGCGAGGATTATCGATGGCTTTTAGAATGGCGTTTTTAGTGATTTCGTGAAAAACAATACGTTTTGTTTTAGACTTATCCAATTTTAGTTCTTCCGCAAGATGCCAAGAAATGGCTTCTCCTTCGCGGTCTTCATCGGAAGCTAACCAAACCATATCGGCTGATTTAGATAAATCTTTGAGTTTCTTTACCAATGCTTTTTTATCTGAAGACACTTGGTATTTTGGCGTAAAACCATTTAGAACATCTACGCCTATTTCTTTGGACGGAAGGTCGGCTATGTGTCCGTAACTAGACTCGACCTGGAAGTCTTTGCCTAGAAATTTTTCTATGGTTTTTGCTTTTGCTGGTGACTCAACGATTACTAAATTCTTTGCCATTTGTCTGTAGTTTGTGTGGACAAATGTAATTGTTTTTTTTAAAAATCCGATTTATCGACACTTTTTAACGATTAAATGTAGAAAATAGTTGCTAGTTTAAAACCTTATATTTAGAAATAAAAAGTAAATAATATTTGAAAGCAATTTAACTTCAAAAGTAACTTAATTACAATTAAACATACAGACTTTAATTAATATAGAGAATGTAAAATACGCTATAAGTACGCTATAAATACGCTATAAATACGCTATAAGTATGCTATAAGTATGTTATAAATATAACTAATAATAAAATGTATATAGCCAAACAAAAACATTAACTAACAATCATACTAACTTAAAGGGTAATAAACATTTGATGTTTTTATATAAAATGACTATAAAATAAATCTTTTGTTAAACCTTATCTGCCATCTTGTCATATAAATAAATTTAGTATTATCTTTGCTACCCGATTTAATCGAAATTATTTTTATGGAAAAGGAATTAGACGAGAAGAAACAAGGCACGAGCTTGGTTTTGGAACAAAAGGCAGAAAACACCAAAAAACTTTTTATAGAAAGCTATGGTTGTGCGATGAATTTTTCGGACAGTGAGATTGTGGCTTCCATTTTGACCGAACAAGGTTATAACACTACGCAAAACCTGGAGGAAGCAGATTTGGTTTTGGTAAATACGTGTTCGATTAGAGACAAAGCTGAACAAACCGTTAGAAAACGTTTGGAGAAATATAACGCTATTAAACGCAGTATTAATCCAGGGATGAAAGTGGGCGTTTTGGGTTGTATGGCAGAACGATTGAAAGACCAATTTTTGGAACAAGAGAAGATTGTTGATATGGTTGTTGGTCCGGATGCGTATAAGGATTTGCCTAACTTGTTGAAGGAAGTGGATGAAGGAAGAGATGCCATCAATGTTATTTTATCGAAAGAGGAAACTTATGGTGATATTGCACCGGTTCGATTGAACAGTAATGGTGTGAATGCGTTTGTATCGATTACACGTGGTTGTGATAATATGTGTACCTTTTGTGTGGTACCGTTTACTCGTGGTAGAGAACGCAGCCGTGAACCACAAAGTATCTTAGAAGAAATCAAAGATTTGTGGGATAGAGGATTTAAGGAGATTTGTCTGCTAGGGCAAAATGTGGATAGTTATTTATGGTATGGCGGCGGACTGAAGAAAGATTTTGTGAAAGCCACCGAAATGCAAAAAGCTACTGCGGTTGATTTTGCTCAGTTGTTAGAACAATGTGCGATTGCGTTTCCTAAAATGCGTTTTCGTTTTTCGACTTCGAATCCACAGGATATGCATGAAGAAGTGCTTCATGTTATTGCTAAATATGATAATGTTTGTAATTATATTCATTTACCAGTTCAAAGTGGAAGCACGAGAATTTTAAAGGAAATGAACCGACAACATACTCGTGAGGAATACATGGAATTGGTAGACAAAATCAAAAGAATTATACCGGGTTGTTCGATTTCGCAGGATATGATATCGGGTTTTCCAACGGAGACGGAAGAAGATCATCAGGACACCTTGAGTTTGATGGAATATGTTGAGTATGATTTTGGGTATATGTTTGCGTATTCTGAACGTCCGGGAACTTTGGCAGCGCGAAAAATGGAAGATGATGTTCCGGAAGAAGTGAAGAAAAGACGTTTGCAAGATATCGTTGATTTGCAACAAGTGTTGAGCGAAAAAAGAACCAAACGTTTCTTAGGGCAAACCGTTGAAATATTGATTGAAAAAGAATCGAAGAAGTCAGATAAACACTGGAGCGGAAGAAATTCTGAAAATGTGGTTACGGTTTTCCCAAAAGAACATTATAAGCCAGGAGATTTTGTATTGGTAAAAGTTTCTGATTGCACTACAGCTACTCTAATTGGAGAAGCGGTTGGGTATTCGGAAATGCAAATTGTTTAATTAAAAATGGAATCAGTTCAAAGTATAAAACAACGATTTGAGATTATTGGGAATGATCCAAAACTCAATCGTGCTATTGAGAAAGCCATTCAGGTTGCTCCTACTGATATTTCGGTATTGGTTGTGGGCGAAAGCGGTGTTGGTAAGGAAAGTATTCCTAGAATTATCCATTCGCTTTCGCACAGAAAACACGGAAAATATATTGCGGTAAACTGTGGCGCCATTCCGGAAGGAACGATTGATAGTGAATTATTTGGTCATGAAAAAGGTGCTTTTACTGGTGCTACTTCAACCCGTGAAGGTTATTTTGAAGTGGCTGATGGTGGAACAATTTTCTTGGATGAAGTAGGCGAATTGCCTTTGACTACTCAGGTTCGTTTGTTGCGTGTTTTGGAAAATGGAGAGTTCATCAAAGTAGGTTCGTCGCAAGTTCAAAAAACCAATGTTCGTATTGTAGCGGCAACAAATGTAAATATGTTTGATGCCATTGAAAAAGGAAAGTTCCGAGAAGATTTGTATTACAGATTGAGTACGGTTGATATTCCTTTGCCACCGTTGCGAGACCGAAAAGACGATATTCATTTATTGTTTCGAAAGTTTGCCGCTGATTTTGCTCATAAATATAAAATGCCGCCGATAAAATTACGCGATGATGCAGTTGAATTTCTGCAAAAATACCGTTGGAGTGGGAATATTCGTCAGTTGCGAAATGTTGCCGAACAAATTTCGGTTTTAGAAACTAATAGAGATGTTAGTTTGGCTACTTTACAATCGTATTTACCAACCGAAAGTTCTACGTTACCTTCTGTTATTGGCGGAAAAAAATCAGAAAGTGATTTTGCTACCGAAAGAGACATTTTGTACAAAGTGCTTTTTGACATGAAAAGTGATTTGAATGATTTGAAGAAACTGACTTTGGAATTGATTAAAAACGGAACGAAAATTCAAGACATCAATCCGAGTTTAATTCAGAAAGTCTATGGTTCTAATGACAGTGAAATTTCGTTTGAAGAAGAACCACGAAGAAGTTCGTTGCCAATTCAAAGTCCGGTAATACAAGATAATTATCAAGATGATGAAGATCAAAATTTCCTTGACGCAGAAACGATTGAAGAAGAAGAAGTTTTAAAATTGGAACAAAAAGAAATAGAACTAATCAAAAAATCATTGGAACGTCATAACGGAAAACGAAAAGCTGCTGCCGATGAATTAGGTATTTCTGAACGAACACTTTATAGAAAAATAAAGCAGTTTGATTTGTAATCGTTAAAATTACAATAATTAAAAGTTCTAATTCCAATAATGCGTTTATATTTGATTTTTGAAAAATAAGACATGAAATTCACTAAATATATTTTACTCCTTTTTGTTGTATTGGTTATCAATAGCTGTTCGGTATATAATTTTACTGGAACCGGAAAAATTGATGCCAAAACTTTTCAAGTTAATTATTTTCAAAATAATGCCGAGTTGATTGAACCAGGAATTGAAAGAACTTTTACATTGCGTTTGCAAGATTTAATTCAGAATCAAACCAATTTGAATCTAACTAATTCGAATGGCGATTTGGTTTATGAAGGTGAAATTGTTCGTTATAATGTTACGCCAATGACTGCTACTGCAGATATTAGAGCAGCACAAAACCGATTGACAATTGCAGTAAATGTTCGATTTACTAATAAAAATAAAGAAGAAGATAATTTTGAAAAACAGTTTTCATTCTTTGATGACTTTCCAGCTGATACACCGTTGACTGGACAACAATTATCAAGATCTTTAGATGTGATTTTTGAGAGAATCACACAAGATATATTTAATGAGTCATTGGCAAAATGGTAGTTTTTGAAAAAAATGTATCTTTAAAATCTGAAAACAAAACACTTTGAATTTAACTGATTATACTTATTTACTTAACAAACCAGATGCTATCAATGAACGATATGCTGAATCTCTTGAAAAAGTGATGGAAGAATTTCCATATTTTCAGAGTGCTCGAGTTATGCGACTAAAACATCTGTATAATCAAGATAGTTACAAATACAACCAAGCTTTAAAGGTTTCGGCTGCTTATACAACTGATAGAAGCATGTTGTTTGATTTTATTACTTCAGATGATTTTGTGGCAGTTCAAAAAGGTTTATACGAAAGAAAATTACAAGAATTATTAAATATTCATGTTGTTGAAAGTGAAATTGTAGTTGTAAATAAAAGTCAATCAACTGCTAATCCGTTAGAGCAATCTATTTTGAGTTCTATTCAACAGTCAAATCCTGAAGAAAGTTTAGCAATTGAGAAATTAGAAATTGGAAAACCACTCGAATTTTCAAAAGATGAAAAACATTCCTTTGAAGAATGGCTACAATTGGCTCGATTTACACCTATAATTAGAGAAGAAAAAAAGGAAACAAACACACAACCTTTTTCGGAAGAGAAAAAGAAAAAATTGGATTTAATTGATAAATTTATTGAGTCAAATCCTAAAATTCCAGCAATTGACAGAGAAAAAACAATCCCTGTAAAAGAAAGCAAAGACGAGGACATATCTTACCTTATGACGGAAACATTGGCAAGAGTTTATTTGGAACAAAAAAAATATTCAAAAGCAATACAAGCCTATGAAATATTAATTTTGAAATATCCAGAAAAAAGTAGTTTCTTTGCAGACCGAATTTCAGATATAAAGATTTTACAACAAAATAATAATTAGTAATGAGTACATTTTCAATCTTTTTAGTATTAATCACAATCGTTTGTTTTTTACTAATCATAGTTATCATGGTTCAAAACCCAAAAGGTGGAGGACTTTCTTCTACTTTTGGAAGTTCATCACAAATGGGTGGTGTTCAAAAAACAACAGACTTTTTAGATAAAAGCACTTGGACATTGGCAACAATCTTAATCGTATTAATATTGTTATCAAGTTTAAGTTTTAGTGGTGCATTAGCTGATTCAAATTCAAAAATTATTGATGAAACTGAAAAAGCAGCTCCTGCAAAACCAGCAGAAACAAAAGCAGCTGAACCAGCAACAACTACTACAACTCCAGCTACACCAGCTGAAGAAAAAAAATAACCCTGAGTTATAAAAACATATATAATGCCAGCGCTGACATGCTGGCATTTTTTTTAGGAAAAAATGGCAGTTTCGATGGCTTGGCATAATTTCTGAAAAACAGAAAACATCAAAATAAATAAAATTTAAATACTATAGAATTATGGCATTAAACATTAAACCACTTTCAGACAGAGTAATTGTGGAACCAGCTGCTGCTGAAACACAAACTGCTTCTGGAATCATTATTCCAGATACTGCAAAAGAAAAACCACAAAAAGGAAATGTAGTGGCTGTTGGGAACGGAAAAAAAGACCACACTATGACCGTAAAAATTGGCGATACTGTTCTTTATGGAAAGTATGCTGGAACTGAATTAAAGTTCGAAGGAAAAGATTATCTTATCATGAGAGAAGATGATATCCTTGCAATAATCTAAAAGTTATAAGCTATAGGCAGTAAGCAATAAGCTAACATGAGAGATTTCAAAAAATATGATATTTGGCAATTAAGCCATTCTTTAACTTTAGAAGTTTATAAAGCAACTTCTAATTTCCCAAATGAAGAGTTGTATGGTTTAGTTAGCCAATTAAGAAGAGCTTCTTCATCCATTCCTACAAATATTAGTGAAGGTTGCGGAAGAAATAGTGACAAAGAATTTAATCAATTTCTCAACATAGCTTTAGGTTCTGCTAATGAAACAGAATACCTATTATTATTGTCTAAAGATTTAAATTACATATCAGAAGAGATTTTTTCTGATTTAGATTCCAAAACAAATACAATTAAAAGTAAAATATACAAATTAAAACAAAAATTAAACTAGCTTAAAGCATTTTGCTTAAAGCATAAAGCACAAACATAATGGCAAAAGATATAAAATTTGATATTGAAGCACGTGATGGATTAAAACGTGGTGTTGATGCATTGGCTAATGCAGTAAAAGTAACTTTAGGACCAAAAGGAAGAAATGTAATCATTTCAAAATCGTTTGGTGGACCAACGGTTACTAAAGATGGTGTTTCAGTTGCAAAAGAAGTAGAATTGAAAGATCCTTTAGAAAACATGGGTGCGCAAATGGTTAAAGAAGTTGCCTCAAAAACTAATGATTTAGCAGGTGATGGAACTACAACAGCAACCGTTTTAGCACAAGCAATAGTAAAAGAAGGGTTAAAAAACGTTGCTGCTGGTGCAAACCCAATGGATTTAAAACGTGGAATTGACAAAGCAGTAGAAGCTATTGTTGCTGATTTAGGCAAACAAGCCAAAGAAGTTGGAAGTTCATCTGATAAGATTAAACAAGTTGCCTCAATTTCAGCTAACAATGATGATGTTATTGGTGATTTAATTGCTACCGCATTTGGAAAAGTTGGTAAAGAAGGTGTAATTACTGTTGAAGAAGCAAAAGGAACTGATACTTACGTTGATGTTGTAGAAGGAATGCAATTTGACAGAGGTTATTTATCACCATACTTTGTTACTAATCCAGAGAAAATGAATGTTGAGCTTGAAAATCCATACATTTTATTGTATGATAAAAAAGTTTCTTCATTAAAAGAATTACTACCAGTTTTAGAACCAGTAGCACAATCAGGAAAACCGTTAGTGATTATAGCGGAAGATGTTGACGGTGAAGCATTATCAACATTGGTAGTAAATAAATTACGTGGTGCATTAAAGATTGCTGCGGTAAAAGCTCCAGGATTTGGCGATAGAAGAAAAGCTATGTTAGAAGATATTGCAATCCTAACTGGCGGAACTGTGATTTCTGAAGAAAGTGGTTATACTTTAGAAAACGCTACTTTAGACATGCTAGGAACAGCAGAAAAAGTAACTATTGATAAAGATAACACAACCGTTGTTAATGGTGCAGGAAGTGCTGATTTGATTAAAAACAGAGTAAATCAAATCAAAGCTCAAATGGAAACCACTACATCTGACTATGATAGAGAAAAATTGCAAGAGCGTTTAGCTAAATTAGCTGGTGGTGTTGCTGTTCTTTATGTTGGTGCCGCATCTGAAGTTGAGATGAAAGAGAAAAAAGACAGAGTTGACGATGCATTACATGCAACACGTGCTGCTGTGGAAGAAGGAATTGTCGCTGGTGGCGGCGTTGCATTATTAAGAGCTAAAAAAGCATTGGATAAAGTAAAAGCTGATAATGCAGATGAAGCAACAGGAATTCAAATTGTATCAAGAGCTATCGAATCTCCATTAAGAACAATTGTTGAAAATGCTGGATTAGAAGGTTCAGTTGTAGTTGCAAAAGTTGCTGAAGGAAAAGACAATTATGGCTACAATGCAAAAACAGATGAGTACGTTGATATGCTTAAAGCTGGAATTATTGATCCTAAAAAAGTAACTCGTGTAGCATTAGAAAACGCTGCTTCAGTTTCTGGAATGATACTTACAACCGAATGTGCATTAATTGACATTAAAGAAGAAAATGCTGGTGTAGGAATGCCAATGGGTGGAGGAATGCCAGGAATGATGTAAATCATGATTAAATAAAAAAACCGCCTCATTAGAGGCGGTTTTTTTATACTGCTTTCTTTTCTTTTTTAAACATTTTCAACAAAACAGGAACAGTTGAAACCAGAATAATTGCAATTATTATTTTCTCGATATGGTGTTTTAAATCCACATTAAATTTTTCTAAAAACAATCCATATAAGTAGTGTCCAGAAAAAATTAACACGAATGACCAAAGAAAAGAACTAACAACGTTATAAAACATGAATTTCTTTTTATCCATTGCTACTATACCTGCTACAATTGGTGCAAATGTTCTGAAAATAGGTAAAAAACGTGCAAAGATTATTGCTTTTCCACCATATTTTTCGAAGAAATCTTTTGACTGAATTAAATATTTTTTCTTAAACCAAAAACTATCTTCTTTTTTGTAAAGATAGTATCCGCTTTTAGAACCAAACCAATATCCAACCATATTCCCAATGATTCCGGCAATAGCCACTAAAGATGCTAAAATTAAAACACTCGTAAATTCGTTATCAAAATTGTAGAACTGATCTATTAATCCAGGATGTTCAATTCCTTTAAGATCAGTATATTTACAAGCATAAATTCCAGATAAAAAAAGCAAACTGTCACCTGGAAGAAAGAATCCAGCAAACAATCCTGTTTCAGCAAAAACAATAAACAACACAATCCAAAGTCCAACTTGGACACCACCAACCGACATATTTATGTAAAATTCAGGGTTTAGTAACTTAATCCATTCTGAAGTGTCCATAGTAAGATTTTAAATTTAAGAGCGTGAATTTAATGATATTTTTTTAGATTTCGTTTATAAATACTATTCGTTAACTATTCTTTAAATAAATCTAAATTTTGAATTAATGAAAGTGAAATAGTATGTCGCATTAAATTAGTTGGACTATTGGAAGTTATGTAATGATTCATATATCCTAACTCAAAACGAATGCTTTTTTGATAATTTATCCCTAAACCAATCAATAATCTATTTTGGTCAACAAATTTTGAGTTTACTTTATTGTCGGCAGTATTCAAAAAGACTTCGTTTTGTAATACAAGATAAATTTCTTCTTTTCCGGATTTTAAGTTAGTTAAATGAAATAAGTTTCTATTCAAATATCTAAATCTGTTTTGAAACTCCATTTCTCTTAACAAAGTATTATCAACATCTAACATTTCAACAAAACGTTGTTCTAATCTAAATCGATGCACCATTTCATTTTGTTTCCAGCTATGATTTAATTGGAATTGTTCCCAATATCTGTTTTCGTTTAAATAATCATCAGCCGTTTTATTATATGTTTTAACTAATGAAAATCCTCCAGCAAGTGATTTTTTGTTTGGTAAAAAATAGATTCCACCTACTCTATACAAATTTTGGATACTTTTACCTAAATCATTATCCATTCTAAATTGGGCTTCAATTTGATAACCCCATTTTTTTGATGCTTTATATTGACCTATATAAGCAAACCAAACTGCTTGGTCTTGTTTTGTTTTTTGTGAAAATCCAAAGAATGAAATTGAAATGAAAACTAAAATGAAAAACTTTTTCAATGGTATTGATTTAAATTAAAAACTCCTTACAAAAGTAAGGAGTTTAAATCATTTATTTTCTTTCATACATGCAACAACCGTGAAGTTTTTGATATTGCTCATCCATTGCTTTAACATCATTAGTATCATGACCAACTTCTGCTATTGCTTTTTGCACATCAAGAATTGAACATTTTTGCTCATTAATAATTAAATGAAGCATATGGTCATCAATATGCCATTCGGCACTTTTTACTCCCGAAACAGAAAAAGCTGCATCTTCAATTCGCTTTTTACACATTTCGCAATTACCATTAACTTCAATGTTATATTTGGCATTTTTATTTTTTTTCTCTTGAGCTTGTGTCGAAAATGATACTAATAGAATCATTATTCCGATAATTATATTTTTCATAATCTGTGTTTTATTATTATTTTATTTTAAATCGTAATCCAGCATAATACATATTACCAAAAACTGGCGCATAGACTATTGATGCATCAAAATTTGTTCCAAATGGATTATCACTTCCTAATATTGCCTTATCTTGTCTGTAATTGCCAATATTTTCTCCTCCAATATACATTTCAAAAGTACTAGAAAAAGTTCTGGTTACTTGAAAATTCATTACAGCAAATGAAGGTGAAAACTCTGGAAATCTATCTTCTTCAGGATTAGAAGCAGTATAAGGTAATTGTTGTTTTCCTAACCAATTAGTAGTAAAATCGAACTTCCATTGTTGTCCTTTGTCTAAAATATGCGTTTCATATTCAACATTTGCAAACAATCTATGTTTGGCTTGCAATGGTCTTTGAAAAGTTCCCGAAAGATAATCAGTAGCAATGTCATAATATTTATATGCCGTTCTTACATTCAAGTGCTTCATTAATTCAATATTGAAATCAAATTGTAAACTATTGGCAAATGATTTTCCTTTTAAGTTATAAAACAATACTTGCTGTGGAGAATTCATTACATCTACAACTGCTTGATTTTGAAAATCAGTTCTATAGAAATCTAAAGTTACATCGGCATTTTTGGAAAATATTTTGAATTTCTGTGTAAAACTTACACCATAATTCCATGCAATTTCAGGATTTAATCCATAAATTTTTCCGTTTGTATCCAAAACTGAAAATTGTCTTGAGCTAGCAAAAAGTGTTTGATTTTCTGCAAAAATATTAGCTGCACGCTTTCCTCTTCCTGCTGACAAACGCAAAACACTATTTTTAAGAACATTATATTTCACGTGCAATCTTGGAGTAAAAAAAGCACCTAATCGGTTATGATTGTCTATTCTACCTCCAAGAATATAACTGAATTTATCATTATCATCATAGGTATATTCAAAGAATGCTCCAACTGAATTGTCCATTCTGCTAACATCATTTAAATTCACAAATTCTGTATAATTATCTAGTGCAAAATTTAAACCCGTTGAGAATTTATTTCTTGTGTTACTTATTATTGAATTGAAAATTAAATTTGAATAGAAACTTTGTTGCTTAATGTCATATTGATTCAATCCATAATATGATTGTTGATTATGCCATGTAAAAGCATTTTGAAAACCAATACTTTGAAAAGGCAAATCTTTGAATACATAACCAATTTTTGAAGCCAAATCTAGACGTTCAGTATTAATTTCTGAACCCCAATGATTTGTAGTCAATTTATCTCTATCTGGATCAAAATGCATTTCTCCAGACAACTTCTCATCGTGCATAAATCGGGCATTCAAAAAAGAAACCCAACCCGTTTCTTGATTAGAATACTGCCAACGATTAGTTACGTTTAATTGTTTGCCTTTTGGATTATCTAAGAAACCATCATTGTTCATATCGTTTTCTCCAAAACGACCATTCCCATGAACCAATAAACTAGTTGCCCATTTATCGTTTAACTTTTTATTAAAATGAGTATTAAGTTCAAATCGGCTACTGTTATCTCCATAAGCATTTAGAAAAAATGGAATATCATCCATTGGTTTTAATAATTCGGTATTGATTTGTCCCGAAATACTTTCGTAGCCATTAACAACACTTCCTGCGCCTTTCGTAATTTGAATGCTTTCAACCCAAGTTCCTGGTGTGAAAGACATTCCATAAGCTTGTGATGCGCCACGAACTGAAGGAATGTTTTCTTCAGTAATCATAATGTATGGACTTGTTAATCCTAACATTTTAATTTGCTTCGTTCCAGTCAAAGCGTCCGAGAAATTCACATCAATTGATGGATTGGTTTCAAAACTTTCGGCCAAATTACAACACGCTGCTTTTAGTAACTCTTTACTAGTAACCAATGTTGTGTTTGAAGTTCCTTTTAAGGATTTTGTTATTCCTTTTTTTGTTGCTTTAACTTTAACTTCTTCAAGCTCTTCTTGTGAAAATGAATAAGTGAAAAACAACAAAGCAAAGAATAGAAATGTTTTTTTCATTAGTGTAATTTTAATTTATTTATATTCTAAAAAGATTCTATAAAAAAATTAAAATTATGAGTAAAATGTGTATTGACAGTAGAGTTTGTATAATGGCGGCGCATTAGCATCGCAGTTGTAAACAATCTTGTCATTGGATTTTTTTGAAGCAATTTGATTGATTTCTAAAGGAGTAAACCCGTTGAAAACAAGAATAAAATTAGTATCGAATGAAATTTTAACCAGTACTTTTTCGATGTCGTCTTTTAGGTTTACTTCTTTATCTGAACAACATTTTTTATGAGTAGTTTCTAATTTTGCGCAACATGGTTTTTCAACTTCAACCGGCATTTTACAAACTTCTTCTTTTGAAAAAACTGAAGTTACAGAAGCTATTTTTCCTTCACAAAAATGTACATTAAAAGCCAGTCCAGAATTGGAAATCAATACCAGAAATGCTATTAAAACACTTAGTTGTTTTTTGAAAATCATAGCGCAAAGATACTATAAGTTGATT
This sequence comes from Flavobacterium sp. PMTSA4, assembly GCF_032098525.1. Classification (NCBI taxonomy): domain Bacteria; kingdom Pseudomonadati; phylum Bacteroidota; class Flavobacteriia; order Flavobacteriales; family Flavobacteriaceae; genus Flavobacterium; species Flavobacterium capsici. The sequence goes on from NZ_CP134890.1 coordinate 1,652,663, forward strand.
TTTAAGTTCTTAATTTATAATTAATTTTTTCAAATTTCTATTTCTTGTCCCATTAAAGGAATAGAACATTCAATGCCAAGTTTTTCTTTTATTTTTATACGAAGTTCATCTGCAGGCTGATTTTCGCCATGAACAAGAAATACTTTTTGTGGTTTAGTTTCTAAATCTGATAACCAATTTATTAAATCATTTTGGTCGCCATGAGCCGAAAGACCTTCTATTTCTAAAATTTTAGCATTCACAGAATAATATTTTCCATAAATCTTAATTTCATTTGCACCTTCCAATAATTTTCTGCCTCGCGTTCCTTCTGCTTGATAGCCAACAATAATCACAGAAGTTTCAGGTTTTCCAATATATTCTTCCATGTAACTCAAAATTCTTCCTCCAGTAATCATTCCGCTTGCAGCTATTACAACTTTTGGTTTTGGATTATAAATTGTATCGATGGTTTCCTTATAGTCGGAAATAAAAGTAAAAATTTTACACATTTCTTCACACTCATAAGCATTTAACTTGTGCCAAGAAGTGTTTTTTTGAAAAACATCCAATACATTTATTCCCATTGGCGTATCAATTATCAATGGAATATCAGGCAATTTTTGTTCTTTTTTTAGTTGCCATAACAAAAACATCAATGTTTGTACTCTTTCAACAGCAAAACTTGGAATCAAAACAGTTCCGTGATTATGATATGTGTTATTGATAAACATTTCTAAAAATAGTTTCGTGTCTTCTGTTGGATGAATTCTATTGCCGTAAGTGCTTTCTAAAAATACATAATCAGCTTTTTTAGGTTTAGTTGGCGGATACATCAATACATCATTATCTCTTCCAATATCGCCTGAAAAAACTAAAATTTTGTTCTCAAGTTTTAGCTCTATGGAACAAGCGCCAATAATGTGGCCTGCATTTTTGAAAACTGCAGAAATTTCAGTATCTAGATTTATTTCTTCATTTTCTTTAATAATTCTAAAATGAGGAAAAACTTTTTCTGCTTGACTTACATCATATAAAGGTTCAGCTAGATCATGTTTTGAATACTTTTCTTCATTTGCCTTTTCGGCTTCTTCTTCCTGAATTTTGGCACTATCTAATAAAATTAATTTTGAAATTGCAGCTGTTGGACTTGTACAATATACTTTTCCAGAAAACCCTTGATTGACTAATCTTGGCAACCAACCGCAATGATCAAGATGACCATGAGTTAACAAAACAAAATCAATAGTTGAAGGCAAAATTGGCAATGGTTCCCAATTGAGTTCGCGCAAAGGTTTTATTCCCTGAAATAAACCACAATCTATTAGAATTCTTATTCCATTACTTTCAATTAATGTTTTTGAACCAGTAACTCTTCCTGCTCCACCAATAAATTTTATTTTCATTTTAAATATAATTACAAAGTTCTGTTGCTTCTCTTAAAATATTTACACTACGCTTTTGACTGATTCCAATTTTACTCAACAAATCAGGAGTTTTTATTAAATGTGAAACTAAGATTAGACCTAATTCTAACAATTTACTTTTTTCAGCAGAAGAAATGGTTGTCAAACACGTTATTGGATACAAACCATCACGATCAACTTTTTTTCTTAAACAGTTTTCAGCAGGATAATCCCAGCTTAATAATTGTAATCCTGAGCAAGTTCCAAATGCAATTGCATCCGATGTAAATCTGTTATTTGTAACTATTATGCATTTTGAAACTTCATCATTATTGGAAAAAATTGAATGTTTTTGACTTTTTAAATCATTAAACCTCGACAAAATATACATGGGAACTTTAACATCTGTGACTTTATCGTTTGTACTATGAAATTTGCATTCAATAATTGAAATCAGGTCATCCTTTTTAATTACAACATCAATTTCGTGAGAAATACATTTTCCATTCAAAAAAAGGTTTGTTTTTGATGAATAACCTTCCGAAGAAAATAATTCTGCAATAAATTTTTCGAAATAAAAACCTGCTGGTCCAAGTTGTTGAATAGCTGTTCTCAAATTATATCTTGCTGCATGAGATTTTGCAGATTTTTTTAATAATGAAAAGGCAAGTTTATAAATTTTTCTTGTTGAAATTCCTTCATAAAGTTGACTTTCTATTTGTGCCAATACTTTCTCAACTGTTTCAATACTTGCACCAGATTTTAAGAGCGAATGCTTTAGTTTTTGAATATTAAAATCGACAACTTGACCAGATTGTTTGATAATTTTCATCCTCAGTATTTATATACTAAAGTTACAAAAATTAATCTTGTTTAGTTATTTTTTGATAATAAAAAGCTGGAATAAAAAGCAGTATAAAAATTGGTTGAATTAAAAATCGTCTGATGTAGAACAAGGTCATTTTGCTTTCTTCGGCAAAAAAAGTAAGCACAAAAAAGAAACTTATTAATAGAATTGAACCCAAAACCATAAAAAGAAAGATTGAAAACTTCACTATTTTTCTATCATCAAAAAGAACATAAAGTAATCCAAGCGAAATAATCATGTTCAAATAAAACCGAAACCCTAAGCTGAAAAAAAGTTTAAAAATATTGAATTTTGGAAAAGGTGAATTAGCATATTCACTTTTAAAATAATTTAAAAACGGGTCGTAAAACAATTGGTTTTCAAACACTCTAATCAATACTAAAAGTAAAATTAGAATTGAAGAATAGATAACTTTTGACTTGTTATTTTTTAGAAACTCTAGCATAAGAAGAATAGTTATTAACCCAAATTACCCATAAAAGAAAAACAACACCATAAATTACCAAAGGAAAAACCACTCCATGCAAAAAATGTTCATACTCTGGAAATGAATACAAAGCAACACTCAAAAGAGCAATTCTCAAGACGTTTAAGACATGAATTACAACCAAACCCAAAAGAATAAAAACGATAGTGTTTTTGAATTTTCCGCTAAAAGCAATCACAAAAGCAACAAATAAAATCATCACACTCAATCCATTACAACCTTCAATAATTCTGGAAATGTATTTGTTTTTATAATACAACTTAACACTTGGTTCAGTAAGATGTGGCATTGTATAGGATTGGTCGTCAAACAATGATAAGACTAATTCTGTTTGCTTTGCAACACTGTTAGTAAAACCATCAATTTCGGCATTTTTTACATCAAATTGATTTAGATAAGTTTGGTAAATCAAGGTTAAAATCAAATAACTTAAAAAAAACTTGCCTAAAAATAGAAGAAATGGTTTGTATTGAAGAAGTAGTTTTTTCAAAGCTGAATTTTTAACAAATTTATATAAAATATAATCGCTTCTTTAAATACTTTTGCATAAAATTTGAAAAATGAAATTAGAAAATTTAAAACCGCAAGTAGTAACAATACTAACTGAAAACGGAATTAACAGAGACACGAAACTTAAAAATCTTTGCCAATTTTTATCCGATTCGGTTTCTTATTACAATTGGGTTGGGTTTTATTTTGCAAATCATGATTCAAAAACACTACATCTTGGACCATATGTTGGTGCAGAAACCGACCATACTGTAATTCCTTTCGGAAAAGGAATTTGCGGACAAGTTGCTGAGTCAAATGCAAACTTTGTTGTTCCTGATGTTTCTGCTCAAGATAATTATATCGCTTGCAGTTTTACGGTTAAATCTGAAATTGTAGTTCCACTTTTTGTTGATGGCAAAAATATTGGTCAAATTGACATTGATAGTCATGTAATTGATCCATTTACTGAAGCCGACGAACGCTTTTTAGAATTCGTTAATCAAGAAGTTGCAAAATTATTTTAAACATCATTTCTGCTTCATTCCTTTGTCTATATTTGATGCGTTTTTTAATTAATCTTTATTAAACATAAAAATGCATTTTAATGTTCCTTTTTTAGAATTACCTTTTTTCGCTAACCTCCTAATTTTATTAGTGCTAGCAAGATTTTTTGGCGAAATAATGGAACGTTTCAAACAACCTGCTTTAATTGGAGAAATTATAGCTGGTGTCATTCTTGGACCAACCATTTTAAATTTCATTCATAGAACCGAAGAATTAAAAGTAATTTCAGAACTTGGTGTATTCTTATTAATCATTTTAGCAGGACTCGAAATTAATTTTGAAGGAATCGTCAAATCACTAAAAGGTAGAAATATTGTTATTTCTCTTTCTGCCTTTTTTATCCCATTCTTTTCAGGTGTTTTTCTTGGAAAATTTTTCGAGTTAGACATTATGGCAACCATTTTTGTTGGTTTGTGTATTGCAATAACAGCATTGCCTGTAAGCATCCGAATTCTTATGGATTTTGGAAAACTTAATAGCACATTGGGACAAAAAATTATCTCTGTTGCCATTTTTGATGATATTCTAGCGCTATCAATACTTGGGATTATTTTAGATTTAAAAGATGAAGAACTATCATTTATAAACATTGGAAAAACTGTATTTTTTACACTTTTAAAACTAACTTTCTTTGTGCTCTTGATTATTGCTTTTTATAAATTAATTGAACGTTTTTCGAGAAAGGAAAATTTCATAGAAGATAAGTTGAACAAAATTTTGAATTTTTTAAAAGGAAAAGAATCCTTGTTTGCTATTTTCTTTGTTTTTGTTTTAATATTTGCTACAATCACCGAAAGTATTGGTTTGCATTTTATCATTGGAGCTTTTTTTGCATCAATGTTAATTTCCAAAGAGTTAGTTGGAGAAAAACATCTAAACACAATTCACAATACTACAAACGGAATGGCAATGGGGTTTCTTGCTCCTATTTTCTTTGCAGGAATTGGACTTGAATTTCAGTTTTCATCCATTCATAATTATCCATTATTGATACTAATAATTGTTGTTTCATTTGCCTCGAAAATAATTGGCGGATATTTTGGAAGTAGAATTGCACGACAAGATAAAAAAACTGCTTTAGCAATTGGAATTGGTTTGAATGCTCGCGGAATTATGGAATTAGTTATTGCAAACATTGCCTTTAAGGCAGGAATTATTTCATTGGAAATATTTTCAATGTTAGTTATAATGGGAGTTTTCACAACAATATGCACTCCTTTTTTATTGAAAAGAGCATTTTTACTGGTTGAAAAATAGTTTTGCTTTTAAAATTTGGTGAAATATTTTTTCATAATTAGTAGTCATAATTGACAAATATTTTTACCTTTGCAACCGAATTAGGAAAATCCAAATTCATACATAATAATCATTTTAATAATATTTGCATGTACTTAAGTAAAGAAACAAAAGCAGAAATCTTCGCTAAACACGGAGGAAAAGCAGAAAACACAGGATCTGCAGAAGGACAAATCGCATTGTTCACATTTAGAATTAACCATTTAACTGGTCACTTAAAAGCGAATCGTCACGATTACAACACTGAGCGTTCGTTAGTAAAGTTAGTAGGTAAAAGAAGAAGCTTACTTGACTATTTAAAGAAAAAAGATATCAACAGATATCGTGAGATTATCAAAGAATTGAATATTAGAAAATAATCAATAATAAAGAGGTGCGAAAGTGCCTCTTTTTGTTTTTAAAATAAATAAAAGAAAAGTTTCGGTTTTTCATTGGGTTACAAACAACTACAACAACAACACAACTAACCTAATTGTTTAAAACAGAATTAAATTTTATGATTCCAAAAGTAACCCAAGAAACCATCAATTTAGGCGATGGTAGAACGATTACCATCGAAACAGGCAAATTAGCCAAACAAGCAGATGGTTCAGTAGTAGTTAGATGTGGTGATACAATGTTGTTAGCAACAGCTGTATCTGCTAGAACAGCAAATCCAGGAGTAGATTTTTTACCTTTAACAGTAGATTATCGTGAAAAATTTGCAGCAGCTGGTAGATTTCCAGGTGGATTTTTCAAAAGAGAAGCGCGTCCAAGCGATAGTGAAGTATTAACAATGCGTCTTGTTGACCGTGTTTTACGTCCACTTTTCCCAGATGATTATCACGCTGAAACGCAAGTAATGATTCAGTTAATGAGTCACGATGAAGAAGTTATGCCTGATGCATTAGCAGGTTTAGCTGCATCGGCAGCTTTGGCTGTTTCTGACATTCCATTTTACAATTTAATTTCAGAAGTACGTGTTGCACGTATTGATGGAAAATTTGTAATCAACCCAAGCAGAACTGAATTAGAATTATCAGACATCGACATGATGATTGGTGCTTCAATGGATTCTGTTGCCATGGTTGAAGGAGAAATGAAAGAGATTTCAGAAGCAGAAATGGTTGAAGCAATTAAATTTGCACACGAAGCTATTAAAGTTCAAATTCAAGCACAAGAACGTTTAAGAGCAGCAGTTGGTTCGCCAGCATACAGAGAATATGAAGGAGAAGTTGAAGACGAAACTGTTTATGCAAAAATAAAAGCAGCTTCTTATGATAAATATTATGCAATTGCTCAAGAAGCTTCAGCAAAAAGTGAAAGAGGCGAAAAATTTGCAGTAGTTAAAGAAGAAGTAAAAGCTTTATACACTGAAGAAGAATATGCTGAAAATGCAGATTTAGCTGAATTAGTTTCTAAATACAACTACAAAACTCAAAAAGAAGCTGTTCGTAACGTAATCCTTGAAAAAGGAATTCGTTTAGATGGAAGAAAAACTACTGAAATCAGACCAATTTGGTGTGAAGTTGATTATTTGCCAAGAGTTCACGGTTCATCTCTATTTACTCGTGGAGAAACTCAAGCTTTAGCAACTGTAACTTTAGGAACTTCTAGAGAAGCAAATCAAATTGACTCGCCTAGCGAACAAGGTGAAGAAAAATTTTATTTACACTATAATTTCCCCCCATTTTCAACTGGAGAAGCTAAACCTTTAAGAGGAACTTCAAGAAGAGAAGTTGGTCATGGAAACTTGGCACAACGTGCATTAAAAAATATGATTCCTGCTGATTGTCCATATACAATACGAATAGTTTCTGAAGTATTAGAATCAAATGGTTCTTCTTCAATGGCTACTGTTTGTGCTGGAACAATGGCTTTGATGGATTCTGGAGTTCAAATGATGAAACCAGTTTCTGGTATCGCAATGGGATTAATTACTGATGGTTCAAAATTTGCAGTTTTATCAGATATTTTAGGTGATGAAGATCATTTAGGTGATATGGATTTTAAAGTCACTGGAACTGCTGATGGAATTACTGCTTGTCAAATGGACATTAAAATTGACGGATTGCGTTATGATATCATGGAGCAAGCTTTAGACCAAGCTCGTGAAGGACGTTTGCATATTTTAGGCAAACTTACTGAAACAATAGCTGCACCTAGAAATGATGTTAAAAAACATGCTCCAAAAATCATTACAAGAACAATTCCTGGTGCTTTCATTGGTGCATTAATTGGACCAGGTGGAAAAGTGATTCAAGAATTACAAAAAGCTACAGGAACAACTATTGTTATTAATGAAGTTGATGAACAAGGAGTTGTTGAAATATTAGGTACAGATCCAGATGGAATTGCAAAAGTTTTAGCAAAAATAGACTCTATTGTTTTCAAACCAGAAGTTGGTGAAGCATATGAAGTAAAAGTAATTAAAATGCTTGATTTTGGTGCAGTAGTAGAATACACAAAAGCTCCAGGAAACGAAGTATTACTTCACGTTTCAGAACTTGCTTGGGAAAGAACAGAAAATGTTGCCGATGTTGTAAAAATGGGTGATGTATTTATGGTGAAATACCTTGGCGTTGACCCAAAAACTAGAAAAGAAAAAGTTTCTAGAAAACAACTTTTACCTCGTCCACCAAGAGAAGAGAAAAAAGACGCTCCAAAAGGTTAGTAAACTAGTATTATTAATTCATTATAAAACTCCAATTTTAATAGATTGGAGTTTTTTTTTATTTAATAAGGCAACCTTTTCATGTTTTGTGTACTATTATTTATAAAAACCTTAAATCATGAAAAAAATAAAACACATTTTAATAACTTTTTTAATTCTATTTTTATCGATTAATTGTTCTCGCGATAAAGCGGATGATTCCTATTTATATGATCAAGATGAAGATTGTGTATTTGGAGTTGCGACTTGTTGTGATATTGATGGCAGAATATTAGTAAAAACTAATACATCTTATATTTATACAAATTCTACCAGTTTTGATTATTCAACAATGGAATGGGAAGTTATATCTGGAGATATATCAATAGTTGACGGACAAAACACAAATGAAGCAACAATTCACTTTGGAAATAATTTTATAACAGGAGTAATAAGAACAAAAACTACAGGAATTGAAGGTTCATATTGTGAAAATACGCTTGAAATTAATAAATTATAATTAATGTTTTAGACATTTAGCAAATTGACTTTAGAAGAAATAATTAATGGTTGTAAAAAAAATAATCTAGTGCATCAAAAAGCACTATATGATATTTATGCAAACCAATTATTCAATCTTAGTTTAAAATATTGTAATTCATTTAACGATGCGGAAGATAATTTACATGATTCATTTTTAGAAATTTACTCTAACATTTCTAAATATAAAAATAGAGGAAGTTTTGAAGGATGGATGAAAAAAATTACAATAAATAAAGCCATTTCTAAATTCAAGCAAACAATCAAAAACTATCCGATTGAAAATGGAATATTTAAAGTAATGGATGAAGAAATAACTTTATCCAATTTAGAAATATCTCTTGATTCATTACTACAATTTATTCAAGAACTACCAAATCAATATCGATTGGTTTTTAACCTTTATGAACTTGATGATTATTCTCATAGTGAAATAGCAAAATTGCTTTCAATCTCCGAAGGAACTTCGAAATCAAATTTACATAAAGCAAAAGCAATCTTAAAAAATAAAATTTTAGAATTCAATCAAAAACAAGTTATAAATGGAATCTAAAAATGATATAGGAAAATTTTATAAAACTAATTTGGAAAAATTAGATAATATTCCATCCAAAAAAGTCTGGGAAAATATTGAACTTGAATTGAAGAAAAAGAAAGAAAGAAGAATTATTCTCTTTTGGTTTTGGTTTACACCTCTATTTCTAATTTTTATAGTCTTTTCGACCAAAACTTACTTGAATTTCAATTCATCAAAAAAAGAAAATCAGGTTGATACTAATAATTCAACTTTAAAAACCATAGATATTGATTATAATGAGAACAATATTAATTCAAATACTATTGAAAATTATTCAGTAACCGAAAATAACAACTCAATTGATAAAGATTCTATCGAAAATGCTCAAAATAAAAAAACCAATCAGGAAAGTTTTAAAAATAATAACAGCGCCAAAAAATCAAAAAAAAATAGAGAAACTAATTCAACGAAAAATAATAAATCAAAAAAACATATTTCAAAATCATTAATTTCTTCTGTAAATAACAAAAACACGTTTTTTTCAACCAACAATTCAATTAATAATGAAATAAAAGAAGAAATTAATATTAATGAAAATCAAGAAGAAACAAAATTAGATTTAAAAAGCTTTAATAAGTTAGAAGACACCATTACAAAAAAATCAAGTAAAACGGCAATTGATTCTGTTTCTAAAAAGAAAGAGAAAATTAAAAATATAAAAATGTTACCTGAGAATACAACTAAAAAAGACAGTAGTGTTAAATATAGAAAATTTGAAATAGACATCTATGTGTCGCCTACACTTTACAATACTATGGCAAATAAATCTTTTTTAGATAACAGACTTGACAATAATGCTAAAAAATCGAACATTAAATCTAGTTTTGGATTTGGATTAAGTTGTAATTTGTTTGAAAAAATTTCGTTTAGAATTGGATATGGAATCACTAATTATAGCTTAACCACTTCAAATGTACTCATAAATACAACAAACTATTCTTTTATCAATTATAACCCAAACACTTTAAATCAATCAATATACTTAGATTCGAATAATTCTGAAACAATGGAACTAACTCAAGAAATATCATATTCTGAAATTCCATTAGATATTAAATACAACTTGATAAATTCAAAATTTGGGATAAATGGAATTGCAGGTTTTAGTTTTTTAATCCTCAATAAAAATGAAATTTATGCAAAAACTAAAAATGGTTTTGGTCAATTCATTGGAGAAACTTCAAATTTGATGAAAATAAATTTCACAGCTAATCTTGGCTTAGGAATTGACTATAAATTAAACAAAAGATTGAAAATCATTGTGGAACCAATTTTTAACTATCACTTGAACACTTTTGATAGCAAGAATTCTGTAAAACCATATTCTTTTGTAATAAGAACAGGTTTAAGATACAGTTTGAATAACTAATTTCTATATTGATACAAACTTTTGTGTTTTTAAATTTTTCGAAATATAGGTTTGTTCATTTGGCAAGTTTGTTTTTTTTGGAAACTATTTAAATATAAAAATATTATCTTTGGATTTCTATTATCATTAAAAATCCCTAATGAGTACCCACAAAAAACTAAAAGAATTCGCTGCCACAGCAATATGTGGAAACGACATTACTTCATCGTGTTTATATGTTTCAGCCTTAGCCATAATGTATGCAGGACAATATGCTTGGATTTCGCTACTAATAGTTGCAGGAGTTTTATATTTATTCCGAAAAATTTATGGTGAAGCTGTTGGTGCATTACCTCTAAATGGCGGTGCATATAATATTTTATTAAATACAACTTCTAAAAGTAATGCTTCAATCGCTGCTTGTTTAACCATTCTTTCTTATATGGCAACAGCAGTATTATCAGCAAGTGAAGCAATGCATTATCTTCATAGTTTAGTAGATTCAATTTCTGTTTTTTGGGCAACAATTGGTCTTTTGACATTTTTTTTACTGCTAATCATGGCCGGAATAAAAGAATCTTCTAATGTGGCTATTTTTATATTTGTTTTTCATCTAGCATCAATGTTATTCCTTATAGGAAGCGGAATTTGGTTTGCTTATACAAATGATTTTAGCATAATGTCAGTTAATTTCAAACAACCTATAAACGGAAGTATTCCTGTGGCATTGTTTTTAGGTTTTAGTACAGCAATGTTAGGTATTTCAGGTTTTGAAAGTTCAGCAAATTTTGTAGAAGAACAAGACAAAGGTGTTTTTAGAAAAACATTACGAAATATGTGGATTGCTGTCAGTGTTATAAATCCATTAATGGCTTTGGTAATTATCGGTGTAGTTCCTATGATTGAAGTGGGTCAACATCAAGAAACATTACTTTCACATCTTGGAAGTATAACTGGAGGTTCAAATCTTGGAACTTTAATTTCAATAGATGCGGTTTTAGTATTGAGTGGTGCAGTTTTAACCTCTTATGTTGGTGTTTCTGGATTAATGAAACGCATGTCATTAGACAGAATACTACCTCAAGCACTTATAAAAGAAAATAAAAGCGGCAGTTCTCCAAGAATTCTATTTGTATTCTTCTTATTATGTGTATCCGTTTTGTTAATTACAAATGGTGAATTACGACCATTGGCTGGAGTTTACACCATGTCATTTCTTGCAGTAATGGCTTATTTTGGTTTTGGTAATTTCTTGCTAAAAATAAAACGTTCAAAATTACCACGCCCAGAATACGCGCAACCTTATGTAGTAGCAATAGCAATATTTGCAATTATTGTCGCCATTTATGGAAACATAAAATTACACCCTGAATATTTAGTTGTATTTCTTCAATATTTTGTTCCGTCGATTGTATTAATCTTTTTATTATTAAACAGAAAATTTGTTCTTCAATATCTTTTAGTAGTTATAAAAAGCTTTATAGATTCTTTTAAAAAACACGCTCGTATTGGAGAAGTTTTATTAACAAAGAAAATCAACCGTTTAACTCAACAAGAATTTGTTTATTTCTCAAAAGGTGATAATATTTCACAATTGAATAAAGCCATACTTTATGTTGAAGAAAATGAAATAACAAAAAAACTAAAAATTGTAACTATAGTTGATGAAAACAAGCAAGTTTCAGAGGATTTTATGAGCGATTTTAATGCTTTAGATAGAGCATATCCTGAAATCAAGCTTGAATACATTCAATTAGAAGGAAAATTTGGTCCTGATTTAATTGAAGAATTGAGTCAAAAGTGGAAAATCCCAACTAATTTTATGTTTATCAGTTCACCTGGAGATCGATTTTCTTATAGAGTTTCTGAGCTAAATGGTGTTAGATTAATTATGTAGAAAAAAAAATCACTTCAATATTAAAAAATTGTAACTTTTTTGAATCTAATTACGTATAACCACCTGAACGCTTTAAAAAGAAAAGGAAAAATTTAATGAGACAACTCAAAATCACCAAGCAGGTAACTAATCGTGAAACTGCTTCCTTAGACAAATACCTACAAGAAATCGGAAAAGTAGATTTGATTACCGCTGATGAAGAAGTAGAATTAGCACAAAGAATCAAAGCTGGAGATCAACGTGCTTTAGAGAAATTAACAAAAGCTAATTTACGTTTCGTAGTTTCTGTAGCAAAACAGTATCAAAATCAAGGATTAACTTTACCCGATTTAATCAACGAAGGAAATCTTGGTTTGATTAAAGCTGCTCAACGTTTTGATGAAACTCGTGGTTTCAAGTTTATTTCATATGCTGTTTGGTGGATTCGTCAATCTATTCTACAAGCTTTAGCAGAACAATCTCGTATTGTTCGTTTACCATTAAATAAAATTGGTTCTATCAATAAAATCAACAAAATGTACGCTTTATTAGAGCAATCTAACGAACGTCCACCAAGTGCTGAAGAAATTGCGAAAGAACTTGATATGACAGTAAATGATGTAAAAGAATCAATGAAAAATTCTGGTCGTCATTTATCAATGGATGCGCCACTTGTTGAAGGTGAAGATTCTAACTTATACGACGTTTTGCGTTCAGGTGAATCTCCAAATCCAGATAGAGAATTAATTCACGAATCATTGCGTACTGAAATTGAACGCTCTTTAGAAACTTTAACTCCTAGAGAAGCTGATGTTGTTCGTTTATACTTTGGTTTAGGTGACCAACATCCAATGACTTTAGAAGAAATTGGAGAAACTTTTGATTTAACTCGTGAGCGTGTTCGTCAAATTAAAGAAAAAGCAATTCGTAGATTAAAACATACATCTAGAAGTAAAATATTAAAAACATATTTAGGTTAAAACCTAAAAGCGATAACAAACAGTCTGATTAACTGTTCGTTTTTTGATTGATGATTGAAACTCCGGCTGATTACCGGAGTTTTACTTTTTAATCAGAACTTGTTTCAGATTCTTTAAATAAAAATTATCTTTGCAACTACAACTAATTCTGAAATAAATTCAGGATAAACAACATAACAACAACAATGAAAAATACACTTATTGCACCATCAGTTTTAGCTGCTGATTTTGCTAATCTTCAACGCGATATCGAAATGATTAATAACAGCGAAGCTGATTGGTTTCATATTGATATTATGGATGGTGTTTTTGTTCCAAATATTTCTTTTGGAATGCCTGTTTTAGATGCTATTTCGCGTCATGCAAAAAAAACTATCGATGTACATTTAATGATTGTTGATCCTGATAGATATATTACAACTTTTAAAAAATTAGGCGCCGATATTTTAACCGTTCATTACGAAGCTTGTACTCATTTGCACAGAACGTTACAAGCAATAAAAGCAGAAGGAATGAAAGCTGGAGTTGCTTTAAACCCACATACAAATATTGATTTATTGGAAGATGTAATTCAAGATATCGATTTGGTTTGCTTAATGAGTGTAAATCCAGGTTTTGGAGGGCAAAGTTTTATAGAAAACACCTATGCAAAAGTAGAAAAACTAAAAGCAATAATAAAGAGAAAAAATGCTTCAACAAAAATTGAAATTGATGGTGGAGTTACTTCAAAAAACGCAAAACAATTAGTTGATGCTGGTGCTGATGTTTTAGTAGCTGGAAGTTTTGTTTTTAATGCAGAAAACCCAACACAAACAATAGCTAATTTAAAGAATTTGACAAACTTTTAATGCTTATGATTTAGCATTTTTGAGACATTTGCATACAATTCTGGAAATTCATTTTTGAATTGATATGGAGTTTCAAAGTAATGCTCAATAATTACAGAAATAAATTCAAATTGGTTGGTATAAGCATATATTCTAAAATAATTTGAATCAATCAATCGTTGTCTATTTGGCGGGTGATTTACTTCCTTCATAATAGTTTCAAAATGTTTTTTGAAAGAAAGTGAACTAGCATCAGTATTTCTTAAACTATGATGATGAATCACATGACTAAATTCATGTATTCCTAGGTTTAAATTATCATTATCAATCTCATAACCTTCGTAAAAATGTTTCCAAGAAAAAGCAACAGCTTTCATCCTGGGATTAAATTCTCCTTTATGATATTGTTCAGTATGTGTAGATAAATATTCTTCTGGATATATAATTATTTTATCAAAAATATTGACCAAATACTTTCTCATACCAAAAGTTAACATTACATAAGTAGCAGCAATCAAAACTTGTGCTTCTTTATTCATTTGAAAATCACCACGTGGAATAAATTGATATGTTTGATTAAAAACAGCTAATCTGTGGTGAAAATACTTTTTTTGTTTTTCTGAAAGTTTATTATAAAAAGTAAATTTTTGCCTTAAAATAAATTGTTCTTCCTCAGAAATTTTCTTTGGTGATAAATATAAATGAACATACAATGGTCGTTCAAAAAAAGCTATCCAAATATCATCTAGTAAGCTGAGAAAAAAATTAAGAGTATAAGCTATAAAAACTCCAAATAATAATACTCCAAAAAAAACAAGTAAAATAATTTCCATATAATAAATTTGGAGCTTTTAATTGTGACTGCGACAGGAGTCGAACCTGCAACCGTCGGAGCCGAAATCCGATATTCTATCCAGTTGAACTACGCAGCCATAATAAGTTAGAAATCTAATTCAAAACTATGTTAATAGTTTTTTTACGATTCCAGAAATAACTTTTCCTTCTGCTTGTCCGCCAATTTGAGATGAAGCTAATCCCATTACTTTACCCATAGATGCAATTCCTGATGCGCCGGTTTCCGAAATAATTTTTGAAATAATTGCCTCAATTTCAGATTCTGATAATTGTGCTGGAAGAAATTTTTCGATTACTGATATTTGAACCAATTCTGGTTCTGCTAAATCTGGGCGATTTTGTTTAGAGAAAATTTCAGCACTATCTTTTCTCATTTTCACTAATCTCTGCAATATCTTTATTTCATCTGCTTCTGCTAACTCTTCTTTTGAACCAGTAGCAGTTTGTGCTAACAATAATTCAGATTTTATTGCACGTAAAGCTTCTAAAGCAATTGTATCTTTTGATTTCATTGCTTCTTTCATTTCGCTCATTACTTTTGCCGATAAACTCATATTTTTAGTTTTTTAATGTGTATTTTTTTGTGTTGCGAAGTTAAAAAAATAAACCCGAAAATCTCTAGGAAACTTTCGGGTTTTGAATTTGTATCTTTTATAATTAATCTACATTGTCGTGTAGAAATGAATTATTTGAACGCAATTGATTATCATTATTACTATCGGTTCCTAATGACAAACGTGATGCAGAATTTGAAGGTTGATTTTCATTTAAATCAATTCCTGAACGCTTGTATGCTGGTTCTTTTTCTAATTCATCAACTCTCGATGGATTATTATGGAATTTATAATTAAACTCTTTTAACTTTCTTCTTCTTTCATCAGCGCGCATTTTTAAAGTTTCTTCAATGGTCATTTCTATTGGAGAAACATCTTCAAAAGAAGGTGTAAATGTTGAAGTTTTAGTTTCTGTTACATCTTTCATTGTAATATCTAAAGCTTCATCTATAGGTTCTTCAACTTTTGCGTTAGCTGCTGGTTTTGAATTCAACAAATCATTCTCTAATTCCATGTATTCTTCTAATGAATACTTGATAATTCCTTCTTCATTTAACTCCGTTACAGGAACAAATTGAACTGGCTCATTAACTTCGATGTTTTTAGTTTCATCGGATAAATCGAAAACAATTTTTGTCTCTTCAGCTTCACTTTTCATCTCTGTTTGAGCTTCAAAAGTAAAAGTGATTTGCTCTTCTTCTTTAGAAATAGTTTGAGGTTCAACAACATTAATTTCTTTAACTTCAGGAGTTGTAATTCTGAAATCAATATCTTTTATTGGAGAAACAATTTCAAAAGTCACATCTAAATTTTTTATGAATTGCGTCATAGCAATCAATTCATTTTCATCTTCATTAACAACAGGTGAAGTTGTTTCAAAATCGTCTTCGATCAATTCAAAAACAATTTTTTCTTCCTTTTCTTCAACTGGTGATTCTACTTTTGATTGAAAAACGTCAACTGGTTTTTGAGATAAATCTCTAACTAGTTTTTGATCATCTTCTAAAGAGTGAATTATTTTTTTTGGTTCAGTATTTACTATTTCATTTTGTTGTTCTACATTAAAACCAGTAGCAATAATAGTTACCGCAATTGATTCGCCTAGCGTTTCATCTTCACCAACTCCCATGATAATATTAGCGTTATAACCTGCTTCGGCTTGAATATGGTCATTGATTTCTCCAATTTCATCAATAGTGATTTCGCTAGTTCCAGAAACGATAAGCAACAATACGTTTTTGGCACCTGTAATTTTATTATCATTCAATAATGGTGAATCTAAAGCAGAAATTATAGCTTCTTTTGCTCTGTTTTCACCTGAAGCAACAGATGAACCCATTATTGCAGTTCCACTATTTGATAAAACCGTTTTTGCGTCTTTTAAGTCAATATTTTGAGTATAATGATGTGTAATTACTTCTGCAATTCCTCTTGAAGCAGTTGCCAAAACTTCATCTGCTTTTGAGAAACCAGCCTTGAAACCAAGATTACCGTAAACTTCTCTTAATTTGTTATTATTAATAACAATCAAAGAATCTACTTGTTTTCTTAATCTTTCAACACCTTGTAAAGCTTGGTCAGAACGTACTTTCCCTTCAAATTGAAATGGAATAGTAACAATACCAACAGTTAAAATATCTCTTTCTTTGGCCAATTGAGCAATTACCGGTGCAGCACCAGTACCTGTTCCTCCGCCCATTCCAGCAGTAATAAAAACCATTTTCGTGTTTGTATCTAACATCTTTTCAATATCAGCAATACTTTCTATTGCAGATTGTTGCCCAACATCTGGATTCGCTCCTGCGCCTAAACCTTCTGTTAAATTAACACCTAATTGAATTTTATTTGGTACAGCACTATTTTGTAATGCCTGAGAATCAGTATTACAAACTATAAAATCTACACCTTTAATTCCTTGCTTAAACATGTGGTTAATGGCATTGCTTCCTCCGCCACCAACTCCAATTACTTTAATAACATTTGATTGATTTTTTGGCAAATCAAATGATATATTTCCAAATTCTGAGTTGCTTATCATACTATTTTGGTTTTTGTTTTGTTTGACTTATTATGGTTTTATTCTGCGTTATCTAAAAAATCTTTAATTTTTTCTACATATCGGTCGAAAAACGATTTCTTAATTTTTTCACCTGTAGATTCTTTTTCTTGCACTTTCGCTTCTTCAAAAACTTCATTTGAAACTTCTTCAATTGGCTGCTCTGCAACAGGAACATGAACTTGTCTTGTAGTTTCTGTAAACGAATCTTTTAATTCAATTTTATAAGCGCTAACAGTATTATTTGCAATGCTATTCATTACTAATCCAACAGCAGTTGCATACAATGGACTTGAAATTTCTTGACTTGAATTTCCAGCTAAATGTTCATTAGGATAACCTATTCTTGTATCCATTCCTGTAATGTACTCAACAATTTGTTTGATGTGTTTCAATTGAGAACCACCACCAGTTAATACAATTCCAGCAATTAATTTCTTTCTTGGATCTTCATGACCATATGCTTTTATTTCAGTATAAACTTGTTCTATTATTTCCACAACTCTCGCATGGATAATTTTTGATAAGTTCTTTAGTGAAATTTCTTTTGGATCACGACCACGTAAACCTGGAATTGATACTATTTCATTGTCTTTGTTTTCACCTGGCCAAGCAGAACCGAATTTTGTTTTTAGTAATTCTGCTTGCTTTTCAATAATTGAACAACCTTCTTTAATGTCTTCCGTAATTACATTTCCTCCAAAAGGAATTACTGCAGTATGACGAATAATTCCATCTTTAAAAATCGCTAAATCTGTAGTTCCACCACCAATATCAATTAAAGCAACACCTGCTTCTTTTTCCTCCTGACTTAAAACTGCATCGGCTGAAGCTAATGGTTCTAATGTTAAACCAGATAATTCAATTCCTGAACTTTGAATGCAACGACCAACGTTTCTAATAGAAGCTGCTTGTCCGACCACAACGTGGAAGCTTGCTTCCAATCTTCCACCATACATTCCAATTGGTTCTTTTATTTCTGATTGACCATCAATTTTGAACTCTTGCGGCAATACATGAATAATTTCTTCACCAGGAAGCATTGCAAGTTTATTCACTTGATCGATTAATAACTGGATATCTTTTCCGCTTATAACTTCTTCGGGATTGGTTCTAATCACATAGTCAGTATGTTGAATACTACGAATATGTTGACCCGCAATTCCAACCACAACATCATTGATTTTATAACCCGAATTATTTTCGGCTTCTAAAACTGCTTGTTGAATGGATTGAATAGTTTGAGTAATGTTGTTTACAACACCACGCGCTACACCTAGACTTTTGGCTTTACCAACGCCTAAAATCTCTAATTTGCCATACTCGTTTTTCTTTCCAATCATTGCAACAATCTTTGTTGTTCCAATGTCTAATCCAACGGCGATGTTTTCTTTTTCCATACTTTAACTATTTAATACAAACCACTTGTTGTGTAAACTTCAGATTTATCATTTTGTATTTATTCAAAGTGCTATCTGAAACTGCTTTTTGAAAAAATGCTTTATAATTATTAAATTTTCGTTCAACATTGATCGTTCGACCAAAATCTATTCTAAAATCATAATTTCTGTTTTCTAAAATCAAGCTGCCATTAGGCAAAACTTGAACACCAATGATATTTTTTTTCAAAAACTCATCTTCAAAAATTGTCCTCAACACCAGAGCCAATTTTTCTTTTTTCACTCCATTAATATCCCCCGAAATGAGTGGAACTCTCGCTGTATAATTGTCTGAAAAAGGCATCTCATTTCCTTCATAATCAATATAAAAAGATCTATTTTCAGTACTAACTCTTCCCAGAGGAGTTTTTTGTTTTACCACTGCTTTTAAAACTCCATCAACACTGACAAATACATCAGCTTTCTGAATTAACTTTTGTTCGTTGATAGAATTCTCTAGTTTCTTCAAAACTAAAGTTTCTTTAGTAAAAGTTTTAGCATTACTATTTTTTTCTATTAACAATTTATTAACCATTTCAGATTTAATAAAAGGCGTGTTATTATCTAGAATTTCTACTTCTACTTTCTTTATTTTTCTATGATTATTTCTATATGAAGTAAATGAATACAAAAAAATCACTAAAATAAACATGAGTAATAATCTGATATTTGTCCAAGTTAAAATCTTCATGATAATGCTTTTTTAACGTTTGGAACTAATTCACCAATATCGCCTGCACCGATAGTAACAATTACCTTAGAATTACTTTTCAATATTTCAGAAATCAACTCTGATTTTGAAACTAATTTTTTGTTTGAGTTTTCAATTTTTGACAATAACCAACTTGATGTAACGCCTTCCATTGGAAGCTCTCTTGCAGGATAAATATCTAATAATAGTATTTCGTCAAATTTTGATAAACTTTCGGCAAAGCCATCGATAAAATCTTTAGTTCTACTGAATAAATGTGGTTGAAAAATGGCCAAAACTTTTTGATTTGGATATAATTCTCTAACAGCTTGATGAACCGCTTCAATTTCTGTTGGATGATGTGCATAATCATCGATATAAACTAAATTTTCAGATTTAATTTGATATGAAAATCTACGTTGTACACCTTTAAATGAAGCCAAGGCTTTAGCAATGTCGTTGGTTGGGGTGCCAAACGTTTTCGCCATCGCTAAAGCCATCAAGGCATTCATTAAATTATGATGTCCAGGCAAGCTGAATGCTATATTTTCAATTGTTTCTGAAGGTGATTTTACATCAAAAACATATGCACTATTTTCAATTCTAATATTTGTTGCTGTAAATGTTGCTTCTTCGTTTATTGCCACTGTCAAACCTTCTAATGGTAACCCTTTTGGAACAAACAATTTTGATTTATCTGAAACTTTATCTGCAAATTCTCTGAAAGAGGATTCAATTGAAGAAGCATCGCCATAAATATCCAAATGATCCGCATCCATTGAAGTTACACAGGCAATGTTTGGATGAAGATGTAAAAAGGAACGGTCAAACTCATCAGCTTCAACAACTGAAATATTTTTTCCTGAACCAATTAAATTTGAATTGTAATTTTCAACTATTCCTCCAAGAAAAGCGGTAACGTCAGCGCCACTTTCATACAAAATATGACCAAGAATACTTGAAGTTGTTGTTTTTCCGTGTGTGCCAGCAACCGCAAAACAAAAAGTATCTTTGGTTATTATTCCTAAAACTTCAGCACGCTTTTTTACAATATAATCGCGTTCTAAAAAATAATTTAATTCTGAATGTGTTATTGGAACTGCTGGCGTCAAAACTACTAACGTGTTTTCAATATAATAATCTTTTGGTATCAAGTTTATATCATCTACAAAATGAATTGACATTCCACCTGCAATAAGTTCATTGGTCAATGTTGAAGGTGTTTTGTCGTAACCAGATACATTTTTGCCAATATTTTGGAAATAGCGCGCCAAAGCACTCATGCCGATGCCGCCAATTCCAATAAAATAAACATTATGTATTTGGTTCAAATTCATTATTTAATCAACTTAATTATTTCTTCAACAATATCTTTTGTAGCATTAGGTTTTGCTAGTTCTTTACAATTTTTTGACAAATCATTTTGCAATTTTTCGTCAGAAATTAAATTTTGAAAAACTTCATCAAATTTTTCGTCTAATTCATTTTCCTTAATCATCAAAGCGCCATTTTTTTCTACAATTGCTTTAGCGTTTTTTGTTTGATGATCTTCAGCAACGTTTGGTGACGGAATAAAAATAGTTGGCTTTCCTACTAAACATAATTCGGAAACCGATGATGCACCAGCACGAGAAATCACAAAATCTGCTACTGCATAAACCAAATCCATTCTGTCTATAAAAGCAGTAACTTGTACATTTTTATTGTCTGAATAATGTTTGTATTCTTCAATATAAAATTTACCACATTGCCAGATAACCTGAATATCATTGGCAACTATATCAAATATTTTACTTTCTATTAATTGATTTATTCTTCTTGATCCAAGACTTCCACCAAGTACTAAAAGAGTTTTCTTTTCTTCTTTTAATTTAAAATACTCTATTGCTTCATTTCTTTTATTTGAAATATCTAGCAAATCTTGACGAACTGGATTTCCTGTTAAAATAATTTTCTCTTTTGGAAAAAAACGTTCTAAATTTTCATAGGCAACACAAATGGTATTGGCTTTTTTGCTCAATAATTTATTTGTGATTCCTGGATATGAATTTTGCTCTTGAACCAAAGTTGGAATATTTGCACTATTAGCCATTTGAAGCAACGGACCAGAAGCAAAACCTCCAGTTCCAATAACAACATCAGGTTTAAATTTTTTAATAATACTTCTTGATTTCCATAAACTGCTCATTAATTTCAAAGGAAACATAGCGTTTTGAAACGTTAATTTACGTTGTAATCCAGCAATCCAAAGACCTTCAATTTTATATCCTGCTTGCGGTACTTTTTGCATTTCCATTTTATCTTTTGCTCCAACAAAAAGAAACTCGGCATCAGGAAATCGTAACTTCAATTCATTTGCAATAGCAATTGCCGGATAAATATGTCCGCCAGTTCCGCCTCCGCTAATTATGAATTTTAGTTTTTTCATCTCTTTATTTATTTAAAACTACATCTAAAGGATTTTGATTTTCAACTATTGAAAAATCTTCCTCTTCCAATTCATCTTCTTCTAATTGTTTATCAATTAATTTTTGTAAAGCTGCTTCACGTTTAGCTTTTTCAGCTTCGTCTTCAGCTATTTCTTCTTCTTTTTTGGTAACACTGATAATAATACCCAAAGCAATACAGGTTATCCAAATCGAAGTTCCACCAGAACTTATTAATGGTAATGTTTGTCCTGTGACTGGTAATAATTCTACAGCAACTCCCATATTGGTCATGGCTTGAAAAATGATTGGAAAACCAAGTCCAACAACTAATAATTTACCGAAAAGCGTTGTTGATTTATGAGCTGCAACTACAAATCTGAATAATAGTAAAAGATATAATCCTAATACAAATAATCCGCCAAATAAGCCATATTCTTCAACAATTATGGCATAAATAAAATCGGAAGAAGATTGTGGTAAAAAGTTTTTTTGAACACTTTTTCCAGGTCCAAGTCCGTAAACGCCACCTGAAGCAATAGCTATTTTTGCTTTTTCAATTTGATAGTCATCTTCATCAGGTTTATCGGTAGCAAAATTATCAATACGACTAATCCATGTATCAACACGATTTGGGAATGCACCAGGAAAAGCTTTGGCTACTAAAACAAAAAACACCAAACTTACTAATCCAACACCAAGTATAACTCCGATGTATTTTAATGGATATTTCCCAATAAAAACCAACATTAAAACCATAGAAAAAATTAACGCTGCTGTAGATAAATTTGCAGGTAAAATTAATGCCAATGTTATGAAAACTGGCGTCCATAATTCCCAAATAGAAGCTTTAAAAGTAATTGGAGTTTCTCTTTTTTTGGATAAAAATCTTGCTACATAAATGTATAAAACAATGGCGGCTAAAGTTGATGTTTGAAAGGTAATACCAATAAACGGAATTTGAATCCATCTACTTGCATTGGCACCATCAATCATTGTTCCTTTGAGCAAAGTATAAACCAACAAAATCCAAACAACAGGTAACATTATTTTGGAAATTGTTTTAAAATAATGATATGGTACTTTGTGAATTTTGTATAAAATAAAAAATCCAACAAATACCTGTGCAGCATGCTTCAACAAATAAGTAAACGCATTTCCTGAACCATGACGCATATATGCCAAATTACTACTTGCGCTAAAAACAGGCATAAAAGAAAGCATCGCCATCAAAGCAACGAATGCCCAGATAACTTTGTCTCCTCTTAAACTGTTTATAAACTCTTTCATAATAAACTTCTATAGATTTTTTACAGCTGCTTTAAATTGATTTCCTCTGTCTTCATAGTTTTGAAATAAATCAAAACTTGCACAAGCAGGCGATAATAAAACAGCATCTCCTTTTTCAGTTAAATGTTTTGCCGTAATAACAGCATCTCGCATGTTGTCAACTTCAACCATCATATCGACTACATCTCTAAAGGCATCAATTATTTTTTTGTTATCAATTCCTAAACAAATAATTGCTTTTACTTTTTCGCGCACTAAAGGCATTAATTCTGAATAATCATTTCCTTTGTCAACACCACCAACAATCCATACCGTTGGAACAGTCATGCTGTCTAAAGCAAAAAACGTAGCGTTAACATTTGTTGCTTTACTATCATTGATGTATTGCACGTTTTGGATTTTTAAAACTTTCTCCAAACGATGCTCAACACCTTGAAAATTTGATAAACTTTCGCGAATGGTTTCTTTTCTGATTTTCATCAATTGTGCCACTGATGTAGCTGCCATTGCGTTCTTCAAATTGTGATTTCCTTCTAAAGAAATATCTACAATTTTCATTTCCAATTCTTCTTCGTTGATAAGAATGTTCATAGTGTCTTGTTTTATAAATGCTCCAAATTCAAATTGTTTTGACAGTGAAAAAGGAACTAGTTTTGCTTTTGTTTTGTTTTGTTTTAACCATTCCGAAATTGCTTCATCATCTGCGTCGAAGATTAAAAAATCATCTTCGGTTTGGTTCATTGTAATTCTAAATTTTGACGCGATATAATTTTCGTACTTATAATCGTATCGGTCTAAATGGTCTGGACTAATGTTTGTAATTATGGCTATTTCTGGCTTATAGTCAATAATTCCATCCAACTGAAAACTGCTTAACTCTAATACATAACAATCGAAATTTTCTTCTGCTACTTGCCATGCAAAACTTTTTCCAACATTACCTGCTAAACCAACATTTAATCCACCCGATTTTAACAAATGATAGGTTAACATTGTTGTGGTTGTTTTACCATTACTTCCTGTAATTCCAATGGTTTTAGCCGAAGTATATTTTGCTGCAAACTCAATTTCTGAAATAACTGGTATTCCTTTTTCAACCAACTTTTTTACAATTGGAGCTTTTTCAGGAATTCCTGGACTTTTCATTACGATGTTTGCACTCAGAATTAAATCTTCAGTATGGGTTTCATCTTCCCATTTAATTTCATACTGATTAAGAACGTCTTTATAGTTTTCTTTTATTTTTCCGAAGTCAGAAACAAAAACTTCGTATCCTTTTTTCTTTCCCAAAATGGCTGTTCCAACTCCACTTTCTCCACCGCCAAGTATTACCAATCGTTGCATTTTATCTCAATTTCAAGGTTACAATAGAAACGATGGCAAGCATAATGGCAACAATCCAAAAACGGGTTACTATTTTACTTTCGTGATATCCTTTTTTCTGATAATGGTGATGCAATGGTGACATCAAGAAAACCCTTCGTCCTTCACCAAAACGTTTTTTAGTGTATTTGAAATAACTCACTTGAATAATTACAGAAAGATTTTCAGCAAAAAATATGGCACACAATACTGGTAAAAGCATTTCTTTTCGAACAGAAATTGCTAAAACTGCAATAATTCCACCGATAGTTAAACTTCCTGTATCGCCCATGAATACAGAAGCTGGATAAGAATTGTACCAAAGAAATCCAATTAATGCTCCAACAAATGCAGAAATAAATACGGTCATTTCCCCAGAATTTGGAATGTACATAATGTTCAAATAATTGGACAAAATGATATTACCTGAAACGAACGTAAAAATTCCGAGTGCGAGCACCGAAATGGCTGATGTTCCAGCAGCTAACCCATCGATTCCATCAGTTAGATTTGCACCATTTGAAACGGCAGTGATGATAAAAATTACAATAGGAATAAATACCAACCAAGCCCAATTTTGATAATCATCGGTAAATGGTTTTAAAATTTGAGCATAATCTAATTCGTTGTTTTTGGTAAATGGAATTGTAGTTGTAGTCGATTTTATTTCCGCTGGTAATTCATTAATTACTTTCTCAGTACTGTTAAATGGAACCGCATTATTAGTGTGTTCTCTGATGGTAACTGCAGGATGAAAATATAAAACAGAACCAACAATCAATCCAAGACCAACTTGACCAATCACTTTAAAAATACCTTTTAATCCTTGTTTGTCTTTTTTGAAAATTTTGATATAATCATCAATAAAACCGATTGTTCCCATCCAAAGCGTAGTTACAATCAACAACAAAACATAAATATTATCCAATCTTGTGAATAATAATACCGGTATAAGCGTAGCGATGATTATGATTAATCCACCCATTGTTGGCGTTCCGGCTTTTTGAGTTTGTCCTTCAAGACCAAGTTCTCTTACAGTTTCACCAACTTGTTGATTTCTTAAAAATGTGATTATTTTTTTTCCATAAATAGTAGACAACATCAATGAAAGTATCAATGCTAATGCAGAACGAAACGTGATGTATTGGAAAACTCCCGTTCCAGGAATATCCATTGTTTTATCTAGGTATTCAAATAAATAATATAGCATAATGTTTACTTATTTAGTTGCTCTAAAAATTCTTTTACTATTTTCATATCATCGAAATCATATCTAACTCCATTGATTTCTTGATAGGTTTCATGTCCTTTCCCAGCAATCAGAATAATATCTTTAAAACTGGCCAATTGACAAGCGGTTTTGATAGCTTGTTTTCTATCAACTATTGAAAGCGTTTTTCTTTGATTTTGAACCTCAACACCTTTTTCCATATCAGCAATAATATCAATTGGATCTTCGGTTCTTGGATTATCAGAAGTGATAATTACTTTGTTGCTCATTGATGTTGCAATATGCGCCATGATTGGTCTTTTTGCTTTATCTCTGTCACCACCACAACCAATAACCGTAATTAAATGTTCGTTATTCGTTCTGATATCATTAATGGTTTTTAATACATTTTCTAAAGCATCAGGCGTATGTGCATAATCAACAATTGCTGTGATTTGTTCTTCAGAAACTATAAACTGAAATCTTCCTGAAACACTTTCTAACTCTGAAAGCAATCGCAAAACTTCTAACTTATCTAAACCAAGTTCTACAGCAGTTCCATAAATTGCCAATAAATTATAGGCATTAAACGTTCCGATTAATTTAACCCAAACTTCACTTTCATTAATTTTTAACAGCAAACCCGAAAGTTGGTTTTCAAGAATTTGAGCTTTATAATCTGCGTAACTTTTTAATGCATAAGTCAATTTTCTTGCAGCTGTGTTTTGAAGCATAACCAAACCATTTTTATCATCAATATTGGTTAATGCAAAAGCTGTCTTTGGCAAATGATCAAAGAATGATTTTTTAACATCACGATATTCAGCAAAAGTTGGATGATAGTCTAAATGATCATGCGATAAATTGGTGAAAATTCCAGCTGCAAAATGCAATCCTTCCGTTCTTTTTTGATGAATACCATGTGAACTAACTTCCATGAAGCA
Organism: Flavobacterium sp. PMTSA4; assembly: GCF_032098525.1. Classification (NCBI taxonomy): domain Bacteria; kingdom Pseudomonadati; phylum Bacteroidota; class Flavobacteriia; order Flavobacteriales; family Flavobacteriaceae; genus Flavobacterium; species Flavobacterium capsici. Next base: position 1,679,362 of record NZ_CP134890.1, read on the forward strand.
ATATTCAACACCAGCTGTATTCATTTCTGCCAAATAATGATTAATGGTCAACGAATCTGGCGTTGTATGTGTAGCTTTATATTCTTGGTCATCAACCAAAATTTTCACTGTTGACAATAAGCCTACTTTATAGCCAGCTTTTTTAAACAATTGGTATAAAAGTGAAGCAATGGTTGTTTTTCCATTGGTTCCAGTAATTCCGATTAACTTCAAGTTGTTGGATGGATTTCCATAAAAATTTGAAGCTAAAAACGCTAAAGCTGTATTGGTATCTTTTACTTGAACATAGGTAATTCCGGAAACAATAATTTCAGGCAAAGTATCACAAACTATAACCGTTGCGCCTAGATTAATTGCTTTTTCAATAAAATCATGACCATTAGAAATAGTTCCTCGAATTGCCACAAAAACATCATTCTCTTGAATTTTTCGTGAATCAAATTCAATTTTTTCAATAGCAATATCTGTCGAACCTTTTACAACTTCGATAGCTACTTTATATAATATTTCTTTTAAAATTATCACGATAATTCCAGAGTTATAATTTTTACATTCTCAAGTAATTCTCCAGGCAAAATGGATTGTTTTTTAACTTTTCCAACACCAATTACTTTTACTTTTATTTTTAAATTTTCTAAAAGAGCAACAGCATCCATTCCTGCCATTCCTTTTAGATTAGGCAATGTTTTCTTTTCAGATTGAGCTTTGTCATAATATTGTTGATAAGCAACTTCAACTTTTGAAACTTTTGAATTCAAATTTTTGATTTCATTTGTTGATGGCGCATCGGTAAATATTTTTTGAGCAATTCGTTTAAAAACTGGTCCAGCAACATCAGCACCGTAATAATTGTTATTTGATGTATTTGGTTTATGAACTACCACAATACAAGAGTATTTTGGATTTTCAACGGGGAAAAATCCAGCAAATGATGAAATGTAATATTTATCAGCTCCGCTATTTACACCATAATTTGCTGCGGCAGTTCCTGTTTTTCCTGCCATTGAAAAATCTTTAGAATATAACTTTGAAGCCGTACCTCTTTTAACAACATTTTCTAAAACTGCTTTTACTTTTTTAATGGTTTCCTCAGAACAAATTCGAGGATTTATTACTTCAGTATTGTATTTTTTAATGACTTTATTCCATTCCTTAATTTCTGTAACAAATTTTGGCTTAATCATTATTCCATTATTGGCAATTGCATTGTAAAGCGCAAGAGTTTGTAAAGGCGTAACAGAAACTCCATAACCATAAGCCATCCATGGTAACGAAATTCCGCTCCATTTTTTATCACCAGGTTGAGGAATATACGGAATTCCTTCACCTTCAAATGGCAAACCAATTGGCTTATTTAGCCCTAAAGCATCAATTCTATCAACAAATTCTTTTGGATTGTCTTTGTAGTTATCATAAACAGCTTGAACCATAACCGTATTTGAAGAAACTTCAAAACCACGAGCTAATGAAATTTTGCCATAACCACCTTCGTGCGAATCACGAACTTTTCGGTTATAATAAGTTACAATTCCACCATTAGTGTCATAAACTTTACTAGTATCAACTTTATTATCATCGAGTAAAGCAATCAAATCAACCAATTTGAATGTTGAACCAGGTTCATGTGATTCTGCTACAGCATAATTTACAGTTTCATAATACGAACCATCGCTTGCTCTACCTAAATTTGAGATAGCTTTTACATTACCTGTTTTAGTTTCCATCACAACAACACAACCATGATCGGCTTCATACAATTCAAGTTGTTTCAACAAAGCATGATGCGCAATATCTTGAATGTAAACATCAATCGTAGAAATTACATCATAGCCATCTTGTGGATCAACTTCATTAATATCTCTAATCGGTTTCCATTGACCTTTTGCGATTTTTTGTTTTAATATTTTGCCGTCTTTACCGTTTAAATATTTTCTAAACGACCATTCGATTCCTTTTCCATCTGGAATTCCTGATGGCGTTATTCTTTCGTAACCGATTGTCCTTTCTGCTATTTTACCAATTGGATGTTCACGAACTGTTTTTTGTTCAGTAATCATTCCACCTTTATAAGTTCCTAGATTAAATAATGGAAAACTTTTAATTCTTAAGTATTCTGTATATGTTAAACTTCTTGCTAAAAGAAAATACCTGTTTTTATCAGCTTTTGCTTTTCTGAGTTCTGAATGATAATAAGAACTTGGTTTTCCAAGCATTACTGATAATGAATCAGAAAGTGCTTTTACATTTTTATCAAAATCTTCTTCTTTCGGCGCAACAGCATCAAATCGAATCGTGTAATTTGGAATTGAAGTAGCTAACAAACTTCCATCGGCAGAATAAATGTTCCCTTTGTTAGCAGGAATGATGAAGTTTTTAACCGAACGTTCTTTGGCTAGTTTTCTATAATAATCGCCTTTAACCCATTGAATGTTGGTAAGTTTAAACGTAATTGCGCATGCAATAACAAAGAAGCTGAATGCAACGAGATAAATGCGATATGATATTTGCTTTTCTTCTACTGCCATAACTTCTTAAACAAACTTTTTTCTTCTACTTTTTTTACTTTTATTTTTTTTGGTGGAACCGATGATGGAAAAATATTTCGTTCTTTCATTTTCTCCGAAACTGTCGATTCCATTTTTAATTTCATTAACTCAGAACGTCTATCTACAAACTCTGAACGCAATTCCTTTACTTCATTTGTAAGCTCTGTAATTCTAAAAACTTTACGTTCAAATCGATGCGTATTTGCAATCATTCCAATAGCTAGAAGAATTAGAAAAACGATAAAACGCCAATTTTTTGTAGCATCTTCATTTACTAAAAATCTTGCTTTCAATATGCTGTAAACACCTTTCTTCATAAACTATTTACTTTTTTTCAGCAACTCTCAACTTTGCACTTCTAGCTCTATTGTTTATTTTGATTTCTGCTTCTGTCGGAACAATTAACTTTTCTATCAGTTTAAATGGAACCGAAAAATTCCCGAAAAAATCTCTCTCAGGTTCACCTTCAAACAATCCGTTTTTCATAAAGCGTTTTACTAATCTATCTTCTAAAGAATGATATGATATCACACTTAATCTTCCATTTGGTTTCAAGATTTCAAGCGACTGCTCTAAAAATTCTTTCAACACTTCCATCTCCTGATTTACTTCAATTCGAATGGCTTGGTAGATTTGCGCCAAAATTTTATTTTTGAACTGCTCTGGTAAATATTTATTAAGAACTTGTTTTAACTCTTCAGTGGTTTTAATTGTCTTTTTTTCTCTAGCTTCAATTATTGTTCTTGCTAAAGCTGGAGCAATTTTTAATTCTCCATAATCCAAAAAAACTCTTCTCAGATTTGCATCATCATATTCGTTAACAACTTTAAATGCATCTAAATCATTTTTTTTACTCATTCTCATATCTAAATCTGCTTCAAAACGAGTAGAAAAACCTCTTTCAGGAACATCAAATTGATGCGACGAAACTCCTAAGTCTGCCAAAATTCCATCAACATTTTTTATTCCATAAAATCTCAAAAAACGTTTTATATATCTAAAATTCTCAGGAATCAAAACAAAGCGTTCATCGGCTATACTATTTGCTTGAGCATCTTCGTCTTGATCAAATGCGAATAATTTTCCGTTTGGTCCAAGCCTTTTCATAATCTCTCTTGAATGTCCGCCGCCGCCAAAAGTTACATCTACATAAACTCCATCAGGCTTAATATTCAAACCGTCAACAGTTTCATGCAACAAAACAGGATTATGATATTCCATTGTCATCATTTATATTTCCCATTACATCTTCTGCCAAATCAGCAAAATCTACATCATCACCAGAAATTGATTTTTCATATAATTCTTTATCCCAAATCTCAACTATGTTTACAGCTGACGAAAGGACAATGTCTTTAGAAATTTTTGAGAAAGCGATTAAATCTTTTGGAACTAACAATCGGCCAAGTTCATCTACTTCAATCATTTTTACTCCAGCCGTAAATCTTCTAATGAAATCATTATTCTTTTTCACAAAACGATTTAACTTATTGATTTTTTGCATCATCAAGTTCCATTCTGCCATTGGATACAATTCTAAACATGGTTGAAAAACTGAACGCTTTAAAACAAAACCATCTTTCAACGAAGATGTTAATTGCTTTTTTAACGCAGCTGGAATCATCAATCTTCCTTTTGCGTCAACTTTACATTCATATGTTCCAATTATTGAATCCACTCTTTCTCTTTAAGATATGAGCAAAAATATAAAAATAATTACCACATTTTACCACAAATTACCACTTTGTTAATAAGTTTTACCACTTTTTGAAACTTTAGAAATGAAAACTGTCGTTAAATCAAAATGATTTTTTTAAGAATTATTTAATAAATCATGAATTACAAGCATACTAAAAGAAAAATTAATACGTTATTTTCATTTTTAATGCGAAAAAGTCAAAAAAAAGAAGCAATGAGAAAATTTTAAAATTAAGAATAAGAATGTTGATAATTAGACTGTTAAAATTTAAAAGCTGCTGATACTGTTTTTTTAACAATCCGGAGTAATTAAAGGTAATAAATCATATATTATATAAAGAAAATTATATATTTGTGACATACGGAAAGCACCTATTTTTAATGGAAAAAATTTATAAAAAAGAAGGACGATATTCTTATTTTGAAGCTGGTGAAGGAACACCAATAGTAGTATTACACGGACTAATGGGTGGTTTGAGTAATTTTGGAGATGTTGCTGATTATTTTTCTAATAATGGCTATAAAGTTGTTATTCCGGAGTTACCACTTTACACTCAAAATATTCTAAAAACTAATGTAAAGGCTTTTGCCAAATATGTAAAAGATTTTATCACATTTAAAGGATTTGATAGAGTAATCCTTTTAGGAAATTCTCTTGGTGGACATATTGCTTTATACCATTCTAAAATGTATCCTGAAAAAGTTGCAGGGATTGTAATTACCGGAAGTTCTGGTCTTTACGAAAGTGCAATGGGTGATAGTTATCCAAAACGAGGTGATTATGAATATATAAAAGCTAAAACTGAAGGTGTTTTTTATGACCCAAAAATAGCAACCAAAGAAATTGTTGATGAAGTTTTTGCAATTGTAAATGACAGAATAAAAGTCATCAAAACTTTAACAATAGCCAAAAGTGCTATTCGTCATAACATGGCAAAAGATTTACCTAAAATGCATGAGAAAACATGCATTATTTGGGGTAAAAATGACAAAGTTACACCTCCAGAAGTTGCCGAAGAATTTCATAAATTAATGCCAAATTCCTCCTTATATTGGATTGATAAATGTGGTCATGCCGCCATGATGGAACATCCTGAAGAATTTAACAGAATTTTGCATGAATGGTTAAAAGAAGTACATTTGTAACAATATAAAGTTCCTGAATTGGAACTTTTTTTATTTAAAAATCATGGAAATAAATCAAGCCGAGTTTATAATTAGCAATTCTGAAGTGAGCAAATGTCCGAAAGAACCTTTGCCAGAATATGCTTTTATTGGTCGCTCTAATGTTGGAAAATCTTCATTGATAAATATGTTGACCAATCATAAAAATTTGGCTAAAACTTCGGGTAAACCAGGGAAAACGCAATTAATAAATCATTTTAAGATTAATCAAAATTGGTTTTTAGTCGATTTACCTGGTTATGGATATGCTAGAGTTTCAAAAAAAACAAAAGAAGTTTTTCAAAAGTTTATTACCGATTATTTTGAAAAAAGAGAACAGTTAGTTTGCGGTTTTGTGTTAATTGACATTAGACTAGAAGCTCAAAAAATAGACCTAGAATTCATCAATTATTTAGGAGAAATTGAAGTCCCATTTTGTTTAATTTTCACCAAAGCTGATAAAATAAGTAAAACAAAAATAGATTCTCATATTGCAGCCTATCGAAAAGCATTGCTGGCTAATAACTGGGAAGAAATGCCGCAACATTTTGTAACTTCTTCTACCGAAGGCACAGGAAGAAAAGAATTGTTAGAATTTATCGACTCTGTAAATCAAGAAATGTTTAAGGATAATGGATTTTAAAAAAAGCGGTCAAATGACCGCTTTTTTTTATTTAGTTAATTCCATTTTTTCGGCAAAATATTGACAAAAATCTTTCATAGTTTCGGTCATTTTTTCATCGGCAGTTGCACGTTTAAAAGTATCAGCCATAGCTACTAAAGTTTGATGAAAAAATTGCTTCATTTCATCTACAGGCATATCTTTTGTCCATAAATCGATGCGTAATGTTTCTTTTGCATTTGCATCCCAAATGGATAACATCATTGCTTTTGCTTCTTCTAAATCAACACCGCCATCTTGAGCAGACCAAGTCAATTTTTCTGGAACTCTGTTTTCGTCTAATTCTACTACGAATTTTATTTCTGAAGTTTTATTCATTCTTTTTTGGTTTGTATTTTGAGCGATCAAAAATTTCTTTATAATCCATTTTTAGTAAATCTTGAACTGTTACTTTCTCGTTATTTTTCATAAATGAACGAACTATTTGCCAACCAATCCATTGTCCTACTCTACCTGGTGATTCATTATCAATTTCTAAGTAAAACTTGGAAAAAGGAGCAAGATTTATAAATCGATTTGGCAATCTTGAATCGGAACTATATAATATATTTTCGTCTATAAAAAATCGCCACATATAACTTTCATTTTCTTGACACCAAGTAATTTGTTCTGGCAAATAACCAATTTTTTCGGCATCTGTATAATCAGGCAATAACAAATCTTTTAAGTATAATTCTTTACCATAATAAATCATCTCAGCTAAAAGTGATTTATCTTGTGATGGCGGATTTGTTCTCATCGCAAAACTCGAAACTATATCTGGCATCATTTGTCTTTCCTCGAAATTTTGCTTCAAATAAGCTGGAAATTCATAAAACTTGTGCTCTTTTCCTAGATATAATTCTAATGCAATAATCAATTTATCATTGGCATAAATTGCTTTGTTGTTATAATCCATTTCACCAATAACCGTATAAACTGTTGGAGTAATTATTGTTGGGAAATAATATTTAAGATGTTTGAAAAGTTCTTCAATTTCTGTTGTTTGTTTACCAAAATTACTGTACTTTTTTTCAGTTTCATCATAAAGTTCACGCCACAAAGGATTTTGCATTTTATCTAACCAAACTCTATCATCATTTCCTTCCGGAAAGAAAAATGGATATTCAGCTTTTAAATTTTGCAAATCCGAAGGTTTTGCCTCAAAAAAAGCTTTATCAAATCGAACTACTCTTATTTGCACAGGAATTTCTTCGACTGCTTTTTCTACTTTAGATTTTTTATCACAAGAAATGAATAGCAAAAGGAAAAAGGAAACTAAAAAAAGAGATTTTTTCATTAATTTAAAATTAAAGTAAATCACAAGTGAAAAATGTTTTGATTTTTTAACTTTGCAAATATACGTTTCAGTTTCTTAAAACAATCCTAACAAATGACTAAAAAAAGTGCTATTAAAGTTGAAGAAGTAAATAATTACATCGTCAATTGGTTAGAAGAATATGCTCAAAAAGCAAAAGTAAACGGTTTTGTGGTAGGAATTTCAGGCGGAATTGATTCTGCAGTTACCTCAACACTTTGTGCTCAAACTGGATTGAAAACGCTTTGTGTAGAAATGCCAATTCATCAAGATATTAAACAAGTTAATAGAGGAAAAGAACATATTGAACAATTAAAAAGCAGGTTTTCTAATGTTTCTCATGTTATTACTGATTTGACTGATGTTTTTGAAACTTTTAAAACTGAAGTACCAATTAGTGAAGATGAAACGAAGTATAATTTATCACTCGCAAACACCAGAGCTAGATTAAGAATGACTACTCTTTATTTTCATGCAGGAATAAATGGTTTGCTGGTTGCTGGAACTGGAAATAAAGTTGAAGATTTTGGAGTTGGATTTTACACAAAATATGGCGATGGTGGCGTTGATTTAAGTCCGATTGCCGATTTAATGAAAAGTGATGTTTATGCTTTAGCTGAATTTTTAAAAGTTCCCAATTCGATACAAATTGCGGCTCCAACCGACGGCTTGTTTGGTGATTCACGTACCGATGAAGACCAACTCGGAGCAAGTTATGACGAATTGGAATGGGCAATGCTTGAATCAGAGAAAAATAAAACAGTTGAAGATTTTAGTGGTAGAGAAAAAGAGGTTTTTAGTATCTATAAACGCTTGAATACTGCCAACAAACACAAAATGGAACCTATACCTGTATGTATACTTCCAAAAAATTTGTAATATTTTCACTAATTAATAGTATTATTTCTATTTTTTCAGTATTTTTACTCTAAATTTCTATTAATTTTATCAAATACCACAATTATGATAAACGTATGTATTGCTGATAACTTTCCAGTTGTACACTTTGGTATCAAAGCTTATTTCAAAGACCACAGTGAAATAAACATTGCATCCAACGTAGGGAATTTTTTCATGATACCAGATGCATTAAGAAACAAAGAAATCGATGTTTTAATAATGGATTTGGAACTTGACGGATTAAATAGTATTTATGAAGTTAAGTCAATCATCAAAAATTTTCCAAAAACTAAAGTTATTATTTTCAGTAGCTTGTCAGAACACATCTATGCACCAAATGCTATAAAAGCTGGTTGTGCTGGTTATGTTCATAAGACATCAAAACTTGAGAATTTGGGAATTACTATTGTTAAAGTTAGCAATGGTCAAATTATCCTAAATGACGACATCAAGAAAAAATTAGCATTAATTGCTAAACAAAACAAAACGGAACGATTGTACCGTAAACTTTCAAACCGAGAAATTGAAGTTCTTCGTTTTTTAAGTGATGGAAAAAAGAACAACGAAATTGCTAAGATTTTGAAGCTTAACGAAAAAACTATTAGTACTTACAAACTTCGTCTTTTGACTAAGTTGAATGTAACTAATTTAGTTGACCTTGTTAATAAAGCAAAAACTTTAGAAATCGTCTAAAAAAAAATCCCGAGAAATCGGGATTTTTTTTTAATAATAAGTTGAACGTATTCTGCCTATTTTATTAGTCAGTACGACTTTTAACTTATTGTAATCGTTTATGTTTGTCTTTAATTCTTCAACGTCTATTTCCTGGTTAACTGTGAACTCATTCATTAAATCAGCAACCAATTTATTGATTAAATATTCTCTAAAGGAAATTATAGTTTCTGAAACATATTGACTTATAGTTTGGTCTTTTTGCTTTACATAAATATGCTTAGTTTCCCAATTATGTAAAGTTTCTTTTTCATCTTGCATCAAAATATCGGTAACCATCTGAGCTTGTTCTTCAGGTAATTGTTGCAAATATTGTTCTTGATTAAAAACTTCTTCTTGATTATATCGAGCTATTAAATCAATGTAAATTTCTTTAAACAATGGATTTGCTAGTTCAATTTCGTCTTCTTGCAAACTCAAAAATATTCTTTGAAAAACTTTATAATTATTTTTTTCGGCAATTTCAATTGTTTCACCTTCTTCGTTTAGCTTCAGAATAACATCTTCAAATTCAGCCTCATGATTTCCATAAAGCAATAATATTTCAATTAATTTACGTTCTAATTTATATATAATATTTACTTTTTCTTGCGAAAATTGAGTTTCGGTTTTTACAACTTCAAAGGCTTTTTGATCTTGCTTAAATTTTTTATCAGCTTCAGAAATATCTTTTTTAACCAATTGCGCCAAAGTATTCAACAAAACTTGTTCAGAAATATCCATTATTCTGGAACATTCCTGAATATAGATTTCTCTTTTAATTCTATCTGGAATTTTAGAAATACTGACAACCATATCACGAATTAAATCCGCTTTTTTTATTGGATCGTTTTTAGCTTCATCCATCAAAATAGAAGCTTTAAACTGAATGAAATCTTTAGCATTAGTTTCTAAGTACAATACTAAATCCTCAAACGAATTTTTTCGAGCAAAACTATCGGGATCATCGCCTTCTAGAAAAGTGCAAACTTTCACATTCATTCCTTCTTCCAAAATCAAATCTATTCCACGAATAGAAGCTCGCAATCCAGCAGCATCTCCATCAAAAAGCACCGTAATGTTTTTTGTCAAACGATTGATTAGTCGGATTTGGTCTGGTGTTAAGGCTGTTCCTGAAGAAGCTACAACATTTTCAATTCCGGCTTGATGCATTTGAATCACATCGGTATAACCTTCAACTAAATAGCAATTATTTTGTTTGGCAATAGCTTGTTTGGCATGAAAAATTCCATACAATACTTTACTTTTATGGTAAATATCGCTTTCAGGAGAATTAAGGTATTTTGCCGCTTTTTTATCATTGCTTAAAATTCTTCCACCAAAACCTAAAACTCTTCCCGACATTGATTGAATAGGAAACATTACTCGACCTTTGAAACGGTCAAATTGTTTGTCTTCTTTTACAATTGTCAAACCTGTTTTTTCCAAATAATCAAGTAAATAACCTTTCGACAATGCTTCTTTAGTAAAAGCATCCCAACTTTCTGGTGAATATCCTAATCCAAATTTGGTAATTGTTTCAGAAGTAAAACCTCTTTCTTTAAAATAAGAAAGTCCGATAGCTTTTCCTTCTTCGGTATTAAGCATGGTTTCTTGAAAATATTTTTTAGCAAATTCAGAAACCAAATACATGCTTTCTTTTTCACTTGCAATGGCTTTGTCTTCATTTGAAACTTCTGTCTCTTCTATTTCAATATTGTATCTTTTTGCTAAAAAACGAATGGCTTCCGGGTACGTGAAATGCTCGTGTTCCATCAAAAAAGTAACAACACTTCCGCCTTTTCCGGTACTAAAATCTTTCCAAATTTGTTTTACAGGCGAAACCATGAACGAAGGAGTTCGTTCTTCTGAAAATGGACTTAATCCTTTAAAGTTACTTCCAGCACGTTTTAGTTGAACAAAATCGCCTATGACTTCTTCTACTCTAGCGGTTTCAAAAACTTTATCAATGGTTTCTCTGGTAATCAAGATTTTTGGTTCTAAATTTAGAATTCAAAGTTACATGATAAAATAAAAAAAACCTACAAGCTTTTGAAAACTTGCAGGTTTCTTGCATAAACTAACCTTAACCTAAATTTTTTAATTTAAATCGAAACGAACTCCTAATGAAATATTGTTTTGTTTCACAGCATTGTTTCTAAACAACGGATTCAAATCGTATTTTACATATAAACTTGTTTCTTTGTAACCTATGTAAGCACTTAATCCGTAGATAAAATTGCTTGAATTGAAATCGCCTTTCATTTTTTCTTTAATCTCTATGTCATCGATTTCGTATTTCAAAATTTGTTTTGATTTAACACGAACTCCTGCATAACCACCAAATCCCATTCTGAACGCTTGGTGTGTTCTGAAATACGTTTTATCGTCTTTTATTGTTTTACCTGAAAAATCAAATTCAAAATGTAATGGTGCAACCAAATACACATTTCTGAATCTAGATTCTTTTAAGTTTAATCCGCTATCTTCTAAATTAGTTTGGTTTCCGTTTACAACAAACATTCTGTTATCTGTTGGCCTTAAATTGTTATACATTACAGACATTCCATACTTTAAATGCAATAAATTACTGTTTTTGGCAATTCGTGTATTATAAGTCAAACCCCATTCGTAGAAGTGTGAACCCCAAAATCTGAAGTCAGAATTCTCGATATCTCCATCAGTAACTACATTATTTAAACCAGCTGCAAACACAAATTGAGACGTAGTTCTTTTTTCTTTATAGGTTTTATTATATCTTATAGTATCATTTTTAAAATTAATTGAAATTCTTCCTATTTTGACTCTTGAAGAATCATTTTTATCTGAACTTAAAATTTTACCATTTACTTTTTGTTGAACTAATTCTTTTAATTCTTCTTGTGAAACAGCTACTTTATTTTCAATAATCAAAGCTCTAGCTTCAGCTAATTTTTTCTTTTTGTCATCAGCTTCTTTTTTTGTAATTGTTCCGTTTTCAAATTGTTTGTTTACTTCTTCAATTTCAATTTTTAATGCTTCTTTCTCTTCTTTTGTAATTCTTTCAATCTTTTCTGCAATTTGTCTTGCTTTAGATTCAAAGGTTTCCTGTGCGGTAATTTTTCCTGCCAATAGGCATGCCGCTACTGCTAAGTAAATTGTAAAATTCCTCATGATTGTTTGTTTTAAAATGATTAATGATTATTTATTCTTGATTTCTGTTGGCTAAAGCCGTTTTTACTTCTTGGTAATTTTTACTAATTCTGTTAATTACTTTTTCTCTAAAAGTTTGCTCAACTTCTCCATCTGCGTGAGATAAAAGTGTATTGGCGTCAACTTTTATTTTTTCTGATTTTGATTTAATTTGCGACTTACTAGAATTTTCAGCCGAAGCAAGCAACGCATCAACATCTACATAAGTTGATTTCTTTTGAACTATTTCTTTTCTTGGTGGAACTACTATTGGTTCAGTAGAACTAACTTTTGGAATGTCTTTTACTGCTGCAACATCTCCGGCTACTAAATATTCTATTTCTTTGTCACGATTGATGATTGAATTTTGATTGTTTTTTTGATTGTTGATTGAAACTCCTTGATTATTGATTGATTGATTTTGATTGATTTTGATTGATTTTGATTGATTGCTATCCGATGTCGCTACTTGATTTTGCTCAGTTATTGGTAGTTCATTATTTATTTTAGGTTCTTGATTTTCTGGTGCAACTACTATTTCATTATTAGGGATTGAAATGCTTTTTCCTTGATTGTATATAAACAAACCAACTGTTAGCAATACCAAAACGCTTGCAGCAACGCCAATAAACCAAAACGGAAAACGCTTTGTTTTTTTTTCTTCGGCAACAGTAAGCATAGCGTCTAATCTATCCCAAGCCTGAGCTGAAGGCTGAATTTCTCTTGAATTCAACTTTTCTTTAATTTGATTTTCCATATTATTCGGTTCCATTGTCATAATTTTTAAGTTTTGTCACATTTTGTTGAAGAATCCTTCTTGCGTGTGATAATTGTGATTTTGATGTTCCTTCATTTATCCCTAACATTGCTGCAATTTCATGATGTTTATAACCTTCTATACAATACAGGTTAAAAACCATTTTATATCCATCGGGTAAACTATCTATCAAAAATTGAATATCTTCTATTGATAATTGGCTTTCAATATTGTTGACCTTTTCTTCTGTGAAATTTTCATCTTCTAAGAACTTTACTTTTTTTTGAACTCTTATAAAAGAAATACATTCATTTATCATAATTCGCCTAATCCAACCTTCGAAACTTCCTTCATGCTTAAAATTTTTCAAATTGGTAAAAACTTTCATAAAAGCAGTAATCATTATATCTTCGGCTTCATGGATGTCTTTTATATATTGTCGACAAACGCTAAGCATTTTTGGAGAAAATTTAGAATAAATCTTTTGTTGTGCATGACGATTATTTTCGACTGCTAGTTCGATTAATTCTTTTTCTTCTTGATGTAAATTAATTACTTTCATTTAGATGGTTAGGTTTCTATCTGACTTCTATTAACATAGACGAAGATAGGTTCAAAATAGTTGCATGAAGATTTAAAAAAATTCAATTGTTTTTTTGAAAAATAAATAATATTCTAAAAATCAATAAGTTAAATAATTTAAAATTATTAAAAAAAATTATTTTTTTCTTTCAATAACGTAATTAACCATTAACTCTAAACTTGATTTGTATTCTGAATTGGGGAAATTTTGAAGTAATAAAAGTGCTTCTTGTTGAAATTCAACCATTTTATGTTCGGCAAAAGAAAGTCCGTTTTTATCTTTAACAAACTGAATTACTTCTTTTACTCGTTTTTTGTCTTTATTATGATTTTTAATGGAATTAATGCACCAACTTTTTTCTTTTGAAGTACAATTATTTAATGCATAAATCAAAGGCAAAGTCATTTTTTGCTCTTTGATATCTATTCCTGTAGGTTTTCCAATGGCATCATCTGTATAATCAAACAAATCATCTTTGATTTGAAAAGCCATTCCAATCAGTTCACCGAACTTTCGCATTTTTTCAACCAAAACTTCGTCTTCTGAAACCGATTTTGCACCTAAAGCACAACAAGCCGCAATTAAAGTTGCTGTTTTTTGACGAATGATTTCATAATAAACGTCTTCTGTAATATCAAGTCGGCGTGCTTTTTCAATTTGCAATAATTCGCCTTCACTCATCTCACGAACTGCTACCGAAATTATGCGAAGTAAATCAAAATCTCCATTATCAATTGAAAGCAACAAACCTTTTGACAAAAGATAATCGCCAACTAAAACAGCAATTTTGTTTTTCCAAAGTGCATTTATTGAAAAAAAACCACGTCTTCTATTACTATCATCAACTACGTCATCGTGCACTAAAGTTGCAGTATGAATCAATTCAATTACACTTGCGCCACGATAAGTTCGTTCATTTACTTTTCCTTCTGAAACCATTTTAGCAACCAAGAAAACAAACATTGGTCGCATTTGCTTTCCTTTTCGGTTTACAATATAATAGGTTATTCGGTTTAACAACGCCACTTTTGAAGTCATCGATTCATAGAACTTTTTTTCAAAAAGTTCCATTTCCTGTTGAATGGGTTGCTTTATTTGTGAAGTAATATTCATCCGCTTAATCCAAATTCCTTTGGATGCTCAAATATACAATAAAGCTATTGTTTGAAAAATTTTTTTCAATTTGATTAAACCTTTATTGTAAATTAGTATCTAACTTTCAAACCTTTAAATTTAAAAGATTATGAAAATAAAAAACCTAGTATTAGGATTGGCATTATCAATGTTTATCTTAAGTTGTAGCAAAGATGATTCTTCTTCAAATGACAACACATTAAACGCTGCTCAAGCTAGAACAAGCGCAGAAATTGATAATATGACTGAAGATGTTTCTGCAATTGTAGAAAATCAAATTGATATTCAATTAAATGATACCGGAAGAATGTCTGATGCGCCAGAAAGTTTTCTTCCGCCATGTGCAACAGTTACAACAGTAGTAACTGGAAATACTTGGACAAGAACGATTGATTTTGGAACAACCGGTTGCACAATGCCAAATGGAAATGTATTATCTGGAATGATTATTATAACGAAAACAGTAAATTCTGATCCTTTAACAAGAACTTTTTCTGTAACTTTTGATAATTTCCATTTTAATGCAAGATTAGTAGAAGGAAATAAAACAATAGTGAGAACATTAACTACTGTTGCTCCAATTCATCCAACCAGTACAATGACTTTAAATTTAACCGTAACTTTCCCTAATGGTGATTCTTTTGTAAGAACAGGAAACAGAGTTTCTGAGATGATTGAAGGATTTGGAACACCAATTTGGGCTGATAACATATTTAGAGTTACTGGAAACTGGTCAACAACAAGACCAAATTGGAGTCAAACTACAACTATAACAACTCCGTTGGTATTTAGAATGAACTGTCAATACAGATTAGTTCGCGGAGTTTTAGAAATAGTTAGAAACAATAACACAGCTGTAATCAATTATGGTGATGGAACTTGTGATAATGAAGCAACAATTTCTATAAATGGCGGTCCAGCTAACACTTTCACTTTTGGAAATTAAATTTTTAGATTACTTAATAAAAAAAAGCCTCAGAATTCTGAGGCTTTTTTTTATGATTTATTGGCAAGTTGACCACAAGCAGCATCGATATCTTTTCCTCTGCTTCTTCGTACTTTGGCAACAATATTATTTTTTTCTAATTCTTTTATATATAAATTAATTGCTTCATCGGAAGCTTGTTGAAATTCACCATCATCAATTGGATTGTATTCAATTAAATTAACTTTACACGGAACGTATTTGCAAAACTTCACCAAAGCATCAACAGCTTGTTTGGAATCGTTAATTCCTTTCCAAACAACATATTCATAAGTAATTTTACTTTTCGTTTTACGATACCAATATTCTAAACTTTCACGTAAATCTTTTAGCGGAAAATTTTCTGAAAACGGCATAATTTGCGAACGAACTTCATCAATTGCCGAATGAAGAGAAACTGCCAGTTTCACTTTTACTTCATCATCAGCCATTTTTTTAATCATTTTTGGTATTCCAGAAGTAGAAACTGTGATTCTTTTTGGCGACATTCCTAAACCTTCGTTTGAAGTAATCTTGTCAATAGCTTTCATCACATTTGGATAATTCATCAACGGTTCTCCCATTCCCATAAATACAATGTTAGAAAGTGGTCGATTGTAGTATAAACGACTTTCTCTATCAATGGCAACAACTTGATCGTAAATTTCATCAGGATTCAGATTTCGCATTCTTTTTAAACGAGCTGTTGCACAAAAATTACAATCTAAACTACACCCAACTTGTGACGAAACACAAGCCGTAGTTCTAGTTTGAGTTGGAATTAAAACACTTTCTACTATCAAATCATCGTGCAAACGAACCGCATTTTTAACCGTTCCGTCTTCACTTCGTTGCATGGTATCTACTTTGATATGATTAATAACAAAGTTATTTTCAAGCATGGCTCTAGTTTCTTTGGAAACATTTGTCATATCTTCAAAACTATGCGATGCCTTGCTCCAAAGCCATTCATAAACCTGATTTCCACGAAATGCTTTGTCGCCATTAGCCACAAAAAAATCACGCAATTGTTCTTTTGTTAAACTTCGAATGTCTTTTTTCTCGATTTCCATGGTGCAAATTTAGGTTAATTTGATTAGTTCTTAATTTGTATTTTTACAAAAAATAAAATCATGCATTTTCTTTCAGACGATTTAGATCAATACGTTACAATTCATTCGCAAGATGAACCTGAATTATTAGCGCAACTTAATAAAGAAACTTTTCAAAAAATATTACAACCACGAATGTTGAGCGGACATTTTCAAGGTAGAGTTTTGAGTATGCTTTCAAAAATTATTGCTCCAAAAACTATTTTAGAAATTGGAACTTATACTGGTTATGCAACGCTTTGTATGGCTGAAGGATTGGCTGAAAATGGAACTATTGACACTATTGATATTGAAGAAGAATTGGTTGATTTTCAAAAAAAATATTTTGATAAAAGTTCTTGGGGAAGTCAGATTACGCAACATCTTGGCGATGCTTTAGAAATTATTCCAACTTTAAACAAAAAATACGATTTAGTTTTTATTGATGCTGATAAAGAAAACTACATTAATTATTTTCATTTAATCGTTCCAATGATGAATAAAGGCGGAATTATTCTTTCAGACAATGTATTATGGAGCGGAAAAGTGGTTGAAGAAGTAAAACCTAACGATTTAGCAACAAAAATTTTATTAGAATACAACAAACTCCTAAAAGAAGATTCTAGGGTTGAAACTGTTTTACTGCCAATTCGCGATGGATTAACGGTTTCGAGAGTAAAATAAATCTAAGTAGTTTTAAGTATATATTTTTGATATAATTTATAGCAAATAAACCCAAAAGTTGCTCCGAATAAATAACCCGTCAAAATATCCGAAGGAAAATGAAGTCCAAGATATATTCTACTAAAAGCGAAAATCAGCGGAAATAAAAACAATAAATAACTGTGATTGTAATATTGCTTTAAAATCATAAAAGCAAAAACAGTACTTGCCATCGAATTTGTAGCATGACCAGAATAAAAACTGAAAGAACTACTTGATTTTACAACTCTGATTATACCTTTTAATTCTTCCAAATTACATGGACGAAGTCTTTGAAATGAATTTTTAAATAAATTAGCCGTTTGGTCGGAAATCAAAATTAAAACTGCCGTGAATAATATGTAGTATCCAAATTTTTTCCAACCCAGTTTTTTTTGGAGTAAATAAAAAATCAATAAAAATAAAGGCGACCAATAAATTTGTTTTGTTATAACTAACCAAAAATCATCATATGTTTCTGAACCTAATCCGTTAAGAAATATTAAAATTTTATGATCTAAATCGATTAGTTTATCAAACATTATTTTTGGCGTTTAATCGGACCAGACATTGATTCGATATCTTCAATTTCTTTTTGGAATTTTGTAATACTATTTGGATCGATTCCTTCTTTAACTTCATCAATTTCTTTTGTAAAAGTTGATGTTAATTCTTTAATTGAATTATCAACACCATTTTCCTCAGCACTTTTTTGAATTTCACTTTTTATTTCATTAGTAGCATTCTTCAATTGTGCCATTGCTTTTCCTAAAGTCCTAGCTATAGTTGGGATTTTATCAGAACCAAAAAGCATTAATGCTATAAAAAGTATGAAAAATAATTCTCCACCGCCAATTCCAAACATAATCTAAAAATTAATTTTTGAGCTGCAAAGTTACAAAGTTTTTTTACTAATTCCAGTTAAATACAAAAGCTTAACTTTAATTTCTGGATTCGTCAAATTTTGACTTCACTTGAGTTTTTGGCCATGTATTATTGGATAAATCAATATCCGCAGTTTCTTGTTTTGGATCGATAGTAATCTTTTTTAATACTTTTTGAGTTGCAAAAGTTCTGATGGCTTGTTTATCATCTTTTCTCCAAATTTGAGCTGGAAAATGATAATTTTCAGTTGTTCCATCTTCAAAAGTTAATTCAACTAAAATTGGCATCACCAAACCTCCAGGTTTATCAAAAGTTACTTGATAAAAATATTTTGGAGCATTTAATTTAGCTTGCTCTTCTTTAGTAAAGGTTTGCTCAATATACTCCGATAAAGTTTTAGAATCTTTTATTTCAAAAGGTTTATTCATTGATGGTTTGTAACTTTCACTTCCATCGGCTACTAAATAAACTCTAGCTCCATCAATTCTATTTCTTCTTCTTCGCGTTTTTATAAAATCATCAACTTCTTTTGAAGGTTCGTTACTCACAAAATATTTTTTTACTTCCTTGATTCCAATGTCATTGTAATCAGTGGTATAAAACCAACCACGCCAATACCAATCTAAATCAAAAGCTGAAGCATCTTCCATAGTTCTGAAAAAATCTTCGGGAGTTGGATGTTTGAACTTCCATCGGTTTGCGTAGGTTTTAAATGCATAATCAAAAAGTTCTCTACCCATAACCGTTTCTCGAAGAATATTTAATGCAGCTGCTGGTTTTCCATAAGCATTATTCCCAAATTGTCTTATAGATTCTGAATTGGTCATTATTGGCTCTAAACCGCTTTGATCACCGCTCATATAAGGAACAATATTTTTTGCTGGTCCACGATCGGCTGGAAAATTCGGATCCCATTCTTTTAATGCCATATACTCCATAAATGAATTTAATCCTTCATCCATCCAAGTCCATTGACGTTCATCTGAATTTACAATCATTGGAAAGAAGTTATGGCCAACTTCATGCGTTATAACACCAATCATTCCATTTTTTGTTCGCTCAGAAGTTACTCCATCTGCACCAGGACGACCAAAATTCCAACAAATCATAGGATATTCCATTCCTTGATCTTCAGCATTAATCGAAATTGCTTTTGGATACGGATAATCAAATGTATGTGAAGAATAGCTTTTTAAAGTATGTGCAACAACTCTGGTAGAATATTGTTCCCAAAGCGGATTTCCTTCTTTTGGATATAATGAAATTGCCATTGCTGTTCTTGTTGCAAGTTGGACTGCCATTGCATCATAAATAAATTTTCGAGAAGTTGAAATTCCAAAGTCACGAACATTAGTTGCTTTAAATTTCCAGGTTTTTTTCTTGTCTGAAAAACCTTTTTCTGCTGCTTCGGCTTCAGCTTGAGTTACAACTATTACAGGTTTGTCAAAAGATTTTTCAGCTTGAGCATATCGCTTTACTTGTTCTGGTGTGAAAACTTCATTTCTATTTAACAAATCACCCGTTGCTTCAAGAATATGATCGGCTGGAACAGTAATATTTACTTCAAAATTTCCAAATGGAAGTGCAAATTCTCCTGAACCCCAAAATTGTTGGTTTTGCCAACCTTCAACATCATTGTAAACTGCCATTCTTGGGTAAAATTGTGCAATCACATACAAACGATTTCCATCAGGAAATTGCTCATAACCCGAACGTCCACCATCTAATCTGTAATTATTGATATTGTACCACCATTTTATTGAAAATGAAATTTTTTCTCCGTGTTGTAATGGTTTGTCCAATTCTATACGCATCATGGTTTGATTAATTGTGTACTTCATTGGTTTTCCATTTGAATCTTTTACAAATTCAATATTAAATCCACCATCAAAAGGTTCTTCTAAATATTTTCTAGAAAAACTTTTTGGACTCATAACTGGATCAGTTACACTATTTTCAACTAAAGGTGATAATGATTTTCTTGATTGTTGATTTTGGTCCAATTGCATCCACATATAGTCCAAAGATTCTTTGGCATTATTGGTATATGTTACTGTTTCTTGACCAAAAAGTTTTGTGTTTTTATCATCAAGTTCAATATCTATTTTATAATCTGCTTGTTGCTGATAATATTCTGGTCCAGGCATTCCAGATGCGGTACGATACATGTTTGGCGTTGCCAATAAATCATACATTTGCTTGAATTTGTCTGGGTTTCTTTCTTGTGATTTTTGCTCTTGAGCACTACTGTTTTGAGCTGAAAATAATAGTAAAATTGAGGCAAGAAGTACTTTATTCATTTCGAAAATTTTAATAAAGCGTTAAATTTAAAATAATTCTTTGAAGTTAAAGTTTTTACAGATTATTTTAACATTCCTTTAATGGTTTCATCCGTAAGTAAAAGCGATGATTTTTTTCCATTATCATTAAATTGAATAATGTTTTGCTGTTCTGGGAAAAGGTCAGTAAGTATAGAATTTTCAATTTCTAGTGAATTGATTTTTTGAATATCTTTTATTTTAAAATAACAAATTAAAACGTTGTTTTCAATTTCTTTGCTCAAAAAAACATAGCTCTTTGTTTGACCGTTAATTTGAATTTTAAACTTTTCGGAAAAATATTTTTGAAGCAAAACAACATCTTCTTTAGATTCATTTTCTTCGGCAAGAAAAGTTTTCTTGTGAAATTTTTTCTTTAATGCTTCGTTTAAATCATCAATAAATAAACGTGTTGTGATTTGTAATTCTTTCTTTTGTGGAACAAATTCTAACTGAAACATTCCAACATAAAACTTATGTATTATAAAGGATGAAATTAAAAAAAACATTAAAATCCCAAAGGATATTTTGAAAATTTTGCTCATCTACTTTTTCATTTTAAATTTTTGATATTCCTTATTTTTTTCAATCAAAAAATTCATGATTTCAAAATTTGTTTTGGTATTAAATTGTTCAAAATCGTGTTCTCCTTTTTCACAATAAAACAAAAACAATCTAATTTCTTCATCTTTGAGTTTTAAAGTTGTTTTATAGAAATCATAATCAATTTTTTTCATCACTAAATCGGTAAACAGAATTTCCTGAGCTTGTTTTTCTTTCTTTTTCTTTTTAAATGCTCGACCAATATCCTTAAAAATACGAACAAAATCTACGCCATTTTGAATTTCACCAGTATAAATAAACGGATTTTTAACTGACGATTTTGAATCACCATAGTATTGAGTGTCAACAATATTTCTATTAGTGTCTAATCGTGGTTTTACTTTTGACTTAACCACGACTTCTTGCAATTTGTTGACAAAAGCTTCTAGCGGAACAATCAAGTTGCCCTTTTCGATTTCTCGGCTGGTTATCAATACTTTTTCAGGCAAAAAATATAAACTAGAAAAAAACAAAGTATCATTTTCTCTTACTTCTATCTCAAATGAACCATCTTGATAAACAGTTGTTCCTTTTTGATTGTTGATGTTAAAAACAACAACATTATCAACTTTAATAGAATCATTAACTACTTGTCCTTTAAGGTTTTTTCGCAATAAAGATTGTGAAAAACTTAATTGAAAAAAAAGTATAAATACTATATAATAATACGTTTTCATGATTTTTTTATTCTTTTTGAGATATTAATTCTAAATACTTAACAGCAATTTCACCCAATTGAAACTGCATCAAACTTTTGTTATTTTCTGATGCAACTTGAACTAATTTTTCATCTTCAACCGCATAAAAAAGAAATCCGTTTACATATTCTGCTGGAATTTTTAAGGTTGATATAAAGTAATCTTCTCCAAAATAATTCTCAATTTTCTTTTTAAGGCGTTCGTGTTTTTCAACTTCAAGTTCTTTTTTCAACATAGCAGTTCGACCTGAAATCCAATTTATTAAAGGATCTAAACTCATTACACCTCCAAATCCAATTGCTCCATCTAATGAAGTTGCAGTTTTCAATCTTCTTTCTGCAGGAGTGTATTTTTTTGCTGGTTTTTGTAATATTCCTAACGAAACTGCATTAATTTCTGGATGATCATTAACTTTCACTTCACTCAATTCAAACACTTTAGGTTGAAGAGCTACAACTAACAATGTTTTTACAACATCATTTGACGATAAAACCATCTTTTTTGGAACAATTTGTAATCCCGAAAATTTTAATGTATCACCAACTTTAACAAAAAGAGAAAAATCACCACTTCCATTAGTTGCTGCTGCAGATTCTGAACGAGAATTCGTTACATAAATTTCATTCAACTCTTTAATTTGAGATACAATTCGTCCTTTCAAAAAATACAATTCGTCGTCTTGAGCTTGAACGAAAAAGGTACATACTAAAGATAAGCAAAGTAATTTAAACTTCATAGTTGTAAAGTTAATTCTTTTCCAAAGATGTTTAAAAATCATTTATGCTGCTTGTAATTTTTTGTTAAATAAAAAAAATGAAAATAGTACTTTTGAAAAAATTCAATTTCAATTATGAAAAAATTAATTATAGCAAGTACATCAACACTTCATGGTGGAAATTATTTAGAATATATTTTGCCCGTTTTAAAAAATCATTTTTCAAAAGTATCAACGCTTCTGTTCATTCCATATGCGCAACCTGGAGGAATTTCGTATGACGATTACACCAATGTTGTAAAAAATGCATTTGCAACAATTAATATTAATGTCAAAGGAATTCATGAGTTTAGTAATCCAATTGAAGCATTGGAAAATGCCCAAGGAATTTTTACTGGTGGCGGAAACACTTTTCTACTTGTTACCAAATTGTATGAAAACAATGTTTTAAAAACTTTAAAAAAAGTAGTTGAAAACGGAACACCTTATCTTGGTTCAAGTGCTGGAAGCAACATTACTGGTTTAACAATGCA
This sequence comes from Flavobacterium sp. PMTSA4, assembly GCF_032098525.1. Taxonomy (NCBI): domain Bacteria; kingdom Pseudomonadati; phylum Bacteroidota; class Flavobacteriia; order Flavobacteriales; family Flavobacteriaceae; genus Flavobacterium; species Flavobacterium capsici. Next base: position 1,702,514 of record NZ_CP134890.1, read on the forward strand.
AACCACTAACGATATGCCTATTATTTATCCGCCAAGTTTTGAAACCTTGGGATTCTTACCATTCAATTTAAATCCACATTATCTTGATCCAGATTTACAAAGTAAACATATGGGTGAAACTCGTGAAACCAGAATTAAAGAGTTTCACACTTTGAATACAACACCAGTTCTTGGTTTAAGAGAAGGAAGTTGGTTAGAAGTTAAAGGTGAAAATATTATTTTGAAAGGAAATTTAACTGCGCGATGGTTTATACAAAATGAATTACCAATTGAACTTGAAGCAGAAACTGATTTGTCTTTGATATAAAATCCATAAAATAAAAAAACCTCAAACAATGTTTGAGGTTTTTTTCAGAGCGGAAGACGAGGCTCGAACTCGCGACAACCAGCTTGGAAGGCTGGAGCTCTACCAACTGAGCTACTTCCGCATTTGTGTGTGCAAATATATATCATTTGTTTTATTTGATGCAAGTTTTTTGAAAAATATTTTTCATCGAATATCACGAACCTGTTTAAAACTTTTAATTGATTTACTATGAAAAAGTTATACTTTTATAATGGTATACTTCAAATTCATTATTTGCAAGATACAATCAAAAAAACGTTCAATAAAATTTTAATTTTTAAAAATTGGCAACATTTTTGAATCAAATGTATAGAATTGCAACTATTATGCACAAAAGTTATACTATGAAGTATTTATTACTATTTATTTTCTTTTCCTTAGTTATTTCTTGTAAAAAAGAAACCGAAAAAACAATTCCGAAAAAAATAGAAATTGTAGAAAGAGAAAAACCTTATGAAGGAAAAATTATCAAAATAGATTCTACTTTATACGTCAAGTTTGAAAACCAAGACTTAGAATTTTTCTACAAAAGTTATAATAATGAAACTGTTTGGCAATCTACTGAGTTAAGAACATTTGTCTTGAATGAATTTAAAAACGCAGAAAATGAAGGTCTTTTTTCAAAAGACTACAACTATAGTAAGCTAGCTAAATTAGAAAAGAAAATCAATAAATTGTCAGACAAAGAGTTGGTTGATTATGATTTACTATTGACACTAAATTTTCAGAAGTACATCAAACACATTAGTCAAGGAAAATTAAATCCAAGAGATATTTATGAAGATTGGGATTTAAAGGCAAAATCTACTGATGTTTCAAAAATTTTAATAAAAGCATTTAAAAAACAAGATGATTTCATCGCTGTTATTGATAGTTGTAAACCTCAACATGAAGTTTATAAGAAACTAAAAACAGCACTTTCTATTTTAAATTCTTTACCAAAAGACACTATAAAACCAATTTTAGTTAACGAAAAAATTATCCCAAAAGACACTTTAAAAGAAATGGTTGCCATAAAAAGAAGACTCATTTATTGGAAAGACCTAAAAGCAAGCGATAGTTTGACCAATGTTTATGACTCTAAAACCGTTGAAGCTGTCAAGAATTTTCAATTTCGACATGGTTTAGCATCTGATGGCGTTATTGGAAAAGGAACTTTGTATGCTCTTAATTTCAACAAAACCAAAAGAAAACAACAAATCATTACAAATATGGAACGTTGGAAATGGTTTCCTAAAGAATTTGGAAAAGAATATTTAATGGTAAACATTCCTGATTATAAACTTGTTGCAGTTGAAGAAAAAGACACAATCAGAACTCACAAAGTAATCGTTGGAACAAATAAAAGAAAAACTCCAATTCTGTCATCAAAATTGAGTTATGCAGTTTTTAATCCTACTTGGACTGTTCCTCCAACTATTTTAAAAGAAGATGTAATTCCGGCAATGTCAAAAAATAAAAATTATCTGGCTTCCAAAAATATTACAGCATATGATTCTCAAGGAAACATAGTTTCTGCGGATGATTGGAAAGCATCAAAGGCAAAAAGTTATCGATATGTTCAAAGTCCAGGAAGTTATAATTCACTTGGAATGGTTAAAATTATTTTTCCAAATAAATTTTCCGTCTACCTTCATGACACTAACCATCGGGATTATTTCGGGAAAACAAATCGCTCATTAAGTTCTGGATGCGTCAGGGTAGAAAATCCTTTAGAACTGACCAATTATTTATTGAAAGATTCTATCAATTATCCAATGGACAGTATAACTTCTATATTGAAAAAATTGGATACAAAAACAGCGCCTATAAAATCTAGAATTTATTTATACCAATGGTATTGGACAGCTTGGAGTGAAAACAGTAAATTAATTTTTAGAGATGACATCTATAACTTAGACGAAGATTTGTATAAAAAACTTTCTGAATGATTTAGATAAATTTTTCCTTTTTTGAAGGATGATAAATAAAAAGACATGATTTATCTTTAATTAAGCTTATTATCTTATCATTATATTCTAAAGGAACTGCAGGACAACCTTGACTTCTTCCTAAGCGCTTATTATTTTGAATAAATTTTTCAGAAACATAATCTGCACCATGCAAAACAACTGCTCTTTCTCTTGCATTATCGTTTAATCCTTTTTGCAAACCATCAAGTTTTAATGACAAACCATGTTTACCATTATATACTTCGGCAGTAGCATAAAAACCTAAACTGCTTTGATAAGATTGTTCTTTATTCGAAAAATAATTTGCAAACTCATCACCTGTATTTCTACCATGAGCAACTAATGTATTCAACAAAACCTCATTCTTATCTAAATCAATTATCCAAAGACGTTTTGAATTTGATGATTTTGAAAAATCTATTAACGTAATTATATCTTTTTGAAAAAAGCCTTTTTCCTTGAACTTAAAAAATCCTTCTAAAGCTATTGAAAAACAATCAAAGCTTGGTAAAGAAAAAGAATTTGACTTTAATTCATTGTATACTGCTTCAATTCTGAATAAAGATTTTTCTTCTTCATTTAAAGCTATATTTTTTTCAAAATGTTTTTTTGGCAAACTGCTAAACGATGTTAATAGCAGAAATGCTAACAGGGATAAAATCTTATATTTCATTGATTCTTATAGGTTTAGTAATTAGACTTGGGACGACAAAACTATAAAAAAAATTATAACGACCAAATTAATCTTTACTTAACTTTGTCTTAATCTATTGTCAATTAAATAAAAAAGTAGCCTAATTATTGCAGATTTATTGGATAATACAAAATATTACATATTTTTGTTTAATTCAAAAAAGAAAAATGCCCAAATTTTCTAGGTTTCTACTAATCTTAATTTTTATTTTCTCAAATCATTCTTTTGGGCAAAAAAAAGTTTTGCAGACTAAATTTACATCAGAAAAAATTTCTATTGATGGAAAATTAGACGAAGAAATTTGGAAAACAGCTTCTACAGCTACTGATTTTGTAATGATAAATCCGGGCAATGGCACTCCAATTCCTGAAGGTCAAAAAGCAGATGTAAAATTAGTTTATGACAATGAAGCTGTTTACATAGGTGCGATTTTGTATGATAATGAACCTAACAAAATTTTGAAAGAGTTAACTCTAAGAGATGATTTTGCTACTGCAGATCATTTTGGAGTTTTTATAAATGGATATAATGACGGGCAACATGAATTCCGTTTTTTTGTTAGCGCTGCAGGAGTTCAAATAGACGGAATTTATACAGAATCTAATGGCGAAGACTTTTCTTGGGATGCTATTTGGAAAAGTGAAGTGAAAATTACAGATTTTGGGTGGGTTGTTGAAATGAAAATCCCTTATGCTGCATTACGTTTCCCAAAATCTGAACAGCAAACTTGGGGAATAAACTTTTATAGAGAAGTTCGTCGTGATCGTTACCAATATTGTTGGAGTTTGATTAGCAACACTATTCAAAACGAAGCTTTATGTGCCGGATTATTACAAGGAATTGAAAATGTAAAAACACCCACAAGACTTTTCTTGATTCCTTATTCATCCTTTTATTTAAACACAAAAGAAGGTCAAAAAAGTCAAACCGAGTTTAAAGGCGGAATGGATATTAAATATGGTATTAATGATGCTTTTACTTTAGATGCGATTCTTGTTCCTGATTTTGGTCAAACAAAATTTGATAATGTTGAGTTAAACCTGAGCGCTTTTGAACAAATTTTTGCAGAACAAAGACCTTTTTTTACAGAAGGAACCGACTTATTTTCTAAAGGTGATTTATTCTATTCAAGGAGAATTGGAAGTGAACCATCAACTTACCCAACAACGACTGCTGACGAAGAAGTAATTGAATATCCAAATACTGTAAACTTATTAAACGCATTAAAAATTTCTGGTCGAACCAAAAATGGTTTAGGAATAGGAATTCTAAATGCCATTACCGAAAAAACAGAAGCTACAATTAGGAAAACAACCATAAATCCAGACAATACAGTCACAATTACTGAAAGAGATGAAGTTGTTGAACCTTTAGCAAATTATAATGTCTTCGTATTAGACCAACGTTTCAACAAAAACTCCTCCATTTCATTGGTTAACACTAATGTTACCCGAAACGGTGAATTTAGAGATGCAAATGTTTCAGCATTGGTTTGGGATTTAAACAGCAAAGGAAACAAGTTTAATTTAGATGGAGATGTAAAATACAGTTATGTTAATGAATTAAGTGGTTTAGATGATAAAAAAGGATATGTAACTTCACTAAGCTTTGGAAAAACTAGTGGAAAAAGAAGATTTCGGATTGGTGGAAACTATGTTTCTAACGAATTTGACAACAATGATTTAGGAGTTAATTTTCAAACACATTATCATTCATTGTATGGAAATACTAGTTATAGAATTTTAAAACCAAACAAACTTTTTAATGAATTTAGCACCTATTTGAATCTTTATTCGGAATATGATAACAGAACCGGAAGAATACAAGCTGGTAGTGCTAATATACAATTTAACATTACAAATAAAAAGAATGATTATATAGGTTTTGGTGTAAACACAAATCCATTAAAAACCTATGATTTTTATGAACCACGCTCATATGACGAAAGAAGATTTGTTGAAATTCCTGAACAAATGAGTTTCTTCTTTTACTTTTCAGGAAACTACAACCGAAAGTTTGCTTTAGACTTTAATCCTTCATTCACTTTTGTTAATGAGCTGCAAAGAGTTACCTATGGTTTCAACTTTGGACCAAGATATAGATTCAACGATAAATTTTCACTTATTTATAATTTTAGATTTGTCCGTCAAAACAAAAATACTGGCTGGGCAGCTTTTGATGAATTTGACAACACTATTTTTTCTAGAAGAGATCGAAAAAGCATAACAAATACTTTATCTGCTAAATATTCTATAAATAATAAAATGAATATTAATTTAAATATTCGCCATTATTGGTCTTCGCTAAATGTGCTTCAATATCTAAATTTAAAAGATGATGGAACACTTGAAAACAATTACACATATTCCGAAAACAGAAATCAAAATCTTAATACTTGGAACCTTGATTTAGCTTATTCTTGGTGGTTTGCGCCTGGAAGTCAAGTTTCTGTTTTGTACAGAAATAATTCTTATCTATTCTCAAGAAATAACAATCAATCTTTTAATGAAAACTTAAACGAATCTTTAGATAGTAAAAACTTAAACCATATTTTTTCTATAAGTGTTCGTTATTTCATAGATTACAATTCATTGAAGAAAAAAAATTAACTTATAACGTTTTCGTTAAAAAAGTTTTCAAAATCAACTCTTGAAATGAATTATCTTTGTTAAAATTCTACTCATGAACAAAAAAGTAATTCTAATGATTCTTGACGGTTGGGGAAAATCACCTGACCCAAAAGTTTCTGCAATTGATAATGCCAACACTCCATTTATTGATAGTTTATATACCAAATATCCAAATGCTCAACTAAGAACTGATGGCTTAAATGTAGGTTTGCCTGATGGTCAAATGGGAAATTCAGAAGTTGGACACATGAATCTTGGTGCTGGAAGAATTGTTTACCAAGATTTAGCAAAAATCAATTTAGCAATTGCTAACGATACTTTAGCATTAGAAAAACCACTTATTGAAGCTTTTCAGTATGCAAAAGGAAGTGGTAAATCGGTTCATTTATTAGGATTACTCTCCGATGGTGGCGTTCATTCGCATACTTCGCACTTACGCGGATTGATTGATGCTTCACAAAAATTTGGATTAGAGAAAGTTTTTATTCATGCTTTTACCGATGGTCGCGATGTTGATCCAAAAAGCGGTGCATTATATCTAGAAGATTTAAACAATTATATTGACAACACCAATGTTAAGCTAGCTTCTGTAATTGGTCGTTACTACGCAATGGATAGAGACAAACGTTGGGAAAGAGTAAAAAAAGCCTATGATTTACTTGTTAATGGTGTCGGAACAAAATCTAAAGATTCTGCATTGAGTATTTTAGACAGTTACAAACATAATATTACCGATGAATTTGTTGAACCAATTTTGATGGTTGATGCTAACAATAACCCAATTTCAACTATTCAAGATGATGATGTTGTCATATTCTTTAATTTTAGAACTGACCGTGGACGAGAATTAACAGAAGCTTTGTCACAAAAAGATTTTCATGAACAAAACATGCATAAATTGAATTTGTACTATGTAACCATGACCAATTACGATGATACTTTTGAAAAAGTTCATGTCATTTATGATAAAGACAACATTACTGAAACTCTGGGTGAAGTTCTAGAAAAAGCTGGAAAAACTCAAATCAGAATTGCCGAAACCGAAAAATATCCACATGTTACCTTTTTCTTTTCTGGTGGACGAGAAGTTCCATTTGAAGGCGAAACTCGAATTTTAAGAAACTCCCCAAAAGTTGCTACTTACGATTTACAACCCGAAATGAGTGCTTATGAACTTCGTGATGCTTTAATCCCTGAGCTTAAAAAAGGTGATGTAGATTTTGTTTGTTTAAACTTCGCTAATGGCGATATGGTTGGTCATACTGGAGTTATGGAAGCAGCCATCAAAGCTTGTGAAGCTGTTGATATTTGTGTTAAAGATGTAGTTGAAACTGCCTTAGAAAATAATTACACAACAATAATCATTGCCGACCATGGAAATTGCGAAACGATGATAAATCCTGATGGTTCACCAAATACCGCACACACAACCAATCCTGTTCCTATCATTATGGTTGATAGAGAACAAATTCCTGTTCAAAATGGAGTTTTGGGCGATATTGCTCCAACCATTCTAAAACTAATGGGAATTGAAAAACCAGAAGTTATGACAGGAAAGTCATTAATCTCCTGAAAAAACATTGAAATTTAATTATTAAAGAAGCTCATTTTGAGCTTCTTTTTTTATAAATAAAAGTTAAAATTTCATTATTAATAGTAATACTATTATATTTGCATAAATTAATATTAAAAATGGACTCAATTTTATCAAACATAAAGATTCAGGTTAATGAGAAAATCTTTGTAAAAGATCCAGAAACCTCAACTCTTGGAAAAAAAATAATCCAAGAGAGTATTTTATTAATTAACGAAATAGGTTTTGAAGATTTTACTTTTAAAAAGCTTGGTGAACGAATTGGTTCAAATGAAAGTTCTATTTACAGATACTTTGAAAGCAAACATAAATTGTTACTTTATCTTTCATCATGGTATTGGGGTTGGATGGAATATAGATTAGTTTTTTCAACTAACAATATATCAAATCCATTTGAAAGACTAAAAAAAGCCATCTCTATTGTCACCGAAAAAGTAGAAGACGATTCAACTACTGCACATATTAATGAATCTATATTAAACAAAATAATTATTGCAGAATTTACTAAAACACTTTTAACCAAAGAAGTTGACGAAGAAAACAAAGAAGGTTTCTTCTTGGTTTACAAAAGGGTTGTCAACAGATTAGTTGAGATGATTGAATTAGTAAATTCAGATTATTTGTTTGCAAAAAGTCTTTCATCTAGTATTGTTGAAGGTGCTTTACATCAACATTTTCTAAAAGACCATCTAACTACGATAACAAATTGTAATCAAAAAACTAGTGTTACAGAATTTTACATTGATTTAATTGAAAAAACATTAAAAAAATAATTTATGGCTTTACCAGCTTCAAAAAGACTTCTAAATTTATTAAAACTAGACAAAAGAGATATTTCACAAATCTTCTTCTATGCAATTTTTTCTGGATTAGTAAGTTTGTCATTGCCGCTTGGAATACAGGCTATCATTAACTTCATCCAGTCAGGAAGAGTGAGCATTTCTTGGATAGTTTTGGTGTTTGTTGTTATTGTCGGTGTAGCACTTGTTGGAATTTTATCATTAATGCAACTTAGGATAACAGAAAATTTACAACAAAAACTTTTTGTGCGTTCTTCTTTTGAGTTTGGATACCGATTACCGAAAATTGAATTTGAAGAATTATACAATAAATATGCTCCTGAATTAGCCAATCGTTTTTTTGATACATTGACCATTCAAAAAGGAGTTTCAAAATTATTAATTGACTTTTCATCGGCATTACTACAAATTATATTTGGAATAATTTTGCTATCGCTATACCATCCATTTTTTATCTTTTTTGGAATATTTTTATTTGCACTTCTTTATTTTATTTTTAAATTTTCATATAACTTAGGACTATCCACTAGTCTGAAAGAATCAAAATACAAGTATAAAGTGGTGAGTTGGCTTCAAGAAATTGCCAGAAATAATTTTAGCTTCCGTAAAATCTCAAATTTTGACTTTGCATTGAGAAAGAACGATGAATTAGTAACTGAATACTTAAACTATCGAGAAAAACACTTTGGAATTATTAAGCGACAATACATTCAATTAATTTCTTTCAAAATCATCATAACTGCTGGACTTTTATTGATTGGCGGTTATCTTGTTTTAAATCAAAAAATGAATATTGGTCAATTCGTTGCGGCAGAAATAATAATTTTATTAGTAATAAACTCAGTCGAAAAAATTATTATTGGTCTTGAAACATTATACGACGTTTTGACATCTGTTGAAAAAATTGGTCAAATTACCGATTTGAAAATAGAAAAATCTGATGTAATAAATAGAGACTATTGTTATTCAAACATAACACTTGAATGCGAAAATTTGAATTATCGTTTTCCAGATTCAAATGACTTAGTTTTAGAAAAAATAAATTTACAAATTTCTCCTTCTGAAAAAATTTTACTCAAAGGAAATAACGGTTCTGGAAAAACAACCTTAATCCGAATTCTCTGTGGTTTATTAAAACCTTCATCTGGTTCATTATTTATAAATGATGATACTTACCAAAAAATTGATCTGGAACAATATCGTTCGCAAATAGGAACAATTATAATCGGTGAAACTCCATTTGAAGGAACAGTTTTAGAAAACATAACCTTCAATAACCCCTCAATTTCTCAAGAAAACATCAAATGGGCAATTGAAAGTGTAAAACTTGGAGATTTCATCAAATCTTTACCTAAAGGATTAGAAACTAAAATTTTTCCTGAAGGAAAACAACTTTCTTCTTCAAATTCACAAAAAATTCTATTAGCAAGAAACATAATCAACAAACCAAAAATATTGTTTTTAGAAGAACCATTTGATAAAATGGACAATCAAGTTGCAGAAGAATTGATTGATTTTATTACCTCAAAAGAAAACAATTGGTCAATTCTAATAAGTTCTAAAAATCCTTATTGGGAACAAAAATGCAATCGAATAATTACAATGAGTGAAGGAAAAATAATTAATGATATTAAAAAACAATAACGATGCTAAATCTATCCGAAAACAACAGTATTAGTAACGCGATTGAAAAATATCAAACCGTTAAAAATCTTAGCGAAAGACCGCATTATAAAATTTTAAACCGAATTATACTTTGGGTTTGTTTGCTTGGTGTGTTGATATTATTTCTTCCATGGACACAAAATATTTCAGGTGCAGGTGCAGTAACTACTTTAAAACCAAATCAAAGACCACAAACTGTCCAAACTGCCATTGCAGGACGAATTGAAAAATGGTTTGTAAAAGAAGGTGATTTTGTAAAACAAGGTGATACCATTTTGTTTATTTCTGAAATTAAGGAAGATTATCTAGACCCAAATTTGGTTCAAAACACAGAAAGTCAATTAAAAGCAAAAGAATTAGCCACAGAATCATATGGTGGAAAAGTAAAATCTTTATCTGCACAAATTGAAGCCATTAGAAACGAAAAGAAATTAAAGTTAGAACAAGCTCAAAATAAGGTTAGGCAAGCCATTTTAAAAATTAAAAGTGATAGTATTGATTTAGTGGCCGTTAGAACTCAAATAAAAATTGCAACAACTCAATTTAATCGTTCATTAGCATTGAATAAAGAAGGTTTAAAACCAATGACTGATGTAGAAGAAAAACGATTAAAACTACAAGAAGCTGAAGCTAAAATTATAACACAAGAAAACAAATTGATTACCAGCGAAAATGAATTAATTAATGCTAAAGTTGAAATTAATCGAATCATTGCAGAGTATAATGAAAAAGAATCAAAAGCTTCAAGTGATAAATATACAGCTTTGAGTAGTCAATATGACACTGAAGCACAAGTTAATAAACTTCAAAACCAATATAAAAATTACCAAATAAGAAATGGTATGTATTATATAAAAGCGCCACAAAGTGGTTACATAAACAGAGCTTTACAGTCTGGAATTGGAGAAACAATAAAAGAAGGAACTCAAATTGTGAGTATCATGCCAGCAGATTATGAAATTGCGGTAGAAACTTTTGTTGATCCTGTTGATTTACCATTAATTCATAAAGGTGAAAAAGTGCGTGTTTGGTTTGATGGTTGGCCAACTATTGTGTTTTCGGGATGGCCAAATATGTCCTACGGAACTTTTGGAGGAAAAATTGTTGCCGTTGAGAACTTCATTAGTGATAATGGCAAATTCAGAGTATTAATTGCTCCAGATGAAACTGAAGCACCATGGCCAAAACAAGTAAGCATGGGTTCAGGTGCACAAACATTAGCATTACTTGATAATGTTCCGGTTTGGTTTGAAATATGGCGAACATTAAATGGATTTCCTCCTAATTATTATCAACCTAAATCTGAAAAAGCAAAAAAATAATGAGATTAATTTTTTCAATACTTTTTTTCATTGGTTTAAATGTTTTTGGACAAGAAAACCCATCAAAGGAATTCACATACAATGAATTTTTAGGTTATGTGAAAAAATACCATCCTTTGGTGAAAATTGCCAATTTAAATATTAGCGAAGCACAAGCTAATTTAATGATGTCTCGTGGTGGTTTTGACCCAAAAATTGAAGTAGATTTTGATCAAAAAAAATTCAAAGACAGCGAATATTATTCTATCCTTAATAGTAGTTTCAAAATTCCAACTTGGTATGGAATTGAATTAAAAGCAGGTTTTGACAACAATGAAGGTATATATTTAAATCCAGAAAATACTGTTCCAAATCAAGGATTAACTTCAATTGGCGTTTCAATTCCTGTTGGACAAGGGTTATTTATTAATCAACGAATGGCTGATGTACGAAAAGCAAAAATTCAAATCAAACTTAGTCAAGCCGAACAACAACTTGAAGCCATTAATGTATTGTATGAAGCATCAATTGCCTATTTTAATTGGAAAAGAAACTATAATGAAGTAAAGTTGTATGAAAATTATTTAACCAATGCTAAAGTTAGATTCAAAGGAATAAAAATATCTATCGAACAAGGTGACAAACCCGCAATTGATAGTGTTGAAGCAGGAATCATTCTCAGAAATCGAGAGTTGAGTTTGGAGGATTCAAATTTGAAATTAGCAAAATCAAAACTAGAATTATCGAATTTTTTGTGGTTGGAAAATAATATCCCATTAGAATTACAAGATGATTTAATTCCAGAAGACAAATTGGAATTTACCATTACTGAAACTTTACGCACTAATGATTTATTGCAAAATGTAAGTATTGAAAATCATCCAAAAATAAATGCTTGGCAAGCCAAAATTGACATGTTAAATATAGAAAGAAAACTCAAAGCAAACATGCTCTTGCCAAAATTAGATTTAGGATATTCCTATCTTTCTGAACCTAGTTATATTGACAATTATCGATTTGAAGATTACAAAATTGGTGTAAATTTTTCATTTCCTTTATTCCTAAGAAAAGAACGAGGAAGTTTGAAACTAGCAAAATATAAAATTCAAGATGCAGAATACAATTTAAGTTTAGAACGTTTACAATTGACCAATAAAATCAATGCGCAACAAACTGAAATTAACTCCTTAAATCGTCAAATTGATATTATTGAAAAATTAGTTGTTGATTATCAAACTATGTTAAGCTCTGAAGAACGATTGTTTAGTTTTGGAGAAAGTTCAATTTTCCTAATTAATTCAAGAGAAAACAATTTAGTAAGTAGTCAATTATCCAAAATAAATATTGAAAATAGATTCTTTGTTTCAAATGCAGAATTATTCAAAATCATGGCAAATCCTAACTAGATTATTTTAAAATAACTACTTTTGCGCACTCAAATGTGATTTATGATTATTCCAAAAACATCCGAAGAAATAGAATTGATGCGTCAAAGTGCTTTGCTAGTTTCTAAAACGCTTGGTATGATAGCTACCGAAATAAAAGAAGGTGTTACTACTTTAGCGCTAGATAAACTTGCTGAAGAATTTATCAAAGACCATAAAGCATTGCCAGGTTTTAAAGGTTTATATGGTTGTCCGTCTACACTTTTAACAAGCGTTAACGAACAAGTGGTTCATGGTTTACCAACCAATAGACCAATTGAAAATGGTGATGTTGTTTCAGTAGATTGTGGTGTTTTGATGAATGAGTTTTATGGTGACCATGCTTATACATTTGAAATTGGCGAAGTAAAGCCAGAGACAAAAAAATTACTTCAAGTAACCAAAGAAAGTTTGTACATAGGGATTCGTGAATTCAAAGCAGGAAATCGTGTAGAAGATGTTGGAAATGCTATTCAAAAATACACCGAAAGTTTTGGCTATGGTGTTGTTCGCGAATTAGTTGGACATGGATTAGGAAGAAAAATGCACGAAGCTCCAGAAATGCCAAACTATGGTAAACGTGGAAAAGGAAAACTATTTGTAGAAGGAATGGTTGTTGCCATTGAACCGATGATTAACATGGGAACAAAAAATATCAAAACACTTAAAGATGGTTGGACTATTGTTACTCGTGATAATAAACCAAGTGCACATTTTGAACACAATGTAGCTTTGGTAAATGGAAAACCCGAACTGCTTTCAACTTTTCAATATATTTATGATGCTTTGGGAATTGTTAGCGATGAAGAAGCTGAATTTAGAGCAAAACCTTTGGTTTTATAATGAAAAAAATATTCAAATTCTTTTTAAACGTAATTCCAAGACCAATTCTAATTAGGATTAGTATAGTGATACGTCCAATTTTAGCATTTTTATTAAAAGGAAATCGGTTTACAGATCCAATTGACGGGAAAAGTTTTAGAATGTTTTTGCCTTATGGTTACGGAAATCAACGAAACAATGTACTTTCACCTAGTACGCTTTCATTAGAAAGACATCGATTATTATGGTTATATCTTCAAAATGAAACTGATTTTTTTACAGCAACTGAAAAGAAAAAAGTACTTCATTTTGCTCCAGAACAAGAATTTTATAAACGTTTCAAAAAGCAAAAAAACATCGATTATACAACAACCGATTTACTTTCGCCTTTGGCAGATGTAAAAGCAGATATTTGTAATTTGCCGTTTAAAGACAATGAATTCGACATCATCTTTTGCAATCATGTTTTAGAACATATTCCTGATGACACAAAAGCAATGCAAGAATTATATCGTGTGTTAAAACCAGGCGGAATGGGTGTTTTTCAAATTCCGCAAGATTTGTCGAGAGAAAAAACTTTTGCTGACGACACAATAGTTGACCAAAAAGAGCGCGCAAAAATATTTGGACAATACGATCATGTTCGCGTTTATGGAAGAGATTATTTTAACAAACTAAGAAGCATTGGCTTTAAAGTTGTTGAAGAAGATTATACCTCAAAAATTTCTCCTGAATTAGTTGAAAAATACTGCTTAGCAAAAGGCGAAATTATTCCTGTTTGTTTTAAATAAATATTTTTTTGGCATAATTATAGTTTACTATTTTTAGTATCTTTACAAAACAAGATAGTCAACTTATGATAAAAAGAATTTTATTTCAAATCGCTTTTTTATTCACTTTTTTATTTGGTTTTTCTCAAGAAAAAGAAATTGCTCCACCTTATAACATTAAAACAGTAACTTTTGTTCAAAATGGTCAAAATACAGTGCCTATTTTTTTATTAGGTGATTCATTTGAACTACAGTTTGACGACTTATTTGGTAACGAAGCAAATTATTACTTTACCATAACACATTGTAATTATGATTGGAATCCTTCGCAATTAGTTAAAGCTGAATATCTAACTGGATTTGACGACCAACGAATTCAAGATTACACCAATTCGTTGACAACTTTACAATTATATTCTCATTATAAACTTTCTTTTCCAAATAGATTCACTAGTTTAAAAGTTAGCGGCAACTATATTATCAAAATTCTTGACGATGATAAAAATTTAGTTTTTTCAAAAAAATTCATTATTTATGAAGACTTGGTTTCTGTTCCACTTCAAGTAAAAAGAGCTAGAGATGTTTCTGTTTTTAATAAAAAACATAATCTTGAATTTTCAATTAAATCTGCAAATATTAATTTTCAAAGTCCATTGCAAAATGTAAAAGTAATGTTGATGCAAAATGGAAGATTTGACAATGCTATTAAAAACATTAAACCAATGTTTACTATTGGAAATGATTTGATTTATAAATATGATAAGGAAACACAATTTTGGGCAGGAAATGAGTTTTTATTTTTTGAAAACAAAGACATTCGTGCTGCCAACAACAATATAGCTTTTGTAGATTCAAATGGTGGAATTTATAATTCTCATTTATACACAAGCGAAGCTAGAGCCAACAAACCTTACACTTATTTTCCTGATTATAATGGAAATTTTATCATCAATAATATCGGCGCACAAAGAAATGAAATAGAAGCAGATTATGCTTGGGTTTTCTTTAGCTTGTCAGCTCCAAATTATTTTGGCAAAAAATCAATCTACGTAAATGGAATGTTTAATAATTATGCTACCAATGATGAAAACAAAATGGAGTATAATGAGAAAAAAGGCATTTATGAAAAAGCCATAATGATCAAACAAGGTTTCACCAATTTTCAATATGTGATTTCTGATGGAAATGGAAATATTGATAATGAAAATGCAATTGATGGAAATTTTCACCAAACAGAAAATAATTATTTAGTCTTGGTCTATTATAAAGAAAATAACCAACGATATGACAGAATTATAGGAAGAGGAAGCGCTTCATCTGTAGACATAACTTACTAAAAATTAACACTAAATTGTTTTTGGAGCTATAAATTTTTATTATTTTTGACCTAAATTCATGAAAACCAATAGATGGTTACACAAATAACAAGAGGTATTAAAATTTCAGTTACTACTAGTTTTGAAGGAACTTACTTCAAGAACTACAAAATACATTTTGCCTTTAGTTATGAAATAACTATCGAAAATCATAGTAAAGATTCTGTACAGTTAGTTTCTCGCCACTGGGAAATTTTTGACGCTTTGAATAATTTAGAAATTGTTGATGGCGAAGGTGTAATTGGTAAAAAACCTGTTTTAAAACCTGGAGAAACTCACACTTATAACTCAGGCTGTCTACTTTCGTCGCCATTTGGAGCTATGCGTGGACATTTTAATATGATTAACTTCACTTCTACTCGAAACTTTAGAGTAATTGTTCCAACATTTAAGTTAAGTGCTGGCTTTGCGCTCAATTAATTTTAGTAACTTTTATTACTGATAAACTAAAAATTCCTTTGTACTTTTGTATAAAATTTAATTATTCGTAATTTTTTGACGAATAAACAATAATTTGTTTAACATTTAAAATTTATACATCATGCCTAAAGGTTTTTTTAATGTGCCAAAAGCAGTCAATGAACCCGTAAAATCATATGCTCCAAATTCTCCAGAAAAAGTAGCCGTTTTAGCTGCTTATAAAAAAATGTGGAACGAAACTATTGATGTGCCAATGTATATTGGTAAAGAAGAAGTTCGAACTGGAAACACAAAAAATATGTCTGCACCACATGACCATCAACATGTGGTTGGAACGTATCATTTAGCAGAAAAAAAACACATTGACCAAGCTATTGTTGAAGCATTAGAAGCAAGAAAAAAATGGTCGCAAATGCCTTGGGAGCAAAGAGCTGCAATATTTTTAAAAGCTGCCGAATTAATTGCTGGTCCATATCGCGCTAAGATTAATGCCGCGACAATGATTGCGCAATCAAAAACTATTTATCAGGCAGAAATTGATGCTGCATGTGAATTGATTGATTTTTTACGTTACAACGTAGAATTCATGACTCAAATATATAAAGACCAACCAAAATCAGTTTCTGATGTTTGGAACAGAGTTGAATATCGTCCGCTGGAAGGATTTATATATGCTATTACTCCTTTCAACTTTACAGCAATTGCTGCTAATCTTCCAGCAAGTGCTGCTTTAATGGGAAATACTGTTGTTTGGAAACCAAGCGACAGCCAAGTCTTTTCGGCAAAAGTAATTATTGATGTTTTCAAAGAAGCTGGCGTTCCTGATGGAGTTATCAATGTGGTTTTTGGCGATCCAGTAATGATTTCTGATACTATATTTAATCATCCTGATTTTGCTGGTGTTCATTATACAGGTTCTACTTTTGTGTTTAAAGAAATTTTCAAAAAAATAGGTGATAATATCCATACTTATAAAACCTATCCAAGAATCGTTGGAGAAACTGGAGGAAAAGACTTTGTAATGGTTCATCCTTCTGCTAATGTAAAGCAAGTAGTTGCTAATACTATTCGTGGTGCTTTTGAGTTTCAAGGACAAAAATGTTCGGCTGCTTCAAGAGCTTATTTCCCAAAATCACTTTGGAATGAAATCAAAGAAGAAATGGGCAAAGAATTAGCGTCAATCAAAATGGGTACGCCAGAAGATTTCTCAAACTTTGTTACCGCTGTTATCCATGAAGGTTCTTTTGACAAACTGGCAAGCTATATTGACCAAGCTAAAAAAGATGCGGATGCCGAAGTAATTTTTGGTGGAAACTATGATAAATCAAAAGGATATTTTATAGAGCCAACTGTTATTTTAACTACGAATCCAAAATATAAAACAATGGAAACCGAACTTTTCGGTCCAGTTTTAACCGTTTATATTTATGAAGATTCAAAATGGACTGAAACTTTAAAATTAGTTGATGAAACTTCTGAATACGCATTAACTGGTGCTGTATTTAGCCAAGACAGATATGCTATCGTTGAAGCAACAAATGCTTTACAAAACTCTGCTGGAAATTTCTACATCAATGACAAACCAACCGGAGCTGTGGTAGGCATGCAACCGTTTGGTGGCGCAAGAGCTTCGGGAACTAACGACAAAGCCGGTTCTGCACAAAACTTATTGCGCTGGGTTTCTCCGAGAACCATTAAAGAAACTTTTGTTACTCCAGCCGATTATCGTTATCCTTTTTTAGGAGAATAATGAAATGAAATATTAACTAAAAAAGTCCAAGAATATCTTGGACTTTTTTTATGTCTTTGAATAAAAAAAATTTGTACCTTCGATTGTCAAACCAACAAACCATCATCTATGAAATTGAAAATTACTTTATTAGCATTACTGTTTACATTATTTGGAACTTTTGCTCAAGACAAATCTTTTGACTTGTTGAAAGACAAAACCAAGACAAAAATTTTATATGATAGAGTTTTTGGAATATCGAATGCTACTCAACCAAAAACTAAAGACATAAGCGCTACTTATTTTCTTCAGGTTTATAACGAAATTCAACGTGCTGATTACAACAACTCTTTGCCAAAATTGGAAAAAATAAGAGAAACAGCAACTCTAGCTTCTTTAAAAAATCTAATCCCTTTGGCAGTTTTGATTACTGATTTTGAAACAATTAAAAAAAGTGATTTTGAAAATAATTTAATTTTAAATGCCAACAATCAATTTGAAAGCCGAAAAAAAACTCAAATAAATTTCGACTTACATTCTTTAAATCTAGTTGCACCTATTGTTTCTAAATCGAAAACAAATAATGCAACCTTTATTTTAAATGAAAATTTAATTTTCAATACTACTTCAAGAGAAATTCAGTCGATTTCTTATTTAAATAGTAATAATTCTTGGCAAAATATTAATTACAACCAACCATTTCAAGTAGCTTTTCAAAATAAAGGAAAACAAGAACTTAAACTTAAAATCAATTTTATAAATGGTATTTCTCAGGAAGAAACTATTGAAATTGAAACACCAAGTTCAACTAATTTAAACAGAAATAACAATAATTTACAATTTCTACCTTCAGGAATTACAGCTAGTATTCCTTATCAAGGTTATGGAGAAACTGCACCCGTTTTTGGTCAAGGTGAATATGAAATTTTCTTAGACAATGTAGATGGTGTTTTAGACAAACCTATAATTTTAATTGATGGTTTTGATCCTGGTGATACAAGAAATACAGCTGCTATTTATTCTTTGTTAGATTATGGTACAAATCAAAATTTAGCTGATTATCTAAGAACTTTAGGTTATGATATTGTCATTATAAACTTCCCAACCTATACTGTGCCAAGTACAACAACAGTAATTGATGGTGGCGCCGATTTTATTCAAAGAAATGCTTTTATTTTAGTTCAATTAATCAATCAAATTAATGCTCAAAAAGTAGGTATTGAAAAAAATGTAGTTATCGGACCAAGTATGGGTGGATTAATTTCTAGATATGCATTACGTTATATGGAAATGAACAATATGAATCACGATACTAGATTATATATTTCTTTTGATTCACCACATCAAGGAGCAAATGTTCCAATTGGTTTTCAACATTTATTTAATTACATGGCTTATGGTCCATTAGGAAGTGCTGCTGTTCAACCTGTAGTTGATGGATTGATAAAAAGTGCTGCAGCAAGACAAATGTTAGTAGATCATTTAGAAGGACATTTACAAACAGGAAGTGCTTTTGAATTCAATACTGCTTCGGCTTCATTAGTTCCAACTGGCGCACCGAATTTTAGAAATGCTTTTCAAAATGAGTTAAATACAATGGGTTTTCCAACGTTAACAAGAAATGTTTCAATCTCAAACGGTGCAGGAAATGGAACTATGAATTATAGTCCGAATTTTGAAGTGATGAATCATACTTTTAATATCAGTACGTCTCAAAGAGCAATTATAAACTTAAGATTTACTCCTGCTGCAAATCAGACCAATCAAGTTAGTAGATTCAGAGGTCAGCAATTTGTAATTGCAATTTGGATTACTGGTTTTGAAAGTTTGGCGAACTCAAAAGCACCAACTTATACCGATGGTTTAGACACAGCACCAGGCGGAAGATTTGACATGACTGGTTTTGAAACTAGTTTAGGAAACGACCCATTATTAACGGAATTCTTCACCAATTTAAATGCTGATTATTTCACTTTTATTCCAACTTGGAGCTCAATGGCTATTTCAAACACACAAAACTTATATACACCTTTTACTGGAAGTTCTGTTTCGCCTTTTGTTGCTTCTTCAATCCCAACTATTAATGAAAATCATATTACGTTTAATGCTCAAAACGTAGCTTTTGCATTGAATGAAATATTAAATCCACCATTAAGTATAAGTAATCCTGAGTTAGAATCGATTTGGGTAAAAAATCCAATTGAAAACACTATAGAAATAAATGCCAATTATTCTCTTGAAAATGTATCAATTACATTGACTGATATGCTTGGTAAAAGAATTTATCAATCTAACAATATAACTATTTCTGGCACATATTCTATTCCTGTAGATTTATCAAAAGGAATTTATCTTTTGAATATTGATAATGGGAAACAAAGTGTCACTAAGAAATTGGTAAAGAACTAAATAAAAAAAGCGTCTAAAATTAGACGCTTTTTTTTATGCTTTATATTTTAAAGGCAGATGAACAACTTTTTTAGTTTCAAAGAATTCATCTTTAAAAAAATCTGAGATATTATATTGAACTGCATTTGGAAAAGCTGCTAATTCTTCTGTCAAATCACCACCTTTTAAATAAAGAATTCCATTTTTTAATTTATGGTTACTGTGTTTCTTAATTTTATTTTTTATCCATGAAACAAAATCGGGCATATTGGTTACAGCTCTAGAAACTATAAAATCAAATTCTTCTTTAACATTTTCAGCTCTCATTTGTTCGGCTTTTACATTTTTAAGCTCCAACGCATCAATAACCGCTTGAACTACTTTTATTTTTTTGGCAATAACATCAATTAAATAAAAATTCGTCTCAGGAAACAAAATTGCCAATGGAATTCCAGGAAAACCACCACCAGTTCCAACATCTAAAACTGAACTCCCTTCTTCAAAAGATTGGATTTTTGCTATAGCCAATGAATGCAAAACATGTTTTGTATACAATTCATCAATATCTTTTCTGGAAATAACATTAATTTTTGCATTCCAGTCATGATACAGTGATTCTAACTTTTCGAATTGTTGTATTTGATTTTCAGTTAAGTAAGGAAATTGTTTCAGGATTTCATCCATGGTTTAGCTTTTCAACAAAAATAAGGTTTTTGGTTAATAATTATGATTTGTTTTAATCTTTTAAAAAATTATAATAATTATCTTTACGCCAAATTTTGAATTTTACATTAATGGATACTACATCACCTATATTTTCTAAAAATGACAGCATGAAATTTTTCAGAACTCTGAATAAGAGAGTAAATGATTATTTCAAAGAAAACAATCTAAATAAAACCGGAAATTGGAAACTTCATTTAAAAACAATTGTAATGTTTTCAATTTTTCTAACACCTTATTTTTTCTTGTTGGCAATGGATATGCCTTTTTGGGTTTACTTGTTGTTAAACGTTGTAATCGGAGTTGGAATGGCAGGAGTTGGAATGAACGTAATGCATGACGGAAATCATGGTTCTTATTCAAGTAAATCTTGGGTGAACAAGTTTATGGGTGGAAGTATTTATATTCTAGCTGGAAACGTTTATAATTGGCAAGTACAACATAACGTTTTACATCATACTTATACCAACATTCTTGGTCATGATGAAGATTTAGAAGCTGGAAGAATTATGCGATTTACTAAAGAAGCAAAATGGTATCGTTTTCATAAATTTCAACATTACTACTCAGTTTTTTTATATGGTTTACTAACATTTAACTGGGCAATTACTACTGATTTTCTTCAGATGAAACGTTATTTGAAACGTAAATTATCATATGGAGAATTCAAAAAACCTTCTGTTAGATGGACAACTTTAATTATAACTAAAGTTATCTATTTTTCAATTTGGTTGGTAATTCCAATTGTTTTAGGAATTACATGGTGGAAAGTATTGTTAGGATTTTTAGTAATGCATTATACTGCTGGAGTAATTTTGAGTGTTGTTTTTCAATTAGCACACGTTGTAGAAGACACACACAATCCTATACCAGATGATAATGGAGAAATTGAAAACACTTGGGCTATTCATCAGTTATTTACGACGGCTAATTTTGCTCCAAAAAATTGGTTAGTAAACTATTATACTGGTGGTTTGAATCATCAAATTGAGCATCATATTTTCCCAAACATAAGTCATATTCATTATGGCAAAATTGCAGAAATAGTGAAACAAACAGCTCAAGAATGTAACTTGCCTTATTTTGAATTCAAGACAACTCGAGAGGCAATCTACTCGCATTTCAAGCATTTAAAAGAACTTGGTCAAAAACCTCAACTAGCATAATAACCCAGACGCGATTTTTTCGCGTCTCTTATTTTAATCTAATTTCAACAACACAATGAGCCATTTGTTATCCGACAGAATTAACAATTTATCTACATCACAAACTCTTGCTATGGCAGCTTTAGCTAGAGAATTAAAAGCCCAAGGAAAAGACATTATCAGTTTAAGTTTAGGCGAACCCGATTTTAATACTCCTGATTTTATTAAAGAAGCTGCAAAAAAAGCAATCGACGAAAACTACAGCACTTATACTCCAGTTGATGGTTATGTGGAGTTAAAAGAAGCTATTTGTAGAAAATTTAAAAGAGACAACAATTTAGATTATAAACCTTCGCAAATTGTAGTTTCAACAGGTGCAAAACAATCTTTATACAACATTGCCCAAGTAATGCTTAATGATGGTGACGAAGTTATTCTTCCTGCGCCATATTGGGTTTCTTACTACGAAATAATAAAACTTTCTAGTGGAGTTCCGGTTGAAGTTCCAACCTCAGTTGAAACTGATTTCAAAATGACCGCTGAGCAATTAGAAAAAGCTATTACTCCTAAAACAAAGATGATGTGGTTCAGTTCACCTTGTAATCCTAGTGGTTCAGTATATAATCGTGAAGAACTTGAAGCAATCGGTAAAGTTTTAGAAAAACATCCAAACATTTACATCGTTTCTGACGAAATCTATGAACATATTAATTTCTCTGGAACTTTTTGTAGTATTGGTTCAATCCCAGGAATGTTTGAAAGAACAATTACAGTAAATGGCGTTGCTAAAGCATTTGCCATGACTGGATGGAGAATTGGATACATTGGCGCACCAGAATTTATTGCCAAAGCATGTACAAAAATTCAAGGACAGGTTACTTCTGGAGCAAATTCTATTGCACAACGAGCAACAATTACTGCGGTTGATTCCGATCCAAAAGTTTTAAATGAAATGGTAACTGCTTTCAAAAATCGTAGAGATTTAGTAGTCGGATTGGTAAAAGATATCCCAGGATTTAAACTAAATGTTCCTGAAGGTGCTTTTTATGTTTTTCCTGATGTTTCTTCCTTTTTTGGAAAAACTTTGAAAGGACAATTTATTAAAGACGCAACAGATTTTTCAATGTTTTTATTATCTGAAGCAAATGTGGCTACAGTAACTGGTGATGCCTTCGGAAACCCAAATTGTATTCGTTTTTCATATGCTACAAGCGAAGCTTTATTAACTGAAGCTATGAGAAGAATCAAAGAAGCAGTATCTTAATTAACAAATATGCCTCAAGAATTCTTGAGGCTTTTTTTATTTATAAAAATTTACAAAATGTCAAAAATACTATTACTTGGTTCTGGTGAACTAGGAAAAGAGTTTGTAATTGCAGCTCAAAGAATTGGTCAATATATAATTGCAGTTGATAACTATGCTAATGCTCCAGCTATGCAAGTTGCACATGAATTTGAAGTCATAAATATGCTTGATGGCTCAGAATTAGACAGAATTGTAGCCAAACATAAACCTGATTTTATAGTTCCCGAAATTGAAGCCATTCGTACCGAACGATTCTATGATTATGAAAAACAAGGAATAACAGTTGTTCCTTCAGCCAAAGCTGCAAATTTTACAATGAACAGAAAAGCCATCCGAGATTTGGCAGCAAAAGATTTAGGTTTGCGAACCGCCAATTATCGCTATGCAACAACAGCAGATGAACTTCAAAAAGCTGTTGAGGAAGTTGGAATTCCGTGTGTAGTAAAACCATTAATGAGTTCATCAGGAAAAGGACAATCAACTATTAAAACCCAAGAAGACATTGTAAAAGCATGGAACTATTCTGTGGAAGGTTCGCGGGGTGATGTTGTGGAAGTCATAGTAGAAGCTTTTGTTAATTTTTATTCTGAAATAACTTTATTAACCGTTACTCAAAAAAATAATCAAACCTTGTTTTGTGCGCCAATTGGTCACAGGCAAGAACGTGGTGATTATCAAGAAAGCTGGCAACCAGCAAAAGTTTCAGATAAAGATTTAGTGGAAGCACAAGAAATGGCGAGAAAAGTAACTGAAGCTCTTGGTGGCGCAGGGCTTTTTGGGGTAGAATTCTTTTTAAAAGATGAAGGTGTTTATTTTTCAGAATTATCACCAAGACCACACGATACCGGAATGGTAACCTTAGCTGGAACACAAAATTTTAACGAATTTGAATTGCATTTGCGAGCAATTTTGAGTTTACCAATTTTCGAAATTACTCTAGAAAAAGCTGGAGCAAGCGCTGTTATTCTAGCAACAGAAAATTCAAACAATCCAACTTTCACTGGAATTGAAAAAGTAGCTTCTTTACCTAAAACTGATTTTCGTATCTTTGGTAAAGCATCTTCTAGACCATATCGGAGAATGGGAGTTGTTTTAACAAACGATTCGCTTGAAACACCAATTGAAGAAATAGTTGAACAAGCGAAAGAAACTGCAAAATTGATAACTGTAAATCATTAAGATTATGAAAAAAATATTCTCACTATTCGTATTATTAATTTGCTTCACAAATCAAGCGCAAGAAAAACCAAAAACGCAAATAGTAGAAGCTTCTTGCGGGCAATGTCAATTTGGAATGACAGAAAAAAAAGGTTGTGATTTAGCTGTTCGGATTGATGGAAAATCGTATTTCGTTGATGGAACTAAATTAGATGATCACGGCGATGCTCATGCCGAAGATGGTTTTTGTTCTGCTGTGAGAAAAGCAGAAGTGGTTGGCGAAGTAAAAGACAACCGTTTTGTAATTACTTATTTCAAACTACTTCCTGCTAATTAGTCGTTTAATTTGGCTCAAATTTTAGAAAATATTTCAAAAATTGTTTCTCTTTCAAAAGAAGAAGAAATTTTTTTCATGTCTAAAATTGAAACTAAAGAATACAAATCAAAGTCGCTTATTCTTCATGCTGGCGAAATCTGCAAACACTTTTATTTTGTAAATTCTGGAATCTTAAGAAGTTTCAACATTAATGACAATATTGTTGAGCATGTATTGCATTTTGCCTGTGAAGGTTGGTGGATTGGTGACATGTACAGCTTATTATCCCAGAAACCAGGAAACCTTTTTATTGAAGTTCTTGAAGATGCAGAAGTTGTTTTATTGCCTAAAGAAAACCAAGAAGAATTATACGTTCAAATCCCAAAGTTGGAACGTTTTTTTAGAATTCTAACTGAAAATTCTCTTGTTGCTCATCAAGAACGATTAATGGATAACCTAAGCTTATCAGCAGAAGAACGTTTTGAAAAATTTTGTTCAAAATATCCCTCATTAATTCAAAAAGTTCCTCAAAAACAAATTGCTTCATACATAGGCGTTACACCTGAATTTTTCAGTAAAATGAAAGCTCGAATGCTAAAAAAATGATTTCTTAATCTAGGTTAAGTGCATTTCGTTTTATGTGATTGTAAATTTGTATCATAATAATTACTAAATTTATAAATAATGAAAAATTCAGTTATACACAGAGCAAATACAAGAGGAAATGCTAATCATGGTTGGTTAAATGCTTACCATAGTTTTAGTTTTGCAAGTTGGTACAATCCAGAAAGAGTACAATTTGGTGTTTTACGAGTTTTAAACGACGACACAATTGCTGCCGGAATGGGTTTCGGAACACATCCGCATGATAATATGGAAATTATTACTATTCCATTAGAAGGTGATTTGGCTCACAAAGACAGCATGGGAAATGCTGCAACTATAAAAACTGGTGATGTTCAAGTAATGAGTGCAGGAACAGGAATTCAACATTCAGAATTTAATCCAAATCATGACCAACAAACAAAATTATTTCAAATTTGGTTGTTCCCAAAAACCAGAAACGTAGAGCCAAGATATCAGCAAATAACTCTAGATAAATCATTGCAAAAAAATGCTTTTGCTCAAATTTTATCTCCAAATGCAGATGATGAAGGTGTTTGGATACATCAAGATGCATGGTTTTATTTATCTGATTTTGATGCAGCTTTTTCCAAAAACCTTTCAGTTAAAAAAGAAGGAAATGGGTTTTATATAATGAATATTGAAGGCGAAATTGAAGTTAATGGTGAAAAATTAGAAAAAAGAGATGCATTAGGAATTTGGGAAACTTCAGAATTAGAAATAAAAGCAAATAGTGATGCGAAATTTTTAGTAATGGAAATTCCAATGGAAAATTAATTCTATTTTAAATTTCTAATTTTAAAATATTTTAA
This sequence comes from Flavobacterium sp. PMTSA4, assembly GCF_032098525.1. Classification (NCBI taxonomy): domain Bacteria; kingdom Pseudomonadati; phylum Bacteroidota; class Flavobacteriia; order Flavobacteriales; family Flavobacteriaceae; genus Flavobacterium; species Flavobacterium capsici. The sequence continues at coordinate 1,728,509 of NZ_CP134890.1, forward strand.
CTCTTTGAATATAAAATATTGAAATAATAAATATACCAAAGAGTTTAATATCCAAATATCAATATAAGGTTTTTCTAAGAGTACTAATTCAACATTTCCTGTTATAAAAATCAATGAACTACTGATTAGGTATATTGCCAATCCTGTAAAAAAAGAGGCGAACTCTACATTTTCTTTTGATATGGTTAGTTTAAAATAATACAAAACGTAAGCGAAAATAACGAATGATGTGAGGCAAATTTCAACTAAGTTAAATTCCCAAAAACTGAAATAATTAAACATGTAAGTCATGGCAATTATAAATAAAACAATGGATGAAATTATGTAGATAAATAGCCTTGGTTTTTTTTCATTCTTAAACAAAATGATGAAAAATATTGATATTATAATAAACTGACAATTAAAGTAAAAATGTGAAATAAAATAATTTGATCCAGGTTTTGAAATTCCTAAAACATGACAAAAAGTTTCAATTATAAAAAGAGAAAGTAAATAAACTGAAAAAAGAGAAAATGTAGTTTTTTTTATTTTATTTTTTAAAACAAAACTATAAATTGTGTTGAATAATAAAAAACACAAACCTATTAAACTAATTGAATAAACAAGTATGTAATCATCCATGAATTAAGATTTTTTTTCAATTTACAAAGTTAAACGGCTACAATAAAATGAAATTAAAAACAAAAAAAACTTATTTGAAAGATTTCAACACTTCACAAAAAAATTAAATAAAAATGGTAAAATTAGAACTCAACAATAAAAATGGTTTTTTCTACATTGAAGAAAATGGTAAAACAGAAGCAAAAATGACCTTTGTTTTTGCAGGTGAAGATAAAATAATTATTGACCATACTGAAGTTAACCCAGGTAACAATGGTAAAGGTTTTGGAAAAATGATGGTTCAAAAAGCAGTAGAATTTGCAAGAGAAAAAAACATTAAAATCATCCCATTATGCCCATTTGCTAAAAGTGTTTTTGACAAAACTCCCGAATTTAAAGATGTATTATAAAATGGCAAAAATTTTAGAAAACAACATTGAAGGGAAAATTGGCACACAAAAATATTTGTGTACCATTTCATGGAGAAATGGTGAACTTTTAATGGATGAACCTGAAAATCTTGGCGGAAAAAACATTGGTCCTGATCCATTTTCTACTTTATTAGCTTCTTTAGCGAGTTGTACACTTTCAACTCTACGAATGTATATTGACCGAAAAGAATGGAACATTCCAGAAATAAAAATTTCATTAAATTTATATCAGGAAACTGAAAAAAATTTGATTACAACAATTACAAGAAGTTTGAGCTTTTCAGAAAAAATTAGTCAAGCACAAAAAGAACGATTATTATTTATTGCAGATAAGTGTCCAATTTCAAAACTTTTAAAAGGAACTATTAACATCGAAACAACTTTATAATTATGGATCCAAAAGACATAAAAAAAGAATACACCAATGGCGAAGTAACCATTGTTTGGCAATCAGGAAAATGCATTCATTCAGGAAACTGTGTTCGTAACAATCCAGATGTTTTTAAACCAAAAGAAAAACCATGGATAACTCCAGAAAATTCAACAACAGAAAAGATTGTTGAAACCGTAAAAAAATGTCCTTCAGGTGCTTTAACTTATTTTATAAACAAAAATGATTAAAAAAATTATTGCCTTTGCAGGTTCGTCTAGTAAAAATTCTATCAATAAAAAATTAGTCACCTATGCAACTTCATTTTTTGAAAATGTAGATGTCGAAATCTTAGATTTAAATGACTATGAAATGCCTATTTATTCCATAGATAAGGAAAAAGAAAATGGCTTTCCGGATTTAGCTTTTCAATTTCTATCAAAATTAGAAAGTGCTGATTTACTTGTTGTTTCAATGGCAGAACATAATGGAAATTATACTACTGCATTCAAAAATATTTTAGATTGGACATCTAGAATAAACCCTAAGACTTTCCTAGGTAAAAAAATGCTTTTGATGGCAACTTCTCCTGGTGGTCGCGGAGGAAGTTCTGTTTTAGAAATTGCAAAAGATAGATTTCCAAGACATGATGCCGAAATTGTTGGAACTTTTTCTTTGCCGAGTTTTAATGAAAGTTTTGATGTTGAAAAAGGTGTCATAACAGATATGGAATTAAAAAATGAATTGATGGAAATTATCAATTCTATCGAGTTCTAATTTTATTAGTATTTTTGCCTTTCAAACAATAAAACAAACACATGAAAGCATACGTTTTTCCTGGTCAAGGAGCACAATTCACTGGTATGGGTAAAGAATTATACGAGAACTCAACAGTAGCAAGAGAATTATTTGAAAAAGCCAACGAAATTTTAGGATTTAGAATTACAGATATCATGTTCGAAGGAACTGCCGAAGAATTGAAAGAAACGAAAGTTACACAACCTGCTGTTTTTTTACACTCTGTTATTTTAGCTAAAACATTAGAAAATTTCAAACCAGATATGGTTGCTGGTCATTCATTAGGTGAATTTTCAGCTTTAGTTGCAAATGGCGCTTTATCTTTTGAAGATGGATTAAAATTAGTTTCAAAACGTGCTTTGGCTATGCAAAAAGCTTGTGAAATAAAACCTTCTACAATGGCAGCGGTATTAAATCTTGACGATAAAATTGTTGAAGATATTTGTGCTTCTATTGATGGAGTTGTAGTTGCTGCAAATTATAATTGCCCAGGACAATTAGTTATTTCTGGAGAATATTCTGCTGTAGAATTAGCGTGCGAAAAAATGAAAGAAGCTGGAGCAAAACGTGCTTTAATTTTGCCTGTTGGTGGTGCATTTCACTCGCCAATGATGGAACCAGCAAGAGAAGAACTTGCGGCTGCAATTGAAGCAACAACTTTTTCTACTCCAATTTGTCCAGTTTATCAAAACGTTACTGCTAGTGCTGTTTCTGATGCTGATGAAATCAAGAAAAATTTAATTATTCAATTAACTGCACCTGTTAAATGGACACAATCGGTTAATCAAATGATTGCTGATGGTGCAACAAGTTTTACCGAAGTTGGTCCAGGAAAAGTATTAGTTGGTTTGGTAAATAAAATTAATAAGGAAGTAGAAACAATTTCTGCATAATTTTTGATGAATAAAATTCTGGAAATATTTTCAAAAGTAAACGCTTCAAAAGTTATTGCTCCAGAAATTAATTTTGATGATTATATCCCAATTGATTTTTCTGAATCAAATAGTGCACTTCAAAATTCTATTTTAGAAAAAGCTTCTGACTACGAAAATTACATTCAGAATTTCTTAGAAAAGAACAATGCTAAAATTGCTTTTGGTGGTTATAATGAAACTAGAAATTTATATAAAAGAAGTTCCGTTTTTAATGACAATAACTCCGAAGAACGCAATATTCACATTGGTTTAGACCTTTGGATTAATGAAGAAGTAACGATACATGCTACATTGGATGGAGAAATTCATAGTTTTCAAAACAACTCAGCACTTGGCGATTATGGACCAACTATTATTCTGAAACACGAGATTAATGGTTTAGTTTTTCACACATTATACGGACATTTAAGTTTAGAAAGTTTGAATGACAAAAAAGTTGGGAGTAAAATAAAAAAAGGTAAAAAAATTGGAACTTTAGGTTTGCCTCCAATTAATGGTGATTATGCTCCGCATCTACATTTCCAAATTATTATTAATATGGAAAATAAAATAGGTGATTATCCCGGAGTTACAAGTAAAAATAATTTAGAATTTTATCTGAAGAACTGTCCAAATCCAGAATCACTTTTGAAAATCACAAAGTAATTCAATAACTTTGAAGTTATTAATAACAATCTAAAAACTAATTTATTATGAAAAAAATAATTTTAAGTATCGCAATCATGGCTTTACTAATGACGTTTTCATGTAAAGAATCAACAAAAGATAAAGTTGAAGATGCGACCGAAGCTGTTGGCGATGATATAGAATCTGGAGTTGAAGATGCAGCAGAAAAAGTAGATTCGACAGCAACTGAAGTAGGAAATGATGTTAAAGATGCTGTAAAAGAAGGTGCTGAAAAAGTTGAAGAAAAAGCTAATGAAGTAAAAAAATCAATGTAATTAAAAATAAAAACCCCAAATATTTTGGGGTTTTTTATTTTATTAACTTCTTATTTTTTGCTCCCATTTCCAAGCACTATCCAATGCATCTTCTAAAGTTAATTTTGATTTCCAACCTAAAACATTGTTGGCTTTCTCTGTGCTTGCATAGGCTTCAATAACATCACCTTCTCGCCTATTGACAAATTTATAAGGCAGTTTTTGTCCCGAAACTTTTTCAAAAGCATTAATCACTTCTAGAACTGAACTTCCTTTTCCTGTTCCAAGATTAAAGACTTCAACTTTCTCAATATTTTGTTTTTCTAATAATCTTTTTAAAGAAATTACATGTGCTTTTGCTAGGTCAACAACATGTATATAATCTCTAACACAAGTTCCATCAGCTGTTGGATAATCATTCCCGAAAACAGATAATTCTTTACGCAAACCCATAGCCGTTTGAGTTATAAAAGGAACCAAATTTTGAGGAACACCAAGCGGTAATTCTCCAATTTCTGAAGTTGGATGAGCACCAATTGGGTTAAAGTATCTTAATAAAATAGAATTAAGATTAGATACATTGGCAACATCTAGTATAATTTCTTCTCCTATTTGCTTTGTATTTCCATAGGGTGACATCGCTTTTTGAACAGAAGCATTTTCATCTATTGGCATTTTTTCTGCCTGACCATAAACTGTACATGAAGAACTGAAAATGAAATTAGCATGAGGTAATTTTGTAATTTCTTGCAAAAGATAAACCAATGAATTTAAATTGTTTTCGTAATACAATAAAGGGTTTTCAACACTTTCTCCAACCGCTTTAGAAGCTGCAAAATGTATTATACCATCAATATCTGAGTGTTTTACAAAAAAATCTTGGACTAATAATTTATCTCGTAAATCTATGTTTTCGAAAAAAGGCCTTTTTCCAGTAATTTTTTCAATTCCATCTAAAACTGTTTCTGAAGAATTTGACAAATTATCTATTACAATTACTTCAAAACCTTCATTCAGCAACTCTACTACAGTATGCGAACCAATGAATCCTAAACCTCCGGTTACTACTATTTTCATGCTCTTTATTAATGCTTTTCTGATGTTGGTAATTTAAAAGCCTGACGAGCAATTAACAACCAATTCTTTTTATGTTTTTGCCAAACTAACATTACGCCAAGTTGAATAACTTTTTCAACTCCATTATCATTAGTATGCGCATAAAGTTTGTGTCTTACGATTGCAATATTCTCAGATATTGAAATTGTTTGGTCCTGAAGTTCAATGGTTACAAAATCAGATTTCCTACTTACAATTTTTTGAATAAATTCTTCTTGATTTTCGATATGACCACCTGAATGTCCATAACTCAATTGTGCAGAAGTAAGTTCTTTTAATTTTTCTGCGTTAGCATCAATCATTGCAATTCTTAACGCTTCAACTTGATTAGCAACAACTTTTTGTTCTGCATTAGAATCTTTTTGAGCCATTACTGAAAAATGGAAAAGGCAAACAAAAAATAACGCTAAAATATTTTTCATCTTATTTATTAAAAAATTCCAAAACCGAATCAGTTATAAACTTAATTTGTTCATCCTCCAATTCCGTGTGCATTGGCAACGAAATTACTTCTTGTACTAATTGGTTTGTTACTGGAAAATCTTCTTCTTTATAACGTGCGTCAGCATATGCTTTTTGGCTATGTAAAGGAATTGGATAATAAATTGCACATGGTATTTGCTTCACCTGTAAATGCTCCATCAACTGATCTCTTTTCCCGTTAGTAATTCTCAAAGTATATTGATGAAAAACATGACAGTCACAAACATCACAAATTATTGGAGCGATAATGTTTTCATTTCCTTCAAAAGCAGCTGAATACTTTCTAGCCGCATTTTGACGAGCTGTATTATATTGGTCAAGCAAAGGCAATTTAGCATTTAAAACTGCTGCTTGAATACTATCTAATCTTGAATTTACTCCAACTACATCATGATGATAACGAACATACATTCCGTGATTCACGATTCCTCTAATAGTGTGAGCTAATTCATCATCATTAGTAAAAATTGCACCACCATCGCCATAACAACCTAAATTTTTACTTGGGAAAAACGAAGTTGCACCAACATGTCCAATAGCTCCAGCTTTCTTTTTAGTTCCATCCGAAAATTTACAATTGGCACCGATAGCTTGTGCATTATCTTCAATTACATATAAGTTATGCTCTTTAGCGATAGCCATAATTGCTTCCATATTTGCAGCACGACCAAAAAGATGAACCGGTACAATTGCCTTTGTTTTTGGAGTAATGGCTTTTTTGATAGCATCGAGAGAAATATTCATGTTATACATTTCTACATCAACCAAAACTGGTGTTAATTGAAGCAATGCTATTACTTCAACTGTTGCAGCAAATGTGAAATCAGCCGTAATAACTTCATCGCCAGGTTGTAAACCTAAACCCATCATTGCAATTTGCAATGCATCAGTACCGTTTGCACATGGAATAACGTGTTTTACGCCAAGATATTCTTCTAAATTTTTCTGAAATTCATGAACTTTTGGTCCATTAATATAAGTTGTGGTATCTAAAACTTCTTGGATAGAAGCATCAACAGTAGTTTTTATTTTATCGTATTGACTTTTCAAGTCAACCATTTGTAGTTTTCTCATGCTTTAAACAATTATAGTTTACAAAAGTAAGAAATTCTAAAGTAGAATTCCATGTTACACAAAAGAAACGTATTTTAGCGCAACAAAATTTTCAGCATGCTATTTCTATACAACCTATTGCTGCTTTTGGCTTCTCAAATAGTAAAATTACTGGCTTTTTTTAGTCCAAAAATTAAACTTTTTGTAGATGGTAGAAAAACAGTTTTTCAAACCTTGACTGATAAAATCAAAAAAGAAGACAAAACAATTTGGTTTCATGCTGCTTCTTTAGGCGAATTTGAACAAGGTTTGCCTGTTATAGAAAAAATTAAAACCCAATTTCCTAATCACAAAATTGTAGTTACCTTTTTTTCTCCTTCAGGTTATGAAGTAAGAAAGAACAATGCTATTGCTGATGTTACGGTATACTTGCCTTTGGATACGAAATCGAATGCTAAAAGATTTATAGAAATCCTAAATCCTGAAATGGTGTTTTTCATTAAATATGAATATTGGCCAAACTATTTAAATGAATTAAAAATTCGAAATATTAAAACCTATTTGATTTCTGGAATTTTCAGAGAAAATCAAGCGTTTTTTAAATGGTATGGAGGTTTCTATAAGAAAGCATTAGAGACCTTTGACTATTTTTTTGTTCAGAATGAAAATTCTAAAACATTATTACACAAACTTAGTTTCAATAACGTTAAAATTTCTGGCGACACTCGTTTTGATAGAGTTGTCTCTATTTTAGAGCGCAATAATTCTTTAGATTTCATTGAACAATTTAAAAATAATACAACAACAATTGTCATTGGTAGTTCTTGGCCAAAAGACGAAAACTATTTGGTAAACTATATAAATAATTATGTCGGAAACACAAAATTTATATTTGCTCCTCACAATATTAAAACAGAACAAATCCAAGAATTAAAAAATTCAATTTCTAAAAAAACTATTCTGTTTTCTGAAAAAGAAAATCAAAAATTAGAAGATTTTCAAGTAATGATTGTCGACACAATCGGAATTTTGACAAAAATTTATTCCTATGCTGACATTGCTTATGTTGGTGGTGGATTTGGAACTGCTGGTTTGCATAATATTTTAGAACCAGCAACATTTGGAACACCAATAGTTATTGGTCCAAATTATTCCAATTTTGCTGAAGCCATTGCTTTGGTAAATCTTGGCGGCTGTATTTCTGTTACTAATCAAAAAGAACTCAATGATACTTTTGATTTATTACTCCAAAACGAAGATGAACGTTATGAAAAAGGACATATTTGTTCCACTTTTGTGCAAATGAATAAAGGTGCAACTTCTATTATTTTAAATCATGTTCTTAACGAAACCTTAAATTGATTTTCAAAAAAATCAAAAATTGTATCTTGCAACCTCAATAAAATTATAAAAAATGAAATTTCTACGATTACTTATTTTATTCCTATTTATTCAATCTCATGCTCAACAAGGCGGAATGTGGATTCCTTCTTTGCTAAAAGGAATGAATGAAACCGAGATGAAAAACCTTGGAATGAAAATCTCTGCTGAAGATATTTATTCCGTTAATAAATCAAGTTTAAAAGATGCTGTGCCACATTTTGACGGTGGTTGTACTGCCGAAATGATTTCAAATAAAGGACTTTTATTAACTAATCATCATTGTGGATTTGATAATATTCAAAGTCATTCCACGGTTGAACACGATTATTTAACCGATGGTTTTTGGGCTTATAGTTTAGAGGAAGAATTACCAAATAAAGATTTGTTTGTTAGATTTATTGTTAGAATTGAAGATGTAACTACAAAGGTTTTAGAAGGTGTCGCTTCTTTATCAAATGAAAGTGATAAACAGAGAAAAATTCAGGAAAACATTAGCAATTTAACCAATTCTTCTCCGAAAGAATCGTGGCAAGAAAACAGTATTAAAACTTTTTATGACGGAAATCAATACATATTATTTGTAACCGAAACGTTTAAAGATGTTCGTTTGGTTGGTGCGCCGCCAAGTTCTATTGGAAAATTTGGTTCAGATACCGACAACTGGGTTTGGCCAAGACATACAGGAGATTTTTCGCTATTCAGAGTTTATGCTGATAAAAACAATAAACCTGCTGAATATTCTAAAGACAATGTTCCATACGTTCCGAAACACTTTTTCCCTATTTCTCTAGAAAGTTTAAAAGAAAATGACTTCACAATGGTTATGGGTTATCCTGGAAGAACGCAGGAATATTTACCATCATTTGCGGTTGAACAAATTGTAAACACTTTAAATCCTGCAAAAATTGAAGTTCGAGATGCTGCCTTGAAAGTGCAGGACGGATTTATGCGAAAAGATAAAGCCATCAAAATTCAATATGCTTCAAAATATGCTAGTGTAGCTAATTATTGGAAAAAATGGATTGGCGAAACCAAAGGTTTAAAAAAATCGAATGCTATTGCCATAAAACAAAAATTTGAAAAAGAGTTTCAAGAAAAAGTTGCTAAAGCTGGAAAACAAGCTGAGTATGGAAATTTATTGAGCGAATTTGAAAAGAATTACTCAGATATAAATGATTATGCTTTAGCTAGAGATTTGTTCAGCGAAGTAGCTTTAAGAAATACAGAATTGCTTTCAGTTGGTTATAAATTATATCAATTGGAGCAAATTTTAAACACCAAAGGAGAACAATCTTTTAATGATAGACGTAATAATTTAGTAAATGGTTTAGGCGATTTCTATAAAGATTTTAATTCAAATGTTGATGAAAAAGTCTTTGAACAATTAATTACTATCTATTCAAAATTATATCCGAGTCAATTTTTACCAGAAAATTTAAAAAATATTGATGCTGAAAAACTTTCAAAAGAAGTTTATTCAAATTCTAAATTCGTAAGTTATGATAAAATTAAAGAGTTGCTTACTGGCGATTCTAAAACAGTAATTGCTAACATGAATAACGATAAAGGATACCAAATCATCAAAGCAATAGCCGATTCATATTTCAATCAAATCGCTCCAAAATATGATGAAATTAACTTAAAAAATACAGCATTACAACGCACATATATGAAAGCAATATTGGAATTAAGCCCAAAATCGGCAAGAATATTTCCTGATGCAAACAGTACTTTGCGCGTAACTTATGGGAAAATTAAAGGCTACAAGCCTAGCGATGCTGTATATTATGAACCATTTACAAGCCTTGATGGTGTAATGGAAAAATATATTCCAGGAGATTATGAATTTGATGTTCCACAAAAGTTAATTACACTTTACAACAATAAAGATTATGGTAATTATGGTGTAAATGGTAAAATGCCTGTCTGCTTTATAGCAACAAATCATACTACTGGAGGAAACTCTGGAAGTCCAGCTTTAGACAAAAATGGTAACCTAATTGGGCTAAATTTTGATAGAGTTTGGGAAGGAACTATGAGTGATATTTATTATAGTCCTGATATCTGTAGAAACATTATGGTAGATGTTAGATATATACTTTTCATCATTGATAAATATGCAAACGCAAAAAATATTATTAATGAATTGAAAATCAATTATCCAACAAAAAAGAAAACAAAAAAATAAATTGGTTTTTTTGGCACGATTATTGTAAATAAGTTTTGCGGAATTCAAAGTAATATTTTTTTAAAAAAAGTAGATATTTTATTTATTCGAATAAAAAAATTTATATCTTTGCTCCGAATTAATAATTAACCTTTTATAATTAAGTAAGATGAAAAAAGTATTTTTAAGTTTAGCTGTTATCGCTACATTAACTGTAGTATCTTGTAAACAAGCTGATGCTAACGCTGAAGCTACTACTGATTCAGTTGCTACTGAAGTAGAAGCTGCTCCAGTTGTTGACTCTGCTGCTACAACAGTTGATTCTGCTGCTACTGAAGCTGCTGCTACTGAAGCTGCTCCAGCTGAAGCTGCTCACTAAGAAACAGTTAGAAACTAACGTTTTAAAGAAACCATCCGCTTCGCGTGATGGTTTTTTTATTTTTATTAAAGTTCAAAGTTCACGAATTGCATAAACAAAAAAAGCTCCAAACATAGTTTGAAGCTTTTTGTACTCAAGGCGGGACTTGAACCCGCACGGGCATTACTACCCACTGGATTTTAAGTTCAATAAATCCACTTTTAAAGACTTTTTAAATTTTTAATTTACTGAAATTCAACCCTTTAATTTTCAAGATTTACAGGAACTTTTTCGTTTATAGGTACGATTTTATGTTTAATTTATTGTTGTTGTTTCATCTATAAAAGCCTCAAAAACAGCACCTTTTTCATACTTTGCGTTTTTTCCTTTTATGAATAAAGCTAACGGCGTTAAGACTACTGACGTTGCAGCTACTACTCCACCGCTTCCGTTTAGGTTTTTAGTAACTTCATTACGCAGCTTAATTACTTTACCGTTTTCTAAATAAAGAAACTCGATTTTAAAAGATAACTTTCCTTTTTTTCCAAGTCCTTTGCTTTTTGCAGCTTCAGTAACCGTGCCGATTGCTTTTAGTCCTTTTTTCAAAACTACATAGTTTCCTATGATCAGATCTTCGGTTGTGGTAAAATCTATTTTATCTCCTGCATTAAGATACTTGCCGTTAATTTCTTTGTCTAAAGCAACTTTTATTATAGTTCCTTCTGGAATTGTAAAAGAGGATTCAGTTTGTGCATTTACTCCAATTGCCAGGAATACAATTGCTAAAAATAATTTTTTCATGTTTGTAGAATTTTAGTTAATGTTTATCAAATTAACTACTATTCTTTCAATTTTTATGCCAATTCAATCACTTTTTTTTTTGAAAGTAATTTTTCTTCATATTCTTTTAATAATTTTTTTTGTGTATCTACCGTAGTTTCTAAAGATTCAACGTATTTTAAAGAAATCAATCCGTAACCTTCTGGCGGTTCAAAAATAACATTGGAAGTGTCTTTTTGTTCATATTTTTCTTTTTCTAAATCTTTTTTTATAAAATCATCAATAGAAACATTATAAGTTTCACAAATCTTAATTATTGTTTTAATTGGCGGTGTTGATATTTCTCTAATATATTGAGAAATTACGCCTCTATTCAAATCAAAATAAGTTCCGAACTCATCTTTTGAAACTTTAGCTTTTCTGACAAGAAAATCTATATTTTTCGAAATGTAAATTTTTTCACTCATTTTGGTTAAGTTAATGCGTTGAAAATGAAGTAAATAGAAATTTGATGTAAAATTTAATTTGTTTTTATAGCATTTTATTTGCGTTTGTGAAATTAAATAACATATCTTTGCTTTATAAATATAAAGAAAAAATAATCGAAAATGAATAAAGCTGATTTTCTAAAAGAGCAAAACAAGACTATTCGTTCACGTTATCAACAATTGAGAAAAGTAGATAAAAAAAATCGAACTGAAAGTTTAGAGGTTATTTCTAAAGAAACCGATCTCTCAACTTCAACAATTCAACAAATTTTGTACAATCCCAATTATAGAAGTGGCAAATCAGAAACCGTGCCAAAAGCAGTATAAAAAAAATCGGTTAGGCGACCAAGCCTAACCGAACCATTAAAAAACCAATTACCGAAGTAACCAGTTCATGTAGTATTACCAGTACTACATGACAAATATAAGAAATTATATGTTGTCAACTCAAACAAATATTGCACTTCAATTAGTTCACACGCTTTCTGCCGATGAACTAGCAGCTTTTGAAAAAGAGTTTTCAAAACTTACTTCGCAAAAGGCACAAACCGTGCCAAAAGTTACCAAAAAGAATAACCCGAACGATGTTAATGTATTAGCAAATAAACTAATACTTAGACATCGTGCAAAAAATATCCGAAGCAAGAGCAATCTTGTATAAAAGGCTTGACGGTTTGGCTCAAAGTAGGCTTGAGCCTTTCCCGATAGCATTACGTTCTTACTGATTTATAGCCGTGCAAAGGCAATACGTTCTTACCCAATTCGACAATTTTCATATAAAATTTGTTAAAAGCTTTATTGAAAAAGTCCTTTGCAACGGCTATTTTTTTTAACCTAAAAAGTAAAAATTATGCACATTAACCAGTCTAAAATTAAAGATTATAAAAGAGGCAACTCTTTTGAAATGCTGTTATTCAAGCTAAAACTTTGTTTCAATATTTTAACTTCAAAAAAAGTTATGCTAGTAACCAATTTTATTGATGAAGAAGGAGAAATAGAGCCGAAATATGACTTAAATACAGTTAACTTAAAAAATGATGAAGTAGCCTTAATTTCTTCTATATGCTACTCAAACGCTATTTATAATTTTCAAGTTGATCAAGCAATTACAGAATTAATAGCGGACTAATGGACCAAATAGAAGTTTTATATAACGAATTATGCAGTTCTGATCCTTTTTTAAGAGCGCATCATTACCACAATTTAGACGAAGCCACAAAAGAGAAATTAAATCTTTTTTCGAGCATTAAGGTTTTAGAAAGAAACTTTGAGTTTTACTCTAAAAATTCGACAAAAATTTTTGAAACGGAGTTAAAAACCGTTTACAAAAACAAGATCAAAAGCTACAAAGAAAAACTTCAACAATTAACCGCAGCATGAAAACAATAATTCTATTTTTATTTGCATTTTCAACGTATGCACAAACGTATAATGTTACGTTAATTGAGCAGCGCACTAACGAAAAATGGTTAGTAGTTCCTGGCGCAGCTTCAGTAAAAATCACAGAGGATAAAATCACGATAAATAACGTTACCTACAACGTTGTTAAGGTTACACCAATGCCCGACAAATCATTTATTTACGATTGTTCTACCAGTTCCAACAAATGCCACTTTCTACTCGTTAACGGCTTGTTGTTTCAGTACATCGACAAACTTCATTTTTTGTACCACTTAAAAAAATAACGTTATGAATTTAGACAAGTTAGGCAGCGTTACCGTTGATCAGTTCATGGACCAATTATTAGATCCAATTTTAGATTTAATTGAACTTGATGAAAAAAAGTTTTATTACACAGTAGCAAAACTCTACGAAAAACCGCAAGACGATTATTTAATACACGGCTCAAAATATACGTTGGAAACGTTGGCAAAATACGGCACTCGAATTAGCCTTTTACCAGTTCAACTACAAGCCGACTTTTCAGATCGTTTCACACAACAAAACTTTGACAAATTTACGTCGAAAAATATAAGTGAATTTGAATTTTGCCGATACGACTACTACAACGCTACAACTATTGGAAACCTGGCTTATATTTTTCTCAATACCAAAGACGTTTTAGTACGCAATAAGGTTGAAACTTTTTTACGCAAAATGATACGTTACCAGATTGAATTGTCTGGATTGATAGGCTTTTTTAAAACCTCACGCACAACGTTTGTTAGATCTAAATTGAGTTAGTTATGTATTTAATTCTTCCAAATAAGCTAAAAGTAACGCCAAGATTTATAGCAGTTGAAAACAACTACTTGATTCTGGATAACGTGCAATACCAATTTAAAGACGTTGGACTAGCCGAAGAAATTTATAATACCATAATGTATGGTTTGGACCAGAAAGCAACGTTTATAGACATGAAAACCGAGTTTGACGCTAAAAACCTTATTTCAATAACCGCATTTACAAAAGAAGTTTCAAACATCAAAAAAAGCGTTTTAACTAACTAAATCCTAAGATATGATTACACTTGAAAAAATTAAAGACGATTACGCAAAAGAAAATAACTATAAATCCTGGAATGAATTTATAGAATATTGTTGTTCAAGCAACTTGCCGCACTTAATCGCTAAAGCAGAAGAAGAAATAAGCAGCAAACTACCGTTAAGCAACAAAAAAGTTGATATTATCAACGGTTTAGTTCAAAGAGAATTAGATTTTGCACAAGCAAAGTTTCCAAAATTTGCATCGGCTCACGAAGGTTATGCAGTACTTCTCGAAGAAATTCAAGAAATGGACGAGGAAATGGACATTATCAGAGTTATTAATGATGTTTTTTGGAAAAAAGTAAAAACCAACTCCGATCCAAGCGACACATTACACCAAATGAAACTAAACGTTTTAAACCTTATCAAAGAAGCTATTCAAGTTGCAGCAATGATAAAGCGTTTTGAAAACGATGTTTTGAATATGCAGCACAAAAAACTCATTTGTAATGAACTGGCAAAAGACGAAGAAAAATAGATTTACCCCTTCGGTATAAAAGTAATATTTAAAATTTAAAAAAGCAAATAAAATGATAATAACAGAAGTTTTTTTCGGAGTAAAATGCAATCGTTGTCAAGAAATATGCAAAGATGATGAACACGCTTATTGGAGCGATGAAGATTCGGCAATTGAGATTGCTCATGAATCTGGGTGGGCTGAAATAAAAGGCAAACACTATTGTATTGAATGTCACGAAATCAATAAAGATTCAGGAGAAATAGAGGTTTATGAAGAATTTCCAGAAGTTTTAAAAACTCTAAACAAATTTATAGACAGAATTTGTTTTGGATTAGACAGACGTGTTTTTGAAAACGAAAGAACTTTTAAAGTTAAGTTTCACTTATACAAAACGCCTATTCTTAAAGGCTTTGAACATGAATTTATAAAACAACTACTTGGCGAAAATCTTATTTCCATACAGTACCCAGAAGGCAAATTTGCCACTAATAAATGTGAGATTGAGTTTAGTAAACCCTCAAAATAGTTACCTACAACCATTAAAAAACCACCATGAACCAAAAAAGAACCAACCAGAGCAACAGCATTGGCAACCTTTTTGCAAGTAACATTTTTCCACTTAACGTAAATGCAACGTCAAACCAACGTAACGTTGCACAACGCAGTAGCCAACGCAAAACGAACGTTAAAGTAACGAGGCTTGAACGTTTAACTTTTACGCAAAACGTCGAAAATCATACTTCAATAAACGCCGTTTACCCCTATATAAACAAGGAAGCAATGGCTATGACAATGGATAATTACCGTAGTTACGTAGCAAACTACAATGAAAACGTTTACAACGAAAACGAAAATATTAGAATACACAACGCAAAAGTTGTAAAATATATCGATAATACTGAATTAACCGAAGTACAAAAAACGTTTACTCAAATGTTTTACCTCAAAAACAACAAACTTGATCCTAAAAAGTTTAACGATCTAGCGGACGAGTTTAACCAGGAATACGGTTTACTAATCGAAAAGAAACGTTTTGCCACCATTAAGTATGCAACCGAGTTAGTTTTCCAACAGCTTGTTTACATTTATTCAATGCAGTTAGCCAAATCTTCAAACGAATACATGAAGTTAGGCGTAAAAGAAGCTACACCGTTAAAGCAATTAGCCATTAACTCCTGGCAAGTTGCCACCATGAAACGAAATGAAATACAAGCAATAGACGTTTGTAAAGCAACGATACGCAATCACAGAAGCCGTTTAGAAGAAGCAGGAATTTTGGTAGAGTACACCTTTAGAGGCAATAAATCTGCCGTTAAAATGACCGTGAATAGTCAAATTTTGGTTGTTTTTGATGCTTCAACAGGGAAATTTTCCAACGCTGAAAATCAATCACTTACATCTGGAACGCACAAAGATTTAACCAATAAAGATGAAGCTACTAGACCATTACAAAGTAATATTAAGAAAATAGAAAACGGCATTGCCGCTTTTCTTGAGAAAGGAACGCCTTCGGCTGCTACTTCATCTGTTTTTCTACTGGAACATCCGAAGCAAAAACCGAATTTAAACAACGCCGCCGCCGAAAAAAGTGTTAAAATTTCAGAAAAACTAGAAAATTCTATCCTGGACCAACAGGAATTTGCCGTAAAACTATCTTCTGGCGAGTTCAACAACTACCAACGTATTGATAAACGCATTTTATACCACGAAGCTGCGTATGGAACAATGAACCGACACGACTTTAAAGAGTTGATCATCCAGGAGTTTTTTAAAAATGCTGCTAAATTGTATAGAGGAAAAACGGTTTTCGTTGGATCATGGAAGAAAGCTATAAACTCATACCTCGAAAAACTATTTACAGTCAATAATGGTAACTCAATTTCATTGTACAACAAGGAGTTAATGGTAGATAAATTAGATCAAATGATCTGGCGCATCAATAACGCACAACGTTGGTTTACAAAAACCAAAATAAATCCTTTGTTTCCTTCTGATTACTTTGATTTTACCAGAAAAACCAAAAGCGAAATCGGTTTTGAATATACCCAGAAAGCCTACGAAAATCATATAAAATACCTTGAAAATAAACCAAGACTTGAAAAATCGATTAAAAAGAAAGCTGCTATTCGTGAAAACTCTATCAATAACGATAAAAAGTTTCAAAATAAACTGAATCAATTCTTTAGAAACCGTCTTACTCTCGAGGAATTTATAGACTATGTGAGCAATAATTTACCTTCAAATTATATGCAAAAATTAACCGAAAATCTAATTTCAATTTCAACTAAATACACTTGTTAAACCTTAAAAATCAATTATATGTACTTTACACTTATTACCGTTATCGCTTATTTTTTTGCAATTTGTTTCATCGCTTTACTGATCAAATCAAAAGTTTCTGTTTCCTGGTTTAAAAACCTTTGGCAACAAGCTATAAACCTGGTTGAATCTAAACAAAAAATCAAACGAGAAATTGCAAAAGCCGAAGCAAAAGGACAAAAACCATTTACCATGCACGACGGCACAACCATTTATGCCAGAACTCAAGCAGGAGCAATCTTTAAGCACCGAGAATTAAAACGCAAAAACAAGTTAAAAACTAAAAATTCAAAATAGTTATGATACTTGAAAAAATTAAAATAAAACTAAACTTTCCAGATCCAAGATTTTGGAAATACTTTATTGGACATCAATTTATTTTACAACCTAACGAAAGAACAATTTTAGGAAACAAAATAGAAGTCGAAAACGATTTACATAAAAAAATAATAGTTTTTGGTAGTTGGTATCCTTATGCTTATGATTTTGAAAAATACTCTGAATATCAAAAAAACATAGAGATTGAAAGAGAAAAAAAACATGAAGAAAGAAAGTTATTTTATGAAAACTTAAAAAAAGAAGCGATTGAATTTAATAATTCCTTAGAAATTCCTGTAAAATGGTCGTCAGAAATAAAACAAGTTTTAAGCGGACTATCAGAAAAAAGCAGCGGTAATGGTTGGAAAAAAAACACAGTAAGACATATTTATTTACATGAAAGTTTTTCTTCTGGCAGATTAAAAAGAGAAGCAAAAAATTTCTTGTGTAGTCAAGTAAAATCTAAATATAGCGGCAATTGGTCTGGAACTTTAGGAGAAAATGGACTAGAGTATAAAGTTAATTGTCAAAAATGTTTAGAAATATCAAATAAATTAAAAACTAAAAATTCAAAATAGTTATGATAAATACAGTAACAATTTCACTTGAAAAATATAATGAGTTAGAATTTATAAAAAAAAGCTATCTCGAAAACAAAACACCTGTTGTAATAAGTGTTAATGGAGAAGAAAAAAAATATTTATTCCTAGAAATTCCAGAAGCCGTAAAAGAAATTGAGGAAGAACTCGATTTAGCAATTTCCGCTTTTAAAGATAATGAAAATACATTAAATGAAAAAATTGAATCTATAACCAAAGATAATTTAGTAAAAAAATTAATGACACATGAAATAAAAATTCAAAATACATGGTTTGGTAGACACGTTTTCTGGGCAAAACGCAAAAAAGAAATTACCCAAGAAGAAATTAAAGAATTAATAGAAGAAATATAGTTATGAAAATAGAAACTCACATCATTATTGTTACAATAATTGTCTTTGTTTTTACGATTTTATACCTCAATAAAGTAGATAAAAACAGAGAATTAGAAAATGAACTCTACGACAAAGAACGTGAAATTTTAGTACTAAAAAGTAAAAACAAACGCCTCAAAAAACAGTTAAACAAATGATTGGCAGCAAAGAAAAATCACGTATCAAAATGGTTATTCTCAATAAAAATGGTTTTGCTAACGAAACCGTTTACTCTCCATTAGATCAAAACCGAAAATCGGACGAGGTTATAATTTTAGGAATGTTAAGAAGATACCAAGCAAAAGGAAAATTTGCTAACGCAAATGCGGTCCATTTTTACGAAAACGGTAAACTAATTCAAAGCATCAAATCACAATGACAAGAAAAGTAGCTTTAAAAAAGATAAAACAAGTAGAATTAATCGTTTTGCGGGACGAAATCATTAACTACATGGAAACGTTAAACGGTAACGTTAAACGTAACTACATCGATTCAATTATATTCATGGATATAGCTTTAAAACTATACTATTCGCTACGTAATAAAGTTGAAAGCTGCAACGTTGTAACGTCGATAACATTACCAATTTCATACGCAGGAGTTTTACTCAAGGTGTGCCAGGAACATAACGACGTTAACGATTATTCAAAAAACGTTTTTCTCAAATATGCTGCCGTTATTGATCAGCAGCTAAAATCGTAAACTATGAAAGAAATGCCAAAATTAATAATTGCCATAGGTAAAAATCATAATCAAGAATTATTTAAAGATTTTTATGAAAGTATTGAAAATGAAATTGAATTTGTTGTTGTTGAAGGTTATAAAGATGATGAAGTAGGTTTTCCAGCAGAAAAAATATTTTTTAAAGAATCGCTTTTCAGTAAAATCCCTTCTAAATTCAATCCTAGTAAATATTTTTCTAAACCTAAAAATAACTTTAAAATAAGATAATAACCATTAAAAAACCACGCAAAATGGAAACAATAATTTTAGTATTTTCAACAGAACCAGTAATAGAAAACAGAAGAAATATAAAAAAACACAACGTTATTTTTGGATTGGCTAAATGTTGGATAAACCCATTAAGAGTAATTAATGAAGGAAACAATAATTTCAACGTTGAATATATAAATTTATTGAAAAATACCTTTCAATTAAAAAAAGAAATAGGATCATTAACGTTTAACAACGTTAAAAATTATGCACAAATCAAAAAATTAACAGATCAAGATTTTATAAAATCATTGATATTCATTAAAACAAACATGAAAAATAATCTTCCAAACGCTGTAATTATTGATTGTTGTTTTCCTATTCAGATATTCCATTAAAAGACATTCCAAAATTTAGAATTATAAGTATTTCTTAATTATAATTTATAAAATGAAACTTCTAATTAACAGCGTTGCAACGTTGGTTTATATGCTTATAAAAACCGTTACAATAATAGGTTTACTTACGTTAATGATCATGTATCCAATAATTGCATTTTGCTTAGGTAGAAAAATTAAAAACAACAATAAAATATGAAATATTTAAAACGAATACTCGGACTACCTTTTTTCTTAATGCTTAATATTATTGGAATCATTTTCCACTTATTTAAGATCTCAAAATTATTCATTCTTTATGGTGGCGAAGCAATGGCTTACGATAAAAAAACAACACCTAAAATGATTGCAGATATTTATTATAAATTAGAAAAAAAAGCCTCAAAAAAGAAAGTTTGTAGCAATGATAATCTTCAATGCGCCGACTACAAAACCGCTTGTGAAAATTGCTTAATTGCTTTTTACAACTATAAAATGATAAACCATAAAAAATAAAATTATGTATAAAATTTTTAAATTGATAAAACAAGGCGAACCTTATTTTTCAACGTCAGATCAAGAATATGTTTTAGGCGAAATAGAAAACTTACCCAACGGAAAAGAAAACAATTTTTCCACTCAAGAATTAGCATTTAAAGCTATTGAAGATAATAAAATCAAGATGCAGCTAAATCAATACACTATTTTACCTGTTATAACGTATCGGTGCTTGTAGATGCCAGCCTACACGCTCCTATAATTTCGGCTGGTAGCTACAAACACCTGTTATAAGAAGTAGCGGGTAATTAAACAAAAAGTTATGGTAAAAGATAAATTAGTTTTAAGAAGAATAGCAAAACGATGGTGTCAGGCTATTTTATTGATGAATGATATTACTGGAGAAACAACTTGTGAATTGTTAACAGAAGATGAAATTGAATATATAATTCAAGAGTGTCATAAAATTGCTTTTAGAATTATAGACGAAAAACCATCTACAGATTTAGACGAAATTATTAAGGAAGAATTTGATTTTGAAAACGAATCGTAGCTATTTCTTATAACGTATCGGTGCTTGTAGATGCCAGCCTACACGCTCCTATAATTTCGGCTGGTAGCTACAAACACCTGTTATAAGAAGTAGCGGGTAATTAAACAAAAAGTTATGGTAAAAGATAAATTAGTTTTAAGAAGAATAGCAAAACGATGGTGTCAGGCTATTTTATTGATGAATGATATTACTGGAGAAACAACTTGTGAATTGTTAACAGAAGATGAAATTGAATATATAATTCAAGAGTGTCATAAAATTGCTTTTAGAATTATAGACGAAAAACCATCTACAGATTTAGACGAAATTATTAAGGAAGAATTTGATTTTGAAAACGAATCGTAGCTATTTCTTATAACGTTTCGCAACTACACGATGTTGCGTAAAAACACAAAACTATCTTTCGATTTAACACGGATTTGAAAGGTACAAAACCAAAATTAAATTAATCACAATAAAGCAATAGCGTGTAATTGCTGTTATAAAACGTTTTTATTATGTACAAACCAATTAAATTACAAGGTTATAAAGATGCTTTTACTATTAAGGCAAAAAACAGAAGATTTGCAGTTGTTAAAAAAGAAGTTGATGGCAAAAATAGAAATATGATTTACATAACTTCTTTGACTTCTGAAACAGGAAAAGAAGATGGTGCAATTACTAAATTTTCTGAAAACGAAAAGATAAAATATTCTTTGGTTGGGTTGAGCGATGAAGCAATTAAAGAACTTTACGCTTGTCTGCACCACTATCTTAAAAATGTTTTATAACACAAAAATTGTAGCAGTTTGCAAAATTGCTACAATTGACTGTTATGCGCCGTTTTAATGGCGCAATATAAAAAAAGCCGCTAACTAGCGGTTTTTTTTTCGTCTATATCCATTTTAAAACGTCGGTACACTTCGGCAACCTCGTTAGGATATAACGTTTTAACGTCTTTTGCTTGTTTCTCTGGGCAATTTCTTAATTCCATTATAACCTCAATAATTTCGGCTCTAATTTCTAGCAATGAAATTGGTTTTAGTGCTTCGTAAATATCAGCTTTACGTTGTGGTTGGTAAATTGGCATATTGGTAAATTAATGGTTATTCAAAAGTACTATAATTTTCAATTCAAAAATAAAATCAATTAAAAAAAATTCGACGGAATCCGTTATAATTCGTTTAAATCCAACAAAATCCGTAGCATTTTGACACAATCCTAAAAAATCCAAACCATTATAAAACATTCATGCTAAAATTTGTTTCAAAGTTTTACAAAAAATGAATGTTGTTGATGCTTTATTATATCGAAAACTAAAAAAAGGCGATCAGTACGAAAAACTGATACCGAAGTTTGAAAATGTAGTTAAAAAATTTGACAAGCCAAGCGATAACAGTAATACGTTTGATACGTTGGAGTACATGGCTCAATGGAGCAAAAAATATTCCTGGCAGTTTTCAAAAGTAGCACCGTTATTAAAAGGAAAAACGTTAGCAGAAACTTGTAGAAACATTTACAATTTTCTTTATAATCATTTCCAATACAAACTAGACGGCGAAGCGCAAAACCTTTATAGTCCAAGTGCCGCATGGCATTATAGAGAAAAAGGTTTTGACTGTAAAACCTTCAGTATGTTGGCTCAAATGTTACTAGACAATTTAAAAATTGATTGTTCATTTCGTCAAGTTCAACAAAGTACGCCTTTCTGGTCGCACGTTTACGTAGTAGTACCCGAAGGAAACAAACTACACATTATCGATGCAACAACGCACAACAACAAAGAAGTTTTTTACACTAAGAAATACGATAAAAAAATGATGTATCATCGTGGTTTAGCAAGTCCGTTACAATTTACTGGTTTAGGTTGCGCCTGTCAAGGTAAACCAATAGCCAGAACTGGTTTAGGTAATCCAATGGTATTACAAAATACAGTAAACAACTTTCATAAGTTTTTAACGCAGCTTGAAAGAAACGGCGTTAACCGTAATGTTACCAATACAATGTTAGCAATCGTAAAGCAAAACATTGAAAACGGTATAGATCCAAATTTAAGCGAAGTTTTTCAACGTGCAATTGCTATGAATACGCCTACTGGTTTAGGTAGAGTTCACGGCTTAGGATTAGATTTAGGAACAACAGCAACAGCAGTAACAGGTGTTTTTTCTGGCGATACTCAATCAATCAAAACCTTAGTTTCTTCAATTATACCAACCAATTTTTTAAACTCAACTTTCGGAGCAGTTTTTGCCAACGGTTTTGATTTATCATGTTGGGGAGCAAGTTTAACCCCGCAAAAAGCAAAAGTAAATATTGAAAAACAATATGTACCAACTTTTAACTATTGGTTAAACAGAATACAAACAGCCACAAACACCAATGATTTACAAGCTGCGGTTAATCAATTTATCCGTGATGCTTACGCAATCAATAAATATCAGTTTGAAATAAAACCAAGCGAGGCTAACTGGTCGGCTTGTGCAAGAAAGGCAATCAAAATGTATCAAGATTTTGTTAAGCCGTTAAAAGTAAAAGCCGATGCAATAGTTAGCGATTTAGTTTCAAAAGGTGCAACCGTAGAAACAAAAAGAATTTCGCCTATTGTATTTATGATGCCAAAATCTATAACAGGTTATGACGGCGGAGAAAATGCAACCTGGAAAGCTCCACAAAATTCATTTGTAGATTATCCGTTTTTAAACTTATCAAAAGTTGTGTTTACCCCTATTAATAGCGGCGATACAATTTCGATAGGTGGCGGAAATACAAGCGGCGGAACTACAAGTGGCGGAAACGTTGCAACTCCACCAAAACCAGATAGCAATAAAGGTTTAAGCCTTACAAACGTAGCTTTAGTAGGCGGCGGAATTGCAGCAGCTTTATTCTTGGTTAAACCAAAAACTGATGTAACAAAGTCAAAACCGAAAACAAAAACTAAAAAATAAAAAAAAACGATATGTCAATAATTAAAAAACCTTCGATTAAAAGTGGTACAGATACAGTTTTGAAAGCTGTTTCAGTTGGTGTAGGTGTTAAAATGGCTGACGGTGTTTCTGCAATTATGCCGAGTTCGACCAACAGTTATAAAAACTACATTCTTGCTGCACTAGGACTATTGGGCGCAGCTTCAGTAGATACTAAAAAGCCAATGGGCGAAAACGTACAATTAGCATTATTAGGCTTCGGCGGAAAACCGATCTATGATGAAATTACAGCACGTACAAAAGAGGCAATTGCTCCGCAAGATCCTAACACTATTGCTGGTAAATTCTTTAATGCCTTTTTAGGACACAAAGACGAACCAGTAGAATTAGCTGAAAGATTAGCAGCAGTTGATTGGATGCCAAATAACGACGCTGCAAGCGTTTGGGATAGAGTAGAAACTCAAGATGTCGCCTGGACAGGAGCATAAAAAAGTAGAAATCAAAAAATAGTAACAAAAAAAATAAAACAAAACCATTAAAAAAAAAGATCATGAACCCATTACAAAATTATAACAAGAAAACATTCTTTATCATTTTGAACTTTTTAGCAATAATGACAAACTCATTATCAGCTCAATTAGTTTCTTCATTGTCAAAAGAACCAGGAAAAGTTAAGTTAGATGACCAAACTTTGTACATCCGTAAACAAATCGAAGGCGGAAACCAAGCGGATTTGTTAGACGGTACAACAGAAAGAGTGACAGGTATTTGTAACTTCGATAAAAACAGACTTCAACCAGGTAGAGCAGTCGTTTTTGATAGTGTAGCCTTTGAATATGCGGAAGGCACAGCCGACGGAGAAGAAGGAGCATTAGCTTATGACGATGTGCCACCTGCGGTATTACAAAACTGTGATTTCATAATTAAACAAAACGGTTTAGTAGTTTTTGAAGCACCAGTAAGAGATATTTGCAATATTGATACAGGACAAAACTCAAAAGATGCCTATACTTCTACAAATTCTTTGAGATTGCTTAATGATGTTGATACTATTGATATGTACATTAAGTTTCCTCCTGGAGTTTCATTAGATCCTGCAAAATTCCATTATGTACTTATTCGTTTGAAAGGTTGTCAAACGCAAGTTAAATCATAATAACCGAACCATTATTAAAACCAATAACCAAAAAAGCCTTGCCTATTAAGGCGAGGCTTTTTTTAATCTAAAGACAAAATGGAATTTGAAACACCTAAATACGATTACGTTACCGTTAATGTAATATTGGAAAAAAACACCTTGAAAAGCACTAGAGTATTAGCCGATATTCCAGGCTCAAGAGTTGTTGCAATGGCTTGTGTTCCTACTGATAATACTGAAGGTAGAATCATTGATTTAACCGTTTATCAAAACAATAATGACGTTGTAAAAGCTGCGGACATTAGATTTTCTCAAAAAACGAATGGCGGAACTTATCAAGATAGTATGCGACCAGTCGATTTGCCTGGAAGTTTTCAATACTATGTTGAGTTATCAGCCTATGAAACTTCGGCAGTACAAAACGTGCAAGTTCAAGTATTATTCATGTACCAAAAAAACTAACTAAAATATGTTTTTTGTACCAGGCGACATGGTTAACGAACTAGTTACCAACTCTATTAATAATTTTTCCATGAAAGGGAAATGCAATCCTACGTTTCAAAATCAAGGAACGCAAAACGTTTACGTTAACGGTATGTTATTAGAGCCAGGCGACAGTTTTCCTGTAAATGTACCAGGTGTGGTTTTACAAAATGAAATTAAAATCACTTTTGGTAATGATTCGACAAAACAAAACATCCTTTATATAGGATATGTAACACTAAATCAATAAAACTCAATTCACGCAAAGACATGAGCAATATTTCAAAAGCAATTCAATTCTTAAAACTTAGTCCAGAAACTAGGTTTTTAAGCATTGTAGATCAATCAACATCTAACCATGTTGTAAAAAAGTATATCTACTTACAAGAAATACCAAACGAAGATTTGGAAAATTTTCTAAAATCCAACCTAAACAACCCTAACGATTTTGCTCGTTTTTGGGTTGAAGTTAGAGAAAAACAAGGCAACACTTCAGTAAAGAAAGCATCATTTCCAGTTGAAGTTAATGCAAATAACAACAATGCACCAGTTCAAACTATGGAAGTAGCAACAACGCAACAAGTTCAAGCAGCACCAGTTTACAATCTTCCTGCCAGTTTAGGTGGACTTGGCGTTGATATGTTGGGACAAATCATAACAGACAAAGTTAACTCTCAACGTTATGAAGATAAAGTAGATCAACTAAACGAGGCAAAGGACGAAATCAGAAATTTAAGAAGTGCCAACGACAGATTAGATTTAGAGTTACGCACAACCAAAACGAAACTCGAAACCGCCGAAGCAAAAGAAACTTTAGCCGTAATGATGGCTAAAATGGAAAACAAAGGCTTTTTCGACGGCGACGGTTTTCAAAAGTTGCTTGAAAAAGCACCAGAAATGTTGGAAAAAATAGCAGCTATGAAAAACGGTGGCTTTTCGCCAGAAGTTGAGCAACTTGGAAACCCTAATTGGAGTGAAACCAAAAAAGAGTTTGTTACAATTCTCGATATTTTAAATGATCAGCAAGTACAGTTATTAGGTGCAATTTGCCATAAGTTTAGTAGTAATCCTGCTTTAGTTCAAGAAGTTGAAAAATTAATTGTCAATGGATAATAATACAATTGTAGTCAAAGGCAGTTCAGATATGGACGCTTTGAAAAGAAAAATGATATTGCAAAAAATCAATGAATTGCCAACGGATCAATTAACCAGGTTAGGCGAATTATCAGAAATTCCAAAAGCTAAAAGTTATTTAGAAAGTGCGGCAAAATTCATGACGTTAAAAGTATTACTAAAGTAAAAAAAAGATGCCTAGTAAATCAAAAATAG
The DNA here is from genome assembly GCF_032098525.1 of Flavobacterium sp. PMTSA4. Lineage (NCBI taxonomy): Bacteria > Pseudomonadati > Bacteroidota > Flavobacteriia > Flavobacteriales > Flavobacteriaceae > Flavobacterium > Flavobacterium capsici. The sequence goes on from NZ_CP134890.1 coordinate 1,755,161, forward strand.
GAAATCCAGTTTTGTTGGCGGAAGCAGTAAACAAATCAGAAGTAAACAAACAAGTTGCTTCTGTGCTTCCGTTTTTAATAAAATTTGCCGTTGTAGGTACAGCAGGATATTTGATTTACAGAAGTTGGTCCAATCGTTTTGTAAAAATATCTGAAAACTCTAACTATCCACAAGCTAATGTTTCTTTGGCAGTTGCAAAATCTAAAGCCGATGCAATTGAGGGATCAATGGGTTGGTTTACTACCGACTACAATACTGTTGCAGCACAATTAACAGGCTTAAATTATAACGGTTTTGTGCGTGTTTACAATGCTTTTGGTAAACGTAGAGGACAATTATTTGGCGGACAATTAAACCTTATTGAATGGTTGCAGGACCAATTTAGAGGCGAAGATTTAACCAAACTTTCATTTTTACTAAATGGAGCATTTTTTAGACAAGCACCAGAACCAACAAAAGAAGTTACAAAAAAAGAAGTTTCTCAAGCTAAATTTATTGGAATATGACACCACAAGACAAAAAATACATAACCTACGGAGTTGGTGGAATTGCCGCAATATTATTGCTTTCTGCAATTTTTAAGAAAAAAAACGATCCTTCTAATTCAACCTACGATCCAACAGGAAACGGCAGCGTAACCAACGCTAATAATTCTGTTTTTAATGCTAAAAAAATAGCCGACGAACTTTATAATTTATTAAGACGTACGGGCGGTTCTAGTTTTCTTAATCCAGGACAAACCGAAGAAGTTTTTTCATTATTAAGAACCGTTTCTCAAAATCAATTTGGGCAACTTATGACGGCTTTTGGTAAACGTGCTTACAATAAATTTTCTGCTAATGATTTGTTTTTATTATGGCAAACACCAACTTATTATCCTTTAGATATAATTCTAAAAAACGAATTATCAACGGACGATTATAATGATTTAAAACAAAAATATCCAAACTACCTATAACATGAATAATACAATCAATTTTAATGGTTTAGGTGCGGTTGCAGCCAATTTGGATAGTTCATTTAATACTGATCTTGCAAATATAGCGACTTATAATCCTGGTACACCAATTAATGTTTTAGTTCCAACAGGATTGCAACCAATAACAACAATACCAACAGTAACATTGCCAACAGCTTTACAGCCTACTTCTGGCGATGTTTTACCACAAATTGAGCCAGACGTTAAAATTACGTTACGCACAACGGTAAAAAGCAAAGAGGAAACTTTGCCATTGGCTACCGTTCAAGTTGATGATCAGTTTTACAGCACGACCGAAAATGGTTTTATTCAATTGATTAATACCAACGCTAACGCTTCAATAATAATCAGTTATATAGGTTATAAGCCGTTTAAAGCAATTGCTAAAAATGTGCCTTCAGTAGTAGTTTTAGAGCAAGACAGTAATGTTTTGCCGCCAATAATAATAAAACCGCCTAAAAGTTACTTAGGTTGGTTTGCAGCAGCTTTGTTAGCCGCAGCAGTAATCAAAAAAGCAACAGAGAAAAAGAAAACAACAGTTTCAAGTATTTAGTTAGGTTAGTTAGCAGCAAAAATTTGCGTGAATGTTGGCAACTTGCGGGTTGAATTTGGACGGTAAACCCGCAATTGTCAATTTCTAAAAACAAAAAAGTATGAGTTTGATTTACGAAAATAAAGTGCCTTCAAGTTATCGTATTCCTTTTATTGCAAAAGTAAAAGAAATAGCGACAAAACTTGGTATTAACCCTAATTGGTTAATGGCAATAATGCATTGGGAAAGCGCAGGAACTTTTTCGCCTTCAATCACTAATAGCATTGGTGCAACTGGTTTAATTCAGTTCATGCCTTCCACAGCCATTGGCTTAGGAACTACAACCACAGCATTAAGAAACATGACAGCAGTACAGCAGCTTGATTATGTTTTAAAATATTATTTGCCTTATAAATCAAAAATCACAAATTATGTTGACTGTTATCTTGTTACGTTTTTTCCTGCCGCAGTTGGCAAAGATGAAAACTACATTATTCAAACGAGCAAATTACCCGCATCATTGATAGCGACACAAAATCCCGCCTTTGATATAAACAAAGACAAAAAAGTTACCGTAGGCGAAATTGCAACCGTAATGTTAAGAAAGCTGCCTACTGAATGGATTAAGGAATTTGTAAAAAAAAAGCAGTAATTGGAATAACAGGACTAGCATTTTTAACAGCAGCTTTCTTCATAGGAAAGCATTATTACGATAAGAATAAAAAGAAATGAATAATTTAGGTGTAACAATTGGAGTAGTAAAAAAAGAAACGTCAAACGGTGGCGGTTCTTTGCCGTTAGGTAAAATTCAGCTTGTGGATGCTACGCAACAAAAGTTTTCTGACTTGGCTGGAGCATTGACTTATTTAGCTTTATTTACGGCAGTTATACCAACTGAAACCAGTTATTCAAACAATACTTTTTATTTCACATTACCGCAAGACACAACACTAACATTAATTGACGGTTTTTGCGGTAAACCAACCGATGCCGAACATTTACAATTTATTGATGAACTTGGTCTTGTTATTGGATTTCAAAAACAATCTTTTGAAGCTAACGACCAAAACAACGTTTTTGGTGGCGGAATATTATTTAAAGAGTTAAGTTTTTCGGAATCAACTGGAAACAACACTTTTGGTAATAACAACTATTTTTCAGAAGAAAGTTTCAAAGAAGCTACTGGAAACAACACTTTCGGAAACACAAATACTTTTGAAAACTTATGTTTTAGCAATGCAAGTGGAAACAACACTTTTGGTATTACTACCGTTTGTGGTGAAAATTGTTTCATTGTTTACAAAGGAAATTTAGTTTTTGGTTCTTATGGTTCTTATGGATATAACTCTTTTTATCTTACAGAAGGAAATAATATTTTTGGAACTGATAGTTTTTTTGATGTTTTTACTTTAAATAGTTCAAAAGCTAACAATACCTTTGGTAATGATTGTTTTTTTGAAGCGAACGCTTTGTATGGAGTTACTGGTAAAAATACTTTTGGAAACAATTGTACTTTTGGGAATCTAACATTTAGGTTTGCTACTGGTACTATTGAAATTGGTAGCAATTGTACGTTTGAAAATCAAGTTTTTGAAGGCATAAATATTGATAAATTAACCATTGGAAATACACAAGTTTTCGGAACGGAATGTTTTAAAAATGCCGTTGTTTTTGATGCTCTTTTTGGCGAAAATTCAACGTTTGGCGATAATTCATTTTTAAACTACAACTCACAAAAAACAATATTTAAGCAAAATAATAGTTTTGACGTTCAATGTTTTGAAAGCAGTAGCGCAAATTTAACTTTTTTAAGTAATTGCAATTTTGAGGAAAATTGCTTCAATTCAGCACAAGGAAACAACACTTTTGGGGATTATATAAGTTTTGGTATTTATAACTTTTCATCTGCATTAAGTAATAATAATTTCGGAAACGGCAACATATTTCAAGACAATTGTTTTGAATCGGTTACTATCGGTAACTATATTTTTGGCTCAAATTGTACGTTTGGAAATGAAACATTCCTTAATTGTTTAGAAAACGTGACTATTAAATGCGATGATTTTTGTTCGTTCGGAAACAATAGTTTTATAAATTCACAAGCAAATACTACTTTCAAAGAAGTTGCTTTTGGTGGTTCTTGTTTTCTTGCTTCAAGTGGCAACAATTCGTTTGGTAAATTAACTGTTGGCGATTCGTTTTTGCAAGGTTCATCACCTAGAGAAAAAAATCAAGTTTACTGGATTTATGATTGTGGTGTTGATTTTTGTGTTGATTATGGTGGTCGTTTTGATATTTTAGGCAAACTTGGAACTCTTGCAACCGCAACTTTACCAGCCAATATATTTACAACTTCTGAAATTGTTTCAATTCATTATCCAAATGTTTTATTATTCAATAATCTTGGTGGAATGGATGGCGACTTATCAAACATACAAACCAATTCAACTAACCCTAACAGTATTTTAGTAGTCGATTAAAAATGAAAACGATAAAAAAAATATACGCTTATTTCATTGCTCAACGTTGGCATTTACACAGCATTGCTTTACCTATTGGTTTTGTATGGTCGTTCTTAATGAACTATTGCAATTTTATGCATTTAAAAGAAGCCTATTTCGAGGGCAAAATAGGTACGGAGCATTATTTTCAAACTATTTTAACCGTAATAATTGGTTATGGTTTTTCGTGGTTATTTGAAGTATGGCAAGCGCACCAATTTCAAGTAAATCTAACTTGGAAAGAATGGCAAAAAAATAGCGTACCCGATATTCTTTTTACTGGTTCGGTTTTCATAATTGGACACTTAATTTATATAGCAATTTTTTAATTTATACACGCCTTTAATTTTATGAACGTAGAAACAATTATTACCATAGTAACAAGTAGTGGAGTTACTGGAATTATAACATTCATTTTTACTATTCGTTACCAACGCAACCAAGAAAAAGGAAAAGGAATACAAGAACTTGCTAAAGGGAAACAAGAAGATATAAACGCCATTGCTGGTATTGATAATATCTATACTCGAATGGTAGAACAAGTTAATAAGCGTATGGATGAAATTGAAGAAAAAAACAAAATAATTGAATCAGAAAACAAAGAAATAAAAAAGAAACTTCAACAATATATCGACCAATGCTCAATTTGTGAAAATAATAAAATAAAGTAATGAAACTTAAATATAAATTCTTAATCGTTTGGTTTTTATTTCTAGCAATTTTGCTAGTGTTTTCTTGTGGTCCTAAAAAAACAGTAGTTGAAACTAAAAACACCACTACCAACACCACCAACTCAAGCAATGACACAACGACTACAAAAGTTACAAAACGTCCAGAACTAGAATTACAAGTTGACAAACCAATCCCAGATATTAAAACAGGAGTTTCTAAAAATTGCGATAGCATTTGCAACCAGGAGAAAGAAAAAATATTTGAATCGCTTAACGGCAAATTAAAGCAAGGTAAAAACGAAATTAGTTTTTATTATAATAAATATACAAAAACGTTAACCGCTTACTCAAAGCTGCAAGAAGCCTACGACAGCATAGTAATTTCAAAAAGCAAAAAAGACGTTAGCACCAAAACAACCATTGAAACAATAAAACCAGTATTGATAGAAAAACCATTAACACAAGAGCAAAAATTCAACCTTTGGGTTGGTCGTTTGTTTTGGCTTTTTTTACTAATATTTATCATTTGGAAAATCAAAAAATAATATAACCATTAAAAAACCAATATTATGAATACAACAACTAAAGTAATTGTAGGAGCAGCAGCAGTTTTCGGAATAGCAACCTACTTAAAAAAGAAAAAAAACCAAGAAGCAGCAACCCCAAGTTATTCAGATGCGGGAACTACATTGCCACAACAAACCTACGAAGGAAAATTAGTTGTAAAAGACAACGGAAATTGGTTTGTAGTTTTAAACGGTCAGCGTTGGTACACAGCAAACGTACAGGCTATTGTTGATTTTCAAAACAAATATCCTGGAAACGAAACTCCAATTGAAGGATTAACAGAAGAACAATTGGCAGCTTATCCAATAAGCGGACATATCTACGAAAATTTAGAGTTAAGACCTTTCAATTCAACAAGAAGATTAGGCGAACCAACTAGACAAATTCCAGTTTGTGTTAGAACTAATCCAGACGGAAGCACAACGACTTACAGTCAACAAGGCGGCGACAGACCATGCCCATACGGAGGTAAAGTTCAAATGCCTAGAACTTTGGTAAGTAATAGTTTTACAGGCTTAGGAAATCCTATGTTTTTAGGCATCTAAAAAACACAAACAAACCATGAAATCAAATAACACATATTTATATGCAGGATTGGGTTTGTTAACCATTATCGGTGTTGTTTCTCTTTCAAGAAAGAAGGCAGAAACAACTACCGATATACCTTTTAACGAAAACCCAACAACGCCTTTACCAATTGTTTTAGACGAAAACAAATTGCTAAAAAAAGGAAGTACAGGACCAGAAGTCCAAAAACTTCAAGAAATGTTAAACGTTGGTGCTGACGGTGTTTTTGGTTCAATTACTGAAGCTGCATTGTATAGACAAAAAGCGGTTAAACAAACTACGTTAAAACAGTTTGTAGCGTTACCAAATGCCAACCCCGACAGAATACCAAGCGGATCAAGAGTAATGATAAACAACCCAAACGGTTCAAATCTTTACATTGCTCAACAAAATGCCGACAAACTTTGGTACAAAACGAATGATGTTTTTTTACACATGAATTTTGGACGTGAAGCAGGAGTAGTAAGATCATCAACTCAATTAGGCGATTGGTACTTAGTTTTATACGGTAACTATAAAATGATTTTCGTAAAAGCAACTGACGTGAAAAAAATATAAATTATGGCAAATGATATGTTAAAGCTAATAGGTGTTATTGCGGGAGCAACAACACTTTTTGCGTTTAAGAAAAAACGTGATTATACCGAAGTAATTGAAAAAATGACTATTGATCTTCATAGTGTTTCAAACTTGCGATATAAAGGCGGAATACTCTTTATGAACGTTTCAATTTCGTTTCATAACAACACTAATATTGATTTTGATATTTATACTGTTGGCATGATTTCACTACGTAAAATAAGATTGTTTTACAAAGGAAATTTAATAGGCGAAGCCGAAAGCAACCTAACAGAATTTTCGTTACCCGCAAAAAGTAATGTTGTTGTGCAAAACATTGAAACAAAATTATTACTTTTGAATATAATAGATCAGTTTCTAAACAACGGAATCGACGGAAATTTAGAGAATTACCAACTTCAAATTGAAGTCGAAGCATTAGGCAAAACCTATACCATTGACCAAGAACTAGCCTATTAAACCATTAAAGACCAATTTTTATGCCAGTTACAAAAACCTTCAACCGTTTAGGCGGTAAGTCTTTTTCTCGTTCAGAAATCACAAAACTAAGCACTCAAGCGTTTGACGAGCAAAATTTCGTTGTACACGAAAAAATATCTAAACTTCTTAATGATAACCCAGACACAGAAATTTTTGAGTTTGAGGAAAACGCCGTTACCAAATTACCAGAATCATTGGACCGTTTAAGCGGCTTAGAGTTTAAAAAAGAAGGCAAAGACTTTGTATATTACTTAGACGGACAAAAAGCCGCCACAGTAAACCCAAAAGGCGTAATAACCTGGCATAAAAAAGGTATTGGACAAACAGGACGTAGAAAAATTAGAAAAAAAGCGCACAGCCTAGATCAAGATATTTTAAGCGGTTTAGAATTTATTGAAAACGATGCAGATTTTGACCAATTAGGCAAAGCCGTTTCTCCTAATGATGTTTACCAAATGATTACCGATAAAATGCTGCTAATGATCAAAGAAGCAACAGGAAGCGGTTACGTTCAAAAATGGAAAGCAAAACAATACGGCACAGGCTATACTATTCCTTTCAATTGGGAAACAAAAAAACGTTACAGAGGCGTAAATGTATTTTTACTAGCAGGTTTTGAACCTTTAGAAAATCCTTATTTTCTAACGTTTAAACAAATTGAATCCAACAAAGGAAAATTAAAAAAAGGATCAAAAGGTTTTCCAGTAGTTTATTTTACATACTTGTATAAAGTTGAAGATAAAAAGAAAAACATTGATTTTGGCACGTATGACAAAGAAAAAGCCATTAAGTATGCAATTGAAATAGGCAAAACCGAAAAGGACGTAAAAAGAATACCAATTTTAAAATATTACAATGTTTTCAACGGAAAAGACGTTGAAAATATAGATTTTGATTTAAAAAACTTCAAAATAGGTTTTATCGAAAATGAATTACCTGCATCCGAAGAAAAACGCTTACCTATTGCCGATGCAATAGTAGAAAATTATCCTAGTCCTGCTCCAAAATTAAAACACGGCGGCGACAGGGCTTTTTATTCTCCTGGTCAAGATTTAATTCAAATGCCGCATTTAGTAGATTTTGAAACCTCACAAGATTATTACAGAACGTTGTTTCACGAACTTTCACACTCAACAGGAAATTTCCACAGGCTAAACCGTGATTTTTCGGGAAGTTTCGGAAGTAAACCTTATGCCTTTGAGGAATTAGTGGCAGAATGGGGAGCAACTTTTTTAAGTGCTGAAGCAGGTATAATTTGGCACACCAATAAAAACCATGCAGAATATTTAAAAAATTGGAACAATGCCCTAGTTCACTTGAAAGAAGATAACAAATTTATTATGAAGGCTTGTACAAAAGCGCAGGAATTGTGCGACTATGTTTTGCAGTTTAATAATGAAGGCGAACCAAAATATTTGAATGATATAAAAAAACAAGTTGAAGCCAAAAAGCCAACACCAACAAAAAAACCAACGCCAACAAAAAGTAAAATTGTTGGTTATATGTTGTTAGACAGTTTGTCTGGCGAATTAGCAGCTTCTAAAAAAACAATTGCTGAATTGAAAGCTGTTTACAATTCATTGGAGCAAAACGAAATTGGAAAAGATTTAGAAATTTTTGTTTATGAAATAGTTGTAAAAAACGGAAAAAACACTCAAGGAAAAAGAGTAATAGTTGATTGGAAAAAACCAGTTGAAGCTAAAAAGCCAACACCACGTAAAAAAAAAGTAACGCCAACAAAAGCAATTAAATTAACGCCTTCTCAAAGAAAAAGATACGACAAGGAATTAGCCTCTGACAATTGGAAAAAATACAGCAAAACGTATAATAAAAAGCCAAAAAACGTAATAAAAAAAACTAAAAGCGTAACTAAAACCAATACTACCGTTAAAACAATTGCTTTATCCAAAATTACACTTGATCCTGGACGTTTTCAAAACAGAACAAAATTAAACCAGGCTATTGTAAAAAACATCGTTGAAAACTTCAACGAAACAGAACTCGATCCGTTAATTGTGTGGATTGATCCTAAGAACAAAAAAACCTATCTTCTAGCAGGACATCATAGACACGAAGGATTGAAAACTTTGAAAAAGAAAACCGCACCAATCAAGTATTTTGAAGGAACGGAATCCATGGCCATGGAATTTGCAAAAGTAAAAAGCAACTCGAATAGAAGTTTAGAAACTCCTATTGAACGAGCAAAAATTTACCGTGAATTAAAAGGCAAAAAATCAAAGTCAGAAATTGAAGCATTAGCCAAAAAAACCGAAGGCAAAAACGCTAATTATATTCTAAACCTGGCAGCGTTGAACCCAAAAGGTATAACACTTGAAGCCGTTGAAAAATTAACCGAAAACAGCGACAAGCAAAACGCCTCAATTATTGAACGTATTGCAGACTGGATAGGCGAAGCACGTAAAAAATATGTTGCATTAACCAACGCACATGAAAACGAAATGTACAATTTCTTGATCAATGCAGAAGATAGTAAGCGCATAAGAACAAAAGCCGATTTTCTACAAAAAATCTACGCCATTGCGGGTGGTTTTGATTTTGATGCAAGTAACAGCTTGAATTTAAAAAGGATAAAATATGTAAGCGAAGGCGAAACAACATATAACAAAGAGTACCAGGAACTAAAAGACAAGTTAACCGAACTTCATAACCAATACAAAAGGTTGCAAGATAGATTAACCAATGTTTCTGATCCAGAATATATTTCTCCTTTTGAGGAAACCACATATAAAAATGCTATCAAAAAACAGTTTTCAATAAAAGGCGAAATTGCGCATTTCCATAAAAAGCAAATAGAACTCGAGCAAAACAAAGCTAATTATATCAAAGGCGGAAACAATCAAATTGGACTATTTGGACCAGAAAAGGACCAACTAAACGGCGGCATTTCTGATGTTATGGTAGGTGTTGCAACTGGTGTAACAGCTTCAGTAATTACCAATAAAATTATTCATCCAAAAAAACCAGAAACAGCAGCTAAAACTAATAAATTAATGGCGATGCAGTTTGACAGTTTAGAAATGGACGAAGGTTGGCAGGAACTAATGCAAAACCCTGCGGCAAACATGAAAATTGCTATTTGGGGTGCGCCTAAAAATGGTAAAACGTCAGCAGCTTTACAAATGGCAGATTATTTAACCAAGTTTGGTAAAGTACTCTACAATTTTGCCGATCAAGGTTTTAATAAGTCAACACAAGATTTATGGATCAATAGCGGTTTGTCAGACAATGCAGCAGCAGAACCAAGCGACATCGATAATTTAGCCGATTTAGAAAAAGAAATAAAAACAGGCAAGTATAAGTTTGTTTTTATTGACATGATCAGCGATTACATACGTAAAGAAAAAATTAAACCCGAAGATTTCAAAGAAAAATTCATCAAGCAGTTTCCAAATGTTTCATTCATCCTAATTTTTGAAGTTACCAAAGGCGGAAACTTTAAAGGCGATCAAGGTTGGACACATTTAGTAGATGCAATTATGACAGTAGAAGATTTCCTTATTGAAAATCGAGGTCGTTATGGAGCAGGAGAAAAAATAGTTTGGGAAGAAGGCTTTAAAAGATACAATCCAAAGCGTTACCAGGAATGGTTAGAAGCCAACGCTGAAAATGTAGATTTTGAAGAAATAGAATTTACTGAAGAAATAGAGAAAATTTAATAACCATTAATAAAACCAACAATCATGGAAAAATCAGTTTACAAAGTAGTAAAAAGCAAAGTTAACAACGACGAAAAAAGAGCAATTGCTGGAGCAGTAAAAAAATTAAATTGCACCGAAGATCAGTTAACGGCAAACCACAGCAAAGGAATGTTTGTTTTTGAGTTAAAAAACTCAACAACACCAACCGACAACACAGGCAAAGTGTGTAGATTACCAGGACACAAATTTGTGAAAGGAACGAAAGGCAAAGAGCAAGTAAAAATTTAATCATTAACCATTAAAAAACCAAGCATCATGGCAGAAAAAAGAGTAGCCAAAAAAACAGGATTGACTTCCTGCGGCACAAGATTAAAACCAGGTTACAAGTACAAAAAAGGCGGCGCAATTGTAAAAGTAACTCCAAAAAAGAAAGCAGCAGCTAAAAAGAAAGCTGTTTCTAAAAAAAGAAAGTAAAACCAATCCCGAAGAAATTCGGGATTAAAATTTATTACTATGATTCCATTATTATTAATCGGAACAGCTATTGCAATTGCAGCAGCTTCATCAGAAAAAGAAAAAAACAAGTTAGGCGCAGTAAAAAACCTTATCAATAGATACAGTTCAAGAGGTTCTAAAATTGATGTCAATAATTTAAAACCGCAAGCAAGTATAATGGCAATTAATAAAATAATTGACGGTAAAGTTGAAGATTATACTTTAGACAAAGCTAGAACAGGATCAATTTATTTAAAATTTTATGTCCCAAAAACAGAAATAGATTTCAGTGTTAGAGTTTCTGATCATTCAAAAATTGATGGTGTAGATGATGATACTATTTATGATTATGGTAATGAAATTGATATTAATATTTTTTCTAAAGAAAGGAAAGACGAAGCAATAATTTTTTTAAAAAATTACTTTTCAAAAATTGAAAAACTATCTGTAAATAAAAATGTTTTTATAAATAAAGTTGAAAAGAAAGTTATAAAATCAAAACACCCAGAAATTGTAATCAAACTATTCAAAAAATTAAAAATCAATTATTCTAAAACTGATAAGCAAATTCAGCAACAGATATTAGAAAAAATAATTGAACTAAAACCAACAGCAGTATTAACCAAAAAAGAGTATCAAAAATCAAGAGGTTTGTTTAGATATGTTGGAGAAAGTAAAATTAAAGGTGTTGTAACGCATATTTCTTCAACTGGCGGAATGATATCCATAAAAGGAGAAACAGGAAAAGATTTTACTTTTGATGATAAAAAAATAATAGCTTTAAAAAATATAGCAACAAACAATACAAGTCAATGGGAACATTTTGCAAATGATTATTTTAAAAAATAATCTACATTTGCTTTATGGAAAAATTTGATTTTAAAAGACCAGAATTTCTTTTTTGTGAAATTCCAATTAAAAACGGAACACAAAATGATGACAGAATTTGGATATATTCGCTTGAAAGTTTATCATTAATAGAATTTATTCTTGTTGATGATTTTGTTGATTTTCAATTTACAGGAAAACAAGAACGTTTTGAGTATGAAGATAACGAAGGTTATATCGAAAACTGGTTTGGCGTTTATGTTCAAAATAATTGTGAAGCAACCAACAATAATCCTGATGAAATTTTAAAAAAAGCATGGAAATTTTTAGAAGATTATTTACGTTGGGAAGATACCAACATCGAAGAAAATAGTTGAAAAATATAACCGTTGTCAAATTTTAGATTCCAAAAAACCTCGAGCAGATCTACTCGAGGTTTTTTATTAAAAATCTAATGTATAAAATTCGCCGTAATCTTTTGGCAACAATGCACCAACATCACGCAAATACGTTTCAGTAGTTTTAGCGTTGGTATGACCAATAATAGGACTTAGTTTGCTTACGGCTTCCTGGTGCGTTGCACCTTCTTTTATAAATGTATTGTAAACATCAAGCGCAGCAGTATGACGAAATGAATAAACGCCATATTCTGGACCAAGTGAAAGCGCAGCTTTGAGTTTTTTAAATCGGTTGCTAAAGTGATCTACTTTTGTTTTCTCGAGTGCTTCCCAAACTTCAAAGTTTCCAGTATTGGTAAAAATATGCGCTTTTTGTGGTAAGTTTTCAATGTTTATGCCTTTCAAAAAATCAATGATAGGATCAATCAAACGTTTGCCTTTTTTTCGATTGGTTTTTGTTTCTACATAAAGCGTTTTTTCGGCTAAATTAATGTTTTCTACCTTCAAGCGAATAATTTCCACAGGACGTAAAAACTCGTAAATTACAAACATGATAAAATGATATAATTGTACATCGTTTTGTAGAAGATAATCTTTGATCGTTTTAATTTGTTCGCCAGTAAAAGGTTTGTTTTTTATAGGATCATCTTTGCTAGTTTCATAGTCAACAATATTTTCAACTATAATTTTGTCTTTTTTCAATTTACCAAAAATTGCCGACAAAGTACGTTTATAATTATCTTGAGAAGTTTTGCCTAAGTTCCTGCCTAACGGATCAATTAAATGATTCATAAAAGCAATAATATGAACGTCTTTTAATTCCTTGATATTTTTATCTTCTAAGCCGTTTTCTTTTAACCATTGAGCAAATACTCCTACTCTAACCTTGTAATCGTTTAAAGTGGCTGTTTTTAGTTCTCCTGCCTTGTTGGTTAACGCATATTCTAAAGCAGTTTTAACCGTGTAGTTTTCAAAATCAAATTTATCATTTTTGGTTTTTAAACCTTCAGCAGTAAAAGGATTGAAACCATTGCTTAAAATCAACTCTTGTGCTTTGATCCATGCATTAGCAACCTTCAAACGGTCCTTAACGGTTTTAAATTTATTGATATTTAGTTTATCCATAAATTTAACCATTTTGTTAGTTAATGGATGCCTAAAGTAGTAATAAATGTACCAATACTTACCTGGAACAATTGCAGGTTTTCCGTCAACTTTTGAGCAGTAAAGCCGTACTTCTGAATACTGGTTTTCCACAACTGAAATTTTTAACTTTATAGGTACATTTGTAGGTACACTTTCAAAAACTATCTCTATGTATTTCATTTTTTAGAAACACCTAGAAACGAAAAAACCCTTTAAAATAAAGGGTTTTTGAAGTACTCAAGGCGGGACTTGAACCCGCACGGGCATTACTACCCACTGGATTTTAAGTCCAGCGTGTCTACCAATTCCACCACTCGAGCAATTTATAGGTAGTTGAGCGAAAAACGGGGCTCGAACCCGCGACCTCGACCTTGGCAAGGTCGCGCTCTACCAGCTGAGCTATTTTCGCAATTAAATATTTAAAAGAACTGCATCACTTATCCTGTAATGCGGATGCAAATGTAAAACATAAATTCAATTATACAAACCTTTTTTTGAAAAAAACTTCACTATTTTTTAATCCTTTGATTTACAAAACTAAATAAGTGACACTATTTTTTTTGAAGCATTCTTTTTATTTCATTTAACTTCATTAACGCTTCAACAGGTGTCAAAGTATTAATATCTAAACTTAAAATATCTTCTCTAATTTCCTCCAAAAGAGGATCATCTAAATTGAAAATACTAAGTTGCATTTCATCTTTAGTTGTTTTTATTCCATTTAAAACATCACTTGAATGGTCTTTTTCGAGTTTTTTTAATAATTTCTGTGCTTTTTGAATAACCATTTGAGGCATTCCAGCCATTTTTGCAACATGTATTCCAAAACTATGTGCACTTCCACCTTTTACCAATTTACGGATAAACAAAACCGTATCCTTTAATTCTTTTACAGAAACATTATAATTTTGAATTCTTGGTAATAGTTCAGACATTTCATTAAGTTCATGATAATGTGTAGCAAATAATGTTTTTGGTCTTGCTGGATTTTCATGTAAAAACTCGGCAATTGCCCAAGCAATTGAAATTCCATCATAAGTACTTGTTCCACGACCAATTTCATCTAACAAAACTAAACTTCTATCTGAAATATTATTCAAAATTGAAGCCGTTTCATTCATTTCTACCATAAAAGTAGATTCACCCATCGAAATATTATCGCTTGCACCAACACGAGTAAATATTTTATCTACAATTCCCATTCTAAGTGATTCTGCCGGAACAAAACTTCCCATTTGAGCTAACAAAACAATTAATGCTGTTTGACGTAGAATTGCCGACTTACCAGACATATTTGGTCCCGTAATCATGATTATTTGTTGTGTTTCTCTATCTAGAAAAACATCGTTTGATATATATGGAACGCCAACTGGCAATTGTTTTTCAATAACTGGATGACGACCTTCTTTGATTTCTAATTCAAAAGAATCGTCTAAAATTGGGCAAACATATTTATTATCAATAGCTAATTGAGCAAAGGAAGTTAAACAATCTAATTGTGCCACAAGACTTGCGTTCAATTGTACTTGCTTGATGTAACTGGCAATCCAATTCACTAATTGCTCAAATAATTGACTTTCTATTTGATGAATTTTCTCTTCAGCACCAAGAATTTTTGATTCGTATTCTTTTAATTCCTCTGTGATATACCTTTCGGCATTAACTAAAGTTTGCTTTCTAATCCACTCCGAAGGAACTTTATCCTTATGCGTATTTCGAACTTCAATATAATATCCAAAAACATTATTAAACGAAATTTTTAATGAGGAAATTCCAGTTTTTTCAGATTCTCTAGCTTCAATTGCTTCTAAAAATTCTTTTCCTGAAAAAGCTATGTTTCTAAGTTCATCTAATTCTTGATTCACTCCAACAGCAATGGCATTTCCTTTATTAATAGAAACTGGAGCATCTTGATTTAAAGTGTTTTTTATTTTTTCTCTTAATAAATCGCAAGCATGAAGATTGTCTCCAATAATTCGGACTGCTTCTTGTTTGCTTTCTAAAGCCAAACTTTTGATTGGGATTATAGCATCGAGCGATTCCTTTAAATAAATAACTTCTCTAGGTGAAATTTTTCCAGTGGCAACTTTTGAAATCAATCGTTCTAAATCTGAAATTTGCTTGATTTGATATTGAATCTTTTGAAGCACTTCTTGATTTTCTTTTAAATAGCTAACTACTTCATGACGACTTCTAATTTTGTGAATATCTTTCAACGGCAAAGCCAACCAACGCTTCAACAATCGAGAACCCATTGGAGACAATGTTTTATCAATTACATCAAGCAAAGTAACCGCATTATGAGAATTACTTTGGTATAACTCTAAATTTCTTATCGTAAATCTATCCATCCAAACATAAGCGTCTTCAGCTATTCTTTGGATATTTGTTATGTGCTGTACTTTATTATGTTGCGTTTCTGATAAATAATATAAAATTGAACCTGACGCAATAATTCCATCTGGTAATTCTTCAATACCAAAACCTTTTAATGAATTGGTTTGGAAATGATTGGTTAAAGTTTCAAAAGCGTAGTCTTGTTTATAAACCCAATCTTCTAAATAAAATGTGTTGTAATCTTCACCGAAAGTTTCTTTGAACTGATTTCTATTGTTTTTTTGAATTAAAATTTCACTTGGAACAAAATTTTGCAACAACTTATCGATGTACTCTTCATTTCCTTGCGCTACCAAAAATTCTCCCGTTGAAACATCCAAAAAAGAAATTCCAAGCAATTTTTTTCCAAAATAAATAGAAGCTAAAAAATTATTTGACTTAGAATGCAAAACCTCATCGTTCATTGCAACACCAGGAGTTACTAATTCAGTCACACCACGTTTTACAATCGTTTTAGTCATTTTTGGATCTTCTAATTGGTCACAAATTGCTACACGAAGTCCAGCTTTTACAAGTTTTGGCAAATACGTATTTAAAGAATGGTGCGGAAACCCAGCTAAAGCCGTTTCTGTTTCAGAACCTGCGCCTCTTTTTGTCAAAACTATTCCAAGAATTTTTGAGGCACGAATAGCATCTTCACCAAAAGTTTCATAAAAATCGCCAACTCTAAACAACAAACAAGCATCGGGATACTTGCTTTTTATCTCGTTGTATTGTTTCATTAAAGGTGTTTCTTTGCTTTTGGATTCTTTAGCTGACAAGACTTATTGGTTTTAAAAGATTTTGACAGCGAATTTAATTATTTTAAATGTAACCTGATTTATAATATTAATTTAATCTTAAGTTTAAATTTTACAGGCGTAAAATGAAAATAAATAGATTTGTATCGTAATCATTAAAAAACACTAAAAATGAAAAAAATAATTTTACTTGCTGTCCTTTCAATTGCAGGATTAACTGCAACAAATGCACAAACTACAAAACAAACTGTTAAGAAAGCTGCAGCTAAAGTTGAAGCTCCAAAAGTTGATGGTCCAGGAATGGTTTTTGAAAACGAAACTATTGATTACGGAACTATTACTAAAGGTGCTGATGGAAAAAGAGAATTTGTATTCGTAAACAATGGAACTAAACCTGTTACAATTTCAAATGCTCAAGGTTCATGTGGATGTACTGTTCCTACTAAGCCAGACAGTGCAATCGCTCCAGGTGCAAAAGGTGTAATTGGTGTGAAATATGACACTAACAGAGTTGGTCCTTTTACAAAAACAGTTACTATCACTTCTGATGCTTCAGAAACTCCAAAAGTTTTAACTATAAAAGGTACTGTAGTTGAAGATAAACCAGCAGGTGAAACTATTAAGAGTTAATTATTAATATAGTTTTTCTAAAAAGCTTCCGTTTTTCGGGAGCTTTTTTTTTGAATATCTTTGCCAAAATTAATTTATGAGAAAGCTCGAAAACAAAGAACTTGACCGACTAACGGTTACCGATTTTAAAGAAGCTAAAAAAACACCAATCATTATTGTTTTAGATGATATTAGAAGTCTTCATAATATTGGTTCGGTTTTTAGAACTTCGGATGCTTTTCTAGTAGAAAAAATATATTTATGTGGAATTACAGCTGTTCCGCCAAATAAAGAAATTCACAAAACTGCTCTTGGCGCAACCGAAACCGTTGCTTGGGAATATGAAAAAGATGTTTTATCTGTAATAGAAAAATTAAAAAAAGAAAAAATTTCCGTTTTCGCTATTGAACAAGTAGAAAATGCTATTTTCTTAAATGATTTTAAGATTGAAAAAGATAAAAAATATGCTTTAGTTTTTGGCAATGAAGTTTTTGGAGTCAATCAAAAAGCCATTGAACTGTGTGATGGAAGTATTGAAATCCCACAATTAGGGACAAAACATTCATTAAACATATCCGTTAGTACAGGAATTGTGATTTGGGATTTATTTCAAAAATTAAAAAAATGTTAATTGACACTAAATATTAATATTCTTCTTTTTATTTATCAGTATTTTTATAAAATGTTTTTAAATAAATTTCTACCTCTACTTTTATTTTTATTTATTTCTAAAAATGCCTTTGGGATGTTGATTTCAAAAAGTGATTTGAAATTACACATTAAAGACTCTATAAAAACTCATCAAATTACATTTAATCAATTAAATGCAAACAATGTTGCTCCTATGCTGGATGCAACTGGCAACCAAATTTATTGTCCAGGAACAAGCATAAAAATTGTTACAGACATGACCATTGTTGATCCTGATGATATTGGAATTGATGCTATTTACATCCAAATTTCATCGGGTTATGTAAATGGCGAAGAGTTTTTAACTTTGACAGGTATTCATCCAACTATTAATTCTTCATGGAATGCAACTACTGGAACACTCTCTTTAACAGGAGTTTCAAGTCAGCCAACTTATATAGATTTAATTGCGGCAATTAAAGATGTCACATTTAACTCAACCTCAAGCAACCCAAGCGGAATAAGAAACTTTTCAATTTCCGTTGGACAAGCTAATTATTTACCTTCTAATGGTCATTATTATCTCTACATCCCGAATTTAGGAATCACTTGGACAGCTGCAAAAGTAGCTGCTGAAAACACAAACTATTATGGCTTGCAAGGTTATTTGGCAACATTAACATCTGCTGAAGAATCACAAATTGCTGGTGCACAAACTACAGGCGCAGGTTGGATTGGCGGAAGTGATGCAGAAACAGAAGGCGTTTGGAAATGGGTAACTGGTCCTGAAAACGGAACAATCTTTTGGAATGGTTTAGCAAATGGCTCAACTCCAAATTATGCATTTTGGAATACTGGTGAACCCAATAGTGCAGGCGATGAAGATTATGCTCACATTACGGCAGTTGGAGTTGGAATTCTAGGTTCATGGAATGATTTGTCTAATAATGGAGATACGAGTGGAAACTATCAACCAAAAGGATACATTGTTGAATATGGCGGAATGTCTGGCGATCCTGTTTTAAATATTTCCACAAGTACAACTTTAACTATTCCGTCTATTTTTCCTGTTAGTACTCAGTCAATTTGTGAAATGAATTCTATGACACTTAGTGCTAGTGCAACTAATGGTTCAATTAGCTGGTATGCTATTCCTTCTGGCGGAAGTCCTATTGCATTTGGCAATACATTTACAACTCCTGTTTTAACTTCAACTACAACATATTATTTAGATCCTTTCCCAACAGGTTGCACAACTGGAATTAGAACTCCAATAACGGTAACGGTAATACAAAATCCACAATTATCCACAATCTCATCAATAATGATTTGCGAAAATAATTCTGCGAACTTATCTGCAACAACGAATGTTGGTGTAATAAATTGGTTTACCTCTATTTCAAGCGCAACACCAATTGCAACTGGAAGTAATTTTACAACACCAATTATTAATCAAAATACTAGTTATTTTGTTGAAGCAAATAACAACAATTGTTTTTCACCAAGATTTGAAGTAACTATAATCACAAATGCAGTTCCAATACTTCCTGGAGATTTGACAACAACTATTTGTCAAGGACAATCAATCCAATTGAATGCTGGAATTGCAGGAGAGAATTATCTTTGGTCAACTGGTGAATCAACCCAGACTATTACAGCTACAATTAGCGGTCAATATAATGTAGTTGTAACCAATGCGTCAAACTGTTCGTCAACTAGAACATTTAATATTCAAGTTAATGAAATTCCAATAATTGATGACGTAATTACAAATGAAGCTACAGTTACTATAACCACAACAAATACAGGAAATTTTGAATATTCAATTGATGGTATAAATTATCAAACTTCTCCCATTTTCTTGAATGTTCCTGGAGGAATTTATACTGCTTATGTAAACGAAATTAGTGGTTGTGGAAATGATTCTACTCTATTTGCAGTAATCTCGATACCTCACTTTTTTACTCCAAATAATGATGGTTATAACGATATTTGGACTATTAAAGGAATGTCAATCTATCCAAATGCAAGCGTCAAAATTTTTGATCGTTATGGAAAGTTGATAACAATACTTAATCAATCTAATCCTTTTTGGAACGGCACTTTTAACGGAAAAATTCTTCCAGCAGATGATTATTGGTACAATGCAAAAATTGATGATAGTTTACCCGAACAAAAAGGTCATTTTGCTCTAAAACGATAATTTATTTTGAGGTTTTTCCTTGAATTTCGTTCAAAATAAACATATAATCTTCTTGACTTTTGATAAAATCTCGTTCGGTTACATCAATGATTAAAACGTTCAAGTCTTTTTGTGTTTTAATATAATCAAGATAACCATTGTTTATTTTTTCCAAATATTCGGCCGGAATTTCTTGTTCATAATCTCTTCCACGAGCTTTAATATTTTCTAAAAGTCGCTCGGTACTTTGATACAAATAAATATACAAATCAGGTTTTGGCATTTCTTTATAAATGATATCAAACATGGTTTTGTATAGCCTAAATTCATCTTCTGCAAGAGTAACTTTTGCAAAAATCAATGATTTAAAAATATGATAATCGGCAACAATAAAATCTTTAAACAAGTCAAATTGTGCCAAATCATCAGCCGTTTGTTGGTATCTATCCGCCAAAAATGACATTTCTAAAGGAAATGCATAACGGCTTTGGTCTTCATAAAATTTTGGCAAAAAAGGATTATCTGCAAAACGTTCTAAAACCGTTTTTGCATTAAAATCTTCCGCTAATTTATTAGATAAGGTCGTTTTTCCAGCACCAATATTTCCTTCGATAGCAATGTAATTAAAACTATTCAACGAAATTTTATGCAACGGATTTTCTAAAGTTTTTATGAATTTACAATTCGCCTTATCTTCCGAAAGTACTACTAGTTCATGCAAATATTTCTGTAAAATAGGATGACGCCAATCTAAATTCAAATCGCGCATCGGAACCAAAACAAACAAACGGTTTTGCATTTCAGGATGCGGCACTTTTAACTTTTCAGAATCAATAATTTCTTCATCAAAAGCAATAACATCAATATCGATAATTCTTGATTGATAACCTTCTGCTTCTGTTCGAACTCTACCCAATTTTGTTTCTAAAGCTAAAACTTCTTCTAAAATTTGATTGGCCGCTTTTGCAGTATGCATCACTAAAGCACAATTATAGAACTTCTCGCTTTCAAAACCCCAAGCTGGCGTTTCGTATAACTTGGAAACTCGTATAACCGTTCCAATTTCATTCTGAATTTGTTGAATACAACGTTCAATATTTTCAAGTCGGTTGCCTTGATTACTGCCTAACGATAAAATGACTTGATGTTGCTTCATAGGAAGTGCAAAATAAATAAAAGTTATTTAAGAATGCTATTCAAAAACCCGATGTGTTAATAACTATTCACATTAAATATTAAAATTTTGCAAACATATGGTCATAATTCTATAATGTATTTTACATTTGATGGCATTATCTTTGTTAGGCAAATTATTGAATTTTATACTCAAATCATGGTAAAGAAAATTTTAAAAATCGTTGGAATTGTATTGTTACTTTTAATCGTTTCTGCTTTTGCAATTCCTTATTTTTTCAAAGATCAAATTAAAGCCAAAATTGAAAAAACCATCAACGAAAAAGTAGATGCAAAAGTGGCTTTTGCTGATGCTGATTTGAGTTTGTTCAGAAACTTTCCAAATGCAAGTGTACGTGTTGAAAAGCTATCCATTATAAATAAAGCGCCTTTTGAAGGCGATACTTTGGTTGCTTTTGAAGAATTAAACCTTAAAATGTCCATCAAAGAATTATTTAAAGGCGAAGATGAACCAATCAATATTGACGGTATTTCATCAAAAAATGGTTTGATTAATATTATTTTCAACAAAGATGGGATTGGTAATTATGACATTGCTTTAAAAGACGACAAAGACAAAAAAGATGATGATAAAAGCAAACCAATGGCTTTTAAAATCAAAGAATACTCGGTTGAAAATTTCAGATTTCAGTACTATGACGAAGCTTCTAAAATGAAAATGGTTTTAGATTCTATAAATCACGAAGGAAAAGGCGATTTCGCCGCTTCTAAACTCGATTTGGACACCAAAACAACTGCAAAAGTTTCTTTGGACATGGACAAAGCCAATTATTTAAAAAATGTTGCCTTGTCTTTAGATGCTGTTCTTGGTATTGACATGGAGCAAAGCAAATATACTTTCAAAGAAAACAAAGCAAAAATCAACGAATTGCCTTTAGAATTCAATGGTTTCATTCAAATGGTTGAAAATGGTCAGCTATATGATTTGACTTTTAAAACGCCAACTTCTTCCTTTAAAAATTTCTTAGGACTAATTCCGGCACAGTATGCAACGAATATAAAAGATGTAAAAACCGAAGGCGATTTTACCGTAAATGGTTTTGCGAAAGGAACGTATACTGATACTACGATTCCAAAATTCAACATCGAAATTGCTTCTAACAATGCTTCGTTTCAATATCCTAATTTGCCAAAATCGGTTCAGAACATCATGATTGATACCCGAATCATCAATGAAACTGGTGTAATGAATGATACCTATGTAAATCTGGATAAATTATCATTCCGCATTGACCAAGATGTTTTTAACGCCAAAGCAAACATTAGAAACATTGCCGAAAACGCCTTGGTAAATGCCGATTTAAAAGGAACTATCAATCTTGGCAATGTTACTAAAGCTTATCCTGTGAAGTTAGACAAACCACTTTCGGGAATTTTGAAAGCCGATGTAAAAACCGAATTCGACATGCAATCGGTAGAAAAAAGCGATTATGCACGAATTAAAAATGCTGGTAATATCGATTTGACTGGCTTTAATTATACTGATGAAAACGGCAAAAAAATGGCTATCAGCAAAGCTGTTGTTGAGTTTAACCCAAGTCGTGTGAATTTGAAACAATTTAACGCTGTTACTGGAAAGAGTGATTTGGCTGTTAACGGTGTTCTAGAAAATTTCTATGGTTTTGTATTCAAAAACCAAGAGTTGAAAGGTGATTTTAACTTAAACTCCAATCAAATTGCGGTGGATGATTTCATGACTACGAACGAACCAAAAGAAGGCGAAAAGAAACAAACCGAAGCTATGAAAATTCCAGCGTTCTTAAATTGTACACTTACCGCCAAAGCTAACACGGTTTTGTATGACAATTTAACTTTGAGAGATGTTTCGGGAAAACTAATCATTAAAGACCAAAAAGTAACGCTTGAAAACGGAAAAACTAATATTTTCAATGGGTTAATTACGTTTAATGGCGATGTTTCTACCAAAGAAAAAACGCCTAAATTCAATATGAATTTGGGGTTAAACAATGTTGATATTGCGCAAACGTTTACCCAATTGGACATGATGAAAAAAATTGCTCCAATTGCAGGAATCATAAACGGAAAATTGAATTCTACCATTCATCTTAACGGAAATCTTGATGAAAAAGAAATGACTCCCGATTTAAAATCATTGACTGGAGATTTGCTAGGTCAATTACTTTCTACAACTGTAAATTCTAAAAATTCAACGTTGCTTTCTGCTTTAGACAGCAATTTGAATTTTATTGATTTGAACAAATTAAATCTAAACGATTTAAAAGCAGCGTTGACGTTTAAAGACGGAAAAGTAAACATCAAACCTTTTGACTTAAAATACCAAGATATTTCGGCAACCATTGGCGGAACACATGGTTTTGACCAATTGATGAATTATGATTTAAAATTAAATGTTCCTGCCAAATATTTAGGAACCGAAGTCAACAATTTAATTGCAAAACTAACGCCTGCCGATGCTAATAAAGTAGAAAGCGTGCCTATCAATGCAATGCTGACAGGTAGTTTTTCGAATCCAAAAGTTTCAACCGACGTAAAACAAGCCACTACAAATTTGGTTACGAATTTGGTAAAACAACAAAAAGACAAATTGGTTAATAATACCAAAGACGCGTTGAACGATGTGATTTCAAACGTTACAAAACCAAAAACCGATAGTACCAAAACCGATGTCAAAACCGATGTGAAAGACAAAGCAACTGGCTTAATTAAAGGTTTGCTTGGCGGCAAGAAAAAAGAAGAACCCAAAAAAACTGAATAATCCCAATCCCTTTTAGAAATTCTAAAAGGGATTTTTTTATCAACAATAATTAAGGAAAAAATGCTTAATTAAGATAAGTAGTCCTTAATTAAGAAAAAATTCCTTAATTAAGCTAGTAGCTCCTTAATTAAGACATCTACTTCTTAATTTGAAGTTATTTACTTAATCAAACAAGTTCTGAACCTCAACGACGAGGTTATTAACTTCAATGACGAGGCTTTTTACTTCGCAGAAGAAGTTCTTAACTTCAACGAAGAAGTTATTTGCTTCAACGACGAGGCTTTTTACTTCAACAACGAGGTTCTGAAGTTCAACGGAGAGGTTAATAACCTGAACGGTGATGTTTTTTACCTCGTTTGAAAAATTTTAAACCGAAAGTTTCACAACATAACCTTCGTAGGTGCGAACATTAAAGACCGTTCCGTCTTCAAAAAGTAAATATTGCCCTTTAATACCGGTTAGTTTCCCCGTAAAATTGGCTGTTTTATCTAAATTTAAACTGTTCACTTTTTTCGGATACTGCAACACTGGGAATTTGAGTTCGTATAAATCTTCTTTTTCGGGATGAAAATATTCTTGCACTTCATTGGGTAAAAAAGATTTTAATTTTGAACGTTCAGCAATCAAATCCATATCGGGAACTTCATTTTTAAGCATTTTTTGCCAGTTGGTTTTGTCGGCAAAATGGTCTTTGAGCGCAACCTCAGTAATTCCGGCTAAATAACGATTAGGAACTTCCACAATCGGAATGGCTTGTACCGCGCCTTGGTCAATCCAACGGGTTGGAACTTGCGTTTTTCGGGTAACACCAACTTTCACTTCGCTAGATAAAGCCAAATAAACAATATGCGGTTGCAATTGTACTCTTTTTTCGTATTCTAAATCTCGGTCTTCAATATCAAGATGTGCTGTTGAAAGTTCGGGTTTCATAATCCAATCGCCAGCCGCAGCCGAACTCATAAAACAATCGTAACAAAATCCTTGACGAAAAATCTTTTTCTTTTTTCCACAATTCAAACATTGATAGCCAACGAAATTTATTTCTAGCGATTTGTCTAATAATTGATTGAGGTTCAAAAAACTGTTTTCAAACACCAGATAATATTGAATTGGCGCTTGAAATTCGGTTTGCATTTTGGTTAAAACTCCTTCGTAAGTCATTTTAAATGGTTGTATTAAGGTTTTTTTGCTATTTTTGGTAAAGTTATAATTCGCAATTGGTAAATCATAATCCATAATAAAAAAATGCCATTTCCAATCATCAATTCAATTGCTTCGTGGGTTTTGAAACAGCGCATTCATCAGATTGAGTTGTTTCTAAAATATCCGAATGAAGTTCAGAATGAATTGCTGATGAATTTAATTCGCAACTGCGAAGAAACGGTTGTTGGAAAAAAATACGATTTCAATTCAGTTAAAAATTATAACACTTTTGCCGAAAGAGTTCCGGTTTCTACTTATGAAGATTTAGAACCAATGATTGAGCTAACGCGAAAAGGAGCGCAAAATGTTTTTTGGCACAAACCTATCAAATGGTTTGCAAAATCTAGCGGAACTACCAATGCAAAAAGTAAATTCATTCCGGTTAGCGAAACCGCTTTGATGGATTGTCATTACAAAGGCAGCAAAGATTTGCTGTGCATGTATTTGAACAATAATGAAGATTCTGAATTGTTTTTGGGCAAAAGTTTACGCCTTGGTGGAAGTTCTCAAATCTATGAAAACAACAAAACGTATTTTGGCGATTTATCGGCAATACTGATTGAAAACATGCCAATTTGGGCAGAATTCAGCAGTACGCCAAGCAGTAGAATTTCATTAATGAGCGAATGGGAAGAAAAATTAACTGCCATAATTAATGAAACTAAAGCCGAAAATGTAACCAGTTTTGCAGGTGTTCCTTCTTGGATGTTGGTGTTGTTAAACCGAATTCTAACCGAAACTGGCAAAGAAAATCTTTATGAATTGTGGCCAAATTTAGAAGTATATTTTCACGGCGGAGTAAGTTTTGAACCTTATCGCGACCAATACAATAAAATTTTACCTAATTCGAATTTTAAATATTACGAAATATACAACGCTTCCGAAGGATTTTTTGCCATTCAGGATTTGAACGATAGCAATGATTTATTGTTGATGCTGGATTATGGAATTTTCTACGAATTTATTCCGATGGATACTTTTGGCACCGAAAATCAAAAAATTATTCGCCTTTCAGAAGTTGAATTGTATAAAAACTACGCCATTGTGATTACAACCAACTCGGGTTTATGGCGCTATATGATTGGCGATACCGTTCGATTTACATCGTTGAATCCATACAGAATAAGAGTTTCGGGAAGAACCAAACACTATATTAATGTTTTTGGTGAAGAATTGATGGTAGAAAACACCGATAAAGCCATTGCCAAAACTTGTTCAGAATTGAACTGTGATGTGAAAGATTATACCGTTGCTCCTATTTTTATGAAAGGAAAAGAAAAAGGTGCGCACGAATGGATGGTTGAATTTAACAAACATCCAGATGATATAAAATCATTTCAAAAATTACTAGACGAAAACCTTCAAGCCATTAACTCTGACTACGAAGCTAAACGCTACAAAAACATGACATTGAACAATTTGAAAGTCAATGTTGCCCGCGAAAATTTGTTTTACGATTGGCTGAAAGAAAACAATAAATTAGGCGGACAACACAAAATACCAAGACTTTCAAACGAACGTGATTATTTGGAACAATTGAAAAACATGATGGTAGAAATACCAAAATAAACTGCTATGAATAAAAAATTCATATTAGTATTGATAATCTTTATTGTTTCAATTTTTTCATGTGAAAAGAACAAGACAAATAACTCTATAAAAAGTAAAAAAGAATTTAAATCAAAATCAGATTCAATCAAATATCTAAACTATATTAATCTAATTGAATTAGGAAATGGCACTATTGATAGATACATTGTTGTTAATGTGAAAAATTTAAATACTGGAGAAAAGAAAGAAATATGTACTTATAGCGGGTTTTTGGATTATGCTTTAGAAGTCGAAAATAAAAATGATAAAATACAACAACAAATTCGGAATAAAGAACGCTATTTTGAGTTCAAAGATACGGCTGCATTAAATAACATAGGCTTTTATTCATATAGTATTGATGAATTAAAAGATTATGAGAAAAAAATAAATTTTGATTCAATTTTAGTTAAGCTATCAAAAAAAGAGTATACTGGAATGGAATTTGGGAAAAACCATAACGAATTAAATATGTTTGCTCATTTACTATTTAACAAAGGAATTTTAAGTCAACATTATTCATGTTATTGTATGTTCCAAATAATTGATGAGAATTACATCAATGATAGAAAAAAAGAAATTAAACGATTTGAAAAAGAATAATATATTGTAGCTATGAAAAAAATATTTGTATTACTAATCTTTTTAGGATTTCTCGCTTCTTGCGGTCCGCATAGAATGAAATGTGGTCCGGGAAGAAGATGTTTGGTTGAAATGCCAAAAGAAAAACCTGTTTTTGATAAAAATGTTGCTTGATTTCATTTAATTGAAATCAAAATTATCCCTTGTTTATTTTTGAATTTACTACATTATTCATAATCAGCAGTGTATTTATTTGAATTTATAAAAAACTAAAAAATAGTTGATTTTGTTGTAACATATTGACTGATGAAAAGTCTTATGAGTAATCATCAATCAAATTAATCACAAATGAAATCATTATTCACTGCACTTATTGTATCCTTTAGTGCAACTTTTTATGCTCAAGAAGCTGAAAAAACTTTCCAACAAACTACTGTTAACGACACTATTAAATCTCCAAAAATAAATGAACTTGAAGGTGTCACTATTTTTGGAAACAAAAAACAATTTGTAAAAGTTGACGCTGATAAAACAACCATCAGCATCAAAGAAAACCCAATGCTAAGCACCGGTAATGCTTTGGAAGCTGTAAAAAAACTACCTGGTGTTATTACTTCGCCAACAGGAAGTTTAACCTTAAACGGAAAAGGTGTCGCTGTTTATATTGACAATGCTCCAAGTACATTGAGCGGACAAGATTTGCAAAATTATCTTTCTTCGTTACCCGCCAACGCAATTGAAAAAGTTGAATTAATATACAATCCTGGTGCTGCATTTGATGCCAATGCCAGTGGTTCAATTATTAATATCATTACAAGTTCAAGAAGAATGAAAGGAATTAATGCGAGTTTTAACATTAATTACAACTTCAATAAATACCAAAAACCAAGCCCTCAAATTCTTTTAAATGGAAAAGAAAAAGACTTAAGTTGGCAAACTATGATTGGCTACAACTATATTGATAGCGAAAACAGAACGATTACCAATCAAACCTTTACAGCGTTTACTCCAAATAAGGTTTTGGAACAAGAAAATTTTTCGGTAAACACCAATAGAAATTTTTATTGGAGAACAGGAACTAACTATAAATTAAGCGACAGAACAAATTTTCTTTTAAACTATAATTTATATTTAGGTAATGACCGAACAGTTTTTGACGCAACTACTTTTGGTGAAAATATCGATTATTACAACAATGGTATTTCTAAAACTAAACACCAAAATCACGAATTGAGTTTGCAATACAAAACAAAATTAGACACTTTAGGAAGAACGCTAGATATTACTGGTTATAGTAACTTATTCAAAAGAAATCCAATTACAAACTCTGATGCAACAGATTTTGTTTCGAATGAAAACTATTTTAATAATGGTGAAAATGATTTTGATTTAAAAAATTATTACTTGAAATATGATTTCAATATTCCTTTTGAAAAGTACAATTTTTCAATAGCAACTGGTGGAAAATACAATATTTTAAAAGTAGATAACGTTGGCGATTATTTCATTAATAGTCCAACTGCCAACACTATAAATTTTGACTACACCGAAAATAATTTGGCTTTTTATGCTGAAGCAAGAAAAAAAATAAAGAAGTTTAGTTTCACTTTAGGCCTACGTTTTGAAGATTTTAATGTTGAGCGTATTTCGAGTACCGTTGCTGAAAAAATCAAGTTCAGAAACACAAATTTGTTTCCTAACATGAGTGCTATTTATGAAATAAATGATAATGTAAATCTTTCAGCTTCTTATTCAAGAAAAATTAATCAACCAAATTACAATACTTTAGACCCAAATAATAGCTCAACTTTTGACCAATATAATTCATCGCAAGGAAATATATTTTTAAATCCAACGTTCTTTGACAATTATGAATTCAAGGTTTCAGCGATGCAATTTATTCAGTTTGGAGCCAATTTCACACGAACAAAAGACAACAATCTATTTATTTTTAGCGCTGATGCTAATGCAACTGAACCCGTTAGCAATCAAACTTTCCAACAGTTTAAAAGATATGATACTTTTAGTGCTTTTTTGAGTTTCCCAATTCCTCTGGATTATTTCTTCAAAGGAAAAGAAGAGTTTCAAAAGAGAATGAATTATATGGATAAGATGAATTATATTTTCTTGAACATTAATTATGTTAAAAATGAAATTGAAGGTTTTGAATTTCCATATTCTAACAAAGCCATTTGGAATTATTCGGCACAAGCACAATTTATTTTGCCTTGGGAAATTAAAAATACAATTACCTATTTTATCGTAGACAAAGGAAATTGGGAAATTTATAAAATCACAAAACCAATTCAACAGTTTGATATTTCTTTCCACAGAGAATTTATGGATAAAAAATTAAAACTAGGTTTACATTGCTTTGATGTATTTAATGCTAATGAAGTAAATGCGTTAGTTGGAGGCCAAAATTTGAACACTACTTTTTATCAAAAACAAGACAGCAGAACTTTTAGAATTTCGTTGACTTACAATTTTGGAAACTTAAAATTGCAAAAAGAAAACACCAATATTGATGTTGAAAAAGTACAAAGTACTGGAGGTTTTGGAAAATAAAAATAAAAAAACCAGCTTAATAAGCTGGTTTTTTTTATAGTTTTTAAGATGCTATTTCTAATCTTTTCAAGAGATTTTTTGTCAAAGCTTCTTTTGCATAATCAACATCTACATGTAGTTTTTTCTCGTCTGTACTAGGCAAGTCATACATTGCATCCGTCAAAATTGCTTCACACAAAGAACGAAGTCCACGAGCACCAAGTTTGTATTCCAAAGCTTTTTCAACAATATAATCTAATGCTTCCTTTGAAATAGTAAATTTAACACCATCCATTCCAAACAATTTTTCATATTGTTTGATTAAGGCATTCTTTGGTTCTGTTAAAATAGCTCTCAAGGTTTCAGCATCAAGCGGGTCCATATAAGTTAAAACTGGAAGTCGACCAATAATTTCAGGAATTAACCCAAAATCTTTAATGTCTTTTGGAATTACATATTGCAATAAATTGTTTTTGTCAATTCCATCTATATTTTTTGCATTAGAATAACCTATAGCCTGACGATTCATTCGCTTCGAAATAATACGTTCAATACCATCAAAAGCACCACCTGCAATAAATAAAATATCTTTAGTATTTACTTCTACGAACTTTTGGTCTGGGTGTTTTCTTCCACCTCTTGGTGGAACATTTACCATTGTACCTTCTAATAATTTTAATAATGCTTGTTGAACTCCTTCACCAGAAACATCACGTGTTATTGATGGATTATCACTTTTTCTTGCAATTTTATCTATTTCATCAATAAAAACAATTCCTCTTTCAGCTTTTGGAACATCATAATCAGCTGCCTGTAGTAAACGAGTTAAAATACTTTCAACATCTTCACCAACATAACCAGCTTCTGTTAAAACGGTAGCATCAACAATTGCCAAAGGAACATCTAACATTCGTGCAATAGTTTTTGCTACCAATGTTTTTCCCGTTCCTGTTTGTCCAACCATGATAATATTGCTCTTTTCAATTTCAATATCTTCTTCGTTTTGCAATTGCATCAATCTTTTATAGTGATTATAAACTGCAACCGACATTACTTTTTTGGTTTGATCTTGACCAATAACATATTGGTCTAAAAAAGCTCTGATTTCTTTTGGTTTTCTTAGAACCAAATCATTTGTTGGTTTTGGTAATGCAGAAGTTCCTTTTAATTCCTCCATCACTATTCCATGCGCTTGCTCAATACATCTATCGCAAACATGTGCATTTATTCCAGCTATCAATAAATTGGTTTCTGGTTTTTTTCTTCCACAAAAAGAACATTCTAATACTTGCTTTGCCATTTTTTTATTTTGTAAAGTTGAAAACTCAACCTTAATTATCTTCTTAAAACTTCATCAATCATTCCGTATTCTTTAGCTTCATCAGCAATCATCCAATAATCACGTTCTGAATCTTTATAGACTTTATCATATGTTTGTCCGGAATGATTAGCGATAATAGTATATAATTCTTCTTTCAACTTCAACATTTCCTTTAAGTTGATTTCCATATCAGTTGCTACACCTTGTGCACCGCCAGAAGGTTGATGAATCATAACTCTTGAATGAGGCAAAGCAGAACGTTTGCCTGCAGCACCAGCACAAAGTAAAACTGCACCCATTGAAGCTGCCATACCAGTACAAATAGTTGCTACATCAGGCTTGATATATTGCATAGTATCATAAATTCCTAAGCCAGCATAAACACTTCCACCTGGAGAATTGATATAGATTTGGATGTCTTTTGAAGCGTCAACGCTTTCTAAAAACAGCAATTGAGCTTGTATAATATTTGCCATATAATCATCAACTCCTGTTCCCATGAAAATGATTCTATCCATCATTAATCTTGAAAAAACATCAAGTTGAGAAATGTTTAGTTGTCTTTCTTCAATGATATATGGCGTCAAACTAGCAACCATTTTATCATAATAC
The DNA here is from genome assembly GCF_032098525.1 of Flavobacterium sp. PMTSA4. Taxonomy (NCBI): domain Bacteria; kingdom Pseudomonadati; phylum Bacteroidota; class Flavobacteriia; order Flavobacteriales; family Flavobacteriaceae; genus Flavobacterium; species Flavobacterium capsici. Next base: position 1,786,907 of record NZ_CP134890.1, read on the forward strand.
AAACTGTTTACACCATGTTTTTTGGTTGCAAATTTTTTAAATTCTTTTCCGTAGTTCATTTTTTACTATTTATTAGTTCTATGTTTTCGTAATACAATTTCAAAAGTCAAAAGTCATGCCTATTTTAAACCATGTCATAATGACAATAAAAAAGCGCCAAAATCATTTTGACTTTGACGCTCAAATATAATAAAATATTTATTTAGATTTCACCATACATCGCTTTGATGAAATCATCATAAGTAACTTCTTTTGATTTTGATTTTACTTGCTCTTTGAACAAATTCAACATTTTTTCATTCATTACTTGCTCAGAAAGTCTTTTTACTTCGTCTTGATTAGACATTACTCTCGCAACAATTCCTTGAACATCTTCATCGGTTGGATTCATTTGACCAAACTGTGCCATTTGTTTTTTAATCAACTCCGTTGTGTAAGCTTTTAAATCTTCAAAAGTGATTTGCAAATTATTATCAGTAATAATTTTTCCTTCTATTAATTGATAACGTAATCCTTTTTCTGATTTTGCATATTCAGCTTCTGCTTCTTCTGCCGTTAAAGGATTTTCTCCAGCTGCTTGAATCCATTTTTTTAGAAACTCAGCAGGCAAATCAAACTTAGTATTGTCTATTAAAAATTCAGTAACGTCGTTTAAGAACTTTTGGTCTGCTTGTTGCGCAAATTGTTTTTCAGCATCTTCTTTGATTTTTGCTTTCAATTCATCAACAGATGTAACTACTTTTGGTCCAAATAATTTATCAAATAATTCTTGGTCTAAAACTGCAGGTTCGTGAGTCGTAACTTCATCAATAGTAAAAGTAACTTCAACATCTAATCCATGAACATCTTCATGACTTACCGCTAAATAGTCCATTAATTTGTGATCATCATCAAACAACCCTTTTGTTTTTAGAGTAACAACATCCCCAATTTTTTTACCTATAAAAGTTTTTGCTGTTTTTTTATCAGCAAATGCATCAAGTGAAATTGTAGTTCTATTGTTGATTCCTTTTTCCTCGTTTACAAAAAACCCAGAAACATCATTTCCTTCTTCAACAGTATCTTTAGCAATTAATTTACCATACTGTTTTTGAATTCTAGCAACTTGATCATTCAACATTTTGTCATCTGCGATAATTTTATAGCTAACTAAATTATTTTTAGCATTTAAATCAACTGCAAATTCAGGAGCTAATCCTAATTCGAATTCAAATTTATAATCTTCAACATCCCAATTGAAATCTTCAGTTACTTTTGGTAGAGGATTTCCAAGAATATCTAATTTTTCTTCAACTAAATAATTGTTTAAATTATCTTGAAGTAACTTATTTACTTCTTCCAATAAAATAGCTTTTCCATATTGTTTTTGAATCAAACTCATTGGCACAGTTCCTTTTCTAAAACCAGGAATAGCAGCATTTTTTCTATAATCTGCTAATACTTTTTGTACTTTTTCTGAATAATCAGATTTTGATACTTCAACAGTTACTACTGCATTCAACGCGTCAACGTTATTTCTTGTAATATTCATTTTTATATATACTAAAATTGGGTTGCAAAATTAAAACATTTCTACAACCCAACCAAGTTTTTATTTTATTGATTTTTAAAGATTTATTTTGCTTCTCCAGTAAGCTGAAACACCAATGATTGAGAAAGAGATAAAATTATACTAAACAACATTGCTGTCCAAAACGAAGCTACTTCAAAACCATCTACAAAATGACTGCACAACAATATGATACAAGCATTAATAACCAACAAGAACAATCCTAAAGTAAAAATTGTTATTGGTAGTGTAAACAAGACTAAAATAGGTTTCACAAAAAAATTGAGTAAAGCTAAGACTATAGCTACTGACAATGCTGTTGTAAATTCATCTACAATAACTCCTTTCATCAGATAGGCAACTACCATTACTAAAATGGCGGTAATCAAAATTCTAATTAACAGTTTCATAATTTGTTATAATTATTATAATTGTTTTTAAAATTAAGTATTTTAAATTACTTTTGGTTTAATTAACTAAAAAATAATAATTATGAAGAAAATTTTACTTTTGTTTACCTTTATTTCTGGCTTTTATTTAAATGCGCAAACTTGGACAGAACAAAACACTGGATATCCAGTTGATGGTTCTTATACTGGTGACATTTCAATTGTCGATGCTAATGTAGTTTGGACAATGGTTCAAAGAACATCTACTACCAATCATCAAACTTATGGCAAGTCTACAAATGGCGGGACAACATGGACAACAGGCACAATTAATGTTGGAAACACAACCGGATTAGGAATTGGGAATATTACTGCCTCAGATGCTAATACTGCATGGGTTTCAGTATTCCCAACTACGACAGCACTTGGAACTCAAGGTGTTTATAAAACCACCAATGGCGGTGCGACTTGGACAAAACAGACTACGGCAGCATTTACTTCTGCTTCATTTGTTAATTTTGTACATTTTTGGGATGCCAACAACGGTGTATGTATGGGAGACAAAAAGAATGGATATTTTGAAATTTACACTACTACAAATGGAGGAACAACGTGGACAAGAACACCAACCGGAAACATAGCTGCATCTACAACAGATTATGGATATACAGGGAAATTTTATGTAAAAGGCAATACGGTTTGGTTTGGCACAGATGGTGGACAATTAATGAGATCCACAAATAGAGGATTAAACTGGACAACCATAAATACTCCAATTGCAGATTTTGGAGGAGGAACTGTTGCAACTTCTGTTGGTGAGTTTGCTTTTAAAGATGACAATAATGGTGTTATTCAGCAAACTGTAAGTAATACTTTTTATGTAACTACTGATGGCGGCGCTAATTGGACAACTGTTCCTACTACTGGTATGTTTTGGGGTGCAATTGATTATGCTGGTGCTGATATGCTAGTTTCTGCAGGTTCAACTACAGGAAATTTTGGATCATCATATAGTCTAGATAATGGTACAACTTGGACTGCTATTGATGCTTTATCTCACACAACTGTTGAATTTTTAAATGCGACAGTTGGTTTTGGAGGTGGATTTACAGGTACTGGCACTGGTGTTGGAGGAATTTTTAAATTCAATAATACTTTAAAAAATTCTCAATTTATTTCTTCTAAATTTTCAATGTATCCAAATCCAACAAATAGTGTAATTAACATTTCAAACAATGATGATATTGTAATGAATACTATTTCTATTTCTGATATAAATGGAAGAACTGTAAAACAAGTTAAAGTTGACAATGTTAATTCTACTCAAATCAACGTATCAGAATTAAGTTCAGGAATTTATTTTATGAATATTTCAACTGATTCTGGAAATGCAGTTAAAAAATTCATCAAAAACTAATTTAATAAAATCTTATTCAAAAAAGTCCTTTCTGTTTGAAAGGACTTTTTTATTTTAAAAACTCAAATGTTTCTTCAAAAAACATTAGAGGATTTTCAGCATGTAACCAATGACCAACATTTGGAATAGTTTTCAATTGAAATTTAGGAAACTGTTTTTCAATTTGTGATAAATCGTTATCTAAAATATATTTTGAATTTCCTCCACGAATGAATAATGTAGGTTTTTCAAATTGTTTTTCTAATGGTAAAGCTGCGCCAATTTCTTCAATTTTTTTATTAAAAACAGGCAAATTAAATCGATAAGCCAATTGTCCAGGTTCTATCCAGTATAAACTTTTCATTAAAAACTGTCTTGTCCCAAAATCTGGAATAAATGGATACAAAATTTCTTCTACTTCATTTCTATCTGGCTTTTTTGAAAAATCAACAGCATTCAAACCTGCTAAAATATCTTGATGATGTGGTAAATAATATTTTGGACCAATATCAGCAATTATAAGCTTGTCAACCAATTCAGGATAAGTTGTTGCAAAAAACATTGCCACTTTTCCGCCCATTGAATGTCCAATCAAATCAATTTTTAGAAGATTATAATGTTTACAATAATCAAAAACATCATTCATCATAACTTCATAATTAAAATCATCAGAATGAAAACTTCTTCCGTGATTTCTTAAATCGAGTAAATGAACTTGAAATCCATTTTCTGTATATTTTGAAGCGAAAGATTTCCAATTATCCGACATTCCAAGAAATCCATGCAATATTAGAAGTGGCTTTCCTTCGCCTTCTATTTTTGAATATAACATAAAATCTATTTTAACTTATGCAAATACATATTTACAACATTATCCAACCCTAGGTATAAAGCTTCTGAAATTAATGCATGACCAATGGAAACTTCTAATAAATTTGGAATATTTTGCTTAAAAAATTGAACATTATCTAAACTTAAATCGTGTCCGGCATTAATTCCTAAATTTAATTCATTTGCCAAAATTGCTGCTTTTGTATAAGGTTCAATCCCTTTTTTATTTCCTAATGAATACTGATTAGCAAATGCTTCAGTATACAACTCAATTCTATCAGTTCCAGTTTTTTTTGCGCCTTCAATCATTTCTAAAACTGGATCAACAAAAATGGATGTTCTTATTCCATTATTCTTAAATTCTTTAATAACTTCAGATAAATAGGCTTGATTCTTTAAAGTATCCCAACCTGAGGAAGAAGTAATTGCTCCAATAGCATCAGGCACCAATGTAACTTGCTCTGGCTTACATTCTAAAACTAAATCAATAAAATTATGTTGCGGATTACCTTCTATATTAAATTCAGTATAAACCAATGGTCGCAAATCTCTTGCGTCTTGATATCTAATATGTCGTTCATCAGGTCTTGGATGAATCGTGATTCCTTGTGCCCCAAATTTTTGAATATCCACGGCTACTTTAAGTAAATCTGGCACATTTCCTCCACGAGCATTTCTTAAAGTTGCTATTTTATTAATGTTAACGCTTAATTTTGTCATTTAAATTTTTCTAAAAATCTTATATTTAATTTTGATTACAAAAATACAAAGTTAAGGAAGTCATCATGTCCTAAAATTTGATTATTTTGCAGTCGCTAATAGAAAAGAAAAAATGAGAGTCATTTCAGAATATATAAATAACGATTTTAAACCATTCTTAATTTCTGAATCTGTATCAGAAGTTCAAGATTTTTTTGCTGAAAATACTTTTTCACATTTTCCAGTAATGGAAAACGGAATTTTCATAGGTTGTATTTCGGCCAATGACTCTGAAACTTTTGAATTTGGAAAAACAATTCTTGATTATCGCTATACTTTAGAAGGCTTTTTTGTTAGAGAAAATATGGTTTGGCTTGATGTTCTTGAAGTATTTGCTAGACATAATTCAAACATAGTTCCAATTTTGAACGAAAACAATCAATATATTGGCTACTACGAAATTACAGATGTTATTAAATTTTTGAATGAAACTCCTTTTCTAAAAGAAACTGGTGGAATCATTGTTGTTGAAAAACTAGCTGTAGATTATTCTATGAGTCAAATTGCCCAAATTGTCGAAAGTAATAATGGAAAACTTTTAGGCATATTTGTTTCTGAAGCATCAAGCGATAAAGTTCAAGTTACTGTTAAAACAACTCTTGGCGGTTTGAATGAAATTATTCAAACATTTAGAAGATACAACTACGAAATAATTTCGGAACACAACGAAGATGATTATTTGAACAATTTAAAAGAGCGTTCGGAATATCTAGATAAATATTTAAATATCTAAATTATGAAAGTTGCCATTTTTGGACAATATTATCAAAATGATACCCGACCAATTATCAAAGATATCTTTGTTTTTTTCAATAGAAATGAAGTTGAATTAGTTATTGAAGAAAACTTTTTAAAAATTCTTTACGAAGAAAAAATCCTTGAAAAACAATACAACACCTTTAAAAAAGGTTCAGAATTAGACAAAAGTTTTGATATTTTAATTAGTATTGGTGGTGATGGAACTATTCTTAGAGCAGCATCTTTTGTAGCTGATTCAGGAATTCCAATACTTGGCGTTAATGCTGGAAGATTAGGTTTCTTGGCAAAAGTTCAAAAAGAAGACATTCAATCTTTTCTTCAAATTGTTTTAGAAAAAAAATATACCATTTCCGAAAGAACACTCCTAAAACTTGATACAAATTTTCCGGAAAATGAATTGGAAATTAACTTTGCAATGAATGAAATTTCCGTTAGCCGAAAAGACACAACTTCGATGATAACCATTGAAACTTGTTTAAATGGTGAATACTTGAATTCCTATTGGGCTGATGGACTAATAATTTCTACACCAACAGGTTCTACAGGATATTCTTTGAGCTGTGGTGGACCAATTTTAACCCCAAATGTCAAAGGATTTGTTCTTACGCCAATCGCTCCACATAATTTAAATGCACGTCCGTTGGTTATTCCTGATGATACGGAAATTAAACTAAAAGTTTCTGGTAGAGAAGAACAATATCTTGTTTCGCTTGATTCAAGAATAATGTCAATCGACAAAAATACTGAACTTTTCATCAGAAAAAATCCGTTTACCATCAATATGGTTGAAATTCCAAACGAGACTTTTTTCAAAACGCTACGCAAGAAATTACTTTGGGGAGAAGACAAAAGAAATTAAAAAATCAATTTGATTTATACTACAATCCAAAAAAATTCGTTTTAAAACTATCATTGTGTAACTTATTATTCTGATTACATTATTTTTATTTACTATTATTCATCATTTAGTATATAAAAAGTACTCAGAATTATTATATTTGCACGCTATTTTCAAATAAATGAAAAAGAGTATAGTTTTATTTTTTTTAGTATTGTCTACCCAGATTTTGAATGCTCAGATACATGAAATTGGAGTATTTTTAGGAGGAAGTAATTTTATAGGCGATGTCGGCAAAACCAATTATATTAATCCAAATAAATTAGCATTTGGAATATTGTATAAATGGAACAAAAGCCCAAGACATTCTTATAGATTTTCTTATACTCAATCTACTATCACAGGTAATGATGCAGATTCAGAAGTAAAAGAAAGACAACTAAGAGGTTATCAATTTGAAAACAATATTAAAGAGTTTTCAGCTGGATTGGAATTCAATTTTTTTGATTTCAATTTGCATGAAGCCTTAAAAATGAAAACTACTCCATATGTTTTTTCTGGAGTTTCATATTTTATATACAACGAATTGTATGTAATTAATGGAACTACCAAAAAAGATTATCAAGAAGGCGAATTTGCTATTCCAATGATTGTTGGAGTTAAAAGTAAACTGACTGAAAATTTAATAATTGGACTAGAAGTAGGAGCAAGATATACGTTTTCAGATAATTTAGATGGAAGTTTACCTAAAAACAAAAATTTACAAGCCTTGAAATTTGGAAATATAAATAGTAATGATTGGTATGTGTTCTCTGGATTTACGTTAACATATACCTTTGGTAACAAACCTTGCTATTGTGCAGAATAAAATGAGTTTAGAAAATATAGATACAAAAAAATTACCCAAACATTTGGCCATTATCATGGACGGAAATGGTAGATGGGCAAAACAACAAGGCTTGCTAAGGTCTTTGGGGCACGAAAAAGGCACGAAATCGGTAAAGATTACTGTTGAAACTTGTGCAAAATTGGGTATCGAAAATCTAACCTTATATGCTTTTTCTACTGAAAACTGGAACAGACCTAAACTTGAAGTCGACACATTGATGAAATTATTAATTTCATCTTTAAAAAAAGAATTAGATACTCTTCAAAAAAACAACATTCGATTAAACTCAATTGGAAACATAGAATTACTTCCAACAAAAGCAAAAAATGAACTTTTAGCAGTAATCGAAAAAACAAAAAATAACACCAGAATGACTTTAACTTTAGCACTGAGTTATGGCGCTAGAGAAGAATTGTTAAATGCTGTTAAAAAAATAAGTGATAAAGTTAAAAATAATATAATTTCTCTAGATAGTATTGATGAATCAATTATTAATCAGCATCTTTACACGCACAATTTACCCGATGTAGATTTGGTGATTAGAACCAGTGGTGAACACAGAATAAGTAACTTTTTACTATGGCAAATTGCCTATGCAGAATTTTATTTTACTGATGTTCTTTGGCCTGATTTTAAGGAAAACGATTTATATGATGCAATTGTGAGCTATCAAAATAGAGAACGAAGATTTGGAAAAACAAGTGAACAAATTAAATAGAATTTTAGTGCAAATAAATACATTAAAAACTGTTCTTACACTATTATTAGTTGGAACCGTTTTTCAATTACAAGCCCAAGAAAGAACCCCATTTGATCAAGGACAAAAATACATACTTGCAGATGTTGAAGTAGTTGGAAAAATTAGCTATAATCAGCAAACTGTTGTTACTTTTTCGGGCTTAGAAAAAGGACAACAAATTACTGTTCCTGGAGAACAAATTAGTAATGCTATTAAAAAACTTGGTAAGCTTGGATTATTTAGCGATATTGATTTTTATATCAGTAAAACCGAAAATGATAGTATTTGGCTTGAACTAGCTATCAGCGAACTACCAAAACTTAGTGATGTAAAAATTCAAGGAGTAAAAAAATCTAAAGTCGATGGTTTAATAAAAGACAATTCACTTACAAAAGGCAAAATAGTAAATGAAAATTTGATTACTACAACCAAAAATTATATTGAAAATAAATATAAAAAAGACGGATATTTTAACACAAAAGTTTACATAAAAACAGAACCTGATACAACTGAAGGAAATCAGGTGAAAATGTTAGTTAACATTGATAAAGGTGATAAATTAAAAATATCAAAAATAACATTTGATGGCAACGAAAAATTCTCAGACAAGAAACTGAGAAGCGCCATGAAAAATACCAAAAAACAAAATCCAATCAGAATTTTCAAAGCTTCAAAATTTGTCAAAGATAAATATAAAGAAGACTTAGTTTCTATTATAGACAAATACAAAGAAAAAGGTTATCGCGATGCAAGAATTATTTCGGATTCTGTTTATTTAAACGAAAAAAGAAATAAAATCAACATCAATATTAAACTTGAAGAAGGAAGAAAATATTATTTTGGTGACATTAAATTCCTAGGGAATTCTGTTTACTCAGATCAATTATTGACAAGAGTTTTAGGAATTAAAAAAGGTGAAACTTATAACGGTGTTTTGCTTCAAAAAAGAATTGCCGATAAAACAAAACCCGATGCTGATGATTTAACTAACCTATATCAAAACAATGGATATTTATTCTCAAACATTAATGCTGTAGAGGTAAAAACTGAAAATGACACCATTGATTTTGAAATTAGAGTTGTTGAAGGTCCAATAGCTTATTTTAATAACATTACAGTGGTTGGAAACGATAAAACAAACGACCATGTAATTTATCGTGAATTAAGAACTCGTCCTGGTGAAAAATACAGCAAAGAAGATTTAGTTAGAACAATTAGAGAAATTGGTCAACTTGGTTTCTTTGATCCAGAAGCAATTGATCCAAAATTCAAAAACGTTGATCCAGCTTCTGGAACTGTTGATATAGAATATAATTTAGTAGAAAAAGGCTCAAGTCAAATAGAACTTCAAGGTGGTTATGGCGGTGGAGGTTTTATTGGAACTTTAGGATTGTCTTTTAATAACTTCTCTGTCAGAAATATGTTCAAAAAAGAAGCTTATAAACCTTTACCAATGGGTGATGGACAAAAAGTATCTTTAAGAGCGCAGGCAAGTTCATTCTTTCAAACTTATAGTTTGTCATTCTCTGAACCTTGGTTTGGAAGAAAAAAACCAATTCAGTTTTCATCATCGTTATCACACAGTAAACAATTTTTGTATTCAGGTCGAACAACTAGCGTTGACAAAAGCAGAAGTTTTAATATTACTTCCCTATCTGTTGGAATTTCAAAACGTTTAACAGTTCCTGACGATAATTTCTATTTTTCTAATGCTGTAAGTTTTCAATACTATGATTTGAATAATTACAATACAGGATTATTCACTTTTGGTAATGGTTCTTCAAGAAATTTAGCTTTTACATTAGGATTATCCAGAAACAACAAAGGAATAAATCCAATTTATCCAACTTCTGGATCTGAATTTAGCTTGTCAGCCAAATTTACTTTACCTTATTCATTATTTAATGGTGTTGATTATGGAAAACTTGGAGATCTTCAAGAAAATAAATTGCGTTACGATCCATCTAGCGGATTAAATGTTCAGGCTACTGAAAACGGTCAAGTTCCTGTTGCTGGTGATTATTTGGGTATTGCACAAACAATAAACGGTCAAAACATTTATCAATATGTCGAGACATATCAAGAAGCCGCTGCAGATCAATCAAAAGTAGACCAATTAAAATTCAACTGGTTAGAATATTACAAATTAAAATTCAAAGCAGATTGGTATACAAGAATTGCGGGATCACAACAAAAAGCTTTAGTATTAAGAGCATTAGGTGAATTTGGATATTTAGGTGCATATAATAATGATCGTGGTATTGTTCCTTTTGAGCGATTCTTCCTTGGTGGTGATGGTTTAGCTAACTTTGCTCTTGATGGTAGAGAAGTTATTCAGCTAAGAGGTTATCCAAATCAATCATTATCGTCTCTTGATGGTGGAACTATTTACAATAAGTTTACTTTAGAATTAAGATACCCTTTGACATTAAAAGCGGCTGCATCAATTTATGCATTAACTTTTCTTGAAGCTGGTTCATCGTTTGATACATTCCAAGAATACAATCCATTTGTTCTTCAACGTTCTGCCGGATTTGGATTAAGAGTATTTATGCCTGCCTTTGGTTTACTTGGAATTGACTTCGGTCACGGATTCGATCCTGTTCCTGGTGGAACACAAAAGAATGGTTGGGAAACACATTTTATTATAGGTCAACAATTTTAATTATATTTGATATTTAATTACAAATTCAACTCTTATGAAAAAATATATTGCATCCATAATTATTCTGATTTTTACTATTCAACTGAATGCTCAAAGCAGAGGTGTAAAAATTGGTTATATTGATATGGAATACATACTTCAAAATGTAAATGATTACTCTGAAGCCAAAAATCAATTAGAGCAAAAAGCTCAAAAATGGAAGCAAGATATAGAAGCCAAAAAAGTTGAAATTGCAAAGCTTAAAGATGCATTAAAAACTGAAAAAGCTTTATTAACTAAAGAATTAATTGAAGAAAGAGAAGAAGAAATTGCTTTTCAAGAACAAGAATTATTAGATTTTCAACAAAAAAGATTTGGACCAAATGGAGATTTAATTACACAAAAAGCAGTTTTAGTAAAACCAATACAAGACCAAGTTTTTACTGCTGTTCAAGATATTGCAGAACAACAGAAATATGATTTCATTTTTGATAAATCTTCCGATTTGACTATGCTTTTTGCAAATAAACGTTATGATATTAGTGATAGAGTTTTAAGAACTTTAAACAGAGCTGAAAAAAGACAACAAATGTCTAATAAACAGTTGAAAGATCTTGAAAAGAAAGAAGCTCTTGAAGATATGGAAGATGAAAATCCAGCTATTGCAGAAAGAAGAAAAAAATTAGAAGAAAAAAAAGCTGCACGTGATAAACTAATTGAAGATAGAAAAGCTGCGGCTGAAGCAAAAAAACTAGAACAACAAGAAAAACGTGATGCTGCTGCCGCTGAAAGAGAAGCGAAAAAAAATGGCACGGTTAATGCAGATGATAAAATATCAGGAGAAAAAACAACTGAAAAAGATTCAACTACTACTTCAGCAAAAGAAGACAAAGCTGCCGAAAGAGCGAGAATTTTAGCTGAAAGAAAAAAAGCATTAGAAGATAAAAAGAAAAAAATATTAGAAGAAAGAGAAGCTGCCAAAAAAGCTAAAGAAGAAAAAAAGAACGAACCTAAAACAGAATAATAAAATAAAAATTAATTAATACTAGAAAAAAATGAAAAGATTGAAATCATTACTAATAGCTGGAGTTTTATTTTTTGGAACTATGCAAACGATGAATGCACAAGCTAAAACTGCACATGTTGATGTAAATGAAATTATTTCAAAAATGCCAGCGATGTTAGATGCTCAAAAACAATTAGAAAAATTGAGTGCAACTTATGATGCTGAATACAAAACAATGGCAGAAGAATACCAAAATAAAATAAAAAAATACGACCAAGAAGCTTCAACTGTAACTGATGCCGTTAATCAAACTCGTCAAACAGAAGTTCAAGACTTAGTAAAAAGAATTACTGATTACAGAACTAATGCTCAAAAAGAATTAGAGAAAAAAGAATCTGATTTAGTAAAACCTTTAATGGATAAAATTAGAGCTTCAATTACTAAAGTAGGTAAAGCAAAAGGTTATCAATATGTATTAAATGTTGCTGACTTATTACTAGCCGATGGGCCAGATTTAACAGCTGATGTTAAAAAAGATTTAGGGTTTTAAAAAAATCAAAAATATTATATCAAAAACTGCTCAAAATATTGAGCAGTTTTTTTTTACTTTTGTTTCTATGACAAATAATAACCCTATTGGTCTTTTTGATTCAGGAATTGGAGGAACATCTATTTGGAAAGAAATTAATGAATTACTTCCGAATGAGAATACTATTTATTTAGCTGACAGCAAAAATGCACCATATGGGCAAAAATCAAAAGATGAGATAATCGCATTAAGTATTAAAAACACGGAATTTTTGCTTAATATGAATTGTAAAATAATTGTTGTTGCCTGTAACACTGCAACAACAAATGCAATTAAAGAATTAAGAGCAAAATATGATGTGCCTTTTATAGGAATTGAACCTGCAATCAAACCCGCTGCTTTAAAATCAGAAACACATACTATTGGTATTCTTGCTACTAAAGGAACTTTAAGTAGCGACCTTTTTCATCAAACTGCAGAGAAATTTCATGAAACAAAAATTATTGAGCAAATTGGATTTGGATTAGTGCCTTTAATTGAAAATGGAGACATCAATTCCAAAGAAATGAATGATTTACTCAAAACATATTTAAACCCGATGATAGAAGCTAATATTGACTATTTAGTACTCGGCTGTAGTCACTATCCTTATTTAATTCCTCAAATAAAAAAAATACTTCCAAAAAATATTAAAATTATTGATTCAGGCGAAGCAGTTGCCAGACAAACAAAAAATATTTTACAAGAAAAAAATAAATTGAAACTTGATGATAAACTTGGTGAAGTTATTTTTTATACAAATTCAAATCCAAAAGTTTTGCAATCAATATTGAATGGAAACTATACTATTCTTCAAAAAAAATTTTAAAATTATTTTTCATCATCCTTAAACCAACCCGAATACATCACATAATTATTTGAAATGCGTTCAATTTCTCCAGCAAAGTCTGATTGATTTATTTCTTTAACTTTTTTTGCTGGAACTCCAGCGTATATACTTCCTGATTCTACAATTGTATTTTGAGTAAGAACAGCTCCAGCAGCAATAATAGAATTACTTTCTATAATACAATTATCCATGACAATTGCTCCCATTCCAATCAAAACATTATCATGAATTTTACATCCATGAACTATAGCATTATGTCCTATTGAAACATTATTACCTATTTCTGTAGGATGCTTTTGATAAGTACAATGTATTACAGCACCATCTTGAATATTTACTTTATTCCCTATTTTAATGAAATGAACATCACCACGAATTACTGCATTAAACCAAACACTACATGAATGACCAAAAATTACATCCCCAACAATAGTAGCGTTTTCTGCTACATAACAATCCTCAGGTATTAGAGGAGATTTTCCATTGACAGATTTTATTATCATAAAAAAATTGTCCCGAAAAATTTCGGGACAGTTATTTAAAATTATTAATTAATAGCAGGACAATTACAGTGATACTTCTCTGGTTTACAGAATAAATTAACTCCTAATGTTAACTGATGAAAACCAGCATTGTCAAACTTCACATTTCCTAACAATTGTGAGTAAGTATATGATAACATATAACTTTTAAAATTTACTCCAATAATTGGAGTAATATATTGCAATTTTTGATCTGAAACACTCTGCCCTTCAACAAATTGAGCGCCATCTAAACTTCTTCTATATGAAATTCCACCCCAAAGCATACCAAAATCTAAACTTTTATATGCTTTTATATTCAAATCAACTGTTTTTTCTTGTGTTTGAGTTACTAATTGAAACATAAAAGATGGTTCCCATAAAATTCTGTCTTCATCTCCAAAAGTATAACCTGAATTCAAAATGAATCTTCTTAAATTAACTGGTTCTCTATCAGTGTATAATTTTCTATCACTTGCCAAAGCATTTTTAACTGTTGCATGTACATAGAAATCAAGAAAATTATATGATGCTCCTATATCAACATTAAAATATGATGCGCTTTGAACAATAGTTCCATTAATTATTGGATCATATGCTGGATTATTAATTAAAAAATCTGTTTCATCTAGTTGACTTTGAACAAAACCAGCACTCATACCAAATGATAATTGATTTAAATCAATATTATCCCTAGAAAACATCAAATGGTGTGCATAAGTGAACTTTATCCCTTTTTGAGAATGATAACCATTACGATCATTAAATACTATTACTCCTCCACCAGATCTCTCTCCTAATGATCCATTTATACTTATTGTTTGTAATGCAGGCGCATCTTCTACTCCAAACCATTGCTGTCTTGCTGTTAATCTAACTTTGGTACAACTTGCTGCACCAGCCATTGATGGATGTAGTAGGTAATAATTATCTGAAAGATAATCTGAATAAACCGGTAGACCTTCTTGTGAAAAAGAGATTTGGGTTATAAAAACTAAAATTACTAAATAAAATTTTCTTAAATTCATTTTTCTATCTTTTTAATGCGAAATGGGCTCTAAACTGTTTAGTTGTGTTTTGCTCTATAAAATCTACCGTAAACCAGTAATCGTCTGATGGCAGTAAAGCACCGTTATAAGTACCATCCCATCCTGCACTCGTTGAACTGATTTGTTTCAATAATTTTCCATAGCGGTCAAATATATAAATTTTTGCGTTAACTTGACTACTCAATCCAACAATATTCCATGTATCATTAAAGCCATCGCCATTTGGAGTGAAGTAATGTGGATAATCAATGATTTGTACGCCACTGATGCTTTGTACTCCACACGAGTAGCCATTCACATCTCTAACATCCCATACATATACCGTATGTTCTCCTAAGGTTACATCGGTGAAGATTCCTCCATTATCTAAGATTGGTCCGTCGTCTAAACTGTAGTGGTAAATTCCATATCCATCGTTTGTCACTGTAATGATTTGTGTATCACTAAAGGCATTGGTTACCGTATACGTCAGGTTAGCCGCCGGTCCTGAACGTACCACCGTGAAGAATACTTCTTCTGATGCACATCCTAAGTTGGCTGGGGTTATACTTGTTGCTATAACACTATACACTACTTGGTCTACACTAATATCGGTTACCGCTAACGTTGGTCCTGTTTCTGATAATAATACTCCATCGGCATACCACTCAAAGGTATAGTTCGCCGCATTGGCTACATTACTGTCTAGTATCAGGTTGTTGTTTACAGCTGTAGTGTTCCAATCCACACACGCTATTGCGCTTCCGGTATTGGTAGTGATTAATGGCTCGGCCAATTGTTCTATCACTACATTAAAGTCATCCAAGATGTAACATCCTGTTGCGTTATTGGTTACGCGTATCCAATAGGTTCCTGTTTGTACTTGATAGGTTGACAGGTTTTGTATCGCATTGGCACTAATGCCTGCCTCTGCATCCGCCTGACTCAGGTAGAACTCTACCATGTAATCGGCTGGTGCTTGGGTAGCTCCTAAGATGTCATCGATGTAGTCGCCTAATCCTAATGGGTTGTTGTCATAGAACATCATGCCATCGTTTACGCCATCGGTATCACAGCTCTCAAAGTCATCTAATAGTGTTGCCACTATAGGTTTTGGGTTTACCAAAATGTTGAAGGTACCGATATCACTGGTACATCCTGTGGTAGTGTTAGTGATTACTACATAGATAGGTTGTGGGTTACTAATGTTGGTGTAAGCACTTGGGTTTGGTACTGGCGTTGTAGCTGCAGCATCTAAATAGAAGGCTACACTATAGTTTGACGTTGGGGTTGTGGTATTCCCTTCCAATAAGTCGGCTACCTGACTGGTTAAATCAAATACTTCAAAGCCATCGTTCACACCACTTGCATCGTCTTCACATACTTGGTATTCGTTGTTTGTGCCTACGATG
This sequence comes from Flavobacterium sp. PMTSA4, assembly GCF_032098525.1. Classification (NCBI taxonomy): domain Bacteria; kingdom Pseudomonadati; phylum Bacteroidota; class Flavobacteriia; order Flavobacteriales; family Flavobacteriaceae; genus Flavobacterium; species Flavobacterium capsici. Next base: position 1,803,085 of record NZ_CP134890.1, read on the forward strand.
TCAACTACTGGTAGTGGGTTTATTATAAAGCCTTGTTCTACCATTTTATAACATGGTCTGCTGGTGTAATCAAAGTTTTGTGTACTTGATACGGCTATATAAATGTACTGCACTTGATTTATTGTAGTACCTGCTATACTTGGGTCGCCTACTAAGGCTGCCGTTGGTGTTAGTATCTCGTTTACATTGTTCTCCAAATCCGATTGGGTATAGAAGTAATGTAAAGCTACATTCGGGTCACCATTAGCAATATAGGCTGCTGTTGCCGTTAAATCTACTGTTGCCTGTCCTGAACCTGTGGCGTTTTCACATACTGCGGCTAAAGTCGCTGGATTGGTTCTTGGTGTTGGTATTGGCAACACTCTGATGTTTAACGTCGTATAGCTTTTACAACCTTGTGGACTGATAATCTCTACTCCTAAGGTTTGTACTGCTGCAGGTACATTGATATAGTTGGTTGGTGTAGTGATTTGATTTGTGCCTGTTTGTGCTTCAGCTAAACTTGGATAGTAGTTTATCGTATAACCTGGTAGTGCAGTGATTTGTCGTACCGTCAAATCAAAGTTGGTGTGTTGGTCATTTGGATTGGCATCGTCATCACACTCATTGATTGGTTGTGGTGTTGCTACTACTAACGGTGTGCCAACAATTATCTGGAACGAACCAATGTTATAACACTTACTTGCTATATTCTCTACTCTAACCCAAATAGTTTGTGGGTTGGTAGTGTTGGTATAATTAGTCACATTCATGATCGGAAGGCTTCCTTGTTCTGCCAATGTTTGTGAAGTATAATAGGTCACTGTATACGCTGATGCTGGTAGTGGTTGTTGTGCTAATACTAACGGAGTTTGTTGCGCTAAGTTCACTATCGTTTGTCCGTTTTGCGTATTGCTATCGGTATCACATATCTCTATGTTTGGTAAACCTGTAATGGCTTCTGGACTTGGATTGACATTCAACTCTACTGTAGTGATGCCTATGCATCCTGTAGTTGGGTCTTCGGCTCTTACATAGATGATTTGTACAAACGGATTGATGTTAGTGTACAACATCGGTAATGGGTTGTCTCCTGTTTGTGCATTGGTCAATGTTTCATGGAAAGTCAACGTGTAATTTGCTCCTTGAAGAATATCTGTTGTCAAAGTATTCAAATCAAACTGTGCAAAGCCATCCTGATCGTCATCACAAACCGTGTATGGCTGTGTTGGTGGTATTGGTGTTGGTAATGGTTCTACTCTGATGTCCATCGTTGAGATAACGTAACATCCTGTAGCATCATTGGTAATACGGATTCCTAACGTTTGAACATAGATAATCGCATTTTGATAGCTCAGATTTGTTATCTCATTGGTATCATTTTGTGCATCGGTCAAACTTGGATAGAAGTGTACACTCATACCGGTTTGGCCTAACAGTATATTAGCCACTTGGCTTTGTAAATCGAACACTTCATAACCAATCAAACTTTGGTCGTTGTCACACAACGAATACTGCGGATAGTTTGGCTGTGTCGAATTTGGTAGTGGATCAACAATGATATCAAAGTCTACTATATCAAAACATCCTGTTGCCGTAGTTTCTACTCGTACATAAATCGTTTGTTGGTCGATTACACTATTAATGTAACTCGCCACATTGGTTATCGCATTACTTGGTGTTTGTGCATCTGCTAAACTCGTGTAGAACGTTACCGTATGTGTTGATGGGTCAATGCTTCCTAATACTTGTGGGATTACTAGTGTCAGGTTAAAAGGCTCATAACCTACTGCTCCCGTATAATCACATAAATGTAAATCATCTGGCTCCGTAGCTTCTGGCGTTGGGTTGACTATTAATTGGAGTTCGACATAGTTAGAACAACCTGTGGTGGTATAGAATACTTTTACATAAATCGTTTGTGTCCATGGGTCAATATTTGCATATGGACTTACTAAAGGATTAGCTCCCAACAAGGCATCGGTTGGGGTTTCGTGGAACGAAACAGTAACGCCTGCTGGTAAACTTCCGCCTGCAATTTCATTGATGGTACTGTCTAAATCAAACGTACCAAAACCATCATTGTTTGGATCACAATACTGTAATGGTTGTGGTGTAATGGCCACTGGTCCTTGGGTTACTCTTAGTAATTGGGTAGTAATACTGTAACAGCCTGTTGCGGTATATTCTACTCGGATATAAACGGTTTCGTTATCGTTTCCTAAATACGTGGTTGGTGTTGCAATAGCATTGGTTGGCGGTTGTGCATTAGCATCGGCAAACGTATTATAATACGTTACTATTACTCCTGTTGCGCCTGCTGTAGTCACTCCTTCATTAACCGTTAAATCAAACGTAGCGGTAGTTACTGCTCCGTTACTACATTCAAAGATTGGTAATGGTACTGCCGTTGCTGGCAATGGGTTCACTACTAAATTGAATGAGGCTACCGAGTTACAACCTGTCGTATTGTTGCTGATGTTAATCCAGATTTGTTGTGGACTACTTGTATTAGTATAACTATTAGGTAGTGGATTTGTCTGTGCTATCGCATCGGCTTGGGTTAGATAATACGTCACTGTTACGCCTGTTTGTCCATTAGCAATCTCAACAGTTTTGGTATTTAACGTAAATACTTCTACTCCATCGCCTGGATTGTTGTAATCACACAACTCGTAATCCGTGATTACAGGATTTGGTAATGGTCTAGGATGTACTATCAACTGTAATGTCGTGGTTGAATAACACATTGACGTTCCCACGAAGTATGCTCTTACATACAAGGTTTGTGTTCCTGGATCAATATTGCAATAAGTTGATGTAGTTATCGGATTGGCTCCCGTAGTAGCATCGGTTGACGTTTCATGATACGTAATAACAACATTCGGATCAGTACTTATCTCTGCATTTTTAGTGGTTAAATCAAACAAACAGCTAAAGCCATCGTTGTTATCATCACACACTTCATAGGCTGTTGGTGTGTTGATTACTGGTGCGGTGTTTACCGTTACTGTTGCTGAACCTGATTGTGGTTGTGCACACGCTGGCGTGGATGCGCTTGACACACTCACTAAATTATAGTTGAATATACCTGCTGTAGTAGTTGGCACATTGATTACCGCTGTATTACCGCCTGTAGACTGAATGGTTTGAGTGGTCCCATTTTCATCCAAATACGTAAAGGTATAAGGTTGTACTCCATTAGCTCCTGTAAATACAATTTGCGGATCTGGTGTAGAATTCAAACATACGGCTTGTGTTCCTGCTATTGTAGCTGTTGGCATTGGGTTTACCGTTACCGTTGCTGTGCCTGTTTGTGGCTGTGAACATGCTGGCGTGGTTGAACTTGATACACTTACCAATTGATATGGATAAATCCCTGGTGTTGCTGTTGAAACGGGTAGTGTTATGCTATTTCCTGCAGTAGTTGTAATAGTCTGTGTAGCTCCAGCTGGGTCGGTATATGTAAATGTGTACGGTGCTGTTCCGTTTGCTCCTGTAAAGGTGATATTCGGACTCACTGCTCCTTGACATACTGTTGTTGTTCCCGATATCGTAGCCGTTGGTAGTGGTACTACTGTGACTACTGCCGAACCTCCAACCAATTGTGTACAGTTGGTCGTTGGATTGGTAACACTTATCAGATTATAGGCTACACTCGATGTTAATACTGGTGTAGTTAGCGTTGCATTTCCTGTTGCATCTAATGTAATAGGCGATGGTGGTCCAACAGTATTGTATGTTACTATCGCATTTGGTGTACCTGTAAAGGTAATCGTAGCTGTGTTTCCTGAACATATTGTTGTGGTTCCTGAAATTGCTGCCGTTGGCAATGGATTTACAGTAACTGTCGCTGTTCCCGTTTGATTTTGTGAACAACTCGGTGTGGTTGAACTTGAAACGTTTACTAATTCATATGTAAATGTTCCTGCCGTAGCTGTAGAAACTGGTAGTGTATAGGTGCTTCCAGCAGCTGTAGTAACAGGGGTTTGAGCTACCGTGTTCAACGTATAATTAAAAGTATACGGTGCTGTTGAATTGGCACCTGTAAAGGTAATTGATGGACTAGGATCACCAACACAAACGGCTGTTGTTCCTGATATCGTTGCTGTTGGTAATGGTAATACCGTTACTGTTACAGAATCTGTGTATGCACTCGAACAACCTGTTGTTGGATTGGTAACATCGATTAACGAATAATTGGTAGTAGCTGTTAATGCTGGGGTTGTATAACTACCCGTTCCTGCTGCATCTAAAGTTACTGAACCTGCACTGAAATTAATTACTGCATTTGGTGTTCCTGTAAAACTTATTGTTGCTGTTTGTCCTGAACAAATACTCGTCGCTCCTGATATTGTTGCACTTGGTAAAGGATTTACATGCAAAGTGAAGAATGCAGTGGTATTAGAACCTCCTGATGAATTGTCTACAAAACGAATGTAAATTATTTGTCCATCAGTTCCTAAATAAGCATTAAATGGTGAAATAATCCCTGTATTGTTATCTGCTCCTGTCTGTGAGGTATGGAAGGATATGGTATAATCACTTGCGCTATTTGTGCCCAAAATAATTGGAATCTGTGGCGTGAAATCAAAGGTTGCATTGCCACTGCCAATACTGTTCTCACATAAAGTTAAATCTGGTGGTGGGATTGGGGTTGCACATCCTGAATCATTAATATATAAATAAAAAGATGTTGTTGTAATACATCCTGTATTCAAATCATCCTCAACCGCAACAAAAATTTGTTCTCCATCAACTCCTGGATAATTGGATAAATTAGTTATTGGATTAGAAAGCACTTCTGCATCAGCTAGAGAATGATAATATGAAATCGGATAGGATTGACCATTTAAAATAATAGATTGATTTTGAGTCAAATCAAAAGGAGATTCACATTGAGTCAAATCATTTGGAGTACCAATTGGTAATGGATCATAAAACTCAACTGTCATACTATCTGTTTGAGAACAACCTCCAGGATAAGTAATTGTAATACCATATACTCCACTTTGAGTAACATTGTATGAATTTGAAGTGGCATTGGGAATAATTCCTGTATTAAAAGTCCATTCATAAGTAACTCCTGGTATTGCAATTGCACCCGCTTGTATAGTTAATTCCGTAGAACCACATAATGCTGTACCATCAGCTATTGTTAAATCTGGAAAACTTTCATAGCCAATTCCAGCCAATTCTGGTGTTCCAATATTAAAACTACCTCCGCCTAAAAACACCGCTGAGTCTAGTAGTGAATCATTTCTATCTGCAATAACTAATCTTATATGATAGGTATGACCAGGAATAACTGCAGAATTCGCAGTCATTAAAACAGTTTCACCATTAAAATTAGTTGCAGCTGCAGCTGCATTAACTCCTCCATTAAAATTATTGAAATAAGACGGATTTGCAGAACCACAAGAAGCATTATTGGTATTATCTCTAATAGTTACTACGGATATAGGCGTATTAGTATTTGGAATTAGCGCTAGGTTAACTGGTGGTGTTGCGGCTGTTAAATCTGTCAAAAAGAAAGCAAAAGCATCAGAATAAGCACATTGAAAAGTTCCATACTCTTCAGAAGCAAAAAGAAAATCAAAACTCATTTGGTCTGTCAAAGGAGTAAAATCAAATTCTAATACAGTTGCATTATTATAACTTGTTAAACCAGGGTCAATTCCTAATCCTTGAATATAATTAAACAATTGGGCATCACCTGGCCAAGTACCATTACTCTGAGTTGTTGTATTTGGTCCTGGAGCATTAATTACATTACCTGAACTCAGAATAACACCATTACTTAAAGGAAAACTTGGATTTGTATTTTGAAAAAAACCAATACCATTCGTAGACCCAAAATTAGTTCCTGTACTCCAAGTTATATTACTTATTGTTCCAACACATGCAGAACCAGCCGTACCATTTCCAAATAATACATCCGTTACCAATTGAGGAACTGTATAAGTAGTTGTATTTACAGTAATTGGTTGAGAAAAACCAATAGTTACAAAAAACAAAAGGGAAAGTAGGTGTAATTTTCGTTTCATTTTATATGATTGAAATAAGACAGATAGTCCGTCAAATTTATGTTAATAAAAATTTAAAAGCCCAAATATAACTAATCATTGAAAATAACTTTGTTAAATTTGCAGAAAAATAAGCTAGAAACATGAAAATCACTATAAAAGAAACACAAAATCCAACTATAATTAAGTTTGAGTTTCCAGATTTTATAACTCAAAATGAGAGTTTTGAATATAAAAACATCGATGAAACCAAAAATTCGCCTTTAGCGCAACAACTTTTTTATCTTCCATTTGTAAAAACAGTTTACATTTCTGGAAATTTTATTGCTATTGAAAGATTTAGCATCGTGGAATGGAAAGATGTTCAAGAAGATGTTGCTGAACAAATTGAAAATTTTGTTTCAAATGGTGGCAAAATAGTTGTTGAAGATGAAAATAAAGCCAAAAAGCAACCAATCACAGTTTATGGAGAGACAACTCCTAATCCAGCTTCATTGAAATTTGTTATCAATAAAGGAATCACCAAATCAACGGTTGAATTTAAAAATATTGACGAAGCAAAAGCTTCACCTTTAGCTCAAGAGTTATTTAAATTTCATTATGTGAAGGAATTATTTATTACCGAAAATTATATTTCAGTTACTAAATTCGAAAGCTATTCTTGGGATGAAATTACTCTTGAAATAAGAACTTTTATCAAACAATTTATCGAAAATGGAGGCACAATTCTTGACGAAAATTTAATAGAAAAATCTTCTAAACAAGAAAAACAAGAAATTAAAAATTTTGAGAATCTTGATGTTACATCACAACAGATTATCAACATTTTAGAAGAATATGTAAAACCAGCAGTTGCTGCCGATGGCGGAAACATTTTATTTGATTCATATGATGAAAACGATAAAAAAGTGAAAGTAATTCTTCAAGGTTCGTGCAATGGTTGTCCATCATCAACATTTACTTTGAAAAATGGAATTGAAAACATGTTGAAAAGCATGTTAAACAACAATGAACTTGTAGTTGAAGCAATTAACGGATAAAAAACTTTATAACTTCATCATTTTTTTGTAATTTTAGGATTCACATAAAATTTAGAATGAAATGGCAGTATTAAAAGTTATCGAAGTATTATCAAGCTCAACAACCAGTTGGGAAGATGCAACACAAAAAGCAGTAACACAAGCTTCAAAATCCTTGAAAAACATTCGTTCAGTTTACGTTCAAGAACAAAGCGCAACAGTTAAAGACGGAAAAGTAGCTGAATATCGAATGAATTTAAAAATTACTTTTGAAATCGAATAATTTCAAAAAAACTAAATGACAAACGTCCATTTTTGGGCGTTTTTTTATACAACAAAAATGAACGAATTACATTCCGAAACCAGTCCATATTTATTACAACATGCCAACAATCCGGTTCATTGGAAAGCTTGGAATGATAAATCATTGGCTTTAGCCAAAGATGAAAACAAATTAATCATCATTAGCATTGGTTATTCTGCTTGTCATTGGTGTCACGTTATGGAACACGAAAGTTTTGAAAGTGATGAAGTTGCCGAAGTAATGAACAAAAACTACGTTAACATAAAAATAGACCGAGAAGAACGTCCAGATATTGATGCCGTTTATATGAAAGCTGTTCAAATCATGACTGGTCGCGGCGGTTGGCCAATGAATGTAGTTGCTTTACCTGATGGAAGACCAATTTGGGGCGGAACTTATTTTAGAAAAAACGAATGGATTAATACACTCGAAAAACTACGGGAATTATATAGTAACAATCCCGAAACTATTTTTGAATATGCCGAAAAATTGCATGAAGGATTAAAATCGCTAAGCATAATTCCAATCAATTCCGAAGAAACAGCGTTTGACTTTGAAATTCTGGAAACTTTAATTGAAAAATGGCAAAAAAGTTTCGATTGGGAATTTGGTGGAATGGCAAGAGCTCCAAAATTTATGATGCCAACCAATTATGAATTTCTGCTTCGCTATGGTTATCAAACTCAAAATAAAAAATTATTAGAATTTGTTGATTTAACATTAACCCGAATGTCTTTTGGTGGTTTGTTTGACACCATTAATGGAGGATTTTCCCGTTATTCTGTCGATATGAAATGGCATGTTCCTCATTTTGAAAAAATGCTTTATGACAACGGTCAATTGGTTTCTCTTTATGCTAATGCATACAAACTTTCAGGCAATAAATTATACAAAGAAGTAATAGAAAAAACATTGAATTTTGTTGAAAAAGAATGGCTAACAACAGAAGGAAGTTTTTACTCTGCGTTTGATGCTGATAGTTTAAACAATGAAAACAAACTCGAAGAAGGCGCATTTTATGTTTGGACAAAACAAGAATTACAAGAAATTATTGGCGATGATTTTGAATTATTTTCAGTTGTATTTAACATCAATGAATTTGGTTTTTGGGAACATGAAAATTATGTTTTGATTCAAAATCAGTCGTTAGAAGAACTAGCTTTTAAAGAAAATATTTTATTAGAAGAATTAGTTGAAAAGAAAAAAAATTGGGAACAAAAACTTTACACTAAAAGAGAAAAAAGAAACAAACCAAGATTAGACGATAAATCCATTACATCCTGGAATGCTTTGATGTTAAAGGGTTATGTTGATGCTTATAAAGCTTTAGGAAATGGAAAATACTTAGAAATTGCTCTTCAAAACGCTAATTTTATCACTACAAAACTTTGGAGTTCCGAAGGAAATTTATTTAGAACTTACAAAAACGAAAAAGTCAAAATCAATGCTTATTTGGAAGATTATGTTCATGTGATGGAAGCTTTTATTGCTCTTTACGAAGTTACTTTTGAAGAAAAATGGTTGCAAAATACCAAACAATTAGTAGATTATTGCTTTGATCAATTTTATGATGAAAACCAACAGTTTTTTGCTTTCACTTCAAAGTCAGATTCCGAATTAATCACATCTCATTTTGAAGTGGAAGACAATGTTATTCCGGCAGCTAATTCAACTATGGCAAACGTACTTTTTAAAATGAGCATTTATTTTGAAAACAGTTATTACGAAAAAACTGCTGTTAAAATGCTCCAAAATATTATTCCAACGATTGATTATCCTTCCGCTTTTTCTAATTGGCTGAATGTTTTACTTAATTTTTCAGAACAAAACAAAGAACTTGCTATTTGCGGTCAGAATGCTTCAAATGAATTAATCAAAATAAATCAAAACTACATTCCAAACTATATTGTTGCAGGAAGTGAAAAGGAATCTAATTTGCCGTTTTTAAAAAATCGATTTATAGAAAACAAAACTCTTTTTTATTTGTGTCAAAACAAATCGTGTCAACAACCAACAAATAATATCGAAGAAATAATAACTCAATTAAAAATAAGCTAGATTTTTTTCGTAAACTTGTGTATAGTAACTATTAAAAATAATATTATGGGAATTGGAGGATTTTTTAAAAACTTGTTTGGTTCATCTAAAGAAAAAGTTAGTGAATTTGCAGACAAAGCAGAAGATTTGGCTGGTGAAACTATTGAGAAAGCAAAAGAAACAGCAGCGCCAATTATTGACAAAGTAGAAGATTTTGCAGAATCGGCTAAAGAAAAAATTGAAGAATACATTCCGCAAGCAAAAGAAACTCTTGAAAATGCAATGGAAACCGTTAAAGAGAAAACTAGTGAATTTGCAGATAAAGCTGAAGATTTTGTTGAAAGCTCAGTAGAGAATGTAAAAGAAAAAGTAAGTTCTTTTATGAATGATGCTTCAGAAGATGCAGAAGAAATAAGAACAAAAACTGAAGATATTGTTAAACCTTCGGATGAAAATGCCGATTAATTTTTAAAATTATATCTTTGTAGTACTAAAATCATCCCGAATTTTCGGGATTTTTTTTAAACGAAAAATATGAACGAAAAAGAAACCATATCATCATTTGAAAATTATTTACACAAAATAACAACCTCTTTAATTGATTATTCTCCAAAATTAATTTCTGCACTATTAATTCTGATTGTTGGACTTTATGCTATTAAATTTATCAACAGAATGATTCGGAAATTGATGCAAAAAAGAGGTTTTGACCCAACACTAACTCAATTTTTGGAAGATATTTTTCTTTGGGCAATGCGTATTTTATTGTTTGTGACTTTTATTTCAAAATTAGGCATTGAAACTTCCTCATTTGTGGCAATACTTGGTGCTGCTGGTTTAGCAGTTGGTTTATCATTGCAAGGTTCATTGTCTAATTTTGCAGGTGGTATGTTAATAATTATGTTCAAACCATTCAGGGTTGGCCATACTATTGAAGCGCAAGGCGTCACAGGAACTGTTAGAGAAATTCAAATTTTTGTAACCAAACTAACTAATGCTAATAACCAAACTATTTTTGTGCCCAATGGTATTCTATCAAATGGGACAATAATTAATTACTCTATGGAAGGAAATCGTAGAGCTGATTTGGTTTTTTCAGTTTCACACGATACGAATATTAAAACTGCAAAAGAGATTTTAATGACTGTGATGCAAAACAATCCAACCGTGCTTAAAAATCCTGAGCCAACAGTAATAGTAAAAAACCTGACCGATTCTTCTGTACAATTGGCCGTTAGACCTTGGGCTACATTAGAAGATTTTTTCCAAATGTCGTCGGATGTGTTAGAAGAATGCAAAGAAGCATTTGAAAAAGCTGGAATTGTGGTTCAACCATATGTTCGAGAAGCTTCGGTTGTAAGAAAGTAAACTACTTTTTCGCATTCAGCATAAATTCCTTCAAATAAAAAGGCTCAAAATAAGCAACATCTTCAAATTCCTGATTATTAAATTTCTGAAAACTTAAAATACTCATTTCATTTGCTGAAGGGAAAATAATATTTTCTAAAAAATGAAAATTATCTTTGGTTAGAACCGTTTTACATTTCTCTTGACAATCACCGATGAAATATGCCTTTTCTTCAATTTCAGAATAACTTTCAGACGATAAAACTTCAGCTTGAACTTCCATCATTCTAGTGTGATTTTTATCGAAAACTGCGCTATAAACTTCCATCCTTCTGGCATCAAGCATTGGAATGATAATTCCTTCTTCTATATTTACTTTTCGAGCTAAAACTTGCAACGTATCAACAGAAATTAAAGGGATATTTAATGCATAACATATTCCTTTTGCTGCAGAAACTCCAATACGCAAACCGGTATAAGAACCTGGGCCTTTGCTCACAGCAACTGCTTTTAACTCTTGAAAATTAGTATTGGTTTCTTTTAAAACTTCTTCAATAAAAACATGTAATTTCTCAGCATGCGAATAACCTTGTTCAGCTATTTCTTTAGCTAAAATGGTGATTCCATCTTTTGCTAATGATACAGAGCAATTCTTTGTTGCGGTTTCGATATTGAGTATTAAAGACATTATTTTTTATCTTTTCCTGTCTGTGGAGAATCTTTTTTTGCCTTTACTTTATCACCTGAATTCAAGTCCTTAGTTACTGTAGTATATGGACCAGTAATTACAACATCGCCTTTTTGTAATCCTGATACAACTTCAATGTTAGTATCGTCTTGAATTCCAGTTTTAATCACTCTAATTTGAGCTTTATCAGCATTTTTAACAAAGACACATTCAAATTTTTGATCGCTTTTAGATTTAATTTTATTGTTTTCAGATTCGTCTTTTACTTCATATTTTTTAGTAGCAGTAGTATCCGATTTTACAACAACAGAACTAATTGGCACACCCAAAACTTTTTCTTTGCGTTTCGTGATAATATCAACAGTTGCTGTCATTCCTGGTCTGAAAGGTGAATAAGTTGCAGGTTTTCCTTCTAGTAAGTCTTGGTATGATTCTTTAAGAATTCTGATTTTAACTTTAAAATTTGTTACTTGGTCAGCAGTTGTTGTAGAACTTGCAGAATTTGAAATACTGGTTACAATTCCTTTAAATTCTTTTTTCAAATAAGCATCAACTTGAATTTTTGTGCTATCGCCAATAGATACTTTTACAATATCATTTTCGTTTACATCAACTTCTACTTCCATATTATTTAAATCGGCTACACGCAAAAGTTCAGTTCCTGTCATTTGCTGTGTTCCTAAAACTCTTTCTCCAAGTTCTACCCCTAGAGATGAAATGGTTCCATCTGCTGGTGAATAAATTGTTGTTCTGCCCAAGTTATCTTTGGCTTCTTTAACCGTTGCATTGGCACTTTGAACATTAAAATAAGCTGATTCTTTGGTTGCTTTTGCAACTTCAAATGCAGCAACTGCTTTATCCCAATCTGATTTTGAAATAATTCCCTTGTTATAAAGTGCTTGACTTCTATCATAACTCGCTTTAGCTTCTTTAAAAGATGCATCCGCTTGACTCAAACTCGCTTTGGTTCCCGAAAGATTAGAAACCGTTCTGTTATAACCTGAAACATATAAATCTGGATTTATTTTTACCAATAAATCTCCTTTTTTAACTACTTGTCCTTCTTTAATTGGTAACGCAATAATTTCTCCCGAAACTTCTGAAGAAATTTTTACTTCGGTTTCTGGTTGGATTTTTCCAGTAGCTGAAACGGTTTCAATTATGGTTATTTCATTAACTGTTGCCGATTCTACCTCAACAGCATCGTCATTAGAACCTATTACTCCGTTTTTTTTTAATAAAGCTAAAACACCTAATAAAACTATAACTGTTCCAACTATCCAATATATTTTTTTCTTTGACATAATTTATTATTTAATGATTGGGATTCCGAAATAAAACTCTAATAATTTTATTCTAAAAATATAATCGTATTTTGTTCTTAATACTTCTGATTGTGCATTTTCATAGGTTAACATAGCTTGACTGTAATCGAATGAATTTAAAAGTCCAACATCAAAACGTTCCTTTGAAAAATTTTGAGCCAACTTTCTTGCTTCTGCAGTTTTTAACGCTGCTTCATAGCTTTTTTGAGCATTTAAAACATCGTTATAGGCTTGAAAAACGGTTCGCTCTAAATCTAATTCTGCTTGGTCTAATAATAGTTTAGAACGTTGTTCATTTATTTTACTACGTTGAACTCTTCCTCGAGTTGAAAAACCATTTAAAATTGGCACATTAAGTTGCAACCCAACATTAGTTCCATCAAAAATAGATAACTGGTCAACAAAACCTATTGGAATACTCTGTGACCAACGTGTATTATAACCTACAAATCCAGAAAGTGTAGGCATGTATCCAGATCTAGCAATAGTTACATCTTTTTTAGCGACTTCATAGTTAGAAGATGCAATTTTGATATCCTTTACAACATCTTTTGCTTTTTGAGCAATTGCTTCAGGTGATTGAAATAATATTTCTGTCTGTGGCACATCCATATCATCAACAGCTATATCAAAATTAGCATAGTCTTTTAATAAAAGTGTTTGTGCTAAACCCAATTTTGATATCAACAAAGTATTTTGAGCATTTACAATTTGTTGCTCTTGTGAAGCATCAGTAGCTTGAAGTTCATAAATATCTCCAGCTGGAAGTGTTCCTGCATCAATTAATTGTTTTGTTCTTTGGATGTTTTCTTTGGTAACTTTATTTTGATTTTCTAATACTTTTATTTGCTCTTTATTGAATAAAATTTGCAAATAAGAATTTGCAATGCTAAGCATGATATCGTCTTTCATTTTCCCTAAACGATATTCATTAGCTATTTTATTAAGTTTTGTTCTTTGAAGCGTTTTCCAGTTTACTAATCCATTAAAAATATTGATCCCAGAATTGATGTTTGCTGAAGCAGAACGAAAGGATTGGTTTTCAAACTGGTTTGTAGTTGGGTTAATGTTTGCTCCGGTATTAATTCCATAATTTGCAGTTCCTGAAAGACCTGGTAGAAAATTACCGATGGCTTCTAGCTTTTCAACATCTGAAACTTTTAAATCTAATTCTGATTGTTGAATAGAAATATTATTTTCTAAAGCATAAGCAATACATTCTTCAAGTGTCCATTTTTTTTGTTGTGCATTGATGGAAATGCTAACGAAAAGAAACGAGAAAAAGAATAAAATTTTACTTGTGATGATTTTCATAATTAACAGTAAATAATTCTACTATTATTAAGTAAACAAAGATATAACTTTTGAATAACTTGAAAAATAGCATTGTCTTATCACTTAGACTTTAGTTTTTTCAATTTGTTACACATTATTTCTATTTTACCTCTATTTTTACAAAATAATTTCATTTTTTTTATGTCATTTATTAGAACATTTTTCTCTGTTGTTATTGCTTCAATATTGATTTCTAGTTGTGGAACTACCAATAAAATTGAAGCTTTAAAGCCAATGCCTTCGGATGATTCGCCAATGGTTTATAAATCTTCAACTTCTTTTGTTAGTATGCCTTTGGAAATTTCTTTGAAAGAGATTGAAAAACAATTGAACAAAAAAATGTCTGGATTGATTTATGAAGATAATGATATGAAAGATGATAAGCAGGCATTGAAAATCTGGAAAACTGCTGATATAAAAATCACGGAAAAAAACGGAAAGATTCAAACGGTTTTACCTCTGAAAGTTTGGGCTAAATTTAGATACGGAACTGATTTTATGGGGTTGAATGACACCAAAGAAGTGAATTTAAATGGAACTATCACGCTATTGAGTGATACAAGAATGAGTAACTTTAAATTGACTACTAATTCTAAAATTGAAGACTATGTTTGGAGTGAAAGTCCAACGATAGTTGTTGCGGGAAAAAATGTTCCGATAACGTATATTATAAATCCGATGATGTCGTTATCGAAATCGAAGATTTCTAAAATGATTGATGATGCAATTAATGATTTACCAGATTTTAAACCAATGGTTTTGGATGTTTTAGAAAAAATGAGTACTCCTTTTGTTACTAGTGATTTGTATCAAACATGGTTCAGGCTGGAACCAATTGAGGTTTATGTTACCGATGCTAATTTGGATAAAACTAAAGTTGCTATGGACTTGGGTTTGAAGTGTAACATGCTGACAATGGTTGGTCAAGAGCCAAAAAATATTTTTGATAGAAAAGCTATTGCTTTCAAACCTGTCACTAAAGTTCCTGATAAGATTACCGCAAATATTGCGGCTATTTCTACCTATGAAAGTGCTTCAAGAATTATTAGCAAAAACTTTAGAGGACAAGAATTTGTTTCTGGAAAAAGAAAAATAGTGGTAAATGAGGTGAATCTTTGGCAAAAAGACGGGAAGATTATTATTCAGTTATTGATGAGCGGAAGTTTGAATGGAACGATTTATTTGGCTGGAATTCCTAAATATAATCCTGAAACACATGAGATTTATTTTGAAAATATGGATTATGTTTTGCAAACAAAAGGTTTATTGACTAAAACCGCCAACTGGCTTTTGCAAGGCATGATTTTGAGAAAAATTCAGGAGAGTTGTCGATATTCTATAAAACCAAATCTTGAGGAAGGAAAGAAAAGTATGTTGCCTTATTTGAATAATTATTCGCCAATGAAAGGTGTTTTTGTTAATGGTACGATGAATGATTTTGAATTTGATAGAGTAGAAATTACCAATAAAGCCATCATTGCTTTTTTGAAGACTACGGGTAAAATGAAGGTGAAAATTGATGGTATGGATTAGTTTTTAATGTTTATTATCTAAAAATGCATTTCTAAAACGTTGAAATGAACTGCTAAAGCATTGAAATTAGTTGCTAAAACGTTGAAATGAACTGCTAAAGCATTGAAATGAACTGCTAAAGCGTTGAAACTAATTGCTAAAGCATTGAAATTAGTTGCTAAAGGTTTGAAATGAACTGCTAAAGCGTTGAAATGAGTTGCTAAAACGTTGAAATGAGTTGCTAAAGGTTTGAAATGAACTGCTAAAGCGTTGAAACTAATTACTAAAACCTTGAAATGAATTGCTAAAGCCTTGAAATGAACTTCTAAAGGGTTTTAGAAAAAGTGTTAAAATTTTAATTTGAATTATTTCTTGGCGTAGTACATTCTGTAAATGAATATTCCTATTACCGCTACTAATATATAAGGAATTGCCATTAGGTAAACAATTCCGTCGTTTACGGCTTCTGCTTGGGATGTATCGCCATTGCTTTCAAGAGAAGCACGACACATTGCGCATTGAGCATTAGCATTTAGAGAATAGAAAATAGAGAATAGAAGAAAGAAAAATATCTTCTTATCAAACAAATTTCTTTGCTCTTTTTTCTTTTCTATTTTTTCTAAATTATGCATAATATGGCGAAATCATTAAGTAGACAATAACTCCTGTAACGGCTACATATAACCAGATTGGGAAAGTGATTTTGGCTAATTTTTTGTGTTTATCAAATCGTTCTGCTAAGGCACGAACATAGGTAAATAATACCATTGGGATGATAACGATTGATAAAAGAATGTGACTTATTAATATAAAGTAATAGAAAAAGCGCCACATGCCAACTTTAGCTTTTTCGGTAGCGTCTAGAATTCCGTCGTGGTCTAAATCGCCATATTTTGTAGAATCGGCGGTTAAATGATAGGCAACATACATTACTAAAAATAATACTGAACACGCGATTGCTGTTGTCATTATTTTTTGGTGTCTTTCTTTTTTTCCGTGAACAATTGCATCGACTCCTACTAGGAGTAAAATTGCTGTTAGTGCATTTATTCCTGCGTAAATTGGAGGAAGAAAAGAAAGTGGTTCGACTTGAATTCCGAAATCTTTTAATTTTATACTAAACAAAATTGCTACCACTAATGGAATGGCAATAGATACAACAATTATTAGTTTGTTGAACTTTTGTTCTATGGCGTTATTACTCATTTAATAAAATTTTAATGTCTTTTATGATTGCCTTGATGTCATCGTTTTCTAATCCGTTGTAATAGATTATTGGATTTCCGTTGGCGTCTTTTCGGCTTCTGATGTTTCCTTTTTTATCAACCAAAGCGAAATATCCTGAATGTTCAAAACCGCCATTTACATTGCTGTTTTGACCTGCATAAAGGTTGAATCCTTTTGTGGCTAAGTTAAGAATGTAGTCTTGATTTCCGGTTAAGAAATTCCAGTTTGAAGATGTTACACCTAAAGCTTCGGCATGTTCTTTTAGAACTTTTGGTGTGTCATTCTCAGGATTGATAGTAATGGATGCAATTCCAAAGTTTGGATTGCCTGGAAATTCTTTTTCAATAACCATCATGTTTTTATTCATGATTGGGCAAATGGTTGGACAGGTTGAAAAGAAAAATTCAACTACATGTACTTTGCCGTTATAATCTTTGTTAGTAACAGTTTTATCATTTTGATTGGTTAATGAAAATGATGGTTCTGGACCGATTGTTACTAAACCAGTTTCGATATTTTGATTTTTATGATTGGAAACGGCATCTATCCTATCGCCTTGAACAACGGTTCCGTTTTTTACACGGTCGATAATTTTGGGAATGAAAATAATCCCAAAAACTAAAATGACCAATGAAATTCCTATGTATGATTTGCTTTTCATTGCAATTAATTTTTTTCTATTTGTTCCGTTATCTTGTCTCTGAATTCATCTTTACGATTGTTTTTCTTTAGAGCCAAACGGTATTCTGCTAAAATTATTTTTACATCATCGGTCATTTCGTTGTGAAGTTCAGCTGATGAGTTGATGTTGTAACCTTCTTTGTATTCTGGTTTTCCTTGAACACTTTTTCCTTTTCTACCACGTAGATTGCGTTCTTTATCTATTATATAAACCAAGTTTGTTCCATGGTTTTCATCCAAATTACCTAAAAGTTTCATTTGCTTAAAATAGGCATCTATTTCTTCGGTAGACGCAAAAACAAAATGAAATCCTGAAGTGTTTGAAAGTTTGCTTAATCGGTCAAGAATAATTTTTACATCTTCTTGTGTTCCATCTGGAGCTATGAAAACAACTTGAAAGTCTTTGAAAGTATGGTTTCTTTCGTAAATCTTTTGCGTTAACAGAAAATAGTTCCCTCTGTTTTCCATGATGTTTGAGCCTGAAAATCCTAGAATAGAAATCTTTTTATCTAAAGTTACTTTTTCTCCATTGAGTGATTTCCAATTTGGATTTATGTCTTCAATTTTTGGAGTAACAATGGGAAGTTTTATAAAACTATTGACACCTGTAGCAAAGAATAAATAGACTACCAGTGGTAAAATAAAAAGTATAATTAGAACGGCATTTTTTTTCATTTCAATTAAAAAATTGGTAGTACAAAAATAAAAAAAGGTACGCAATGCGTACCCTTTTTTTGAATTAATATCGTGTTAAAAATTCCATTTTATTGTTGAATCTCTAAAGATGTCATGAATGTAAGTTGCTTCCGCTAAAAGTATAAATAATAAATACAATACAAGGAAAATTACTGTTCCAACAACAGCCCAACGTAAACTAGCTGTTTCGCCTTCCATGTGCATGAAAACCCATGTAATTTTATAAGCTTTATAAAGCGTTAGTATGATGAAAACCCAGTTTAATAAATTCATACTAATGAAATCTTTCATTACTAAAAATTCAGGTCTGATAATCCCTAGATAAACCTCAACTATAGTTACAACAGAAAGAATTCCAAATACGTACCAGATTTTTTTGGTATTTGATTCGTGTGCGTGTGTATCGTGTGACATATAAATGTTTATTGTTACTGATTAAACTAAATAGAAGAATGTAAATACGAATACCCAAACTAAATCGACAAAGTGCCAATAAAGTCCAACTTTTTCAACCATTTCGTAAGTTCTTCTTTTTTCATAAGTTCCTAAAAGAACATTGAAGAAAATAATGATGTTGATGATTACTCCTGAAAATACGTGGAAACCGTGGAAACCAGTAATGAAGAAGAAGAAATCTGCAAATAATTTACTTCCATATTCGTTTCTAGTTAAGTTTGCACCTTCAACAACTAAATGACTGTTGTCTACTAATTTTTGAGATGCTTCTCTGGTTAAGATTTCTCTTTTCTTGTTATGATTCAGACCAGGTTGCAAATCTTTGTTTGCTTGATCTTCTTTAGTATCTCTATAAATTTTTTCAGTTCTAACTAATATTTCTGGATGCGCTTTGAAACCTGCTTGTACTTCTGCAACCGAATAGGTTGGCAAAGAAGCTTCACTCATGAACCATTTTCCTTTACTTCTTGATAACTGTTCTCTTTCTTCAGGTAAAACAACTGCAAAATCTTCAAGTTTTACTCTTTCGCCTTCTTTGTTTACGAATTGAATGATGCTACCACCTTTTGTTTCAACAGCTCCAAATTCACCACTGATGAAGTTTTTCCATTCCCATGCTTGAGAACCAACGAAAATTAAACCTCCAATAATGGTTAAAAGCATGTAAAAAGCTACCTTTTTTTGCTTCATTTGGTGTCCTGCATCAACGGCTAAAACCATTGTTACCGAAGAGAAAATAAGAATAAATGTCATTAATGCCACGTAGTACATTGGTGCATCTACACCATGCATGAACGGAAAGTGGGTAAACACTTCATCGGCGATTGGCCAATTATCAATAAATTTAAATCGTGAAAAACCGTAAGCAGCAAGGAATCCTGAGAATGTTAAAGCATCTGATACGATGAAAAACCACATCATTAATTTACCATAGCTTGCACCCATTGGCTCGTTTCCTCCACCCCAAGTGTTTTCAGCTGTATTTGCAGTAGTAACTGTCGCTCCCATAAAAGTTAATTCGTTAAAAAGTTCCCAAATTTAGATTTTTTTTCTTATTTAAAGAAATATAAAAATAAAAACAAATAAATCCACAAGAAATCTAGAAAGTGCCAATACATTGCACCTAGTTCAATTCCAAGGGTTTGACTTGAATTGTATTTTTGTTTAAAATGATTATAAATTATGATTAAAAGTGAAATAATTCCGCCAAATAAATGTGCAAGGTGAACAACCGTTACTACATAAAGAAAAGTTGTTGTGATGTTACTCTCTGGACCAGTGAAAAAATAACCTTGATTTACTACTTCTCCGAAGCCTCTGAATTGAAAATAAACAAACAGAATTCCTAATATAAATGTAGCTAACAAGTAATTTGTTGTAGCACTGCGATTGTCTTTCTTTATTGCCAGTTTTGCTAAATGAAATGTAACACTGCATAGCAAAATAATTACTGTACTTACGAAAAATGCTTTTGGCATTTCGAAGTTTTGCAACCAATCGCCACGAGATTTACTAACAACAAAGGCACTTGTTAATCCTGCAAACATCATGGTCATACTTAACATAGCAAACATCAGCAAGAGTTTATATGATCTTGCGGTGCGTGCTTTATGTTCTTCGGCAGTCATTGTCATAACTTTCTATCTTAAAAATTTATCAAAAATATAAATCAATTGTAATAAGGTAATATAAGACACACTTACTAACATTAATTGTTTGGCTGCTTTGGCAGTTCTTAGTTTATAAAGTCTTGCGGCGTAATATATCATCCACAAACCGATTGCTGCAACTAATATGGCTGCTATTGGTGAAATGAATAATCTTCCTGTGTATCCTAATGCTGGTAAAAGCGATGCTACTAATAACCAAACACTATATAATAATGTTTGTAAAGCAGTAGATGTGTCTTTTTTTCCTGTTGGAAGCATAAAGAAACCAGCTTTTTCGTAGTCTTCGTAAAGGAACCAACCGATTGCCCAAAAATGTGGAAACTGCCAAAAAAATTGAATTAAGAACAATGTTCCGGCTTCGATTCCAAAATCATTGGTTGCGGCAACCCATCCTAACATGAATGGAATAGCTCCGGGAAATGCACCTACGAAAACCGATAATGGTGTATATGTTTTTAAAGGTGTGTAAACGCTGGTATATAAAAAAATAGAAATAGCGCCAAACATGGCTGATTTTGGATTGATTAAGTATAACAATACTAAACCAATAATTGTCAAAATGCTAGCAACAAATAACGCTCTATTTGGTGACATTCTTCCTGATGCAACAGGACGATTTTTTGTTCTGTCCATCAAGGCGTCGAGGTCTTTTTCGATTACTTGATTGTAGGCATTTGATGCTCCAACCATACAATAACCACCAACGGCAAGCATTAATAAATGCAACCAATTCAGGTCTTGAAAACTATAAACTCCTAATAGATATCCTGCAATGGAAGAAAAGACAACACTGATTGCCAAACCTGCTTTTGTGATTTCTTTGAAATCTGTAGCAACCGACTTGATTGTAAAAGGTTTTGAAGTGACGTTCAATGTTGAATTCATTTGTTTTTAAAAACTTTTGCAAAGGTACTTTATAGAAAGTGATTTGACAAAAAAACAATTCATAAAAATAACTACTGTAGATGAGTGTTTAAATTTTATAGTTGTGCGATTGATTGTTTTGGTCGTGCGTTTAACTGTTTTAGGTGTGCGCTTCGTTGTTTTAGGTGTGCAGTTAGTTGTTTTAGGTGTGCGATTGATTGTTTTAGCTGTGCAGTTGATTGTTTTATCCGTGCACTTGATTGTTTTATCCGTGCACTTGATTGTTTTACCCTTGCGTTTGATTGTTTTACCTGTGCGCATGACTGTTTTAGGTGTGCACTTGATTGTTTTACCCGTGCGCTTGATTATTTTAGGTGTGCACTTGATTATTTTACCTGTGCGCTTGATTGTTTTACCTGTGCGCATGACAATATTAGTCGTGCGCACGATGAATTTAAACTTAATTCTTACAATATATGGTAAAAAACTAAAAAATTTGGTCAAATAAAAAAAGAGACCAAAACATGGTCTCTTTAAAAACATAAAGTATTGAACAATTACACTTAGTTAATAGGCAGTAAAACTGCATCTATCACATGTATGATTCCGTTTGAAGCAGAAATATTAGCTGTTGTAATATTTGCAGTATTACCAATAGCATTTATAGAACCATTAGGCAATACGTAAAATTGACTTGAAAGAAGTGTAGTGATTGTACGCATTCCATTTTTTGGCACTACGCTGTTAGCTGCACGTCTTCCGTCAGTTACATGGTATAATAAAACATCACGTACCAATGGCGCTGGAAGTTCAGTAATACTTGTAACATTTAAAGCAGCATACAAGTTCTGGAAAGCTTGGTCTGTTGGAGCAAATACAGTGTATTGATCTGTTCCATTAGCGAAAAGATTGACTAGTTGAGTGTTTAATTCGGTGTCAACATACACTAAAGCAGATACTAGTTCATTGAAACCTGCACCTACCGCTACACCTGCAATTGAAGTGTTTCCTGGAGCAGGAGCACGATTAAATGCATCTAGAGTTTCTTTGATAGTTAATTTTGATGCAGTTGTGTCGTTTGATGTTGTTTCATCATTTGAACATGATGCAAAATTGAACGTGATAAAAGCAGCAAGAAACAGCGCTTTTACAGAATTAATCAGATTGAAGTTTTTGTTTTTCATAGTGTTTAATTTTATGTTAATATTATCAGTTAAATAAATCTTCATATTGCTTCATTCATTAAATGAATTAGCTGATTTTAATAAGTAGGTAGAAGAGTTGGAGACTAATTAAACAAATAGATACACTTTTTGTTTAATTATTTGATTATAAAGTTAAACAAAATAAATTCACGCAAAATAAATTTAGCACTAGTTTAACAAACGTTTAGCGCATAAAAAGAAGTACTTATTTGCTGAAAAACAGTTCTTTAAAAAAAGAATTTTAGAATACTAATAATCGAAATACCAATTAAAGATATCACAACGCAGACCTAGAGAAAACCAAGTAGTATTTTCTTTAAAGGTTGTTAAGGTTTCGGCTGTTGGGCTAAAATTTCGGAAGATAAGACTACCAAAAAGTTTCATATTAGTTGATGGGTTAATTAAATAACCAGCTTGTAAATCGGCGATAAAAATGGTGGTTTTATTTCCTTGACCAACGCTTACGCCAGTATCATAAGGTCTGTCAACATCATAATCTAGATATATGTTTCCTCCATAATTGAAATTATCATCTGCAGTATTAAAATCTAAACCGCGTTGACCAAAAGTAATTTTAGCATCGGCAAAATATCTTCCTTTGAAATAACGAGCAATAGCAACAAATTCTTTGAAGTTTCCACCCCAATTGTGTCCTAAACTTTGATTGTTGTGACCGTAATTGGTAATTGGTTCGCTGTGTGCATACACATAAGGACGAACATGGTTGTATTCTACTTGAAGTAAAAGATTTTTAATATTGAATGCATTGTAATATTTTGCTCCAAGTTGGTATCCAAATTTATTCTTCCAGCTTTTTTCTCCTGCTTTAACATCGTTTAACGAAAATTCATCTAACAGAAACTGGCCATAAAAATTAACTTGATTGCTGAATTTATATTTAGTTGTTAACCCTAATAAAGCGTTTCCGCTACGAGAAGAAGAAGCAAACTCAACGGCACGATAGAAGATGATTGGGTTTACAAAACTCATATCGAAACCGCGATTGTTTTGATTGGTCCAAACCACCGATTCGAAGAAGCCTAAGTTCCAACGCTTGGAAACGTTCATACTTAAATAATGACTTGCTACGTATTTGGTTGCATATGTTCTGTCTATTGTAACTTCTGGACGAACGTCTTTTAACCATGTATAAATGTTGGTGTATTTTATTTTCCAAAAACTAGTGTTTATTTTCACATAAGGATATGGACTTGCACCATCACTTAACAATAATGAACGATAACCATCACCAAGGAAATTTCGACCATAACCAAGATTTAAATTGAAGAAGTTACTAGGTGTAAAAGCAAGATTGGCTTCAGCAAGAGGAAAATCGTAAGCGTCATCCTTGAATCGTTTTGCAATACCTATTCCTGGAATGATTGCAGGATTTCCACCATCAGGTTTTATAGATTCGGCATAACGATTGAAATAACCAGCAAAACGTCCTTGACTTTCGTACAAAGTGGTTGTGAAATTTACTGTTTTGCCCAAACCACCGTTAAACTGAATTCCGCGTGTATTAATAAATGTAGAATTAGAATTGTCACTAATGTTAGATTGACTTCGCCCTAATTGTAAATCAACAATAGGATTTAATGTAAACCAGTAATCCTCGCCTTTTAACTCAACCATGTTTTCGTTCCAAAACTTTTTACCTAGCCAAGAAGTTCTCGGCTTTTCAATAGATTTTGCAACATCTTTAAAGTTATAATACTTATTAACTTCTGCATAGTTGTAAGGTTTTGAACTAGTGTGATTGTTAGCACCAACCTGATTCAATTCATCATCAAACTGAGCATAATAACTATGAGAAAATGGAATGTTGTTATGGCTTTCGAATTGTGGTTGGTCAAAAGTTTGGTATTTAACTGCTTCGTATTCGTTCAACTCCTTAGTGTTTTTTACGAAGGCATTTGAACTTTTGGCAGCTTCGGCTGCAGCGTCTTTTTCAGCTTGAATTTGCTCTCTGCTTTGTAATGGTATTGCAATTCTGATGGTATATTTAGCATAAGTAGGTTTACCGTTATAAGTTGCCGGTGAAACCTTTGGCATTTTAGCGAAAACTCTTTTGCTTTCTTCTACCAATTCTTTTTCGTTGGCATCAACATATTGCACAATGAACTTTCCTTCATCGGTTACTTCAAATAAAACGATAACAGTTCCTTTATAGTTTTTATTGGTTAAATCCTCTGGAACTTTAAAATTGTTGAACACAAAATCGTGAACTTGATTGTAAAAACAAGTTTCTAAATTGGTGTCTTCTTGACTTTGACAATCAGGAAAAACAGGAAAACGTTCGGAAGTTTGACTATTTATTTGGGCTTGACCCAAAAGGCCAAGGAATAAAAAAACAATTGAGAGTAAGTTTCTCATAAGGAAGAAATAAAATTATAATTCTTTGAAGCCATAAAAATAAAAAAATCCCATCGAAATGGGACTTTTTATTGTGTTTTTAATTTATTTATTCTGTTTACAATGAAATACATTATAAATCCTGAGGTTACTGTTCCTAGTGAATTGGCAAGAACATCAATAATATCAGCGTTTCTAGTTGTTGTAAATTCTCCTTGCAGAAATTCAATAGTTACTCCAATTAAAAAAGAAGCAATGATGACATTTGTTACTTGCTTTCTAGTAACACTTGTATTGGTTACATTTAGATAAATTACCCAAAATACTGTAAAAATAAAATGGAACGAGAAATGAACAACTTTGTCAAATCCTTCAACTTTTATTCCCAACGAAGGCAACTCGCTACTATCTATTAAGCATAAATAAAATATTATGCTTGTCCATAACAGTGCAATTGCTAACCAAAAATTTTTATGCGCCAATAAGGTTTTTATAGTCATCGCTAGATAAAAGATCAGCTACTTCTTCAGGATTTGAGAATTTTACTTTTATCATCCAACCATCGCCATAAGGATCTGTATTTACAGTTTCAGGTTTTCTTTCTAAGCTGTCATTGAATTCGATTATTTCACCAGATAATGGTAAAAATAAATCTGAAACTGTTTTCACTGCTTCTACAGTACCAAAAACTTCGTCTTTGTCCATAGTTTGATCAAGAGTTTCTACTTCTACATAAACGATATCACCCAATTCTTTTTGAGCAAAATCAGTAATTCCTACAGTAGCAACATCTCCATCAATAGCAACCCATTCGTGGTCTTTTGTGTATTTTAAGTTAGCTGGTATGTTCATTTGATTTAGTATTTATAAATTTCTCCAAAAGTATTATTTCTTGAGCGATTATTAAAATGAAAACTTTAAAACTTTTTAGTTTCCAAAATTATATCGCAAAGTAAATCCAGCTCTGATATTTGTTAACGGGAATGAAGTTGAAATTACCGGTTTTGAGAACGAATGGTCGTAATAGAAAATAGCGGTTAGATTTTTACTAAACGAATAATCAGCAGTTAATTTTGCAGACCAAATATTTTGACCATTCCCCAATTGGTTATTGTCATAATCTAAATAACGAACTATGGTTTTATTGTTTCTGTATGAGAAATCAATTTTCATGTTAATATCACTTTTGATAATTCCCGTTGGGTTATCAGCTAATTTTGAAGAGATAATTACATCTTTAAAACGATAACCAAAACCTAAAACATACTCTAATCCTTGAACTTCAGTTAAAAGATTATTATCAAAACTCAACGATAAACTTCTGTCCTTTTTCATCTCTGCTAGCATTTTGAATGAGTTTTTCATTTCAAAATCTAAACGGATTAATGGATTAAATTGTTCAACTAAGTTGGCATTTCCTATCAAATTTCGTGCTTTAATATTTCCACCAACATCTACATCAGCTGGCGAATTAGGATCGTAATCTAAATTAGAACGGAATGAATTAATTGTATAAGAAGCACGATAAGCATGCTGAAGAGAGAAACGTTTGAATGTGTCTTTAAAGAACTTATAACGCATTAATCCTGTATATTTTACCGTCCAGTTAGGAATCGGAATATTTTTTATTGCATCTAATGAAATATTTTTTGCAGAATCATTAGCGCCTGAAGTATATAAGCCCGTATAAGCAGCTAAAAATGCAGGTAACAATACTTGTTGACTGTTTTTACCAAAACCAATTGGATAACCTTCCGCATCTCTAGTGAAGTTAGTTGTTCCATAAAATTCTGTTGCCAATCTATCTGCAATTATTATTCTGTTTCCTCTGAAGTCATTAAATGAAGAAGAGAAGTTTTCATCACTTGCTTTAAAAGCAGATTTAAGCATTACTGTTGTAATAGAAAAATTACCTGTAGTATAAGGTGATTGAGAATTATAATTCCCATCAATAACGTTGTATTGTTCAGAATAATTTTCTGAATAAGCTCTATTTGCAATTAAATCAATTTTAAAATCAGGAAACAAATCTACATTAGCAGTCAGATCTAAAGTAGTTGTTTTTACACGTGTAAAATTTTGATTGAAATCCTGATAATCTGTAAGCCAACCTCTTTTAGCAGCTTCATATCTAACATCTGCTTGGTCACCAAACACAAACCCTAAACCAGGTTTAGAAGAACCAAAGAAACCTATACTTGGTAAAAATCCTGGTAACATTGTTCCTTGGTTTCTAGTGTAATTAATTTGAACATTCTTCACACTGGTTAAAACTCCTTTCAAACCATCTAAGAATACATTTTCAGATTTAGCTGGCTGAGCTGTATTGGTAATTTTTTGACCAGGTTTTGGTAGTGTTTTTGGTTGATTAGGTCTAGTTGCTGGTTTTTTACCAAGACCAATGTATTTATAGAAAGTCTCCATGTTCAATGCTGTGTTAAATCTATGCGAACCAGCATTTTGAACTGTGTTTCCTAAGTTATACTCTTGTCCATCCAAAACTAACGGTGATAACGCTAAAGAAGCACGTTGCCAACTGTAATCTCCAGTATAAGAATACGTAGATTTTACAAAAGCCAAGAATGGTAATTTATTTATAGGCAAATCATAATTAACCACAATTTGCTGATTGTGTTGGTTTGGTGTTCCAATATTCCAAAAATCAGTCCAAATAGTATAACTATTGTCAACATCATTATTTTCATCAATGTAGTTTCTAACCAAGTTTCTGGTTGAAGCTGAATAATTTAATTTCAAAGATTTGGTTAAACTATAATTAAATCCATACTGATAATTAAACATATAGTTTCTTCTATATAAATCATCCAGTGGAATTCCGTCAACATCAACTTGTCTGAATCTTTGTTGATTGTATTGTCTGATTATATTTGTGCTATAGGAAATATTTGTTGGCAAATAATTAAAATTAAAATCTTGCAACATTTTCCAGTAGCTACTTTTCTTAAAGTATTTTGAATTTTTAAAAGGTTCAACCGGTTTTGGTTGGAATGTATAAGTATAATCTACAGTAGCATTAACCTGTTGGTCAATAAAATTCTCAATTTCATAATTATGTTTCTTTATTTCATTGTATGAATAGGACAATGTTAAATTTTCAGGATCATAAATATGTGGTTTTTGCTCAGGCGATCTTTCTTTCTTAACACCAATGAAATTGATGCTTTTTCTTCTTGTATAATCAATTGCTCTGTTTTCAATATTAGCTCTTTCATCAGCATCTGACGTATTTGCTAACAATTGATTTAAACGAATATCTTGATTATAAGGATCGTACTCTGGCGTAATGGTTTCTTCCCCAATAGCATAATTAAATGGCAAATTAATTCCCCATTTCTTAGGTAAAAGTTTACCTAAACTTAAATTAGTAACTAAATTATATTGAAGTACATCTTCTCTACTTCTTTCATTTGGGCCTTCTTCAACAGAACCAAATCCAATGGTGCTTTTTCTTCCAGTTGCAGAAATGGTTGCAAAATCAGCCATATTGGTGTCAACATTTAATACCGCTGCCATTCCGCCTTTGTTACTCATATCTGCCAATCGAAGTTCATTAAACCAAACTTCTCCACGAATTTTCTCAGTATGCCTGTTTCTCACCCCAACCATTAATGTTCTCACTAACCCAAAATTTGGATTTCCTTTAATACCCAATCTTAATGGTCCGCGGTTTGTAATATTACCTAAAGATGGATCTAATTCTACATCGTCTTTATACAAAACTCCATCAACTAATTCAGCTGGATCAACACTTAATGACAATACCTTTAATTTGGTTAACAAACTGGTTCTAATATCCATTTCATTGATTTCTGGCCAAACTTCTTCAGGTGTTCTTCCAGTTTCTGGAGTAACTTTTAAAGGAATTTCAACTTCGTAGAAATTGTCTGTAAAGTCATTACCAAAACGTATGAAAGCAGTCATTTGATCATCTAAAAGCGGTGTTGGATCAGTTGGTGCTGGTAAAGCTTCGGCATGCAAAAACATTTTCAGTTTATTAAACTGACGCATGTCAATGCTAACATTTTTAAACACAGCTCTTGAATCACCTGGTTCTAAACCTTCGCCCGAAACTCTTAATGAAAGAGCTTGTTCATTTTGATTAACAATATCGTTTCCGTTTGCTAACTGTTCACGAACGACTCCTGGAGGCGAAACATAAGGAATTGGTAAACGACTTGCATTTTCTTGTATGTTTACCGAAAGAACATCAAAATTGGTTCCATCATCATCAGGATTATTGTCAGTCAATTCAAATGAATTATCATATCTTCTCCATTCTCCACGAACTAAATCTAAAGCTCCAAAACGAAGTGTAACTTGTTCAGAAAATCCAGTCATAAACATTCTCATAAAACGTATTGAACGAAAATCTGTAATTGCACCTACTTTATTTTGATAATCTTTAACTGGAATTTTCATTTGGAACCAACGAACAGGAATTGAAGTACCATTAGGTAAATTATCAATAACTGTTTCACGAACGTCTGTGATATAATTTGTACCAACAGTCATATTTGGTCGAATATCAACACTATACTCATAATAAGCATTAATGGTATTCATAGTGTTATCTCGATTGATATCTTCTACATCAGGTAATGTAGTTGAACCTCTATTGGTGTCAGAAACGTCAACTGGTGAATTGCCTTGAACGCCATTGTAATTTTTATAGCGCTCAAAAACTGAACTCCCTGAAGCTGCTAAAAAATATTGATAATTATCTGCTGCTGGATCGGGCAAAGCAGCATAAGCTGGATGAATACCTGGTAAACTTTTTTCATCATTATCATCCAATCCGTCAAATCCAACGTCTTGTTTGGCACGATTCGCACCATCAACGTCAAAAGCATATATTAATGATTGTGCCGAAGGTACTTTACCCCAAACTGTTGAACTGGTTAATGCTTGAGAAACATTATTTGCTGGTAAACCGTTCTCATATTGTTTACGCTCATCTTTCAAAATATCTTCTGATATTTCTCCTAGGTTAAAATAAATTTTTCCAACATTAGCAGGATTTTCAGCATTTGGATCAGTGTCTGGATAGTATGGATCCATTACCCAAAATTGAATGTATTCCACATTACTTTGCTCAAAATTAGTAGAATTTATAGCACGAGTAATACCCCCAAAGTTTTGAGTAGGATTTGGCAAAACTCCTGTTGTTGCCGCTGCTGGATCATAATTATACGGACCGCGCTCAGATGGATAATACGTTAAATCTAAAGTATTCACCACTTGAGATTGTCCAATTGTTAGGTCTAAATTTGGAAATAATTCTCTATTAAAAATTCTTCTGGTACTGTTTAAAGAAACTCCATCTGGTCCAATTTCACCAGGAGTTTGAATGTATATGGTTGGGTCAATACTGTACCAGTTTAATTTTGCTCTTTTATATCCATAACTTAAATCAAGTGCTCCTGAATTAAATTCATAAGTATCAGTTCCAGGCTCAGGATTCTCTGGAAACTTAGGCACACTCGATAAAGCCCATGAAATTGGCGATCGCATGTCAATGGTTGTTTGTGAACCTTCAAAGTCATCAACATAAATAGTTGATTCTCCATCAAATTGATCGTTCTTAGATGTTCCTGGTTTTAAAAAAGCTATTTCACCTCTAACCGATAAATTAGAAGGCACATCGGTATCAATGTTTGGAAGCTTATTTACCAAGCGAGTGAAAAAAGGAACCTCTGTAGAATAATTAGCATTAAACCCATAGATTGTATTGTTAACCGATTCTTGTCCGTAATTTGATTTTTGAGTAAATGGTCTTTCAGCCATATTTATCAAAGTACCACCAATTAAAAACTTATCACTGAATTTATGTTCAACATTAACTCCCATAAACCTTCTAGTTTGTTGACCAAACACAGAATTATTCTCTACTGAAACATTAATAGGCGTATTTGATGCCTGAAGAGAAGGATCAAGGATTTGAACTCTTCCTGCCTGATAATTTACACTGTAATCAACACCTTCAACTAAAACTCTTCCTCCAGCAGTAACAACAACTGAACCTCTTGGCACATTGAAAGCACCGATAGGAATACCTTCACCACCAGAAGATTTATACCTAACTTTTAGTTGAAACTTATTTCTAGATGCATCTTGTAAAGCTGCTGCTTGAGTAGTTCGATACATTTCTCTAAATACATATTTTGCTTGGTTCGCATTAAATGTATTTGTTGTTGGCAATTGATTTGTTGCCGAGTAATCTTCATAATAATCTTCACTATTGTTTAACCTCAATTTTTCAAACAAATGCTTACCAAAAGGTTCAACAGTAGTAAAAATAATTCTTCCGTTTTGCTGGTCAACAGTTAATCCTGGTATGAAATCAAAAAATCCATCACCTCCATTTTGCGGGTCATTATTATAATTCAATTTATCAACATTGAATACTTTAATTAATGGTGTTTCTGCAACAGTCATATCAGGATCAGTTGTAACAGGAAAATTAGTTCCAGGTACAGGAGAAATATAATTTATAGGCGAAGGATCAGTATATAAAATATTAAATCTGAAATCTTCTTGTTGTAATTGAAACGCTCCAGGGATTTGATAAATATTCTTCATCAACAAATTCCAAATTGGTTTTTGAACGTTTGTCAAATTACTTTTCAGCATTTTTAAAATCAAACTTTGTGTTGATATATTTGGGTCATCTGCCGAACCACTAACAACTGATGATTCAACTCCATCCGTTCCGAATTCTCCAACTTGATAAACATCATTTCCAACAGTAAATTGATAAGCAACGGCCAAAACTTCATCGTTAGCCAAACGTTGCTGCAATGAAATATATCCTAATTGTGGATGATAAGTAAATTCATTTGGATTTAACTTTCTAGCATTTTCAAGTTTTGAGTAATCATTTCCTTCACTTACTGATGTAATATTATTAAATCCTTGGCTTGATGTTGTTACATCTCTGATGTTTGAATTTAACAAATATCCTGAAGTACCGATTTTTGTTGGGTCATATTTATTGTTCTCGTTACTTGGTGGTGTATCTACTGGAGCAACAAAAAATGCTGGTAAATCTGCAGGTGCAATTGCTACAACATTATTTACTGCAACTCCAGATAACTCTGCCTCACCTAAATCTTGAAGTGCAATAATGTTTCTTAAATTATTATTGGTATTATTTACTCTGTTTTGTTTATTAGTTACCCAAACTTCAATTCTAGTAATCTGAACTCTACTCTGAATGTGTGGATAAGTTGACATCGCTTCATCATACCTGTTTCTAAAGTATTGTGATAAGAAAAAGTGTCTGTCCGAATCATAATCTAAAGCAAAAATTTCAGCATCTTGAATAGTTCCACCACCTTGAGCCGTTACTGAACGTGTTTGCGATTTTTGTTCAGAGAAAACTCCTGTAACTGTTGTTCTCCCAAATTGCAATTGTGCTTTGACTCCAAATAAACTTTGTGCACCACGAATCAATGAATTGGTTAACGGCATACTTACGTTACCGACTTCAATTTTTTGAATAATATCATCCTCTGTTGGTGCATATTCTAACTTAATCAAATTTTGGAAAGCAAATGTTGATTGGGTATCATAATTAGCATTAACACTTAATCGAGTTCCTACTTTACCCATCAAACTCATACTGATTCGTTGATCGAAATCGAATGAGGTTTGTGCTCTGTTTCTTGGAGAAAATGCAGGATTATCTTGCTTGGTATAGCGAACACCTAAGTCCATTTCAACCGAACCTGTAGGTTTTACATCAATAGTATTGGAACCAAAAATGGTTTCAAAGAAACCTGAATTAACATAATATCTTGGTAATTGATCTTTTCTTGCTTCTTCGCTTCCTTCTTTTTTACCATCAATTGCATCCGATTTTTTCTTGTAATAATCTCTAATCGACTCACGAAGAACTAACTCTTCATACTCTTGTGGCGTTAAAATAATTGGATAATTTATATTAAATCCTTCAAAAGTGCTTGAATAAATATAACGGTTCGTTGCTGGGTCGTATTTATAAGCGTTAATAATACTGTTAGGATTATTAATCTCAATTCTTCCAGTGCTATAACCCGTGGAATCAGAAGGAGTTTCAACAATTTGAGAAAAAACGGTTCCTGTTGTTAAAAAAACAAATAAGAATAGTAATTTCTTTAAAGTAATGAATTTATATAAATGGTATTTTGTTTTCAAGTATTATAAATTTTTTAACGCTTGTTTGATTATAGTTTCTACTGTTGCTTCTTGATTCTCTTTGATGATTTTATCCACAACTTTTTCTGCCGATTTTCTAGTATAACCTAAAACCTCTAATGCAGATAACGATTCTTCTTTGTTAATATTGTGTGAAATTGTAGAAATTTCATTTAAATCATACACTTTTAACACTTTTTCCTTTAATTCGATGATAGCACGTTGCGCTGTTTTCAATCCAATTCCTTTAATAGATTGTACTGTAGCTACGTCGCCAACTGCTATTGCTTGAATAATTTGTTTTGGTTCTAAAGAGGAAAGCATTGTTCTTGCTATTCCTGCACCAATTCCTGATACAGACAATAGTAATTTAAACAATTCACGCTCTGATTTTTCTACAAACCCAAAAAGTGAATGCGAATCTTCTTTGATTTGAAGAAAGGTAAAAAGCTTTACAAAATCAGTATTAGGAAGTAACGAAAATGTATGAAGTGAAATATTGATATGATAGCCTACACCATTGCAAT
Source organism: Flavobacterium sp. PMTSA4 (assembly GCF_032098525.1). Taxonomy (NCBI): domain Bacteria; kingdom Pseudomonadati; phylum Bacteroidota; class Flavobacteriia; order Flavobacteriales; family Flavobacteriaceae; genus Flavobacterium; species Flavobacterium capsici. The sequence goes on from NZ_CP134890.1 coordinate 1,836,534, forward strand.
CTATAATTACTTCTGTTGGTGTTTTTTCTACTACTTTACCTTGAATATGAGCTATCATTCGTTTGAAAATGTATTTCCAAATATAACAAAATTCTTTAACTGATAGTGTTAGTTTGAAATATTGTTAAATAAATCAAAAATTAACTTTTATCATTTTGTTTCTTTTTTCTTTTTCTTGCGCATCAACAACGGCAACAGCAACCATGTTTACCATTTCTTCAACGCTTGCACCAAGTTGAAAAATATGAACTGGTTTATCCATTCCTAGCATTATTGGCCCAATAGAATCTACATTATACAACTCTTTCAATAGTTTATAAGTAATATTGGCAGCTTCAAGATTCGGGAAGATTAAAGTATTCACTTTCTTTCCAGCTAGTTTTGAAAACGGAAATTTAGCTTTCAACATATCAGGATTCAAGGCAAAATCTGTTTGAATTTCTCCATCAACAATCAAATCAGGGTAATATTTATGCAAATAAGCAACTGCCTCACGAACTCTAGTAGCTGTTTCATAGTTAGATGAACCGAAGTTTGAATAAGAAACCATTGCAATCACTGGTTCAATTCCAAACATTCTCACTGTCTTTTCGGTCATTAAAGCAATTTTCGCCAAATCATCTGCTGATGGGTTTGGATTAATCGCTGTATCCGATAAAAACATCGGTCCACGATTGGTCATCATCATATTAGTTGTGGCAATTAATGAAATGCCTGGTGCTTTTCCTATCAATTGCATCATTGGTTTTATTACCGAAGGGTAACTTCTTGAATAACCCGAAACCAATGCATCTGCATCACCATCGCTAACCATCATAGCGGCAAAATAATTGCGCTCACGCATCCATTTTTGAGCATCATATTGCGAAACTCCTTTTCGTTCTCTTGCTTTCCAAAAAATATCAGCATAATGCAATCTTCTAGCATCTTCTTCTTTAGTTTTTGGGTCTATAATTGGCACATCAGCATTAAAATCTAACTCTTCTTTCAGCTCAAGTATAACCTCTTTGTTTCCAAGTAGTATTGGTTTAGCAATTCCTTCTTCATACGCTATTTGTGCTGCTTTCAATACGTCTAAATGGTCAGCTTCTGCAAAAACAACTCGCTTAGGATTGGTCTTAGCACGATTAGTAAGCAATCGAACCATCTTATTATCAGAACCTAATCGGTCTAACAATTCATCTTCATATTTCTGCCAATCGGTAATTGGGTTTAGTGCAACTCCCGATTCCATTGCTGCTTTCGCAACGGCAGGTGCAACCACCGAGATTAACCTTGGGTCAAATGGTTTTGGGATAATATAATCTCTACCAAAGTTCAACTTGGTTTCTCCATAGGCAATGTTTACTTGCTCCGGTACTGGTTCTTTGGCCAAAGCTGCTAACGCTTTTACCGCAGCCATTTTCATGGCTTCGTTTATTTTAGTTGCGCGAACATCTAACGCTCCGCGGAAAATATATGGAAACCCAAGAACGTTGTTTACCTGATTAGGATGGTCTGAACGACCAGTTGCCATAATGATATCTTTTCGGGTAGCAATTGCCAAGTCATAATCAATTTCAGGAACAGGGTTTGCCATCGCAAAAACGATAGGGTTTTTTGCCATTCCTTTTAACATTTCAGGAGTTAGGATGTTTCCAGCGGATAATCCAAGGAAAACATCGGCATCTTTTAATGCTTTTTTCAGGTCGATGCCTGGTTTTGTGTTGGCATACTTTTTCTGCAAATCGGATAAGTCATTTCTATCCATAGAAAGCACACCGTCTTTATCAAACATGATGATGTTTTGCACTTTTATGCCTAAAGCAACATACAAGTTAGCACAAGCTAATGCTGCTGAACCTGCTCCAGAAACAACAACTTTTACTTTATCAATTTTCTTTTTAGCCAAAAACAAAGCATTCAATAAAGCTGCCGAAGATATGATAGCCGTTCCGTGTTGGTCATCGTGCATCACCGGAATGTTCAGTTCTTCCACTAAGCGTCGTTCTATTTCAAACGATTCGGGAGCTTTGATGTCTTCAAGGTTGATTCCTCCAAAGGTTGGCGCAATATTTTTTACAGTTTCTATAAAAGCATCCACATCTTTGGTGTCAACTTCGATATCAAACACATCAATATCGGCAAATATTTTAAACAACAGTGCTTTCCCTTCCATTACAGGTTTTGAAGCTTCGGGTCCGATATCTCCAAGACCTAAAACCGCAGTACCATTTGAAATTACGGCTACTAAGTTTCCTTTGGAAGTATATTTATAAACGTTGTTAACGTCTTTCGCTATTTCTAAACAAGGCTCGGCAACTCCTGGTGAATATGCCAATGACAAATCTCTTTGTGTAGCATACTTCTTGGTTGGCACAACTTTTATTTTTCCAGGCGTTGGCTTGGCATGATATAAAAGCGCTTCTCTTCGTTTGGTGTCTTTGTGATGCATATCATTGTTTGTTCGAACCTACAAAGTTATAAGACTAAGTTTAAATAAGAAATTTTTGAGCGGTTGTTTTCAAAATATTTTAAACTAATAAACTAATCGTGCCTATAAGAACGATTTATTGCAATCTGTTTACTCCTTTTACAATACAAATGGGCTTTTACTACAATATAAGTTCATATATTACAATAAAATACACTATGAAATCTAAAATTGGTTTACTCTTTCAAAAAATCGATGTTGCGTTTCAAGCCTTGGTACTGAGTTCTTTTAATAGGTGTTCCTTTGAATACTTTCTCAAAAGTATCTTCGGTAATTTCCTCCCAATCTCTTTTGCTAAAGTTCAAAAGCTCTTGATTAGGATTAAAAAGTGGTTCGCTGTGTGATTTAGAAAACTTATTCCATGGGCAAACATCCTGACAAATGTCGCAACCAAACATCCAATCATCCATTTTGCCTTTGGCTTCTTGTGGCAGATTGTCTTTTAGTTCGATGGTATAATAGGAAATGCATTTACTGCCGTCAACCTTATAAGGTTCAATGATGGCTTGCGTAGGACAAGTATCAATGCAAGCAGTGCAAGTGCCACAATGGTCTGTAGTTGGGTAATCATATTCGAGTTCAAGGTCTATAACCAATTCGGCTATAAAATAAAACGAACCCACTTGTTGCGTAAGCAAGTTGCTGCTTTTACCCATCCAACCCAATCCGCTTTTGGCTGCCCAAGCTTTATCCATAATGGGTGCAATGTCTATAAAAGCTCTTCCATGAATATCGCCAATTTCAGCTCGGATAGCTGCCAAGAGTTTCTTTAACTTCTTCTTGATGACATAGTGATAGTCTTTGCCATACGCATATTTAGAAATCTTATAACTTTCCTGATTTTGAAATTCGGATGGGTAATAATTGATGAGCAACGATACTACACTTTTTGCACCAGTTACAAGCAATCGTGGGTCTAATCGCTTATCAAAATAATCTTCCATAAACTTCATTTCGCCGTGATGGCCTTTCTTGAGCCATTCTTCAAAGCGAGGTGCTTCTTCCTCTAGAAAAGTTGCTTTGGATATACCGCAAGACAAAAAGCCGAGTCTTTTGGATTCGGCTTTTATAATTTGGGTGTATTTTTCTTTATTAATCAAAACAATTCACCTTGATTTGGACCTTTTATTTTTCCTAAATGTTTATAGGCTTTATCGGTTACTTCTCTACCTCTTGGTGTTCGCATAATGAAACCTTCTTGAATTAAGAATGGCTCATAGACTTCTTCAATGGTTTCGCCACTTTCAGATACTGCAGTTGCCAAAGTGGACAGACCTACTGGTCCGCCTTTGAATTTTTCTATAATAGTAGTAAGGATTTTGTTATCCATTTCGTCCAATCCATGAGCATCTACATGCAAAGCTTTTAACGAAAATTGAGCGATTTCAATATCAATACTACCGTTGCCTTTAATCTGCGCAAAGTCTCTAACACGACGCAACAATGCATTGGCAATACGAGGCGTTCCTCTACTTCTTCCAGCAATTTCGATAGCTGCTTCCATAGTGATTGGCATTTTTAAAATAGATGCACTACGCTGTACAATTGTGGTTAATAACTCTGTGTTATAATATTGTAAACGGCTTTGTATTCCAAAACGCGCACGCATCGGTGCGGTTAATAAACCGGAACGAGTTGTAGCACCAACAAGCGTGAAAGGATTCAAGTTGATTTGAACCGTCCTAGCGTTTGGACCTGATTCGATCATGATATCAATCTTAAAGTCTTCCATAGCAGAATATAAATACTCTTCAACTATTGGGCTTAAACGATGAATTTCATCAATAAAAAGTACATCTCTATCTTCTAAGTTAGTTAACAAACCTGCTAAATCACCAGGTTTATCTAAAACAGGACCAGAGGTTATTTTAATCCCAACTCCAAGTTCGTTAGCAAGTATATTGG